>CAXMNX010000044.1:0-32743 GCA_964194845.1 uncultured Boseongicola sp.
CAACTACGATACATTTGCCGCGACGCGCACTGCCAGATTGGCGGGCGCCGAGGCCGAGGCGAAAAAGCAGGAAGCGCGCCGGGCGCATCTGCAAAGTTTCGTTGACCGGTTCCGTTACAAAGCGTCGAAAGCGGTTCAGGCACAGTCGCGGCTGAAAATGCTCGCGAAGATGCAGCCGATCACGACGCCACAGGAAGCGGCATTGCGGCGGTTCGCGTTTCCGGTGCCCGAGGAATTGTCGCCGCCGATCATCGCGATGGACAAGGTCGCCGTGGGTTATGACGGCAATCCGGTCCTTTCGCAGCTATCGCTTCGAATTGATCAGGATGACAGGATCGCGCTTTTGGGCCGCAATGGCGAAGGCAAATCGACGCTTTCGAAACTATTGTCGGGCAAGCTGGCACCGATCTCGGGAAGTATTACGCGCGCGCGCAAACTTCGCGTTGGCTATTTTGCCCAGCATCAGCTGGAAGAACTGCACGGTGACGAAACCCCCATAGATCATATTCGCCGCTTTAGGCCGGAAGACCCGAACGGAAAACTCAGAGCGCGCCTTGGCAGCTTCGGCATCGGTGCCGCACAGGCCGAGACGATTGCGTCGCGGCTTTCGGGCGGGCAGAAAGCCCGACTGTCGCTTTTGCTGGCGACGATTGAAGCGCCGCATCTGCTGGTTCTCGACGAGCCGACAAACCATCTGGATGTGGAAAGCCGCGAGGGATTGATCGAAGCGCTGAGTATGTATTCAGGTGCGGTGGTTCTGGTCAGCCACGATATGCACCTGTTAAGTCATGTCGCAGATCAGCTTTGGTTGGTGAACGAGGGCCGGGTAAGCCGCTATGACAACGATCTGGACGGTTATCGACGTATGCTTTTGGCGCAGCCGGTCGAGGCGACGGCAAAGTCGAAGTCTAAACCTGCCAAACCACCGCGCGGGAAAATTGTCGAACTGCGCCGGGCCGTATCCGACGCCGAAGCGCGGGTTGCCAAGCTGACCGAATTTCGCCGGCGTTTGGCTGATAAATTGGCGGATCCCGGTATTTACGAAGCAAGTCGGACGGCAGAGACCGAAGCCTGGCGAAAGAAGTTTGCCGAGGTCGAGCACGGACTTGAACGCGCCGAGGCGCTTTGGCTGCGCGCGGTTGAAAGATTTGAAGGGACCAAAAGCTGAGACGCGCGGATCGCACGAAAACACCGCGGTAAACCCGCGCTTCTGCCCTAAATTCCACATGATTTGATGCAAGTATTCACCTTGTAAATGTTTCCAGTGAAAGGCGTTTTGTGCCATGTCTGCTTTGTTGCCTTATCTTGGCCTATTCGGTCCGATTTCAGTATGTATTGCCGCCATTTTCTGGCTGTTTGTGATGAGGTTCGCGGGTTCGCGAAATGATGTCGTTTCGCACGAACGGCAGAACTCGCCGACCCAAATTGCAACCGTTTCGCGCATCTGAATGGAACAATAGTTTTGCGAAGCCTGGTCGGGTTATTTCCCGGTCGGGCTTTGTGTTTGACCGTAAAACATCGCGGCATTGCCAAACTATCGCCCTAGTTTTCCAATCATAGTTAACAGACCGTAAACAATTGGACTCCCCGATGAGCGTTCACGCCGACACTTTTTGGAACCAGCTGGACATAGCGCGCAGAAACGATCCGCTGACCACGCGCGATACGCACTGGGGCTTTATCGTCTCAGACAGAACGTCGGCGCAGGACAGTGGCGCGATTGCCGAGGCGACGCTGAAGGTTTTGTCGATTGTCCTGCTATTCAGTTCGATTATTCCCTGGATCGCATTGGGCGGCGGGCTTGCGGCAGGCACACTGACTTTGAAGATGGCGCACACTGCGGCATTCTTTTCGGTCGGCCTTGCGGTATACTGGCACGCGGGACGCGGTTTTCGGCAGGAAATTCAGGTCGACGTTGTACGGCAGGAAATTCGGCTGTCCACGCGAAATTCGCGCAATATCTCGACCGCGAAGCGCCGAATACCGATGGCAGCCATTGAAAGTTGTTTTTTGAAGCGGTCGAAGGCATCGGTTGCGATGACCAAGATGCTGCTGCGAGTCAAAGGACGGCAAATGCCACTTACCATCGCCAGCGGGAGCGAGCGCGATCTTTTGCCAATCCTTGAGCGCATTTTCGAATTGGTGAAATCAACGCGGCAGGCTCGCAATCTTTGACCCTAAGTTGAAAATGCCGATTGGCTGACGCGCGGGCATTGCCCTTTCGTTTCAGCCCGGTCGCACCTATTTATGACCCCATGGAAAACCTTCCTTTTGACCGGCTGATCTATCTTGTCGTTCTCGGCACTGCCGTCGTGGGATGGTTCGTCGCCGAAAACCGGCAGTCGCTGGGCAAATCCGCGCGGATGGCGCTGGCCTGGGTGTTGATCTTGTTCGGTTTCCTCGCTGTCTATGGGCTTTGGGAGGATATCTCGGGCGAATTTGGCCCCCAGCAGGCGGTTCTGGAGGACGGGCGGCTGATCGAGATACCGCGCGGCCGCGACGGGCATTTTCACCTGACGCTGGAACTTGATGGAACGGGCGTCGACTTTCTGGTCGATACCGGCGCAAGCGATGTCGTGCTGACCAAAGGCGACGCCGAACGCATCGGGCTTGATCTGGATGACCTGGCGTTTCTGGGCACCGCGCGGACCGCCAACGGTGAAGTGCGCACCGCTTATACAACCATTGATGATGTGTCGCTTGGGCCCGTTGTTTTTCGCAATGTCGGCGTTTCGGTGAATTCGGGCGAGATGAGCGGTTCGCTTTTGGGGATGAGCTATCTCGACAGGTTTTCACGGATCGAGATTATCGGCGACCAGATGCGGCTGACGCCTTAAACCCTGGTCAGCCGGACGTGCCCGTTTCAGTTTTTTTGACCCAGCGACCGGCCTCTTCGGCCCAATATTGTGCGGCGATATTCGCAGCAGTCAGCGTTCGCCATTGCGCCCGCGCGCACTCGACCGCTCTTTCATCCGCGCCATGGAAAAGAATACAGTAGCGATCGCGCAGCGCGACGTCTTCGGCAGAAACATCCACGCCGTCGATGGCCATCACACATTGCGGATCGTTTGCAGGCGTACTGGCCGTCAGAAGCACCGGTTGGTCGGCATCAAAGGGCCCGCCTTCAAGCCCGTGTGGCAGAAAGCCGTCGCCGTTCCAAAGCGTCTGATCAAGCCGCGCGAGCCTTGAGCTGTCGGGTGCAACCACCGCGACCCGCCATCCGGCCCGCATTGCTTTGCCAATAAGAACCGGTAGCGCCGCTTCCAATGGCCGTTCGGTCAGATGATAAAAATAAGCCTCGCCCATTCGCCCTATGCCTCGAAGCGGTCCGCAATCAGCCGGTTCAATGCAAGAACACCCCAGCCGGTCGCGCCTTTCGGGGCCAGCGGGGTATCCGAAGACCGGCTCGCGACACCAGCGATATCGAGATGCACCCATGGCGTGTCTTCCCGGACAAACCTCTGCAAAAACTGCGCCGCCGTGACCGCGCCCGCGGCGCGACCACCAATGTTTTTCATATCAGCAATTCGGCTTTTCAATTGCTTGTCGTAGGCAGCGCCAAGTGGCATTCGCCACGCGCCTTCGCCCTCGGCAGAAGCTGCTACAATCAGGTATTTCGCAAAATCGTCGTTGTTGCTGAAAACACCGGCGTTTTCGTGGCCTAATGCGACGACAATCGCACCCGTCAGCGTCGCCAGATCAATCATCGCGGCGGGCTCGAACCGGTCTTGTGCGTACCACATCACATCGCACAGCACGAGGCGGCCCTCGGCGTCGGTGTTGATAACCTCAACCGTATCGCCCTTCATCGACCGCACCACATCGCCCGGGCGCTGGGCGCGCCCGTCCGGCATGTTTTCAACCAGCCCGACGAGCCCCACAACATTTGCCTTCGCTTTGCGAAGCGCCAGCGCTTTCATGACACCGGCGACAGTACCCGCGCCGCCCATATCCATGGTCATGTCTTCCATGCCGCCGGGGGGCTTGAGCGAGATGCCACCGGTGTCGAACACCACGCCCTTTCCGACGAGTGCGACCGGTGGCTCTTTGCCGCCACCCATCCATTCCATAACCACGACTTTCGAAGGGCTTTCACTGCCCTCGCCCACCGCAAGTAGCGTCCGCATCCCAAGCTTCGCCAGCGCCTTTTCATCCAGCACCTCGACCTTGAGACCCAGATTGGTCAGGTTCTCAAGCCGGTTCGCAAACTCGGTGGTGGTCAGGACGTTGGCCGGTTCGTTGACAAGATCGCGGGTGAAGAAAACGCCTTCGGCCAGCGGTTTGATCGCCGCCAACTGACCCTCGGCCTCCTCAGGTGCGGGCGTCATGACCGCAATCGCCAATTCTTCCAATGCGCACTGGTCTTCGTCGGATTTTTTGGTCTGGTGGTCTTTGAACGCATAGGCGCGCAGGCAAAACCCCAAGGCAATTTCGCCAATGTCGCGCCGCGCGCCAGCCAGAAACGTCACCTGTCCGGCGCGCGCGATCTTGGCGGCGGCAGCACCGGCGGCGCGTGCTGCGGGGGCTTTCGTTCGCTTGGCAAGGCGGACGACGACAAGCGAGTTTGCCTCCAGCCCAGCCGGAAATGCCAATGCGCGAGCGTTATTTTCGGACAGGCGCTTGAATTCGGAACTTTCGACGAAGCGCCCCAGGGCACCGCGCATCAGCCGGTTCACGCGGCGCGCCATCTGATCAAGCTTCCCGGTCTCGGGCACAAAAACAACGATATGGCCCGCAAGCGAGGAAATCTGGTCTAGATTGGTTTCAATGGCCGAAAACTGCGGCAAAGCTGTCATTTATTGCGCCCTTCTGATGCGCCTACTGTTAGACCGGTGCGGCCAAGCTGACCAGCGTCGATCCGCCTGTGGTATTAACTTGTAGTGGTTCCAACCATTTGCGCGATGGTTTAGGGTCAGCGCCAATGAATTGGGCAGTTGAGTATGATCGGCAAATTCGACAAATACCTCCTGGCGCAGCTTCTTTGGCTTTTCGGCTTTTTCGCGCTGGTTCTGGTGCTGGTCTATTGGGTGAACCGCGCGGTGGTTCTGTTTGATCAGTTGATCGCCAACGGCCAGTCGGCCGCGGTGTTTCTGGAATTCACGGTTCTTTCGCTTCCGAATATTGTGCGGATTGTTCTGCCGATCGCTGCTTTCGCCGGTACCGTCTATGTCACCAATCGCCTCACGTCGGAAAGCGAACTGGTTGTGGTGCAGGCGACGGGATATTCGCCGTGGCGCCTTGCTCGGTCAGTTCTTTTGTTCGGGATCATCGTGGCGATGCTGTCGTCGGTGCTTTCGCATTATCTGGTTCCATCGAGCGCGCGCCAATTGGCCGTGCGTTCAGATGAAATTTCAAAGAACATGACAGCGCGGCTTTTGACCGAAGGCCAGTTTCTGCATCCGGGCGAGAATGTGACATTCTACATTCGCGCAATCTCAGCCCGCGGTGAGCTTCAAAACATTTTCCTTTCCGATGCGCGCGATCCGACACGCAATGTAACCTACACCGCGCGCGAGGCGTTGCTGATCCGTGGCGAGACAGCGCCGACGCTGATCATGCTCGATGGCATGGCGCAGGTGCTGGACAGCGAGACGCGATTGCTTTCGACCACGCGGTTCGAAGATTTTGCCTTTGATCTGACCGGGCTTGTTGACGTATCCGCGGCCGGGCGCGTCGGCGCGCGGGAATTGAGCACGGGCGCGCTTTTGAGGGCGACGGTAGCGAGACAGGCGCAGACGGGCGAGACGCGTTCAGCGCTTATCTCGGAGGCGCACGAGCGCTTTGGCAACGCCCTGAACAGTCTGATCGCGCCAATGATCGGATTTGCGACGCTGTTGCTGGGCGGTTTCTCCCGCTTCGGTATATGGCGCCAGATCATCGGCGCGATCGCGGCGCTGATCGTGGTCCAGATGCTGACGCGGGTTGGGCAAGGCATCGTGCGATCCGACGCGGATTTCTGGCTTGCCGCCTATATCGGCCCTGCGGCCGGGGCAGTGTTGGCACTGATATTGCTGAACCTGGCGGCCAGGCCCGCGCTGCTTCGAAGACGACGCCCCGAAGTGGTCCCTGCGAGGGCAGAGACATGACGCTTCACCTGTATTTTGCGCAGCGGTTTTTCCGCTCTTTCATGTCTGTTTTGCTAATTTTTTTCGGCATCCTGTTTATGCTGGATCTGATCGAGCAAATTCGCCGCTTTGGCGACGCCGATGTGTCTTTTGGCGCATTGGCTACCCTGACGCTTTTGAATGTGCCGGAGACGCTTTACCGGATTTTGCCGCTGATCACGATCATGGCGACGCTCGCGCTTTTTCTCGGGCTCGCCCGGTCATCGGAATTGGTGGTGACGCGCGCCTCGGGCCGGTCAGCAATGAAAAGCCTGACCGCGCCGATTATCCTCACTGTTTTCATCGGCATTGTGGCGGTGGCGGTATTCAACCCGATCGTTGCGTCGACCGCGCGCCAATACGAGGTGATGGCCGGACGACTTACCGGAACCGGCGCATCGACCGTATCCGTGACGGAAGATGGGCTTTGGCTGCGCCAGGGCGGCGTGACCGGTCAGACCGTCATCCACGCCGCGCGCGCAAATTTGGATGGAACGACGCTCTTTGATGCCACTTTCCTGGGATTCGACCTTGACGGGCGACCGACCTACCGGATCGAGGCCACAGAAGCCCGACTGGTCATTGGCGCCTGGGAAATTCTCGGCGCAAAGGAATGGCGATTTGCCAACGCAGCCGCGATCCCCGAAGAAGCGGCGTTCGAGGCCGAAAAAATGAGCCTGGCTTCGAACCTGACGCGGGACCAGATCCTTGACAGTTTCGGCACGCCGTCATCGATTCCGATCTGGGAACTTCCGAACTTTATCAACCACTTGGAAAGTGCCGGATTTTCTGCGCGCATCCATCGCACGTTTCTGCATATGGAACTGGCCTTGCCGGTGCTGCTGGTTGCTATGGTCCTTGTCGGTGCCGGGTTCACTATGCGGCACACGCGGTTCGGGCGAACCGGGGCGATGGTGATGATGGCGTTGGCGTTGGGGTTCACGCTTTACTTCATCCGAAATTTTGCAGCGATCCTGGGTGAAAACGGCCAGATACCCGTACTTCTTGCGGCCTGGGGGCCACCTGTGGCGGCGGTATTCCTACCGCTTGGCCTGCTTTTGCATCTTGAAGACGGGTGAAAGCGATCGTGCGGCAAACTGCTGTTCTTGTTGTAATGATATGGTGCCTGATCCAGCCGATCCGTGCCTTTGGGCAGGAGCTTGCATCGCTTGTTGCTGACAGCATTTTCGTGGATCCGTCAGGTATTATCACGGCCGAGGGCAACGTTGTGGTCTTTTTCGAAGGCACGCAGGTTACGGCCGCGTCCGTGACCTATTCCAGGGACGGCGATCAGCTGACCATAACCGGCCCGATCACGGTCACCGAGGCCGACGGCAATATACTTTACGCCGATGCAGCGACGCTGGACCGGTCGCTTCGCAACGGCGTATTGGTGTCGGCGCGGCTGGTGCTGGACCGGCAATTGCAGCTTGCGGCGGTTGAGATTGCGCGGGTTGGCAACCGCTACACGACGTTGAACCGGACCGTCGCATCGTCGTGCCAGGTTTGCGCATCAAATCCGACGCCGCTTTGGGACATTCGCGCCGACCGCGTGATCCACGATAGTCTGGAACGTCAGCTTTATTTCGAGAACGCACAAATTCGCATCGCAGGCGTGCCGGTATTCTTTCTGCCGCGTCTCAGATTGCCGGATCCGACACTGAAGCGCGCGACCGGTTTTCTTATCCCGCGATTTCGAACCTCGTCGAGCCTCGGGACCGGGATAAAGGCGCCATTTTTCATTGCGATCGGTGACCATGCCGATGTCACCCTGACCCCCTATTATTCGACATCAACGTCGACATTGGAGTACCAATACAGACACCAGATCAAAAACGGTCAGCTTGACGCAATTGGCGCGTTTTCCAATGACGATGTCGATAGCGGGCGCGGTTATCTTTTCGCCAACGCAGAATACCGCCTGCCTCGTGGATTTGTGGCAACCGGACAGATCGAGCTGGTGTCCGATCCCGGGTATCTTTTTCTATACGACTATTCGGAAAAGGACCGGCTGACCAACGAGTTGGCTGTGACACGGGTGCGAGAGAAGGATTTGTTCCGGGCGAGTATTACCGAATTTCGAACGCTTCGCGAAAGCGAAATACCCATTCGCGACACCCTGCCCGACCGCTTTGTTGAAGTGTCGTATATCCGCGATCTTCCAGCACTTGGCTTCGGTGGCCGAACGACCGCGCGCGTGGACGCGGCCGCGTTGAACAGGCCGTCGTCGGCGGACGCTGATGGGCGCGATGTTTCGCGCGTTGGTGTCGGCCTTGACTGGCGGCGAAGCATCATCGCTGGCCCCGGGCTTGTCGCGACGGGCGAGCTTGGGATGCGGTTCGACGCCTACAACGTCGGTCAGGATGCGGCATTTGCGACCAACCTCACCCGGTTCGTGCCGCGCGCAGCGGCAGAACTGCGTTGGCCATTGGCCCGCACAACCCGCGACGGCGGCGCGGAGGTTCTGGAGCCGATCTTGCGCTTCGATATCGCTGATGCCAGAGGTGATGCGGTGCCATTGGAAGACAGCCGGATCGTGGAATTTGACGAAGCCAACCTGTTTTCGTTTTCCAGATATCCCGGAAGTGACGGCGTCGAAGATGGTGCCAGGGTCGCGGCAGGATTTAGCTGGCAGCGCAACGACCCTGATGGCTGGGCGCTTGACCTGGCTTTCGGGCGGGTCGCAAGCTTGGATGGATCACTGGGATTTGCTGATGGCACAGGCCTTGATGGTGACCAGTCCGAGTGGCTGCTGGCCGGGCGGCTTGCCGTAAATGACCAGTTGTGGCTCGCCTCGCGTTCGCTTTTCGATGACAACGTGGCCTTTACGCTGAGCGAGACGCGGGTTGACTGGCACAATAATCGCGGGCGTATCGGATCGAGCTATATTTTCGCCGAGCCGGAACCGGCGGAAGGGCGCGACACGCGTCTATCCGAGATTTCATTCGATGGCGCGCTTCAGTTAACGGACAATTGGACCGCAAGCACCGATTGGCGGTATGATTTCACCGCTGGTCGCGCGGCGCGCGTTGGAATTGGTCTGGACTATGAAAACGAGTGCATCCGTCTGGATCTTTCGCTCTCGCGTCGTTTCGCGACCTCGACTAGTGTAGCGCCGACAACCGATTTCGGGTTCCGCGTTTCGCTGCTGGGGGTCGGAAATGGGACAAGCGCCCGTAACCAGCGGCGCGCGTGCAGGGGATAGGAAACGTGCGAGTTAAGATACGACTGAATGGAACCCTAATTGTTCTCGGGCTGTTGATTGCGCTTTTGGCAAATCCGTCTGTGGCTCAGGGCCGGTTTTCTCCGGCGATCCAAGTCGGCGATCGGGTCATCACGCAGTATGAGCTGGACCAGCGCGCGCGGTTTCTTGGCCTGCTTCGCGCGCCTGGCGATCCCCGCGACATTGCACGCCAACAATTGATCAATGAAGCAGTGCAGATTCAGGCCGGGGCTTCCTTTAATGTCGTGGTGACTTCGCCGGAGCTTTTGCAGGCGCAGGCCGAATTCGCGAGCCGGGCCAATCTGACGCTAGAAGAGTTTGTTACAATACTTCAGCAGAACGGCATTGCAGCGGAAACCTATCGCGACTTTGTTCGTGCCGGTGTGATTTGGCGGGCAATCGTTCAAGGCCGGTTTCAAGACCGCGCCAGCGACGTGCCGCGCGATCAGGTCGAACGGACATTTGCGCAAACCGGCACCGAGGGCGGGTTGCGGGTCTTGATCTCGGAAATCCTGTTGCCGGCAACCACCGAGGAAACCACGCTGGCGTCGCGCCAGCGCGCGTCGGAATTGGTCAATCTGGACGGTGAAGCCGCCTTCGCTGCCGCCGCACGACAATATAGCGTGGCGGCATCGCGCGCTACGGGGGGCGAACTAAACTGGGTTCCGATCGACACGCTGCCCGAGGAAATCCGCGGAATTATCAGCGCTTTGACACCTGGGCAGATCAGCCGACCCATCGAATTGCCGAACGCGATTGGCATTTTCCTGTTGCGAAACCTCGAGCGCGTGGACGCAGGCACACCGGAAAATCTGTCGGTTGATTATGCGCTTTTTATCACCGACGGCGACCGAAGTTTGGCCGAAGCAATTGTCCAGGAGGTTGATACCTGCGACGATCTTTTCGGTGTCGCGCACGGGCTGCCGGAAGAACGGCTGATCCGCGAATTGCAGCCAATCGGCGCATTGGCGGCAGATATCAGGTCGGCGATCGGCACACTTGATGTCGGCGAGGCCACGACTGCTTTGACGCGAAATGGACGCGGCACGGTTTTGATGCTGTGCAGCCGGTTACCGTCTCTGGAAAGTTCGATTGATTTGGATATCGTCGGAAACCGGCTGGTAAATTCAAGGCTCACGGCATTGGCGGCCAACTATCTGGCTGAATTGCGCGCCAATACGACGATCACCGAACTGACCAACTGATCATGACCGGCGAGATGGCTTTGCCTATTGCGCTTAGCGCTGGGGATCCGGCCGGTATCGGGCCTGAGATCGCAGTGATGGCCTGGCAAGCGCTCAAGGCAGACACGCCGTTTTTCTGGATTGGTGATCCGCGGCATTTGCCGAAGGGCGCGCAGATCGCCGAAATCGACGACGCAAGCGAGGCGCGCGCGGCGGCACGACGCGGATTGCCGGTTTTGCGCCACGAGTTTGCAGAGCCTGCACATCCCGGCACCCCAAGTGCGGCCAATGCCGCAGGCGTCGTGGAGGTAATCCGGCGCGGCGTCGAACTGGTCACTACCGGTAAGGCCGCAGCGCTTTGCACAGCACCCATTTCCAAGAAGGTGCTGTTGGATCATGCCGGGTTTGGCTTTCCCGGCCATACCGAGTTTCTGGCCGATCTGGCGGGCGTCGGGCGGAGCGTCATGATGCTGGTGGCGGGCGATTTTCGCGTGGTTCCGGCGACGATCCACTTGGCCCTGGCGCAGGTTCCGGCCGCGCTTACCGCGTCGCTGTTGGAAGAAACGCTTCGGATCACGAATAATGCGCTGAAATTGGACTTTGGGATCGCCGCGCCAAGGATCGCGGTCGCAGGGCTGAACCCCCATGCCGGTGAAGGTGGAATGCTGGGTGCGGAAGAAGGCGATTTGATCGAACCCGTCTGCCAGCGTCTGGCGGCGGAGGGGATAAGCATTCGCGGCCCCCTGCCCGCAGACACGATGTTTCACGACGAAGCCCGCCAGACCTATGACGCAGCAGTCGCGATGTACCACGACCAGGCGCTGATCCCGATCAAAACGCTGGCCTTTGATCGCGGTGTGAACACCACCCTGGGCCTGCCGTTCGTGCGCACCTCGCCCGACCACGGAACCGCGTTCGACATTGCTGGCAATGGTCTTGCAAGCCCGACGTCTTTGATCGAAGCGCTGAAACTGGCAGCAAGGATGGCACGGGCTCGCGCTGGCGGACGGGCATGAGCGCAATCGACGAACTGCCCCCGCTTCGCGACGTGATCGCGCAGCACGGGTTGGCGGCGCGTAAAAGCCTTGGACAGAACTTCCTGCTTGATCTGAATTTGACGGCAAAGATTGCCCGCGCGGCGGGCGATCTGTCGGGCGCGGATATTCTCGAAATAGGCCCCGGCCCCGGAGGCTTGACGCGCGGGCTTTTGGCCGGGGGTGCGCGTCGGGTGATCGCGGTTGAAAAAGACAGCCGCTGCGTTCCTGCGCTGGAACAAATCGCCGCCGCCTATCCCGGACGGCTGAATATTCTGAATGACGATGCGCTGGGACTGGATATCGCCGCAATTTTAACGCCACCGGTCAAGATCGTTGCCAACCTTCCCTACAATATTGGAACCGAACTTCTGACACGCTGGCTCGACCCGCCGGAGTGGCCACCGTTCTGGTCAAGCCTGACGCTGATGTTTCAGCGCGAGGTTGCGGAGCGGATCGTGGCGCGGCCGGGCAGCAAAAGCTATGGCCGTCTGTCGATCCTGGCATCGTGGCGAAGTGACGCGAAAATTGTCATGGACCTGCCGCCCGAAGCGTTCACGCCACCGCCGAAGGTGCGCTCGGCCGTGGTCCACCTGACGGCGCTTGCCGGTCCGCGATATCCAGCCGAGGCGCAGGTGCTTTTCCGCGTGGTTGCACGCGGCTTCAATCAGCGGCGAAAAATGCTGAGGGCGTCACTGAAAGGTCTGGTGCCGGATATCGAGGCGGCACTGGTCAAGGCCGGAATACCGCCAACTGACCGCGCCGAAACTGTCGAGCTAGAAAGATTTTGCGCGCTGGCGCGGATCGTTGCCAAGCAAACCGGATAGAACTTAGAGCCACTTATTCCGCCGCGTCAGGGGTGGCAGTGTCTTCGGTGGCGTTTTCGGTCGGTGCCTCCGGTTCCGGCGAACTGGCTTCCGGTTTCTTGCGCCGGGGTCGGCGTTGGCGGTCGGCGTTTTCCTCGGGCGTTTCAACCAATTCTGAAGGTTCCCGGGGTGGCTGAACCTCGACCACTTCCACTGGCCGGGTATTTCTTTCGCCTTGCTCGGACCGCTGATCGTCGACCTGGCTTGCGCCACCATCACGGCCGCCCTGCTCGTCGTGGCGGCGTTGCTGGTTATGCTGCTGTTGCTGTTGCTGCTGCGCCTGACGTTCTTGCTGATCACGCTGTGCTTCTGCCAGAAGCCGCAAATAATGTTCAGCGTGTTGCTGGAAATTTTCCATCGCGACCCGGTCGTTTGCCGATTGAGCGTCGCGCGCTAGTTGGTTGTATTTGTCGATGATTTGTTGCGGCGTGCCCCGCACTTTCCCCTCAGGGCCGGAACTGTCGAACACGCGGTTCACAATATTTCCAACAGAGCGGTTGCGGTTCGATTTCGACCGCGAACGTGTTTTCGAAGATCTCATATGGTGTTTGTCCAGCCTTTGGTCTGGTATTGCTCGGCTTTGTCCTAGGATGGCCCGCTTCGGGGTCTCTGGTCCGTGCAACGATTGGCAGATCGCGAGGGGGAGCTAACTGATGCTCCTGTCGCCCGCATTAGACGGTCTAGCCAGTGGTCAACCGTTGGGCAAGCACATTTTAACGATATACGCAGTGATTTGTGCGGAATTGTTGTGTTTTCGCCTGTATCCTCAAAGATTGCGCTTGTCTCTGTCTTTTGCGGTTACCCCGAGGAAACGGTCAAGCGCGAGCCGAAACCACGCGATCGCGGCCGTCGAGGTCGGGGTTGACGGCAATGTCGTGCAATCCCGCAGCCCGGAAAATGCCGGTGACGGCGTCGGCTTGCATGTGGCCAATCTCAACCAGAATTCGACCGCCGGGGATAAGATATTTCGGCGCACCGCTGACAATTTCACGATAGGCGGAAAGACCGTCGGCGCCATCGGTCAAGGCAATATCGGGCTCGTGATCGCGCACTTCAGGTTCAAGCCCGGCCATTTCCGATGCAGCGATATAGGGCGGGTTTGAGACGATCAGATTAAAGCTGGGAAACCCGTCCGGCAGTGCGTTTTCGATGCCGCTGTACCAGTCGCCGCGGTGCAATACCGGAGGAACCGCCAGATCGAAATCGTCGCGATTTTCCATCGCAACCATGAGCGCGTCAGGGCACTTTTCAACACCGACACCCCATGCGGGCGTGCGCTGTTCAAGGAGCAGGGTGAAAAGTATGCAGCCGCTGCCAGTTCCGAGATCAAGAACGCGCTCGAAACGCTCGGCCAGGGCAAGTTCGATCAGGCATTCTGTTTCCGGTCGCGGCGCAAGGACCGCCGGGCCAACGGCGAAACTGCGGCCATAGAAGTCTTTGCGTCCGGTTATCAGCGAGATCGGTTCGCGATTTACCCGCCGGCGCACGTCATCGGCGAATCTTCGCGCCTGCCGGTCGGACATCGTGCCTTGGGTAAAAAGCGCAAGGCGGTCAATGGGTTGGTCGATAGCGCGGGCAAGAAGGATGCGGGCATCGCGCACCGGGTCAGGAACGCCCGCCGCGCGCATGTGACCGATAGCGTTGGAAAGCGCGCTGGGGATGTCGGCCGAAAACGGCTCGCCTGTCATAGCCCCTGCTCGGCAAGTTTGGCGGCTTGGTCTTCGGCGATCAGCGCGTTTATTACTTCGTCCAGGTCGCCTGCGATGATGTCGCCGAGCCGATAAAGCGTCAGCCCGATACGATGATCGGTCATGCGGCCCTGCGGGTAATTATAGGTGCGGATGCGTTCCGAACGATCGCCCGACCCCACCTGCGCCTTGCGATCCGCGGCGCGTTTTTGGTCGGCGCGCTGGCGTTCCAGATCAAATAGCTTTGCGCGCAACACCTGCATTGCGATGGCGCGGTTCTGGTGCTGGGATTTTTCCGATGACGTGACAGCGATACCGGTTGGCACGTGGGTAATACGAACCGCTGAATCGGTCGTGTTCACATGCTGCCCGCCCGCACCGCTGGCGCGCATCGTATCAATGCGAATGTCGCCGGGCGGGATGTCGATATCGACATCCTCGGCCTCTGGCAGAACCGCAACGGTCGCGGCGGATGTGTGGATGCGACCACCGCTTTCGGTTTCTGGCACGCGCTGGACGCGATGAACGCCGGATTCGAATTTCAGGCGCGCAAAGACACCCTCGCCCGCAACATTGATCACTGCCTCTTTAACACCGCCAAGCTCGGTTTCGGCAAGCTCGATCAAGGTTACCCGCCACCCCTTCGTTTCCGCATAGCGTTGATACATCCGCATTAGATCACCGGCAAAAAGTGCGGCCTCCTCGCCGCCGGTTCCGGGCCGGATTTCGACGATCGCGGGCCGCGCATCGGCAGCATCTTTCGGCAACAAAGCGACCCGTAGCGCATTTTCCGCATTCGGTAGGCGCGCGCGGACAGTCGACAGCTCCTCCTCGGCCAAATCGCGCAATTCTGGGTCAGCGAGCATTGCTTCGGCGTCGGCTTGAGTGGCCAGAAGCAATTGATATTCCTCAATTTCCGCGACTACTGGCCTTAATTCCGCATATTCCCGTCCGAGCGACGCAATCTCGCCCGGGTCGGCACCGGCAGCCATCTTGGCTTCAAGAAACTGGAAGCGCTGGGTAATCTGGTCGAGCGTTTCGCGTGGGATCATGAAATTCGTGTCTCGTATCGTCTGGCGCGCGTCAAGCAGGTGTGACTAGGCTCGTGTGGGTCTATCTGCTAAACTTGCACCCATGATACGCTTTGCAATCCTGATCTCGGTCATTGCCGCGCCGGCCTTCGCTGACGTTAAAGGCTCTGGCGGGCGGATTGTGGAGTGTTTTTGCACAGATACACAAGGCTCCCGCGTGGAACTTGGCGAACAGATCTGCCTTCATGTGAATGGTCGCGCTTTTATGGCGCTATGCGACATGTCACTGAACGTGCCGATCTGGCGTGATACTGGCGTCGGCTGCCTGTCGTCATCGCTGGGCGAGCCGAAGTTCCAATTCAGCAAGCCAGCGGTCCAGTCGCTCCCGGTTTCGACCCATATCGGTTCCGGCTGATCTGCCTGCACGCGATATCACACCCAGTTTGGTCTGCGGGCCCTCGGCGACTGCCTTTACTGTAACATAATCCTTTAATCCCAAAACTTTAGACCGTACAACAAATGTTATCATGCCTTCGCTGTTGTCGCCGTCGAGCAGCCGCGTGAGCGGATCAGAAAGGGCAATTTCGGAAAATGTGTTCAAAACGCTGCTCGGGTCGCTTGGGAACCGCGGCGCTTCGCGGCCAATCATCCGCCATCCGGTCCGGCCAGGGTCATCTGCTTCAGCCGGGTCGAGGTGCCAGAGATCGGCATCGTCGCCCGAGATTCGATTCCAGATGATCCAAATTACTGCTGCAAATACAAGTGCTAATAAGAGTGATTTCATGTAATATCCAACTCACCCGATTCCCTCATACCCGATAAATAGGGCAAAATTTTTGCTATTACCTTACTTTCTGCGCGTCCAAGCCCAGAGGCAAATCAACTCGTAGCCCACATGGGCCCCGGCCACCGCAGTGATATTTGCGTGGTCAAACGGCGGGGATACTTCCACGACATCGCCGCCGATCAGGTTGATGCCCGCAATATCGCGCAAAATGATCGCCGCCTGGGCCGAAGTGAGCCCGCCCCATTCCGGGGTTCCGGTGCCAGGTGCATAGGCCGGATCGAGCGCATCAATGTCAAAGGTTAGATAAACGCTGGCATCGCCAAGAATGTCTGTGAGGCGTTTCGCAACATCGGCCGCACCGGTCTCGTGGACCTCGCGGGCGTCAATCCGCGTGATGCCTAAGGGCGTATCGTTTGCAACGCGAATGCCGACCTGAACGGATCGGTCGGTATCAATAAGCCCTTCCTTTACGGCCTTATAGATAATCGTGCCGTGATCGATGCGCGCGGGATCATCATCGACCCAGGTGTCGGAATGGGCGTCGAACTGCAAAAGTGCCAAGGGTCCGTGGCGTTTGGCGTGGGCGCGCAGAAGCGGCAGCGTGATCGAATGATCACCGCCCAACGTCAGGCACCCGACGCCTGCATCAAGTATGCCGCCAACGTGCGTTTCGATTCGCGACGGCACATCCGCGACGCGGGCATAGTCAAATGCCATGTCACCAAAATCGGCGATGCTGAAATCGGACAGCGGGTCAAACCCCCAGCCGTACGGCGGATCGCCGGCTTGCAGCGCTGAAGCCTCGCGAAGTGCGCGTGGCCCAAATCGCGCACCTGGACGGCTGGTCACGGCCTGGTCGAAGGGAATGCCCGTTATCGCCAGATCAATGCCACTGAGATCTTTCGTCAGTTTTCGGCGCAAAAATGAAGGCACGCCGGAAAAGACGTTCTCGTAGGCCAGTCCTTTCGGGTCGTTTCGCGTCAAGGCGACATCGACCTCGTTTGCGGCGTCTTCCAGTGCCATTGCTATCTCCGGTCCGTTTCCCAGTCTTAACGCCGAATAGCGCCTGATCCGTCAAGGGTCGAGCGGTTGCGCGCGTTCAACGAGGCGCGCGAAAAACGAGGCCCCGATAGGCGCGACCTCATCGTTAAAATCATATGTGGCCGTGTGAACCCCTGGACCGATACCCTGGCCAAGCTCCAGATAAGCGCCTGGCCGGGCTTGCAGCATATACGCGAAATCCTCGGACCAGGGCGCAGGCGGCGCCGCATCGTTAACCATCTCCGCACCCGAAACTTCGCGGGCAATTTCAACCGCAAACCGGGTGTTTGCGGCGTGATTCACGGTGGCGGGGTAATAGCGGTTATATTCGACGTCAATTTCAACATCGAACGCTGCGGCGTGTCCCTGAGCGATCTCATTGACACGCGTTTCCGCCATGTCGCGGGCGGCATCAGAGAACGTCCTGACCGTCAAACCGATGAAAGCGCTTTCGCCAATGATGTTGGATGCCTGACTGGAACCCTGCAATTGCGTGACCGAAAGGACCATGTTTTCGCCTGCGGCGCGGTTGCGCGTGACAATGGTCTGAAGCGCCTGCGCCAGCGCGACCGCCGCCATAAGAGCATCTTTTGTGGCCTCCGGCTTTGCGGCATGGCCGCCGACGCCCTGAATTCGGATTGCGACGTCATCGGCGGCGGCCATGAAAGGCCCAGGCGTTGTCGCGAATTGCCCTAGCGCCAGTTCCGGCGAGTTGTGGATGGCATAGACCTCAGCGATATCGAAACGCTCCATGATCCCTTCTTCGACCATGAAACGCGCGCCACCTACGGATTCTTCGGCGGGCTGAAATATCAGTGCCACGCGCCCGGTGAAACGGCGGGTTTCGGTTAGATAACGTGCGGCACCCAACAGCATCGCGGTATGGCCGTCATGGCCGCAGGCGTGCATATGGCCGGGGGTTTCGCTGGCATAGTCGTGGTGCGTTTCCTCGGCGATTGGCAAAGCGTCCATGTCGGCGCGCAAACCTATTGTTGGCCCCGCCCCCTGCCCGTTGACGATGGCAACCATGCCTGACGTGGCGATGCCCTCGTGCAGTTCATCGACGCCAAATTTGCGCAGCTTTTCAGCAACAAAGGCAGCCGTCTTGGGCAGGTCAAAGGCCAGTTCCGGATTGCGGTGCAGCCACTGACGCCAGTCGGCCATTTCATCGGCAAATCCGGCGATGCGGTTCAGAACAGGCATGTGGACATGGCCTTTCATCTCGTGAGAAGTAAGTGCGAAGGTTTCAGAGCAAGAGAGTATGCGCAATGTCCGAGATGCGCGATCCAATTCACGACGTCGAGGACGGTCTGCCGCAGCTTCTCGAGGTGATGCGACGCCTGCGCGAGCCGGACAAGGGGTGTCCCTGGGATATCGAACAGGATTTCGCGTCGATTGCGCCTTACACGATTGAAGAAGCTTACGAAGTCGCAGACGCCATCGAGCGCAAGGCGTGGGACGAACTGGAAGGGGAATTGGGCGATTTGCTGTTGCAGGTCGTCTATCACGGCCAGATGGGTGCCGAAGCTGGGCATTTCGACTTTGACAGCGTTGCACGCCGCACAGCCGAAAAGATGATAGATCGGCATCCGCATGTTTTTGGCAACGAGCGACACGCCAAAACCGCCGAACAGCAAACCCGCGACTGGGAAGCAGCAAAGGCAGGCGAACGCGCCGCAAGTGGTTCAGCGGGCGTGTTGGACGACGTGGCATTGGGGCTGCCGGCGCTAATGCGGGCGGTGAAGCTGCAAAAACGCGCGGCGCGGGTGGGGTTCGACTGGCCGAGCGCCGAGGACGTGCTGGATAAAATTTCCGAGGAAACGCGCGAGCTAGTGGATGCGCGGGATAACGGGACACCGGACCACATAAGGGAAGAGTTTGGAGATCTGTTGTTTGTCATGGCCAATCTCGCGCGGCATCTGAAAATTGACCCCGAGGCTGCACTGCGGGATGCCAATGCCAAGTTTACACGGCGATTCCGATGGATCGAGGCCGCGTTGTCGCAGTCTGGCCTAGGCCCGCAGGGCAGCACTCTTGAAGAAATGGACGCACTTTGGGATCGCGCGAAGTTAGAGGAAAAAGCCGTCATCGCTGCGCGCGCGGACCGATGAATTTATTTCCCGATTGTTTCTGTCGGATATTGACCTGACTGATTTAGTCAGGTTTATACCGCCGCAAATATCAACCATGCGGAGTTTCAAATGCGCATCGTTATGGCGGTTGCCGCCTGCCTTCTTACCGCCCCGGCCGCCGTCGCCGCCGAGGTTAATATTTACTCCTATCGCCAGCCCGAACTGATCCAGCCGCTGTTGGATGGTTTCACCGCCGAGACCGGGATCAAGACCAACGTTGCCTTTGTAAACAAGGGCTTGATCGAGCGGTTGAAGGCCGAAGGAAAGCGGTCACCGGCGGATGTCATTCTGACCACAGACATAAGCCGATTGACAGACGCCAAGTTCGCTGGCGTGACCCAATCGGTCGAAAGCCCGGCACTGAACGGGTCGATCCCTGAAAATCTGCGCGACCCCGACGGTCACTGGTTCGCGCTGACGACGCGCGCTCGGATCGTCTATGCCTCGAAAGATCGCGTCGCACCGGGCGAGGTCACAACTTACGAAGATCTGGCCGATCCCAAATGGAAAGGCCGCATTTGCACGCGGTCTGGCACCCATGTCTATACGCTGGGACTGGTGAGTGCGGTGATCGAACACGTCGGCGTCGAAGCCGCCGAAGCCTGGCTTGAAGGAGTGAAAGCCAACCTCGCCAAAGAGCCGCAGGGCAATGACCGCGCCCAGGTCAAGTCGATCTGGGCAGGCGAATGCGACATTTCGCTGGGCAATACGTATTACATGGGCGCGATGCTGGATGACCCCGAACAGCAGGACTGGGCAAATTCCGTTCGCATCGCGTTCCCGGCATTTGCCGACAACGGCCAGACGCATGTGAATATCTCGGGCGTCGCGATGACGGCAAGCGCGCCCAACCGCGAAAACGCCGTGAAATTTATGGAATATCTGGGGTCAGCCAAAGCACAATCCATCTATGCGTCCGCAGTGAACGAATATCCCGCCGATCCAGACGCGGCGATCTCGGACCGTGTGGCCGGCTGGGGCAATCTCAATGCCGATGATACTGATCTGGCGGCGATTGCCGCGCATCGCGCCGAGGCGTTGAGGATGGTCGAGCGCGTGGATTTCGACGGCCCGACCGATTCAGACAGCTAAACGTCGGCGCGCTGGACAAGATAACGCGCCGCGGCCAATGTCTCGGTTCCTTGTCCGGAGCTGACCATGGCCACGCCGCGAAAAATAATCATTGATACCGACCCGGGTCAGGACGATGCGGTCGCGATCCTTCTGGCTCTGACATCGCCCGAAGAGATCGACGTTCTGGGCATTGTCGCAGTGGCCGGAAACGTGCCGCTTGCCCTGACCGAAAGAAACGCGCGCATTGTCTGCGAATTGGCGGGTCGTCCCGAAACAGCGGTTTTCGCAGGCTGCGACAGGCCCTTGAAGCGCAAGCTGGTCACGGCCGAGCATGTGCATGGCAAAACAGGCCTTGATGGCACCGGAATATCAAATCCAACCATGCCGCTTCAGGAGATGCACGGCGTCGACTTCATTGTCGAAACGTTGCGGCGTGAACCCGTCGGCAGCGTCACGCTGGTGCCGATCGGACCGCTGACAAACATTGCGACCGCATTTGAGCGCGCACCGGATATTATCACGCGCGTAGCCGAGATTGTGTTGATGGGTGGCGCCTATTTCGAGGTCGGAAATATCACGCCTGCGGCGGAGTTTAATATTTATGTTGATCCCGAAGCCGCAGACATCGTCTTTCGATCCGGTGCGAAGATCACTGTCATGCCGCTTGATGTGACCCACAAGGCGCTTACCAGTGCGGACTGGGTTCAGAATATACGTGATCTGGGCACCGAAGTTGGCCGTATGGTCGGTGCCTGGACCGATTTTTTCGAGCGGTTCGACATGGAAAAATACGCCTCGGAAGGCGCGCCACTGCATGACCCCTGCACGATTGCATATCTGATTGATCCGACGATGTTTTCCGGACGCCTAGTCAACGTCGAGATCGAGACCAAATCCAAACTGACCCTTGGAATGACCGTTGCCGATTGGTGGGGCGTAACCGACCGGCCCGCAAATGCGATGTTCATGGGATCGGTTGACCGCACGCGGTATTTTGCGTTGCTGACGGAAAGGCTTTCGCGGTATTGACGTTTTTCCAGCACCCGCCCTGGTTGGGACGGCCCAAGAATAAAGCAAATGCAGGCATTGGATCGCGATAAATGACGAAATTACTGCACCTGGCGATCAGCGACGATATCGACCGTCTTTTGCCGATGGTGGCGGCATACCACGCTTTCGAAGCGATCGAGGTGGACGACGCGCACAGGCGCGCGGCCATCGGGCCGCTGCTTGAAGGCTCGCCCCATGGCGCGATCTGGATGATCGGGCCAAAGATGGCACCGGTCGGATATATCGCCGTGAGTTTTGGCTGGTCGATCGAGATTGGCGGGCTGGATGGGTTTATCGACGAATTTTGGATCCGTGAGAAGGTCCGCGGGCGCGGTATGGGCAGCGAAGCGCTTGCCGGATTGCAGGCCATTTTACGCGACGCAGGCATCACCGCGTTGCATCTTGAGGTGAGCGCCGAAAGCGCGCGGGCCGAGCGTATTTACGAGGCTGCGGGGTTTAAGCCGCGGCGCTTCAATCTGATGACCTGGCGCGCCTGATCGGTCACTGAGCGGCGCCTGCGATGCGCATATTTTCAGAAAAGATGAAGGATGAAATGTGCCGCACGATGGCTTATGTCAGTCACGTGATGTTCGATCTGCCATTTGATAACAGCTATGCGCGACTGCCCGAGCGGTTCTACACCAAGATGCCGCCAACGCCGGTTGCAGCACCACGTCTGATTTCGCTGAACGAACCGCTGGCAAAGCGGCTTGGCTTTGATGCCGATGTGCTGGCGTCAGAAGACGGGGTGCGTGCCTTGGCTGGCAACAGCGTGCCAGGCGGCGCCGACCCTTTGGCTCTGGTTTACGCGGGACATCAGTTCGGCGGCTGGTCACCGCAGCTTGGCGATGGTCGGGCCATTCTTTTGGGCGAAGTGATCGCGCCTGACGGTGCCCGGTTTGACGTCCAACTCAAAGGATCCGGCCCAACGCCTTATTCGCGGATGGGCGACGGGCGGGCCTGGGTCGGGCCGGTATTGCGCGAATACATCGTGTCCGAAGCGATGCACGCATTTGGCGTGCCGACGACGCGGGCACTGGCAGCGGTGACAACCGGCGAAGTCGTGCGGCGGGAAGAGCCCCTGCCCGGCGCGGTTTTCACGCGCGTTGCGGCAAGCCACATTCGGGTTGGCACGTTCCAGTATTTTGCGGCGCGCAGCGACCGGGACGCCCTGGAGGCGCTGACTACCCATGCGCTTGACAGGCACGCGCCCGATGCCGAAGGCGCTTTGGGACTGCTCAATTCTGTGGTCAAAAAACAGGCGCGCCTGATCGCGCAATGGATGGGTCTTGGTTTTGTCCACGGCGTGATGAACACCGACAATATGACGATCTCGGGCGAAACGATCGACTATGGTCCCTGCGCGTTTCTGGACACATATCATCCGCTTCAGGTCTTTTCTTCCATCGACCAACACGGGCGCTATGCGTTTGGTCGGCAGCCGGACATTGCGATGTGGAACCTTGCGCAACTGGCGTCGGCGCTGATGCCGGTGATTGATGATCTGGAGGCCGTTCAGGCTGCCGTTGACCGCTTCCCTGATCTTTTTCGCGCAGCGTGGATTGCGGTTTTCCGGGCGAAACTTGGGCTTGCGGCCGAGGAAGAGGAAGACACAGAGCTCGTGCATGGACTCTTGGACTGCATGGCCAAGGGGCGCGCCGATTTTACCAATGCTTTCAGGGCGCTTGGCACCGGCAAGGCCCGCGATGAATTTCTCGACCCTTCGGCCTTTGATGACTGGTCAGAGACCTGGAAATTGCGGCTGGGGCGCGGGGCCAGCGATCCCGAGAAGCGTCTGGCCGAAATGCGCAATGCAAACCCGGCGATCATTCCCCGGACCCACCGCATCGAGCAGGCGATACAAGCAGCGGTCGGCGGCGATCTGGCACCATTTCAGAGATTGAACCAAGCGCTTGCCACGCCATTCGACGACGCAGGTAAATTTGCTGATCTGACGCGGCCGCCAAACGCCGACGAGATTGTGCCGCAGACATTTTGTGGCACCTGAACCAATGTAATTATCCGTGGATCCGGGCCAAAGCCATGCTAGGGACGTGCCATGGATTTGTTGCAGTTAACCTCGCTTCTTATCGTTCTGGCCGGGCTTTTCGGGGCAGTAAATTACCTGTTCCTTCGCCTGCCCACGGCCATTGGCATCCTCGTCGTTTCGCTGGTGGCATCGCTGGCGATCCTCGGTCTGGACCTGCTATTTCAAGGCTTTACCGTCGATGACGGCGTTCGAAGTCTGGTGGGCGGCATCGCGTTTTCAGATGCACTTTTGGAAGGAATGCTGGGGCTGTTGCTGTTTGCCGGGGCGCTTCATGTCAAACTAAGCGATTTGAAAGAGCAATGGCGCGTCGTGGCCTTGATGGCGACAATCGGGATTGCACTTTCGACGCTGGTGGTCGGAGTGGGGTTTTCATGGCTGACGGGTATGCCTTTGCTGATCGCGCTGGTGTTCGGTGCATTGATTTCACCCACAGATCCGGTGGCGGTGCTTGGTGTCTTAAGGGAAGCCAGCCTGCAAAAGTCGCTTGAGACCAAGATTGCCGGGGAAAGTCTTTTCAACGACGGCGTTGGATATGTGGTGTTTTTGATCCTCGTGGGGCTTGCATTTCCCCATGGCGACGACCATGCGTCGGGCTTTTCAGGTGCGGTGCGTCTGTTCTTTCAGGAAGCATTTGGCGGTGCTCTGCTTGGTATTCTGCTGGGCTGGCTGACTTTCCGTTTGATGCGGCGCATCGACGATTATTCGCTCGAAGTGCTTTTGACGCTGGGGCTGGCGTTTGGTGGTTATCAGCTGGCGGTCTGGCTGCATGTATCGGCCCCGATAATGGCGGTCTGTGCCGGGCTTTTGATCGGTGACGTGGGCGCGTCGAAGGGTATGAGCGAAGAGACGCGAAAGTATGTCGATGCTTTCTGGAAACTTATTGACGAGATACTGAACGCGGTTCTGTTCCTTTTGATCGGGATCGAAGTTTTTGCGGTGACTTTTTCGTTCGATGCCGCTGTCGCTGGCGTATTGGCGATCGCGCTGGCGCTGTTTGCGAGATTTGTCGCGGTGGCCGTGCCTATTTTAATATTAAGGCCCTTCCGCACGTTTTCACGTGGCGTGATCCCGATCATGACCTGGGGCGGTTTGAAGGGCGGCATTTCAGTCGCGCTTGCGCTGTCGCTTCCTGAAGGCGAATGGAAGCCGCTGATCCTGACGGCAACCTATATCGTCGTGATATTCTCGATTGTTGTTCAGGGTTTGACCGTGGCGCAGCTTGCCAACAAAGTTGGCCGCGAGCCGGATATGATGTGAGTTTTCGTTTACCCAGCACCTTGTCTTTGTTGCTTTGACGGGCTTTCCCTTACGCGAAGTATCGCCTAAAAATAAAGTCCGAGGTGCAGGCCGGAGGGGATATGAGCGACACAATTATCGAACGATGCGAGGCAAACGGGCTGCGTTTGACCGAGCAGCGACGCACAATTGCCCGCGTGCTTGAAGAGGCCGATGATCACCCGGATGTCGAGGAGCTTTATGCCCGCGCCAGTTCGGTTGACGCCGGAATTTCGCTGGCGACGGTTTATCGGACGGTTAAGCTGTTTGAAGAGGCCGGCATTCTTGAAAAGCTGGAATTTCGTGATGGGCGCGCGCGGTACGAAGACGCTGAGCGCGATCATCACGACCATCTGATCGACTTGCACACGGGCGAAGTGATCGAATTTGTCGATGCTGAGATCGAAGCGCTTCAGGAACGGATTGCGGAAAAACTCGGCTATGATCTGAAAGGCCACCGGCTGGAACTTTACGGCGTTCCGCGGAAACATTCGTAGCCGACAGAAGCAAACGCGCGCTCAGATCTTCTTGAGCGCCAGAACCGCGTTCAACCCGCCGAAGGCAAACGCGTTGCTAAGCGCATACTTGACCTTGGCCTCGCGAGCCTCGTTCGGGACCACATCCAGCGCACATTCAGGATCGGGCTCCTCGTAGCCGATGGTGGGAGCGACGATGCCGTCTTTCAGCGCCATGATCACCGCCAGAAGTTCGACGGCACCGGTGCCACCGATCAGATGCCCGTGCATGGATTTGGTGGATGAAATCATGACCTTGTCCGCGTGGCGACCGAATACGTTTGCAACTGCCGCGCATTCGGTTTTGTCGTTGGCGGCGGTGCCAGTACCGTGTGCGTTGATATAGGCCACCTGATGGGCGTCGATCCTGGCATCGCGCAATGCACCCGACATTGCGCGCGCCGCGCCCTTTTGACTGGGCATGACGATATCGGAGGCATCTGAAGTCATGGAAAAACCGATAACTTCGGCCAGAAATTCGGCACCACGCGCGCGCGCGTGTTCGTAGTCTTCGAACACAAAGACCCCCGCACCCTCGCCCTGAACCATGCCGGTTCTGTTCGCTGAAAACGGGCGGCAGGCATCCTTGGACATGACGCGAAGCCCTTCCCAGGCCTTGACGCCGCCAAAAACCAGCATCGATTCCGATCCACCAGTGACCATTGCGCGTGCCACACCGTTCCGGATCAGCCAGAACGCCTGCCCCATCGCATGGTTGGACGAGGCACAGGCCGTCGCGACCGTAAAAGACGGCCCCTTGAGGTTCCAGGTCATGGATACATGGCTGGCCGCGGCATTATTCATCAACTTGGGAATGATGAAGGGATGAACGCGGTTTTTTCCCTCCTCGTAGACAACGCGGTAGTTTTCGTCCTGCGTCGTCAGACCGCCACCGGACGTGCCCAGCACCACACCGGCCTCGGCCGACAATGCGCCTGAAAACTCAAGACCGGATTGTTCGATCGCCTGAGCGGCCGCAATCAGGGTAAATTGGGTGAAACGGTCATAAAGCGATTGCTGTTGCCGGTTGAATTTTGCGTCCGGATCGTAACCCTTGACCTGCCCGCCGATCTTGATCGAAAGCCGGTCAACATCGCGGATGTCCAGCGCACCGATACCGCAACGCCCTTCGCGCATGGCTTCAAACGTCTCAGCGACAGAATGCCCGAGCGGGTTGATCGTGCCTGCCCCAGTGATGACAACGCGACGCATTTATTGGCCTTGCTCGGCCACCAGTTTTTCAACTGCGGCAATGATCGAGGCCACGGAAGAAATATCAAATTCCGACTTTTCAGGCTCATTGGCGTTGAACGGCACCTGAATGTCGAACTCTTCCTCGATCGAAAAAATTGCTTCGACCAGCCCCATGCTGTCGACGCCAAGATCGTCCAGCGATTTCTGCATGGTAACGTCGCCCGGTTCCAGCACCGCCTGTTCGGCAATGATCCGTATCACGCTTTCGCTGATTGCATTGGTCATGACCTGTCCGCCTATTTGTTCGAATGCGGGGTTCGGGCGCTATTTAGTCTTCGTTGGGGTCGTTTGAAACTGATTTCTTCAGTGTCTTTACGTCATCAATCAATTTCGGCAGCCGCCGCCAGTTGCGGCTGGCCTCTAGAAATTGATCCATTTTCATGGCCGGATATCCAAGCACAACGCGACCTGCGGGAACGTTGGTCATCATCTTGGTGGCACCACCTGCAACCACATCGTCGCCCACGAAAATATTGTCGGAAACGCCACATTGCCCGCCCATCACAACGCGATTTCCAATCCGCGTCGAGCCCGCAATCCCGACCTGGCCGCAAAGCAGTGTGTCCTCGCCAATTTCAACATTGTGGCCGACGTGGACCAGGTTATCGAGCTTGGTGCGGCTTCCAATCGTTGTGGCCCGAATTGTGCCACGGTCAATGCAGGTGCTTGCGCCAACTTCCACATCGTCACCGATCACAATTGTTCCAAGCGAGTGGATGCGCGTCCAGCTGGCGTTGATTGCCGTCGTGTCCGATCCGAGCGACGCACGCGCTTCTTCGACACGGCTTTTTTCCGGTGTCACAAAGCTGAACCCATCCGAGCCGATCACGGCGTTTGGCTGGCAGATGAATCTGTCGCCGATCTGCACGCGTGCGCCGACACGGACACCGGCGTGGATCAGGGCGTCGATGCCGATCCGCGCGTCCTCGGAAATTGAAACGTGGGCCGCGATGCGGGCGTTTTGTCCGATCACTGCCCGCGCACCGATGAACGCCAAAGGGCCGACCGCCGCCCCTTCGCCTATGTTCGCCGAGGGGTCGATAACCGCGCTTGGATGAATGCCTGCGGCAATCTCGGGGCCGCCATCCATCAATCGCGTCAATCCCGATATGGCATAGCGCGGTCGCGGCACGATTATCGCGGCTTCAAGCCCCAGCGCCTTCCAGTCCGCGCCCTGCCAGACAATGGCGACGCGGGCATGGCCATGGGTCAGCCCTTCGGCGTATTTCGGGTCCATCGCCAGCGCGAGATGCGTGGGTTCTGCGGTCGATGGTTCAGCGGCACCTGTGATCTCGATGTCGGCGGCACCGAAGGCTTCCGCCTCCAGTGCTGCCGCAATTTCTTTGACCGTGAAAGCCATGGACCCGCCCCTTTCAGGGCGAAGGATTAACTTTGAACCGCGCGCAGCGCCACCCCGGCTTTTTTCAGCGCTTTCCAGATCTTGGCGTCACGACCGTAGACATCGCCGCGAAACTGAGTTTTGCCCTTCGCCTGGGTGAATGCGGTCCGGTATACAATGTGGACCGGAATGTGCTGTTCCAGCTCGACCACTGTTTCCCGCCCGGTTTGCAGCCTTTCTTTGAAAAACTGCTCGGGGTTCCGGGTTTGTCGCGCCAGGATCGCATAGGCGAAATCGAACGGGTCGTTCAGGCGAATACATCCGTGGCTGAAGTCGCGTTTCTCGCGCCCGAACAGGCGCTTGGCGGGTGTATCGTGCAAATAGATGTTGTGGCGGTTCGGGAACATGAACTTGACCAGACCAAGCGCATTGCCACGGCTTGGCGGTTCTTTCAGATCGAAGGGGAAGTAATCCTCGTCATATTCGGTGAAATCCATTCCTTCGCGCGACACAATGCGACCGCTTTCGTCGATAAGATTTAAGTGTCGCACGGACAGCGGATCTTCCTGCAACAGAGGCAGGTATTCCTTCGTGGCGATGGATTTCGGAACATTCCAGGTCGGGTTGAGAACCATGTGTTCCATCACGTCCGAGAACTCGGGACTGCGCCGGTCATCGGCGTTTTTGCCGACCACAGACCGGGTCTGGAATGTGATCTTGCCGTTGTCGATAATCCGCGCGTGGAAATCCGTCAGGTTTACCCAGATATGACGCTTGCCCCGCGGAATATTCAGCCAGCGCTCTCGCTCCATCGCGACGATGATTTGCGTCAGACGCACTTCGGGCCGAATGTTTATGGCGGCCATCGTTCTGGCACCGGCAACACCGTCGGAAAACAGGCCATGGTCACGCTGAAACTTCGCTACGGCCTGGGTGATCTTGTTGTCATAGCTACTGGTCGCCGTCCGCCTCATGTAGCCCATGGCAATCAAACGATTTCGAAGCTGAACGACGGCTTTGTTTGAGGCACCCGGCTTCAAAGATTTGGCGGCTACTTTCGGACCCCAGCCGCCCTTGCCGATCAGTTTCTCGAACCGCAGCTTTTCCTTCATCAGCCGGGTATATTCTGGATCTTTCGGCGGCAGTGCCTTGATGAAACCCCTTGGTGACGATTTCGCGAACGATGACAAAATGCTGGTTCGCGACCGTAGAGGCACGACACGAACCATGCCTTCGTCGATACGGCGTGGGTTAAGAACGCCGGTCTGGACGTCGCGCGCATAAAGCAGGAAAAGACGGCTCATCTCGACCTCGATCCGGCCAAGATCACGTTCGGACCGAACCGAACGAAGGTTGGTTTTGATGATTTCCGGATTATACCGCGCTGCGGGAAGCCCATGCGCAGTCGCGCCCGCGATCGCTTTCAGAAAAGCCTGACGGCGCTTCTTGTCGCGCCCGCCCCTTCCGGTCCAGATCGCCTTGTATCCGTTAGCTTTATAAAATTCGGCAATATCGCGATCAGATGCTGCTGCTTCGGCCACGGACTGCATGAAAGCGGTCACCTGCGCCGTCGCCGGCGCCGCGACCAGAAATGCCGCGGTCAGAAATGAAAAAAATCCCCAAAGAAAATTGCGTTTTAATGTAAGCATGGCAGCCTCTACTCGTCCCGATCCCATTCGCACCTCCACCCGGTATCTCTTGTCGGTAAATTCCCCCTTACTGTCCAATCAATTTCCCGAAAGATGCGGCGGGTGTCGCCCTAGGGGTACGAGCCTGCGGCAAATCTGTCACGGATTACCCACGCGTCAAAGGTGAGCAATTTTTCGCCGATTTTGGCCAATTACCTCGAATTTTCAATAACAACGGTTCCACAGCGAAATTGATCGTGTAATAGATGTAGCGCACCTGAGGGGATGGGTGACAACCGCTGGCCTGAACAGCGGGGGCTAACGAACGGGACAAAGTGGCAGTATGACGACCACCAACTCGATGGGAATTTCCCGGCGCGGATTGCTTAAGGCGTTCGCAGCCACCGCGGTCACGGCCGCACCAACTTACTCAAACGCATTTGGTTTGCTTCGCGGCGCGGGCGATATTCGCCGCGTTCGATTGCATTCCGGCCGAACCGGCGAAAGCATCGACACGATCTACTGGATCGAAGGCGATTATATCCCCCAGGCATTGGCCGAAATTAACAACTTCATGCGGGACTGGCGAACTGACAGCACGGTAAAAATCGACTCTCGGGCGGTTGATATCATGGCGGCGGCGCACAACCTTCTGGACGCTGACACCCCATTTCTGATGTTGTCCGGCTATCGGTCACCGTCAACCAATGCAATGCTTCGATCGCGGTCGCGGTCGGTTGCGCGCAACTCGCTTCATATGAAGGGCCAGGCCGCCGATCTTCGGTTGAATGGTCGCAGCGTCGGTCAGATTTCCAAGGCGGCTATCTCGTGTTCGGCGGGCGGCGTTGGCAAATACTCGCGGTCTAACTTCGTTCACATGGACTGCGGACCAATTCGCATCTGGGGCCTCTGAATCGGCGCCAGATCGTCACCGGGGCACCAAACCATCCAAAGCTGAAGTATGCAGGTCTTCGCGGTATGGCCGTGCTGTCAATGGCAGTTCCCGTCGAATAAAGTATTCTTCATTTCTTAGCTGACGCCAGAACGTGGGCAAAACCTGACAGTATGCCGCAAAGATCGAGCGATCGGGCGCAGGCAGATCATGTTTAATCTTCTCGTGCAGTTCGGGAAGCCGGTGATAGGGCACCATCGGGAACATGTGGTGTTCGACGTGATAGTTCATGTTCCAGTAAATGAAGCGACTGATCGGGTTCATGTAGACGGTTCTGCTGTTCAGGCGGTGATCCAGAACGTTGTCGGCAAGCCCGCCATGCTGGAGATAGCCGCACATTGTGAAATGCCAGGCACCATACAGGCGGGGCAAACCGATCAGCATTAAGGGTAGAATTGATTGCTGAATGACCGCCAAGACAACCGTACCTGAATAGACAGCTGTCCAGACACGCGCGACCAAAGTGACCTTCGACGCCTCGCTTTCCGGAACGAAGGTGGCTTCTTCCGGATCAAGTTGGCCGGACGCATTCAACAACATCCGTGAAATGCCCGAATAAAAATCCGCGATGCCAAAGACATTCCCGACCATCTTGATTACCCGTGGCGGGCGCATTGCCGCAATCTCGGGATCGAGGCCAACGACGACTGTGTCGGTATGGTGGCGCGCATGGCTCCAACGCCACGTCACCGGGTTGCGCACCATCATGAAGCTGGCGATGTGATAGACGACATCGCTCAGCCAGCGGGTTCGAAAGGCCGTTCCATGCCCGCATTCGTGCCAACGCGAATCGCTGGCAGAGCCGTAAAGCACGCCGTAGGCCAGCCAGAAGGGTGCCGACCACCACGTTGGCCAGAGCGCGACCCCTGCTCCGGCAAAAGTAATCATGCAGCCGTATAGGATTATCGTGTCGCGGATCGCGCGGCTATCTTCGCGCTTCATCAACGCTTTCATTTCCGCCCTGGGAACGTCGGTGTGATACCACTCCGCAGCGACAAGCCCGGTTGCGACTGCCCGCTTGGAATCGGGGCCCAGCAAATTGTAATCGCGCATCGTCAATGGTGCCCCTTCGATGTCTCGGACCCGACCATAATCCGAATTTGCGTCAGATTGTGTGATGCGGCAATAGAGATATTCTTGGCCGAAGCCGACAGACAATTGGGCATTTCATGCAAAAGCGGCCGCGACGCGCGACCGCCATCCGGGTTAGTATTCAGATTAGTTTCAAGTCATAACTGATTGGTATATAACGACTAAATACATACCTTCATACCCGTCTAGTGGCGTTTTAGCGTGTAGGGCTACAAATCGAATTAAATTTATCTGGACAAACTTTGCAACCGGTTGCAAAAATGGTTGGTGAGATCGGCGGTAAGTACCGATCCGCGGGGAGAATCCGATGCTGTCGATGGCTGTCAATCATATGGCGGTTCCGAGAATGCGTTTTGACGCAGTCCTTGAGTTGTCGGCAGAGCTTGGGTGCGTTGGCGTGGAATTCCGCAACGATCTAAGCGCGCCGCTTTTTGACGGCGAGACCGCCGAGGCGGCAAAATCAGCCGCCCATGCGTGCGGCCAAAAAATATTGGCGCTGGCAGAGGTAAAGGCGTTCAATGAGCTGACCGAAGCCCGCCTGCCGGACGTTCAGCGCATCATTGCCGCCGCGCAAACTTGCGGCGCGGAGGGTGTCAGCCTAATTCCGCGAAATGGCGGCCCGGCGGGCAAAGGATCGGATGCCAAGTCGCGTCTGCGGGATGCGCTTCTGTTGTTGAAACCCCTGCTGGACGATGCGAATTTACTGGGCTTTATAGAGCCGCTAGGCTTTGAAACTTCAACACTTCGCTTCAAATCCGACGCGCTGGAAGCGATTGAAAACGTTTGCGGAACCGGCACATTTCGATTAATTCACGACACGTTTCATCACTGTCTTAGCGGTGAAACCGAGCTTTACCCGAGCGAGACAGCCATAGTTCACGTATCCGGCGTGACGAACGCCGATCTATCGCCCGCTGATATGCGGGATCAGCACCGCGGTCTGGTCGACCGGTCAGATCGGCTGGGCAACGTCGTGCAGCTTCGATCGCTGATGTCTGGTGGCTATGATGGCCCCATTTCGTTCGAACCATTTGCACCCGAAATTCATGCGTTGGAGGATCCAGGCACCGCGTTGGCGGCGTCGATAAATTTCCTGCGCACCGAGCTGGCGGCTATTGCCGCTTGAAATGAAACTGAAATTCCGTCTCAATTGGCGGGTATCCGGCACAATGGATAAGGTGCGCCGGACACCACATAGGGAGATAACTATGAAAAAAACACTAATCATTGCGGGCCTGGCCTCGCTTCTTTCAACTGCTGCTTTCGCTCAGGAAATCGGCGCGACGATCTCTCGTTTCGACGACAACTGGCTAACCGTGATGCGCAACGGCATGACCGAACATGCGGATAGCCTCGATGGTGTCAGCCTGCAAATGGAAGACGCCACAGACGACATCGCCAAACAGATCGACCAGGTGGCGAAC
>CAXMNX010000045.1:0-20289 GCA_964194845.1 uncultured Boseongicola sp.
GACCGAACATGCGGATAGCCTCGATGGTGTCAGCCTGCAAATGGAAGACGCCACAGACGACATCGCCAAACAGATCGACCAGGTGGCGAACTTCGTTGCCTCGGGTGTTGACGCGATCATCGTGAACATCGTCGACACATCTGCGGGCGCCGCTATTACAGCAGCTGCTGGCGATACGCCGTTGGTTTTCGTAAACCGCGAGCCAGACAACGTGAACGAACTGCCAGCGACGCAGGCCTTCGTGGCATCCAATGAAATCGAATCGGGCACGCTTTCGGCATTCCAGATCTGTAACAATCTGCGGGCAGACGGCAAAGCTGGCGGTGCAACCGGTTACCTTATGAACGGCCAGTTGTCTAACCAGGCCGCTGTTCAGCGTACGAAAGACGTGCGTGACGTCATCGGTATGGACATGTGTAGCTTCATGACCATCATCGATGAGCAGACAGCAAACTGGTCACGCGACGAAGCGCAGGACCTTATGACCAACTGGATGTCATCGGGTGAGCCATTCGACTTCGTCCTTGCCAACAACGACGAAATGGCCATTGGCGCAATCCAAGCCATGAAGGCTGCAGGCATTGATATGGCTGACGTTCAGGTTGGTGGCGTTGACGCCAGCCAGGATGCTTTGCTTTCAATGCAGGCAGGCGACTATGACGTAACTGTTTTTCAGGATGCCTTTGGTCAGGGCGCAGGTTCTGTCAACGCGGCACTCGCGCTGGCTGCTGGCGAGACGGTAGACCAAAAAGTCTACATTCCGTTCAAGCTGGTTACACCGGCCAACATGGGCGACTACCTGAGCCAGAACTGAGTTCGGTTCTTATCTGAATCCGCGGGGCGGCGCTACCGGTGCCGTTCCGTACCCTTTCAAGCGCTTAACAGGGGGCGTAATCAATGTCAGATACCAGCCACGGCACTGGCGGGCTAACCTTCGACAAGACCAAAAGGTCCTGGCCCAATGAAATGAACATCCTCTTTGCGCTGGTCATTATCGTCGTAATATTTGAGATTTTGGGTCAGATTCTGCCCTACATGAACGATCAGAGTTTCCTCTTTGATACGCGGGGCCGTTTCGACACAATTTTCAACGAAGCGCGGCTTCAGATTATCATCCTGCAAGTCGCAATCATCGGGATCATCGCGCTTGGTGTCACGCAGATTATCATCACCGCTGGCATCGACCTGAGTTCCGGGCCCCTTGTCGCCGCGACGGCCATGATCGCGATGAGTTTTGCGCAGACGGAACTTGTAAATGGAAACCCGAACCCCAAGGCGGTCTTCGGCCTCTGGGCCATGGACCTACCGGTGATTGTGCCCGTGGTCGTGGGGCTCTCGTTCGGGGCCATGATCGGGGCCATAAACGGAACATTTGTTGCCTATTTCCGCATCCCACCATTTATCGCGACACTCGGCATGTTCCTGATCTGCCGCGGCATCGCGCTGTGGTGGTCCGAAGGACGGCCGGTTTCCTTTCCAACCGAGGGCTACAAGTTCATCGGCTCAGGCATGATGCCGGTTGTCTGGTTTTTGTCGCTGGCGGTGCTCTTCCACATAATTCTCCGCTATACTATCTACGGCAAACACACGTATGCGATTGGCTCGAACGAAGAAGCCGCGCGGATGTCGGGTATCAACGTTAGGCGGCACAAGGTCATGGTCTACATGATCGCATCCATGCTTGCGGCATTCGCGGGTGTCGTCCTGAGCGCGAAAGCCTCAACGGCACAAGCTGGCATGGGGGAGTTCTACGAGCTTTTCGCCATCGCAATGGCGGTCATCGGCGGCATCAGTTTGACTGGGGGCCGCGGATCAATCATCGGCACCGTCCTCGGCGCCATGGTGCTAGGTGTTATTCGTTCTGGATTTACTTTCGTCAAACTGGACGGGTCATATCAGCTGATGGCCATGGGCGGCATCATCATCGCGGCGGTCATCCTAGACCAATACCGACAGCGCAACCGAGCATAAGCCAGGAGAGTACAAAATGAGCGACGAAGTTGTTCTGAAAACCCGTGACCTGACTAAGTATTACGGCGGCGTCCATGCGCTGGAAGGCGCCGAGTTCGAGATGAAAAAGGGCGAACATATTGCCATAATGGGTGACAACGGTGCTGGCAAATCCACATTCGTACGTCAAATTACTGGCGTGGAACAGCGAACGCGTGGCAATGTCTGGCTGTACGGCGAAGAAGTAAATTTCGCTGGCCCGCTAGAAGCACGCGAGGCGGGTATTGAAACCGTGTTTCAGACGCTGGCACTTGCCGACGACCTGGATGTGCCGGACAATCTCTTTCTGGGCCGTGAAAAAACCTTCGCGGATTGGCTCGGACCTTTCCGCCTTCTCGACTACAAGGGAATGCGCCAGGCGACGTTGGCCGGTCTGGAGAAGACCGGTGTAAAAATTCCCAACATCCGCAACACGATCCAAAATATGTCCGGTGGTCAACGCCAATGTGTGGCGATTGCACGCACCGCAACTTTCCATTCTCGGCTTACAATTATGGACGAGCCGACCGCGGCATTGGGCGTTCAGGAAACTGCCCAGGTTGAAAACATCATCCGCACGCTGAAAGAACAAGGCGAACCGCTGATCCTGGTCAGCCACAATATGCGCCAGGTCATGGATCTGGTGGACCGGATCATCGTTTTCCGTCGCGGCCGCATCTGCGCGAATCTGAACAAGGAAGATACCGACGGTCAGGATGTCGTTGCTTATATCACCGGCGCGAAGACGCAGCCCGAGTATGCAGACGCCGCAGCGTAATGGCGCCGACGCCCGACATCGGATTCGCGCGGTTATTCAATCTGCGGCACCCGTTTTTCAACCCGCCTTGGCGGCGCGTGGCGATGACGATTTTCGTCGGTGTTTGGGCGATAGTTGAATTTGCGACAGCAGAGCCACTTTGGGGTGTTTTGTTTGGTGCCGTTGCCGTCTGGTGCGCGTGGACGTTCTTTTTCAGCTGGGACGGACCTGTCGAAGACCCGGACAAAAACTGACAAAAAAAACGCCCCGCAACTGACATGCGGAGCGCCATGCAACAAAGACTGCGGTGTCAGCTAGTCCGCGACGGGCCAGCCACCGATGGCCCGCACCTCGCAAAACTCTTCCAATCCCCAGACACCACCCTCTCGACCGTTTCCGGATTGCTTCATGCCTCCGAATGGCGACCCCGAGCCACGCGGTTTGCCGTTGATATCGACCATGCCGGAACGAAGCTCGCGTGCGACACGGCGTGCGCGCTCAGGATCAGAAGTCTGAATATAATTCGTTAGCCCATATTCAGTGTCATTCGCGATGGAAATTGCCTCTTCTTCGCTGTCAAATGGCATCATTGACATGACGGGACCGAAGATCTCTTCGCGCATGATCGCCATATCGTTGGTGCAATCGGCGAATACCGTGGGGCGCACGAAAAAGCCGCGGTTCAAGCCTTCAGGCCGACCCAGACCGCCGGCGACCAGACGCGCGCCTTCGTCGATACCGGCCTGGATCATGCCCTGAACCTTGTCGAACTGCATTTCCGAGACCAGTGGCCCCATATGCGTGCCTTCTTCCGACGAGGCATTGACCGAAGTTGCCTCGGCCGCCGCTTTGGCTTCGTCTACAGCGTGTTCGTAATGCGAGCGTTCGACCAGCATCCGTGTTGGCGCGTTGCACGACTGACCGGTGTTGTTGAAGCACCGGACAATGCCCTTTTTGACGGCATCTTCTGGCGCGTCGGCAAAGACCAGGTTCGCACCTTTGCCGCCCAGTTCAAGGCTGACACGCTTGATCGTATCCGCAGCAGCGATTGTGATCGCACGGCCCGCGCGGGTAGAGCCGGTGAAGCTGACCATGTCGACGTCTTTGTGTGCCGAAAGCTGGCTTCCAACACCGGGACCATCGCCGTGCAGCATGTTGTAAACACCAGCGGGCACGCCTGCTTCATGCATAATTTCGGACAGAAACGCGGTCGACAGCGGCGATTGCTCGGAAGGTTTCAGCACCATCGTGCAGCCGGTGGCAATCGCTGGCATGACCTTCAGCGCGGTCTGGTTCATCGGCCAGTTCCAGGGCGTGATCAGCCCGCAGACACCGATGGGTTCGTAGATGATGCGGGTGTCCGGCGCGTTGGGGCGCAATTCGCGCTCGAACTCGAAGGCTTTAAGCGCGTGGATAAAGGCTTTGATATGCCCGCTGCCGGTGCCCGATTGCTGGGCCTTCGACATATCAATCGGCGCGCCCATTTCGCGGCTGATGATCGCGGCCAACTCATCCGAACGCCGCAAATATACCTCAAGGATTGCCTCCATAAGCTCAAGACGCTCGGCCTTGGAAGATTTGCGCCAGCGCGGAAACGCCGCCTTGGCCGCCGCAACGGCGGCGTCGGTGTCGGCCTGCCCGCCCAGCGATATCGATGCAAAGGGCTCTTCGGTCGAAGGGTCAATGACCGGAAAATCGCGCCCCGCGATTGGTGCGACCCACTTGCCGTCGATGTAGAAATTACGGGCATCCTGCATGTGAGGCTCCTTGTGATACGCTGCGGGCCGGTACCTTTATGCGGCACTGCCCTGGGATTGAAAGTTGGCATGTTTCGGTCGGCATATCGGTCAAAAATCCCGCGTGCAAGCGCGACTTGGCCGCGGCCTTGCGACCAACTGCGATGTCGTAATTCACTGGTTTCAGCGAGTGCAATCAAGCCGCCCAGCTATGTTCAAGTCCAATAAGCATCCTGAACTATGGCGAGGCGCGATCCGTCTGGCGTTTCAACGTTCAACTCGGTCCCGGCGCCAAAGTGCGTTGTTTCAACCATTCCAATTGAAACCATGGTGCCAAAATCGGGCGACCAGGCGGCTGACGTAATTTGCCCGACGCGTTGAGTTCCGGAAAATAGCGACCATGGTTCTGACGGTCCGGCGATTGCCGGGCCATCTATGGCTATTGGTCGTATCATGCGTTTCGGCCCCTGATCGCGCACGCGCCGAAGCGCATCTTTTCCGATGTAATCCACATCATCGGATAGGTTGCAAAACTTGCCGAGCCCGCATTCAAAAGGGTTATCGTCCATGGTTACGTCGTTGCCATAGCTTAAAAGTCCGCCTTCGATGCGTTCGATGAGGTTGGGGCAACCGGCCCGAACGTTCAGGTCCCTGCCCGCCTCGAACAGCGCGTGCCAAAGCGGCATACCGTTTTCGCCGCCTTCGACGTAAATTTCATAACCACCTTGCTTTGAGTAGCCGGAACGCGCGACGACGAATGTTGCGCGCCCGAATTGCAGCACTTTGTATCGGAAGAACCGGATGTCACGAACCTGATCGCCAAACACACGCGCCATAAGCTCGCCCGCCAACGGCCCCTGAACCGCAAGCGGTGACACGTCGGGTTCGCGAACCGATACGTCCAACATTAATCCCTGCGCGAGGCCCTTGACCCACAAGAGCAGGTCGCTGTCGGCAATGGAAATCCACCAGCGATTGTCATCGCGTTTAACCGCCACGGGGTCGTTCAGCATACCACCGGCGGCATCGACGATCGGTGCATAGAAGCACTGGTCTTCCTTCATCCCGCGCAAGTCGCGTGGGGTCATGAATTGCATCAATCGACCAGCATCGGGTCCAACCAGTTCGACCTGCCGCTCGCATGATACATCCCAAACCTGAACGTGATCTTTCAGGTGCCGGTAGTCGCTTTCGGGGCTCTCGAAAACGATCGGTAAAAGCATGTGGTTGTAAACGGTGTAGCCCTTGACGCCGGCTGCCTCGACCCCTTGCGTGAACGGGGTTCGGCGAAGCCGTCGGGAAAACGATACCGGCTGCATTCAGTTATCCATCGACTTGGCGCGCTCGCGGAGAACAAATTTTTGAATTTTCCCGGTCGAGGTCTTCGGCAATTCGCCAAAAACACAAGCCTTCGGCGTCTTGAAACCGGCAAGATGCGCGCGACAAAACCCGATGATATCGTCCGCGCTGGGATTGGAGCCTTCGCGAAGTTCGACAAAAGCACAGGGCACTTCGCCCCACTTCATATCTGCCTTCGCGACCACGGCCGCCGCTTGCACAGCGGGGTGGCGATAAAGCACGGCTTCAACCTCGACCGACGAGATATTCTCGCCACCCGAGATGATAACGTCCTTCAGCCGGTCACGGATCTGGATGAAACCATCGGGATGAACGACAGCCCCATCGCCGGACCAGAACCAGCCGTCGCGAAATGCCTCGTCGGTCGCGGCTTGGTTTTTGTAGTAGCCCTTCATTACGACATTGCCGCGGATTGCAATCTCGCCCTGGGTTTCGCCGTCGCGCGGAACCTCTTGACCCGTGGCCGCATCCAATACCGTGACCGCTTCCACCATCGGCATCGCAATGCCTTGCCGTGACTGATACATCGCCTGCTTTTCGGGTGGCAGATCGGACCATTCTTCTTGCCAAAAGCATTGTGAAATATGTCCGTAGGTCTCGGTCAGCCCATAGACATGCGTCACGTCCATACCCATTGCCTTGGTTTTCTCCAGAACCGAAGGCGGCGGCGGGGCGCCGGCGGTAAAGACGTTGATCGGCGGGTCAAAGGGTGCCTCCCCGGCATCTTCGGCCTCGGCAAGCATCTGAAGTATGATCGGTGCCGCGCCGAAATGCGTGACGTTGTGATCCCGGATCGCGGCCCGCATCCGTGCCGGTATCGGCGCGCGCGTGAATACCACTGTTGCACCGACGATTGCCATAACCCAGGGATGTCCCCAGCCGTTGCAATGAAACATCGGTACCACGGACAGATAGACCGGATAATGCGGCACCGACCATGTCGCCGCAGTTCCAAGCGCAATCAGGTAGGCACCGCGATGGTGATACACGACGCCCTTTGGGCGGCCCGAAGTGCCGGACGTATAGTTCAGCGCAATCGCCTGCCACTCGTCGTCAACCGGTGGCAGATCGTCGCCCGGCCCAACCGCAAGATCTTCATAGTTGGTGCCGCCCAGACTATCGCCGCTGTCGGCCAGCGCATCGTCGATTTCAATCACTGGGATTTCGCGCCCCAAGGGCTCAAAAGCCTGGGCAAGAAGCGGCACAAATTCGCGGTCGACAATGACCAGCTTGGCATCGGCGTGATCAAGGATGTAGGCGATTGTCTCGGGCTCTAGCCTTGTGTTCACCGCATTCAGAACGCCGCCGGAAAGCGGCACCGCAAAGTGAAGTTCAAACAATTCCGGGATGTTCGGACAAATGACCGAAACGGTATCGCCCTTGCCGATGCCGCGCCGCCGCAAGCCGCCAGCGATATTTCGCGCGCGCAACGCAACCTCGGTCCATGTCCGGCGCAGATCGCCGTAAATGACCGCCGTTCGGCTTCCGTGCATCGCCTCGGCCCGGTTCAAAAATGAAATTGGGGAAAGCGGAACATAGTTGGCCGCAGTCTGTTCGAACGCTTCGAAATGCTTGTCCATTATCTTCTCCGGCCATTCGCAATTCGCGCGACTTCGCACGTCATTGACGATTTTCCCGTGATCTTAGCGTCGACGCCAATAGTCAACTCTCCAGAACCGATGCTGCTTGATCGAAACGCGTCACGTACCGCTAAGGATCGTGTCTGCGTGGCCAGGCGTGCGCCGAATTGTAATGCGCCGCATTACATATCCTGCAATTTCTCCGCACTAAGCGGGCACGCCAAATAGACGCCGAACTCCTGACCTATATCAGCGCTGACGCGCGCATGAACCGCGCCCTGACGATCCAGAAACCGCTGATTGTCTTCCACTGGAAATATACCTTCGTGCCAAATTCCGGGGTGGATGTAGAGGCCCTGCGACCCGTCGCACCAGAACGCGACGACATTTTCCGGGCGCAGATCGTCACCGGGTAGTGCGACTGGCACAATGAAGGGCTTGCGGTCGAGCGGGTAGAAAAGCTGCCCGCCGTCTGGATGATAATTCATGTGCCATAACAGCACCTGATCGCGCGGGGCGGATTGTTGATCTGTTTTCGCTTTTTGCGGATCGGTTGACCACCCGAGAACATAGTGGCCGTTTACGGCGTCGTTTTCGCCGTAAAGAACGTCACCCTGCCAGTTGCACTTGAATGTGCCCTCGACCCAGCCGCCTTCGTCGCCGGTGCCTTCGTCGATCGGGCGCCAGCCCTGTTGCGGCCAACGCGTGATCTCAATTTCAAATTCGGAGGGATCGTCGACAAGGCAGCCATACCCTTGCAACGCCTTCTCGGTCGCCCGGATCAACGGGACGTCATGCCAGGGAAGCGAAGGTTTTGAGCTTGCCTCGAAGATGTATTGCGGCTGGTTCATGGGTGCCCGAGTTCATTTTTGGTTTGCGATGAAAAACTGAACCACACTCTTTTGGATGCTGACAAGTTCTTCTCGTTGTCTGCCGGAAAACAATCAACTCAATCGGGCAGCGGATCGCCCGCTTGCCAGTCACTTATTTTCAGGCGCTCGATCAGATCCATCGTTGGCTTACGGTCGTCGTGCAAAAGCAACACCAGAAGATCGCCGCGTTCGGCCCATTCAAGCGACATTTTGACTGCCGCGAATTCGTCTTCTGCCATCAATGAGCCGTTCGCGCCAAGGCGCGACAGTTCGTCCGCGATAATCGCCGACAACTCCCCCGGTTTTCGCCCGCGCAGCTTCTTGGGCAACTCTTTGATAACGACCATATCGGGCTTGGCTGTCCAGATCGCGCGCGCCAGATCACGGGTATCCTCGTCGCTCCGGTCGCCGGCTTGGCCTGCGACAAATAACCGGCGCTTGGCGGGCATCCCCTGCACCGCTTCGCCCAAAGCCGCGACGCCGTGCGGGTTGTGCGCGAAATCGAGCAGCAGCGTGACCCCGCCCAGTTCGATCAGGTTGCCGCGTCCGGGGTTTTCGTCGGGCGAGCCGGTAAACGACGCCAGACCAGCAGCCATCGCCGAAACCGGCAGGCCCAGCGCGTCAGCGAGCCCGATTGCCCCAAGCGCGTTTGAGACGTTGAATTTCGCAGCGCCACCCATCGCCGGTTTGAAATCATTCACCGGCAGGACCGGGGTTTGCTCGCCGTCCCTTGCCAGCACCATCTGTCCATCGGCGACGAAAACCGCGCGACCGCCCGCCTTGTTCCACGCAGTCCGAGAGGCTTCGTCCATCGCAAGCCCAAACCAGGTAATGTCGCCCGCAAACCGGGCGCTTCGGGCAACAAGCTCGGGATCGTCGGCATTCAGGACTAGCCGCCCGCCGGGGCGGATCGCATCAGAAATTTGAAATTTCGCGTCGGCGAGCGCCGGAACATCGGTAATTCCATAGCCGCCAAGATGGTCGGCGGCGATATTAGTCAAAAGGCAGGCGTCAGCGCGCGGCAGCGGCAAGCCGCGCCGCATCAGCCCGCCGCGGGCTGTTTCGATGATAGCCAGATCGACGCGGGCGTCCCTAACCGCCAGCCGGGCACCTGCCGGACCGGAGTAATCGCCTTCATCGACAATATCAGCGCCGACGCGAACCCAGTCGCTTGATGACATGCCCACACATTTTCCGGCGGCAGCACCGATGGCGGCTGCCAGGCGAACGGTCGTCGATTTTCCGTTGGTGCCGGTCACCATTGCGACCGGGATGTCATGGATATCCTCCCAAGACACATCGTTGACGCCGGGAAGATCGTCTTCGTCCAACACCCGAACACCGCGCCCTAACCCGACTGAAACCGCACCGTCATGGCCGAGGAACGTGACACCCTTTTCCTCGGCAATTTGAGCCAATGCGACCAGGGCCGGATCGCTTTCGGTGGCGATTTTTTCCCGCAGACGCAGCGCCTCGGCATCCTGATCCGGTGGTGCCTCACCCCTTAGTTTTGCCTCGGCCGCTGTCCAACTGGCTTCGACAATTTCAGTTGCGGCGTAAAGTGCGTCCAACGGCGCGCTGATTTGCAGCGTGGCTCCACCATCGAAAGCGCGCATCATGATGCACTCGTTCGCCCAGCCGACCGCATCGAGAAGCACCCTTGCCTCGCGCCGCCAAAGCGACATTGCGACGCTCTTGACGGCATCTTCAATCGGCGCTTCCGCTGCCGCGCCGGTGTGCGGCATCAGGAAATTCGCCCCTGTCAGACGGCGGATATCGCGTAGTTTCATGGCCCAGCCCCTCAGTCGCCGTCTTCAACGTCCTCAACGGCCAGACGCACACCGCGCGCGTCGCGGACCATGCGCATTCCGCCCATCAGCAGGCTTTCGGGCACCTCGGGCGCATCGTCGACCGGGGTTGCATCGGCCAGCGGGTCGGGCTTGGCGTCCTCTGTAATCAGCGCTTGCGGTGCTACATCGTCGGCCGCCTCGGTTTCGTCCGTGACTTTTTCCGGCGGTCGATTGAAGTAGATGATCTGCTTCCAGGTGCGCGAAATATTATCGCCGAAGATCATCAAAAGATCCCCCGCCTCGCCCATTTTCAGCGCCGCATCGACCGAGGTCACTTCGTCGGGAATGACGACGATATCGCCGTCAGGGACCCCGTTCGCAATCAATTCGTCGCGCAGAAAATCGGGCACTTCGGTCTCGCCGCGCCCGCGCCGGTTGTCGTCTGTGCGGCAGATGTAGTGATCGAAATGGCCCGCAACGATCCGCGCCGCCTCGGCCATGTCTTCGTTGCGACGGTCGCCCGGCAAGGTAAAAACGAGTATGCGCCGTCCGTCTGGCTCAAGCTGATCGCAAAGTTTGGTCATTGCTTCGATGGCCGCGGGGTTGTGGCCATAGTCGAGTATGACCTTGAACGGGTGTTCGTCGAATACGTTGAGCCGACCCGGTGCCTGGAAATAGGTCGTGGCAAAGGTTCTGAGACCCTGGCGGATGTCTTCCAGCGACTTACCCATGGAATAACAGATGCCCGCAGCGAACATGGCGTTCGACACATTGTGCATCGCTTTGCCGTCAATTGTCGCCGGGATCAGGTGCGTCCACATCAGCGGAATATGCGCGGAATTGTCGTAGATCGTGATCATGTGCCCGTTCATGCCCTGCTCGAGCACAACCGCCCGCCCGCTGCGCCGGACATGTTCGCGCACCAACGGGTGGTTGGCGTTCATCGTCACGTAGCAGATGTTTTCGGCCTTGGTATGGCCCGCCATCTTGAGGCAAAGCTCGTCGTCGGCGTTCAGAACAGCAGTGTCCGTCGCGACCTCGACGACGATGCGTTTGACGCGCGCCAGATCATCAAGCGTCTCAACGCCTTTGAGCCCAAGGTGATCGGCATTGATGTTCAGAACTGCCCCGGTATCGCAGCGCTCGTAACCCATGCCACGGCGCAAAAGCCCGCCGCGTGCGGTTTCCAAGACGGCGGCATCAATGGTGGGATCGCGCAGGATCATCTGTGCGGCCTGCGGCCCGGTCAGGTCGCCTTTCACCGTCAGATTGCCGTCGATATAGACGCCGTCGGTGGTGGCCAGCCCGACAGTGTTGCCCGAAAGCTTATAGATATGCGCCACCATGCGCGACACCGTGGTTTTGCCGTTGGTGCCGGTGATCGAGACGATCGGCACGCGGCTTGGTGTCCCCGTAGGAAAGAGCATTTCCATCACAGCGCCTGCTACATCGCGCGGTTTGCCCTCAGACGGGGCGACGTGCATACGGAAACCGGGGGCCGCGTTCACTTCGCAGATGCCGGCGCGGTTGTCTTTGTAGGATTTCGAGATGTCGGACGACAGGAAATCCACGCCACCGATATCTAGCCCGATGGCTTTGATCGCGCGCTGCGCCATTTCGCGGTTATCGGGATGGACAATATCTGTGACATCGACCGCCGTGCCGCCGGTTGAAAGGTTTGCGGTCGAGCGCAGAAACACGACCTCGCCCTCGCCCGGCACACTGTCTTTGTCGTAACCGACCTTGGCCAGGTGCTCGATCGCGGTCTTGTCAAGCTCCAACCGCGTCAGCACCTTTTCATGCCCAACGCCGCGGCGCGGATCGGTATTGACGATGGCTATCAGCTCTTCCGCAGTTTGCTTGCCGTCGCCGATGATATGCCCCGGAACACGTTTTGACACCGCCACTAGCGATCCATTGACCACCAACATCCGGTGGTCGAGGCCCTGAATAAAGGTCTCAACAATCACTGTGCGGCCGCGTTTGTTGAATTTCAGTGCCAGATCAAAGCTTTCCGTGACTTCGTCATCGGTCGTCAGGTTCACCGAGATGCCGTTGCCGTGGTTGCCGTTGAGCGGTTTGACGACGACCGGATACCCAATGCGGCGCGAGGCCTTTGCGGCCTCCGCTGGCGTTTCAACTTCGCGTTGCTGCGGCACCGGCAGACCCAGATCGGCAAGGATTTTGTTCGTCGCTTTTTTGTCCGAGGCAAGCTCGACCGCGATATAATCCGTGTTCGACGTTATCGTCGCCTGAATGCGTTTCTGATAGCGGCCATAGCCCAGCTGGATCAGGCTGTATTCGTTGAGCCTGAGCCAGGGTATGTCACGCTCCAGCCCGGCTTTAACTAGCGAGGCGGTAGACGGCCCCAACGCCCGCCGTTGGGCAGCGCGGATGAAGTCATCGCGCGCCGTGGCAAAATCGAAGTTCGCCAGATCATTGTCCCGTTCGATCAAATCATCGGGAAGCAGACTGTGAATGAGATCCAGGGCCAGATGACTGGCACTCAGCCCGACCTGCTCTTCCTCATATTGAAAGACCATATTGTAGACGCCGGTCTCGCCCGCGCCGCGGGTGCGCCCGAAAGTGACATCAGCACCGGCAACGTTCTGAAGCTCGATCGACACATGCTCCCAGATATGCGCCATCCAGGTACCTTCGTCCTCGCGCAATCGCCGCACAAAACCGCCCGGCTGGCCGTAAGAGCACCCGTGGTCGTTAAGCCCCGGCAACGCATCCAGCAGACCGTCGATGAAATCTTCGCCGATCTTTGCCGAGGGCCAGTCTTCTAATACGCCGATATCCACGACGTGCCGGATGACAGGAAACAGCGCGTAAATATTCGGGCCGCGGAATACAGACGTCTCGAGAACTTTCATCACGGGTGCCCCTTTGATTACTCAGCCTGATCCGCTTCCCGGATAGGCAGTGTGGTTATGCAAGTCGTAGCGGTCGCCTGCCAGCAAGATATGAAGCCTGACACCCAACATGCTGACCGGTTGCCCTTTGCGGGCCTCGGCCATCGAGGAAAACTCCAGCTGGGACGTATCCAACACGGTCAGACCGCCCGAGCCGACAACTTCGATCACATCGTCCGGGCCGATGAACGCAGCTGTATCTTCATCGACGCCGATGCCGGTGGCAAAGGGATTGTAGGCCAGCGATGTTAAAAGCCGCCCGATGCGGTCGCGTTGGCGGAAATGCTGGTCGATAATCACGCGGTTCGTCAGACCCAGACCCGGTGCCAGCGAAACCAACCCGCGCTTCGGTGTGGCCCCGCTTTTGCCATCAGCGATCATATGCTCGCAAATAAACGCAGCACCGGCAGACGTTCCTGCCACATGGACACCGCGCGAATTGCCAGCGCGGATTAACCTGGCTGCGGAAGTGCCCCCAATCGTGGTAGAAAGACGCAGCTGGTTGCCGCCGGTAAAGAAGATGCCGGTGGCGTTCTCGAAGTGTTTGAGCAAGCCCGGATCTTCACAGTCCTCGCGTGTCGCAAGATCGACGATCTGGATGTCCCGCGCGCCCAGTTCACGGAAAATATCCCGCGTTTGCTCGCCCGCATCGCCAAGTTGCGAGGCGGTTGGCACGATGACCATCCTTGCCGTTTCGCCACCGCTCAGACCCACCAATTTTCTAAGAATCGGGGACGACCGGACTTTCTTTTCGCCGCCGCCAACCGGAATAATCCAGCCGCGCCGAGCGCCGTTTTCAACCTTTGCCGGGCTCATCCGCCGAAACATCCCCACCATTCGCTCTATTGGCCAAATTCTGGCCGCAGCACGGAAATGTCCAGCCACGAAATGCGCGTTTCAGAAGTCCGGCGCATTGGCACCGATTGTCGCAGTCTGTTCAGACCGGGCATTGACCGAAGGCAGCCAGGTTTGCCGCCGCCTGGATTTGGCAGAATTATCGCGAGTGGCGGTGTGCGCCTCCTGCCCGGGCCCCATCGTCGCCTTAAATCTCCCGCCTCAATACGGAAAGTGAATCAGCGATCGGGCCGCCAATCAAGCCGAGTTTTTCAATGAATTAGGCCTTAATCGACATTTGCAGCGCTGCAAAAATCTGTTCGCTAAGCACCAAATTTGGCAGTGATCAGCAGACCCAAAAATTGGGATAATGTGAAACGCGGGACCATTGCAATTTATGCCACTGCCAACAACCAAATTGCAAATTCCGAATGTCTGGCGTCAGCGCTAGTGGAACCTCAGGTCGAAGTCGGTGACGCGGACATCTCCAAAATATGCAATCCGTTGTTGCGGTCGATCATATAGATCACGCCGTCTTCATCCACGTCAACGTCGTTTGATTGCGCCGGCCCGCCCGCGCCGGGCTCGGGGATGAAATGGGCGACTTCGACTGGCAGCTTGGGGTCGGCAAGATCCAGCACCCTCAGGCCGCCAGCAAACCAAGTCGCATAAACCAAAGTGCTGTCGAGCTTCTCGCGAAACTGATGCGCACCGAAGCGCAGTCCGGGCAGTCCGGCCCATGGGCTGGCGCGCTCGGAAAGGTCCCAGGCAGCGACGGGGATCATGTTGCCAATATCAGTCACATCCAGCACCCAAAGGAAGCCGTGCAGCCGGCCCGGCAGGTGGTCGTGTTCTTCATCGAAAGCAACGGCATAGCGGCGGCCGCTTATTAACTGTTCCAGCGGCATCACGGTGTGGGTCGGCTCCGGTATAGCGGGCGGAAAAGCATAGCTGCCGATTACCTTGGGTGCAGTCATGTCGCTCGCATCGAGCACCCGGAATCCGGCGTGCCAAACGGCGGCCCACAATTCGTCGCCACAGCGCATGGCGTGGTGCAGGCGCACGCCATAGCCGTCCCATGTGGGCGTTTCGCCGCCCGCGATGTGTTGTCCGGGCATGTGCCAGCGCGAAACCTCGGCAGGGTTGGCAGGATCGGAAATGTCGTAAGTGACAAGAATATTTCCGACATAGCCCTCGATCTCGGTCGAGATATACGCGTAGTTTTCGTCCATATCGAAGCGATGCACCCCGAACCCGTGGGTTTTGACATAGGCAAGTTGCCGGGGCGCCGTCTTGTCCGTGATATCCCAGACCCGGAAACCGCCGCTATCATAGCGGCGCGCCAGAACCACCTCTAGAACCCCTATATCTGATATTTCGACCCCCAGTTGCGCGGCAATCTGACCGTCAGAAAGTCCTTGGTCGCGCAATCCGGCGATTTTGGCGCCCTTACGCAGGAAATGGCGCCGGTCCTGTTCGACATTGGTGATCATGATATTGCCGCAGACACGCACTTTGTGGGTGTGCGACCATTCGTCGGGTGGCGCGATGTGAGCCACAACAGTCGGGTTTGCAGGATCACGAACGTCAATGACCGAGGTGCCCATCGGCGGCTTCATATGGCCGACATAGGCATAGCCATCCTGCACCACGATCTGACCACCGCCCGCGATCTCCAAGTGCCCGAGCTGGCGAATATTGCGGCTAAGTTGATACTCGACTTCGATTTTCATTGGCTCATCAGCTCCCGCCGTTTGCGTCGCCGGTTGAACATTGCCGGCAAAATTAGTGACAGCGCCAGTCCGGCCCACAGAACGTTGCCCAAGTTTGAGGAAAACAAAGTGGTGATATCACCGTCTGATTTCTTCAGCGCGAGCAGGAAATACCTTTCCAGCAGCGGCCCCAAGATCACGCCGATCAGGATCGCTGCGACATGATAATCCGTGCGCCGCGCGATATAGCCCAGAACGCCGAAGCCAAGCGCGAGGTACATATCGAACATGTACTCACGCGGCACAAAGCCGCCGACCAGAGTGAACGAGATGATCATCGGTGCCAGATAGATCGTCGGGATCGTCGTTACGTGGCTCATATAGCGGCTAAGCGGCAGGATCGTCAGGAACATCAGAAGGTAGGCCACCGCCATCGCCATGAACATGCCATAGCCGATTTTCGGCTGGGTCTCGAACAATGCCGGGCCAAAATTGACGCCATGAAATTGCAAGACCACCAGCATGATTGCCGCCGTCGCACCGCCGGGAATGCCGAGTACCAGTAGCGGCACCAGCGTGCCCGAAGTTACGCCGTTATTGGCGGATTCCGGCGCGATCAGACCCTCGGGATGGCCAGTGCCGTATTTCTCGGGCGTTTTCGACAGTGTCCGCGATTGCTGATACGCGACAAAGCTGGCAATTGACGCGCCGGCGCCTGGGATCACCCCGATGATCAGGCCGATCAGCGAAGTCCAGACGATGTGCCACCACCGGTCCAATGACATGCGGACACCCTCGAAAGTGTCATTCCAGTTGGCGCGCTTGACATCGCCGTCGTGGCTGACGATCACCTTCTTCTCGATTATGATGAATGCCTCAGAGACGGCGAATAGACCGACAAGTGCAGGGATCAAGGGCACGCCGTCGTAAAGTTCAAGGAACCCGAATGTTCCACGCGGCGTGGCATAAACGACATCGGTGCCGATCGAGCCGATCATCAGTCCCAGAAAGCCCGCGATCAGTCCCTTTAGCATATCTTGCGACGCAATCGAGGCGATCAGCGAGATGCCGAACAACATAACTACGATCATCTCGATCGAATGCATATAAAAACCGACCCGGGCCAGCAAAGGCATTGTCGCCAGTGCGATGATCGTGGTCAAAAGTCCGCCGATGCTTGAGGCGACAAAGGACATGGCCAGCGCCTGCTGCCCCTTGCCCGCCTTGGCCATCGGGTAGCCGTCCAGGGGCGTGGCCGCAGCCCCCGCCGTGCCAGGGATATTGACCAGAATTGCGGGGATGCCAGCGCCCATGCGGGACGAGCAGTAAAGTGTGACCATGAACACCAGACCGGTTTGTAAGGTCATTGCCAGCGTCAACGGCATCAGGATGATGATTGTGTTGGCGGCTGAAAATCCGGGGATAGCGCCAACGATCAATCCTAGAAATATCGTGGGGATGATTACCCACCAATACCCCAGCGTTTCGAAAAACACCTCGATCAGGATTGTGGTGGTCTCACCCATTCGCCAGCACCGCCTTCATGGTAATTTCAAACCAACCGCGCGGGAAACGCGTATCAAAGGCCCAGATAAACACCGCCCAACCACCCAGCGCCATTGCCGCCGAGATAGCGGAGATGAAAACCGGACGCCGGCCCTTCGACAGGATGATCATGCTCATCGCGAGAAATAGGAATGTCGTCAGAGTGAAGCCAAGCCGTTGGATAAAAACGCAATAACCGACAGTGGTGATCAGCAACCCAATGCGGCCTGTCGCGATATCGCCGCGGTTGAAAATGTTGGCGAACCCCAAACTGCCCTCGCCCTCGCGCAGCCATATACCGCAGCGAAAAATGAAAATGCCGCAGACCAACATTAGTATGCCGCCGATAAGAAAGGCGCTGACTTGGGCGGTCCAGGGTGAATTCCAGATGGTGCTGAAGTAGTACAAGGTAAAGACAACCGCCAGGATCGGGATCACCAATTCACCGCCGATTTGGCGACCAGCTTTGCCGTGATTTGTTGCCATCGCGCACCTTTCCGATTGTGCGATGTTGATTGTAGGATCGACCGGCGAGAGTGCCCCGCCGGTCCAGTGCGCGCGCTTACGCGCCGCTCAGCAAAGCCTTGTATTTAGCGCCAAGCTCTAGCATTGCAGCTTTGAACGCGGCGCATTCCTCTACACCGCCGTAGTTGAGGTATTCCGGCGTGCCCTTCGAGGCGATGTAGGCCTCAAGCAGCGCAGGATCGTCGAAGGTTTCCTTGAACGTCGTGGTCAGTTTTTCGAACCGGTCCGGGAAATCGTCGGCGGCTTTCTTGTGGATCGCAAAGGCACGCGCTGACAGCATTTCCGGCAGATCGGTGCCGTAAACATCATTGAAGCTGGGCGCATCGTCCAGACGCTCACCAACCCGGTTCTCGCCAAATACCAGCAACGTCTTGACCGCGTCGCCTGCAGCAATCGCGGACCCCGAAGTTAGCACCGAGAAGTCCACTTCGCCCGTTACTGCACCAGCAACCGTGTTCTTGCCGCCCGAGAGCGGGATCAGGTTGAAGTCTGCCCCTGTGACTTCGCCAAGCGATAGAAGGCCGATCGACGCCGGGTGCGCCATGCGGCTAGTACCGACATTCAGACGGCGTGATTTGCCCGCAGCGATCACGTCGTCCAACGTCTTGAGCGGGCTTTCGGCGCCGACGAACAGGCAGCCAGGATCGGTATCGACGCGTCCGAAGTAGAAATAGTCGTCGATGTCGAAAGTGGGCGCCTGCATGGCCCAATTCAGAACCTCGGGACCCATATTACCGAAGATCAGGCTATAGGCGTCTGGTTCGTTTTTGCCCATGTAAACCTCATAGCCGACCCGACCCGATGCGCCGGGGAAAAAGCCGGGCTCAAACTCGGTGCCCAACTTGGTCTTCCAGATGCTGGTAAAGGCTCGGAAATTCCGGTCAGCACCGCCACCTTCGCGGGTCGGGATGATCACCGAAATGTTTCGGTCAGGGTATCCAGCCGCGCGCGCGATCTGCGGGGCGGCTAACGCGGCCCCGGTTGCCGCAGCGCCAGTTGCCAGAAACCGGCGCCGATTAAAGTTGCTTTTCATGTTCGTAGTCTCCTCCCAGTTATCTAGCCGCGCGATCTTTGCATCCTCTCGCTTGGCTTGCGCGCAGCTTCGCGAGGTCTTGATCTAGCCAGTTGCGTCCAGACCCCCGAATAACAGCGCGCTGGCACCGGCGTAGACAAGCCGCAGTGCGAGCACGGTCAAAACAGCGTTTAGCGCAAATACAAAGCGTTTTTCGTCGATACGCGCCAACACCAGTCGCCCGGTATATGTGCCAAGAATCCCGACACCAATCAATAGCACGATCAGCCCGGCCCAGTTTGAAAAGACAAAACCCAGCAGACCAAAGGTGATGGTTTTAAGCAGGTGCTGCACGGTCATCAGCATCGCATGGGTGGCCACATGGGCATGGCGATCAAGTTTTTGTGCTTTCACGAAAGTGGCCACAAACGCCCCGGTACCTCCGAAGAACATCGTCAGAAAACTGGAAAAAACGCCGGTAATCAGTCCAGAGCGACGAAGAAACGCGGGAGGCGTGGCCAGCACAGACCACAAGATAAACAGACCGACACCGATCTGAATCAATCCCGGATGCAGCTGAACAACCACCGAGCCGCCCACCACGACGCCGATTAACGCGCCAACCGTGAACGCGCCAAGCAGATCAAGACGCATATATCGCAGCAGCATCGCCGCACGACCGGTATTGGAGCCGAGTTGCACCAAGCCATGCACCGGCACAATCGCCGACGCTGGGAGCAATGTGGCCAGAACCGCGAGCATCACCGCGCCGCCACCGATCCCAAATGCAACCGTGATGAAGGAACTGGCAAAGCTGACTGCCATTAAAGCGCCAGCAACCGGCCATCCCAACCCAGCGTGCAATTGGATCACGTCGCCCGACGCGAGTTCAAAAAAACCGGACAAATACGAAATCATCTCCGCACACTCACAACTAGTGTCGATTCGATCAAGTAAGCGGACACTAAAAGCTCATATCGTCCAACGAGTTTGCCTATTGTGACAGCTTGATGCTATCAGGTACGCGCTCCCGAGGCCATGTTTTCGGTGACCTCCACCATGTCCGTTGTCAGAGGATTTGGGCCAACTAGCAAGCCCAAGTCGTAATTAATCACTGGCTCAGACAATACATCCACATCAGACGATAAATATGCGCCCGCCGGCGCCCGACATTCCAATCAGAAGTGGCGCGAAACTTGGGGGCTAAACACGTCAGCTTTGTCCGCATAGCGGTCATAGCGTCCGTAAGGCTCGCTGCGGCAGCGACGAAAGACCGCTTCTGTCGCTGCACGGCGGCGCAGCCGGAAGGTCTTGGCGTCTGACGGAAATGCTGCAAGCGCGAGGCGCGGCGTAAGTACAGGTCAGCTCTGGGCTCTAAGCAGTCATCTTGTGATTTTTGCCGAACGACTGCTCTGCGGACAAAGCTGCCGTTCGCTGCAAGTGCACCAAAAGATGGGCTTCCAATGTCTGCTCTGCGGACAGTGCTGCCAAAGACTTCATGTCGGCAACAAGCAGATCGCCAGCGCGCCAATTGTCGCTGCTCCTTATTGATATAGCCCTCCCTGGAACCTAGCCTCAGATTCGCATAGCGGTGGGATTCTGACATGAAATGGCTTTGGCGAATACTGGCGCTTCTAGTCGTCTTGGTCGTGGTGGCGTT
>CAXMNX010000046.1:0-25516 GCA_964194845.1 uncultured Boseongicola sp.
CGGAAGCGCGCAGGCGACGGCGGCAAAACAGCCGATCAGTAGCGGCGTTAGGCTGAGCGGGACAAATTCTTCGCCGTTCATGTCGTTACCTCGGCCGGTGGTCCGATCCGGGCGTCAATTTCGGTGATCTGATCATCAGTCAGAACGTCTTCGATCTGGGTCAAGCCATCATAATGGGCGGTGGCCATCTCAAAAGCCGGATCGGCGCGGGCAACCTCCCAGCGTTTTTCGTCGCGCAACACACGGGAGGCCCGCGCGCGGCCGTTGTCTGTTGGCACACCATCTGCGCGGGCAAGGCCTTCGCGTTCAAGCAGGCGGACGGTGAAAGGCTCATAGATCGGGTGGCCTTGCGCCAATGACACAAGTCCCTGTCGGATATGGATGCCTTTTTTGAAATTTTCGATAATTCAACCCGGCGACGATCAGACCGCGTCCCGGTGCCAGAAGCATTGAGGCTGCAAATAATGCGAACGCAGCCAGCACAATGATCGGGCCGGTGGGAAGATTGGGCGCGGACGCAGACATCGCCGCCCCGGCCCAACCCGAGATGCCGCCAACGACGCCTGCGATCAGCACGACATGATCGGCGCGGTCGCTCCAGAACCGGGCGGCGACAGGCGGGATGATCAGAAGTGCGACGATCAGGATCAGACCGACGATTTTCAGCCCGATCACGGTCACCGCCATCACCAGCCCCATCATGATCAGATCGGTGCGATCCAGATCAATGCCGCTGGCGCGGGCGAATTCGCGGTCAAAGGACGTGATAGTCATCGGGCGGCGGAAGATAAGCACGAGCAAAAGTGCTGCCGCGCCACCGCCCGCGATCAAAACCGCGTCGGCATAAAGCATACCTGCGGTGGAGCCCAGAAGGAAGCTTTCAAGACCGGCCTGACGGCCAGCGCTCATCGTCTGGATGACGGTCAGAAGCACAATTCCAAAACCGAAAAACACCGACAGGACGGCGCCGATTGCAGCGTCTTCGGTCAGCCGCGTGCGGGCCGAGAGCCAATGGACGAAGAAAAGCCCCATCGCCGCTGTCACAGCAGAGCCAAGCAGCAAGCCCGGCAGGCTGCGCCCGTCAAATCCAAGCGCCAGCATCACGATGAAGGCAAGTGCCACGCCCGGCAAGGTCGCGTGGCTGATGGCATCGCTGACGAGCGCGCGTTCGCGGAAGAACAGAAACGTGCCGGTGACGCCCGCAGCGACGCCAAGAAGCGTCGCGCCCAGCGTCACGAGCGTGGCGTTATAGCCAAGCTGGAAAGTCAGTGCGTCAAAAAACACGGGCCTATCCGGCAGCCGCGACCGGGTCGATCCGCGCGGTGGCAAGCCGCCCGCCATAGGCCGCCTGGAGTGCAGCGTCGGTGAACGCGGTCGCGACCGGACCTTCGCTGACCTTGCGGACGTTCATCATGAGAACGTTGTCGAAGTATTCCGGCACCGTTGCCAGATCGTGATGAACGGATACAACCGTGCGGCCTTCGGACTTTAGCGATTTCAAAACGGTGATAATCGCCTTTTCGGTCGCCGCATCGACGCCTGCAAAGGGCTCGTCAAGCAGGTAAAGATCGGCGTCTTGCGCCAGTGCGCGGGCGAGAAACACGCGTTGCTGCTGGCCGCCGGACAATTGGCCGATCTGGCGGGTGGCAAAATCGACCATACCGACCCGCTCAAGACATTGCTCTGCCCGGCGACGGTCTTCGCCGCTGAAACGGCCAAGCAGACCGACCTTGCGGTAAAGCCCCATCAGCACAACGTCGATCACCCGCACCGGGAAATCCCAGTCAACGCTGGCGCGCTGCGGCACATAGGCGATGCGGTGCATTTCGTCGGGCATTGGCTTTCCGAATACGGTGATCTGGCCCGAAAGCGGTTTCAGAATGCCAAGGGCGGCCTTCAGAAGCGTCGATTTCCCGGCACCGTTGGGGCCGATGATCGCGGTCATCTTTCCCGGTTCGAACGTCGCATCGACCGAGAATACGGCTGGATTCTGGTCATAAGAGACCGTCAGACCACGGATCGCGAAGGGGCTGGCGCGCAAGGCCTCGGTGGCTTTGGCATCAGGCGTGGCAATCTGAAGGTTGGCTGTCATTCGTTAACTCCCCGCACTCAGAAGGCCCTGATACCCACGGTCCGGCGTCTTGCCACCAAGGGCCGAGGCAATCACAGTTGCGTTGTGGTCGATCATGCCGATGTAGGTGCCCTCGTAGGTGCCGGGCTCGCCCATCGCATCGGAGAATAGCTCGCCGCCGATTTTCAGGTCGTGGCCCTTGGCGCCCGCACCTTCGGCAAGTGCCCGGATCGAGCGGTCGGAGACCGAGCTTTCGACAAAGACGGCAGCGACACCGCGATCAACGATCATGTCGACGATGGTGCTGATCCGGTTCACACCAGCCTCGCTTTCGGTTGATATGCCCTGAATGCCGACCACCTCGAAATCGTGTGCGCGTCCGAAATAGTTGAAGGCATCGCGCGCGGTGACCAAAATGCGATCCTTTTTCGGAACACTGGCCAGAATGTCGGCGGCATAATTCGCGATTGCCGCGGCTTCGTCGGCATATGCCGCGGCGTTGGCGGCGAAAATCTCGGAGTTCTCAGGTGCCGCGTCGGACATCGCGTCGCGCGCCGCACCAATCGCGTGTTGCCACAGGTTCGGGTCCATCCAGACGTGCGGGTCAACGCGATCCAGATAAATGTCATGCGCGACCCGAAGGTCACCCGGAACCGCCTCGCCTACCGCGACAATCGAAGTCTTGCGGGCAAGATCCAGAAGGAAGTCTTCCATCTGGGCCTCAAGATAGAGACCGTTCCACAGCACCAGGTCGGCGCGCACCATTGCAAGAATATCAGTGCGGGTCTGGCGATACGAATGCGGATCGACGCCCGGCCCCATCAGCGCGCGCACTTTGGCCAGATCGCCGCCCACGCGATGTGCGGTATCGGCAATCATACCGGTCGTTGCGACCACATTCAGCGGCCCATCTGCCGCAAATGCAGGCGACGCATAGGCCGGAGCGGCCAGCGCACCGCCCAGTCCGGCAAGGATATCGCGACGGTTTAGCAGCATCGGGATCGGGCCTTTCGAACACGCACATGCGAATTATTCGCAATCTCAGCAACAGATGAGAATCATTCGCAAGAAGTCAAGCGAAATTTATGTGTAATTCGCGAAATCGCGTGTCGGTGACGCGCGCCGGATTGCCGCAGGGATACTTGACTTTGGCCGTCCTTAGGCACCAAGAACGATGTGTCTTGGTTCCGGCGATCTGTCGTCGGGCAAAAGGGAACACGGTGCGGGGCGCTTGCTCCAATTCCGCGACTGCCCCCGCAACTGTAAGCGGCGAGCAACGGCTGACAATTGCCACTGACGCAGTTCGCGTCGGGAAGGCCAGCCCGAGCGACGACCCGCAAGTCAGGAAACCTGCCGAGACGCTCACCCAGCCTGCGGCGCGGGGCGCGCGTACAGGCTACGGTTCCTCCGGCGTGGTGGCATCAGATGATCGCCGTCCGGAGTCTGGCTTCGGGCATGTTTGCAGACGACGCACCAGGAGCGGCTGGATATGGCCGATGCAGGACTGAGCGAGACCGATCTTCGCCCGATGCGGACGCCGGGCAGCTGGATATTGCTGTCGGCACTGGCGGTATTGGTCGGCGCGGCGACGGTATTGTCGCTGGTCACGGGGCCATCTTCGCTGACGCCGGGTGGCGCATTGGCGGCGCTTCTGTCCGACACCGGAGGGCCGGAAACCATCGTCATGCGAGAAATCCGGCTGCCGCGCGCCGTTATGGGGGCATTGGTGGGCGCGAGCCTGGGGTTATCGGGCGCGGCGATGCAGGGGTTGTTGCGCAATCCATTGGCCGAACCGGGCCTGATCGGGGTTTCGGCAAGTGCGGCATTAGGCGCGGTGATTGCCTTGCAGACCGGGCTGGTGGCGGCCTTTGCGCTGGCGTTGCCTTTGGCGGCACTTTTAGGGGCTGCTGCTGCCGTGGCACTTTTACTGGGGCTTGCAGGTGCCCGCGGTTCGTCGCTGGTTCTGATCCTTGCGGGCATCGCCATTAGCGCGTTGGCAGCAGCACTGACGGCGCTGGTTCTGAACCTGTCGCCAAATCCTTACGCGGCCAGCGAAATTATTTTCTGGATGATGGGGTCGCTGGCGGACCGGTCGTGGAGCCATGTCACGTTGGCGTTGCCGTTGATGGCGCTTGGGGCGGCGTGCTTGTTGTTGACCGGGCGCGGATTGGATGCGCTGACACTGGGCGAAGATGCCGCCGAAGCGCTTGGCGTGCGCTTGGTGCGGCTGCGGCTGCTGGTCGTGGGCGGCACCGCGTTGATGATTGGTGCTGCAACGGCTGTGACTGGTGCGATTGGATTTGTCGGGCTTGTCGTGCCGCACATATTGCGACCTTTGACGGGCGGCGTTCCATCTCGGCTGCTGCCCGCCGCAGCACTTGGCGGGGCGGCGATGGTGCTGGTCGCGGACGCGCTGTCGCAATGGGTTCTGCCGGACCGCGATCTCAAGCTTGGGGTTCTGACCGCCTTCATCGGGGCGCCGGTGTTTCTGCATCTGATCTTCCGGACCCGGAGGGCGGGCCTGTGACGCTTCTGTCTATCGAGAATCTTACAGTGCATCGAAACGGGCATCCGGTTGTTCGCGATGTATCCCTTTCAATCGGGCCGGGCGAGGTCGTGGGGCTGGTTGGCCCAAACGGTGCGGGAAAAACAACGTTGATGCGCGCGGCACTTGGGCTATTGGCGTTTGCGGGGTCTGCCTCGCTTGCTGAATTGTCACCCCGCGCCCGCGCCAAGGCGGCGGCATGGTTGCCGCAGACGCGCGAGATTACCTGGCCGGTGTCGGTCGAGACTTTGGTGTCGCTGGGCCGGACGCCTTATCTGGCGGGTGGCCGGCGCCTGTCGGTCGCAGACAGCCAAGCCGTGCAGCGGGCGATCCAGCACATGGACCTTGGGGACTTCGCCGACCGCCCGGCGAACGAGCTTTCCGGCGGCGAGCAGGCCCGGGTGCTGATCGCGAGGGTTCTGGCGCAGGAAGCGCCTTTGATTATTGCCGATGAACCGGGTGCTGGGCTGGATCCGGCGCATCAATTTGGGTTGATGCGGGTGTTCCGGGACCTGGCGGCAATGGGCCAATCTGTTTTCGTCTCACTGCATGATCTGGGTCTGGCGGCGAAGCATTGCACGCGCCTGGTGATGCTGGATCAGGGACAGCTTGTCGCAGATGGCCCACCGATCGAAGTCTTGTCGGATGCGCGGCTTAGGGATGTTTTTTCCATTGGTGGCCATTGGGGGCAAGGGCCGGAAGGCGAGTATTTTCATGTGGTTGAGCGGGTTTGAGGCGCGGGATGAGCAGTCGGCGCGATATGTTTCTGGCATTGACCGTTGCAGGCGGGTTGCACGGCATCGCGCTTCTTTCCATTGACCTGCCTGCCGGGGGCATCGCCTCAGGCTCTGGTGGTCAGGCGTCGATCAGTATTGCTGCGGCCGCGCCGGGACTTCGGGCCGTGGTTGAGACCTGGGAAACGCCGCCGGAGGTCGCTTTGGTTGCTGCATCCATGAGCGCTGAACCACTAGTTAATATAAGCGACAAACTGACTTTTGCGACAGCGGATTCGGTTTTGAGGCGTATTGAACCGCCTGCGCAACTTTCCGGGGCGCCGGACAAGCAACCTGATCAGTTTTCACTGCCCGAACCGATTGACCGGGCTTTGGCAGATTCTCAGCGCCCACCCGCGCGCCCGGCGAAGAGGGGCGGCGATGAAGCCATCGTCCGGCGCGTCGCGGCAGGCGCTGGCGGTGGTGTCACACGAGGCCAATCGCAGGATGTCGCGGCGGCCGTTGCGATGTCGCCAAACGCGCTTAAAGCAGCGCAGGGCGCGTGGGCAGCGGCCATCCAACGGCGGATTGCGCGGCATCAGCGGTTTCCGAAAGACGCACGCGGGTCCGGGCGGGTGCGCCTGACGATGATCATCCGCTCGGATGGGCAAATGACCAAGGTGCGCGTTGCCAAATCCTCGGGTGACGCCGCGTTTGACCGCGCCGCGGTTCGCGCGGCACAAACGGCAGCCCCGTTCCCGGCAGCCCCAAAATCGCTAAGCGAGCCTTGGTACAACGTTGGACAGTGGGTTAGCTTCAATCGGTAGGCATTTGTTCTGGTTTCATTATTCAATTATTTCCTTCCTGCGATCCTGCGGCCGAGTATCAGCCAGACCAGATATCCGATGACCGGGAAAAACAGGACAACGGCCCAGATGCAGGTGCGCGTCAGGCCCGGTCGCGCGGAAAGAATACCCAGAAATACCCAGACGTTGATGGCCCAGGCGGCCAGAAAGACAAGCCCGATATAGTCGATCATCTCAATTATCCGTCGCGTTTGGCGTGAACAGCGTTTGTCCATTAATTGTGTATGCGCCGATTGCCCGCTGGCCTTTCTCAGAGACCAGCCACGCCTCGACCGATTTTGCCAATTCGAAATTGACGTGTGCGTGCATTTCCAGGCTGACAGGGATGTAAGCGTATTGGTTGAAAAGCACCGGATCGCCTTGATACGCAATCTCCATGTCGCCCTTGTTTCCGAAATTCAGCCAGCTTGCGCGATCCGACAGCACGTAAGCGCCCATCGCGACGGCGGTATTCAGCGTCGCCCCCATGCCGGCGCCCAGTTCGCGGTACAAAGGACCATCGGGATTGATGCCAGCCGCCGTCCAGAGCGACAGTTCGCGCCGGTGGGTGCCGCTGTCGTCGCCTCGACTGGTGAAGACCACATTGCCAAAAGCAATGGCGCGAAAAGCGTCTGCCGCGCTTTTAGCGCCCCCGACGCCCGCAGGATCGGCGGCAGGGCCAATAATCACGAAGTCGTTGAACATGATCTCGCGCCGGTGGGTTCCGAAACCGGTGGCGACAAACGCGTCTTCCGCTTCGCGGCTGTGGACAAGAATCGCGTCGACGTCGCCTGCCTCACCCAGACGGATCGCCTGCCCGGTACCGACAACGATCAACAGAACGTCGACGCCGGTGTCCGACGCGATTTGCGGCAACAGGATGCCCGAAAGGCCAGAGTTTTGGAACGAGGTGGTGACCGCCAGCCTCATTGCATCGGCGACGGCGGGGCCCGCGGTGAGCAGAGCAAAGATCATGATCAAACGCGCCCACCTCATTCGACGATATCCCCTTTCAGAAAGGCACGCGCTTCGGCGGTGATCGGTCCGGCAAAGAACGCGTCCGCCGGGCCGCATTCGTGGATCAATCCGTGCAGAAAGAACAGGATTTCCGAACCGATACGGCGCGCCTGTCCAAGATCGTGTGTGGCCAGAATGAGCTTCTTGCCGCGATCCCGCGCGGCCATCAGGATCGTCTCAATCTCGCGCGTTGACCGGCCATCAAGGCTAGCGGTCGGTTCGTCCAGAAACAGAACTTCGGGGTCGGTGACCAGGGCGCGCGCAATGGCGAGCTTTTGCTTTTCGCCGCCGGAAAGCACGCTCGCGCGCTGATCGGCCAGTTCTTCAAGTCCGACGTTCGCGAGATGCTCGGAGGCGATACGCCGCGCGGCCTGACGGGATGCCCCGCGCACTGTTAAAGGATAGGCAACATTGTCCAGAACCGTCCGCCTGAGAAGGATCGGCGTCTGAAACACATATGCTTGTCGCAGGTTCGCTTCGTCGCGGGGAACTGCCCATTTGGCGGCACCGCCGGACAGGCGCAGAATGCCGTGGCAGGACTTTAGAAACGTGGTTTTGCCAGCGCCGTTTGGCCCCAACAGCACTGTTGCGCCGCCCTGGTCCACAACCTGATCCACCGGACCGAGGATGCGTTTCCCGCTGCCGTGAACCTCGGCATCTTTCAACGTTAAGGGAAGAATGCTCACCAGCGCCCTCCCCGTTCGGTTTTCGACAACCAATGGATCGTCAGATTTATCAGAATTGCGAGCGCGATCAGGATAAAGCCAAGGCCCAGCGCCAGCGCGAAATTGCCTTTCGAAGTTTCAAGCGCGATGGCGGTGGTCAAAACCCGCGTCGCGTGGTCGATATTGCCGCCGACGATCATGATCGCGCCGATCTCGCCGATGGCGCGCCCGAAGCCCGCAAGCGTTGCCGTCAGAAGCGAGCGGCGGGCATCCCAAACAAGCGTGCGCATACGCTGCCACCGGGTCGTGTTCAGCGAGATCAGCAGGTCGTGGTATTCGGCCCAGAGATCGCGAAGCGCCTGGTGCGAGATTGACGCGATCAGCGGCGTCACGATGATGACCTGCGCGATGATCATCGCGGTTGGTGTGAAAAGCAGCCCGAAAACGCCGAACGGACCAGACCGCGACAGCAGGATATAAACAATCAGGCCGACCACCACGGGCGGCAGACCCATCAGCGCGTTCAGGATCGCGATGGTGGCGCGGCGCCCGCGAAACCGGTTAATCGACAGCCATGCCGCCAGCGGGATACCGAGAACCGTGGCGATGGCAACGGCGGTCAGTGTGACCTGCATGGAAAGCAACGCAATCTCGACCAGATCGGCATCAAACGTGACGATCAGGCGACCGGCTTCAAGAAAGGCGTTCCAGAAGTCAGACATGCCGCCTCAACCGCTCTCGAGCGCGGCGTCTGCCCGAATGTGGTCTGTTCTCCCGGTCATTGGCCGTCCTTAAGCGTGCTCGCACTCCTTAGGCGTTTCGCCGACAGGAATGAAGGGGGGTCGGAAAGGTCGCTTGATTGCAATCTCTGCCGCAAACAGGCGCGCCCGGTCTAGTCGCTCCTTTGAATGTGGGCGCGTCAAATGCGGAGGACGGGCATGAAAATCGGCTTTATTGGCCTGGGAAATGTCGGCGGCAAGCTGGCGGGCAGTATTATGCGAAACGGCCATGATCTGACCGTGCGCGATCTGGACCGGTCGCTGGCCCAGCCATTTCTGGCCGACGGCGCACAATGGGCAGAAAGCCCGGCGGACATGGCGGCAAATGTCGACTACATTATCACCTGCCTGCCGTCTCCGGCGGCCTGCGCGGCGGTCATGGAAGGCCCGGACGGCATCCTTCAGGGCCTGCGACCCGGCATGATCTGGGCCGAGATGTCGACCACGGACGCGACAGAAGTTCGCCGAATGGCCGCGCTGGTCGCCGAGAAAGGCGCGGCGGCAATCGACTGCCCTGTATCGGGCGGGTGCCACCGTGCGGCGACGGGTAATATCTCGATATTCGCGGGCTGCGAGCGCGATACGTTCGAGCGCGCCTTGCCGGTGCTGACGATATTGGGCCGCCGCGTCCTGCACACTGGCGGCGTTGGCACCGCTTCGATGCTGAAAGTCATGACGAATTATCTGGCGACGGCCAATCTGGTGACCTGCGCCGAGGCTTTGGTCACAGCGAAGGCGGCGGGTCTGGATCTGGGCACCACCTATGAGGCGATCCGCATATCATCGGGCACGTCCTTCGTTCACGAGACCGAAAGCCAGGTGATCCTGAACGGATCGCGCGACATCAACTTCACGATGGACCTTGTGCTGAAGGACATCGGGCTTTTCCAGAAGATGGCCGAGGATGCCGATGTTGCTTTGGAAGTGTCGCCGTTGCTGATCGACATCTTCAAGGACGCGATCGAGCGGTATGGCGAACGAGAGCTTTCGCCGAACATTATCAAGCGACTTGAGGAAAGAACGGGCCTGGATATCCGTGCGCCGGGATTTCCGGCTGACATTCTGGATGGTGAACCCGAGGAACCCGGCTACGAAGTGGTTGTCGAGCGGGGGTAAACGCATTTAGGCTGAACCCATGCCTGATGAACCGGATCTTGAGAGTGCCTATGCGCTGGAAACGCCGGAAGACAATCGGCGGCTTTATCGCACCTGGGCGGAAAGTTATGACACCGATTTTGTCGACGCCACCGAATTTCGGGTCCCGTCGCTGATTGCGCAGGCCTATCCTGAGGCTGGCGGCCATTGGCCATGCCTTGACGTGGGTTGCGGCACCGGTGCGGTGGCAGAACACATGCCACGCGATGCGGTTCTCGATGGGGTTGATTTGTCGCCTGAGATGCTCGCAGTCGCGGCCCGAAAGTCGAGGTACCGGCATTTGTTCGAAGCCAACCTGAAGGAAACGCTGCCATTTGACGACGCCAGTTACGCCGGGCTGGTCAGTTCGGGGACTTTTACCCACGGGCACGTCGGTGCCGAAGCGTTGAACGAACTGGTTCGGATAATGCGGTCAGGCGGGCTTGCGATTTTTTCTATCAAACCCGAGATTTGGGACGAGATGGGTTTTGGCGCGGCCTTTTCGCGGCTGACAAACGCCGGTTTGATCGGCAATCTGGTCACAAGCGAAGAACAGGTATATGGCGACCCCGCAAAAGCGCCCGACGGCCATGCCGATGCTATGGGACGGATCGTTCGCTTTCGCAGGGTCTGAGCTGGGCGCAGAGGTACCGCGCCCCGCATGTCATGCAATCGTCAGTCGTTGCCCCAAAGCCGATACCAGCTGCGGCGTTCGTGGCGGTCAAATCGGCTGGGGCCATCGAAACCAGCGCGGTCGCGCCGCGACTCGATGCGGTCAAGCCGGTCCTCGAGCACGTCGCGGGGGCCATTGTCGACCTGTTCGTCGATATAGCTTTCGCGCCGGTCGATACGATCTTCGAGCCGGTCAAGCCGGTCGCGCCATGGGCCGGCGTCAGCGGTTGCGGGAATGGATGTTGCCGCAAGCGCGGCGATAAGGGTCAAACTCATAATCTTCATGACAGGGTCCTCCTAGCTGCCCCACTGAATTGAACGGGGCAGTCAGGAGTTTCCGTCGCGGAAAATTATCTCAGCTTAGATGTGCGTCGAAAAATCCAAGCGTGCGATCCCACGCCAGCGTCGCTGACTCTTCGTCGTAACGCGGCGTCGTATCGTTGTGAAAGCCGTGGTTTACGTCCGGGTAGAAATGCACGCTGAAGTCTTTCTGGTTGGCCCGCAGAGCCGCCGAATAGTCTTCCCAACCGCCGTTAATGCGATCATCAAGGCCCGCGTAGTGGAGCATCAGCGGTGCCTCGATCTTCGGCACATCCGCCGCGTCGGGCTGGCGGCCATAGAACGGGACAGACGCCGCCAGATCGGGATAGGCCACGGCCAGGGCATTGCAGACGCCGCCGCCATAGCAGAAGCCAACCACACCGACCTTGCCGGTTGAACCGTCGTGATCCCGCAGGAACTCGAACGCCGCGAAGAAGTCGTTCATCAGTTTCACCCGGTCGAGCGACTTCTGCATGTCGCGACCCTCTTCATCGGTGCCGGGATAGCCGCCAAGCGGCGTCAGGCCATCGGGCCCGAACGCCAGATATCCGGCCTTGGCGGCACGCCGTACGACGTCTTCGATATAAGGGTTCAGACCGCGGTTTTCGTGCACGACCAACACGGCAGGCAGCGGCCCGGACGCTCCGGCAGGTTTGGCCATCAGGCCGCGCACTGTGCCATGGCCATCGGGGCTTTGATACTCGGCGACCGAAGTTTCAATTGCAGCGTCATCGGGCATGACCTGCTGCGCCCAGGCGTAGTTCGGTTGCAATTGCTCAAAGATCATCGCGCCGGTGACCCCGACCGCCGCATAGCGCCCGGCCTGCTTGATGAATTCGCGCTTCGAGACTTTGCCGTGCACATACCCATCGAAAATTTCAAGGATATGTGGATCGAACTCATGTGCCTTTTTGCGTTGGCTCGTATTCATGCTGAAGCCCTCCCAGGGATTTAATTTGGTGCTGAAATACACGAGGCGGAGGATAGCGCGAGATTCCCGTGGGCAAAGAAAATAGGCCCGCCAGTGTGGCGGGCCTCGCGATCATGTGATGAGCGCGACTAATCGAGCTTCGGCAGCAAACTGTCCACCGAAGCCTTCGCGTCGCCGAAGAACATCCGCGTGTTTTCCTTGTAAAATAGCGGGTTCTCGATGCCTGAATAGCCGGTTCCCTGCCCGCGTTTCGAGACAAAGACCTGCTTGGCTTTCCAAACCTCCAGCACCGGCATACCGGCGATGGGCGAGTTCGGGTCGTCCTGCGCGGCGGGGTTCACGATGTCATTCGAGCCGATGACGATGGCGACGTCGGTTTTGGGAAAATCGTCGTTGATCTCGTCCATTTCCAGAACGATGTCGTAGGGCACGCGCGCTTCGGCCAGCAGCACGTTCATGTGTCCCGGCAGTCGGCCAGCGACCGGGTGGATGGCAAAGCGTACAGTTTTGCCGGCGTCACGCAGCTTGCGCGTCAACTCGCTGACCGATTGCTGGGCCTGTGCCACCGCCATGCCGTAGCCGGGGATGATGATCACGCTGTCGGCGTCCTGAAGTGCGGCCGCGACACCATCGGCGTCGATGGCGATCTGTGCGCCCTCGATGTCGGCCGCCGGGCCACCGTCACCGCCGAAACCGCCAAGGATCACGCTGACGAAATGCCGGTTCATTGCGCGGCACATAATGTAGCTCAGGATCGCACCCGACGATCCGACAAGCGCGCCGGTCACGATCAGCAGGTCATTGCCCAGCGTGAAGCCGATGGCCGCCGCCGCCCAGCCGGAATAGCTGTTCAGCATCGAGACGACGACGGGCATGTCGGCACCGCCAATGCCCATGATCAAATGCCAGCCGATAAAGCCCGCGATGATGGCGACGAGGACCATAGTCCACACACCCGCACCGCTGAAATACATCAGACCGAGGATCACGCAGAGGGTCAGCGATATTGCGTTCAGCCAATGGCCGGAAATGAACGGGATCGGGTTGTCGCCGGGTGGCAGGCTGAGTTTCTTGGGCTTGCCGTCGATCTTGCCCGCCAGCTTGCCGAAGGCCACGACCGAGCCGGTGAAGGTGATGGCACCGATGAAGATGCCGAGGAAGACCTCGACTTTCAGGATCGCCGTTTCGGCGGCATCTTTCTTCCAGAGTTTTTCGCCGAAAGCGGTCAGGTCCGCGTCTGCAAGCGCGGTCCCGGCGTCGCGTATCTCGTTCACCGCGCCAAGCATGATGTCGGCGTTCAACCCGATGAACACCGCCGCAATACCGACAAAGCTGTGCAATGCGGCCACAAGTTGCGGCATTTCGGTCATCTGCACGCGCTGCGCAATGTAGACCCCCGCAACCGCACCGACGCCGACCGTCAGGATGATCAGCCACATGTTGCCGACACCGGGGCTGAGGATCGTCGCCGCCATCGCGACCCCCATGCCGATGATGCCGTACCAGATCGCGCGCTTCGCGCTTTCCTGGTTTCTCAGCCCGCCAAGGGCGAGAATGAAAAGAACCGAGGCCGCGATGTAGGCGGCAGAAACAAGTCCGTTCGACAGCATGTCCCTGCCCCCTTAAGATTTCTGGAACATGGCGAGCATCCGGCGCGTGACAAGGAAGCCGCCAAATATATTGATCGAGGCGATCAGAATCGCCACCGCCGACAGGAAGACAACCAGCCAGTTGCCCGATCCCACCTGCAACAGCGCGCCAACGACGATGATGCCCGAGATTGCGTTTGTCACCGCCATCAGTGGCGTGTGGAGGCTGTGGGCGACACCCCAGATCACCTGAAAGCCGACGAAACAGGCCAGCGCGAAGACCACGAAGTGCTGCATGAAGCTGGCCGGTGCATATGTGCCGATAAACAACATCACCGCGCCGCCTGCGACCAGCAAGCTTACCTGGCGCTTTGTTGCGGCCTTGAACTCCGCCGTCTCAGCCGTGCGTTTCTCTTCCGGCGTCAGTTGCTTTGGTTTGTCCTTTTTGGGCTGCGCCGCAATCGCCTGCACCTTGGGTGGTGGTGGTGGATAGGTGATCTCGCCTGAATGCGTCACCGTCGCCGCACGGATCACATCGTCTTCCATGTTGTGGACAACCTGCCCGTCTTTTCCGGGCGTGAGATCGGTCATCATGTGGCGGATGTTGGTCGCGTAAAGCAGTGAAGATTGCGCAGCCATCCGGGACGGGAAATCGGTGTAACCGACGATTGTCACGCCATTATCCGTCACAATCTTCTCGTCCGCGACCGTCAGTTCGCAATTGCCGCCGCGTTCGGCTGCTAGATCGACAATCACCGAGCCCGATTTCATCGCCTCGACCATGTCTTTTGTCCAGAGAACCGGCGCGTCGCGGTTCGGGATCAGCGCGGTAGTGATGACGATGTCCACATCCGGGGCCAGCTCGAGAAACTTTTCGAGTTGTTTTTCGCGAAACTCTGGGCTGGACGGTGCGGCATAGCCGCCGGTCGCAGCGCCGTCCTGCGCGGACTCTTCGAAGTCGAGGTAGACGAACTCGGCCCCCATCGACGCGATCTGTTCGGCCACTTCAGGGCGCACGTCAAAGGCCAGTGTGATCGCGCCAAGCGACGTCGCCGTTCCAATCGCGGCAAGTCCCGCAACACCAGCACCGACGACCAGCACTTTCGCAGGCGGCACCTTGCCCGCAGCCGTGATCTGACCAGTGAAGAACCGGCCGAAGTTGCTTCCGGCCTCGATCACCGCGCGGTAGCCTGCGATATTGGCCATGGAACTAAGCGCATCCATTTTCTGGGCCCGGCTGATGCGGGGCACCATGTCCATCGCGATCACGCTCGCGCCCTGCGCCTTCGCGGCTTCAAGCAGCTTTTCGTTGGCTGCGGGATAGAAAAATGAGATCAGCGTCTGGCTATCGGTAAGTTTGGCAACCTCTGCCTCGGTCGGCGGCTGGACCTTCGCGACAATGTCGGCGTCACTCCAGATTGCAGCACCGGTGACCACTTTGGCGCCAGCGTCCTTATAGGCCGCGTCATCAAATCCCGCCGCCGCGCCTGCGCCTTTCTGGATCAGGCATTCATGGCCGAGTTTTTGCAGATCTCTCGCGCTGGCGGGCGTCATTGCGACGCGGGCTTCGCCAGATGCGCTTTCTTTCGGCGCGCCAATCTTCATGGGAAATCCCCCTGATGGTAAACTGAACGCCCGGTCACCGGGCAATTTCGCGCTTGTCTAAAGAATGCGCGGGGATTCCTCAATGCGACTTACGCGCCGCCTGCCAATTCACATGGGTTGCGACCAGACGTGAGGGATCTGGTGCAGTCACTCAGGCTGAGCTATTGCAGGCGCATGACCGATTTCACCGCCACGAAAGCCCTTTTCGATCTGCCTGACGGCGTAATTTATCTGGACGGCAATTCGTTAGGTCCGCTTCCGAATTCCGTGCCCGAACGATTGGCTAAGATCGCCCGCGTGGAATGGGGCGAGATGCTGATCACGGCCTGGAATAAAGCCGGGTGGATGGCGATGCCGCGGCGGGTCGGTGACAGGATCGGCAGGCTGATCGGCGCGCCCGAGGGATCGATCGTGGTGGGCGATACGCTAACGATCAAGGTTTATCAGGCGCTTGCGTCCGCATTAGAGCTTCGGCCCGACCGGCGCGTCGTGCTGAGCGATACCGGCAATTTTCCGACCGATCTTTACATGGCCGACGGGTTGCTCCGCACTCTGGATCGCGGGCATGAACTGCGTCTTGTCGCGCCCGAGGATGTGTTTCAGGCAATTGACGAAGACGTCGCGTGCCTGATGCTGACCGAGGTGGACTATCGAACCGGGCGGCGGCACGACATGGCCGCGCTGACCGAGCGCGCGCATGAGGTGGGTGCTTTGGTGATCTGGGATCTTGCGCATTCCGCCGGTGCATTTGCGGTCGATGTATTGGGCGGCGGGGCGGATTTCGCGGTGGGCTGCACCTATAAGTATCTGAACTCCGGCCCCGGTGGCCCGGCGTTTATCTATGTGGCACCCGGTCTGGCCGAAACGGTTCGCCCCGCGCTGTCCGGTTGGCTAGGGCACGAAGCACCGTTTGCGTTTGACCTCGACTATCGCGCAGGCGAAGGCATTGACCGGATGCGCGTTGGCACGCCTGCGATGCTACAGGTCGCGGCACTGGATGCGGCATTGGATGTGTGGGACCAGGTCGATCTCGACGAAGTGCGGGCGCGGTCGGTTGAGCTGTCGGAATTGTTCATCGCCGAGGCTGAGGCGCGATGCCCGGAATTGACGCTGGCCTCACCACGTAGTCCCGCAGATCGCGGCAGTCAGGTGTCGTTCAGCCATCCAGAGGGCTACGCGATCATGCAGGCGTTGATTGCGCGGGGTGTGATCGGCGATTTCCGCGCACCGGATATCCTTCGGTTTGGCATCACGCCGTTATACCTTGATGAGGCTGATATTCGCGGTGCCGTGGCGATACTAAGCGATATCATTGTCCGGAACTTGTGGGACCGTCCCGAATACAAGCGGCGCGCGCTGGTCACCTGATCATTTCTGGAATTTCAGCCTGTTAGGCTGCAAGCCAGGCATCGTAATCGCTGACAAGTAAGTGCAACGGATCGACATCTTCTTCGATTTCAGCGAACCGCCCAATCGGTTCGCGGAAGATGTTGTCGGTCAGGTCATCGTTAACGGTTGAAACCTCGCCGATCAGCACATCGCCGCCCTCGCCCCAGAATGCGTGCCAATCGCCGGGCATCAGCGTGACGCTTTCGCCGGGGGAGAATTTCAGCATTTCTCCGGGGGAAAACGCGCGCGGGATGCCATCGCATAGGACACTTCCGCCGCGATCTTCGGCGAAGTTTCCGTCGTCATCCGAACCAAAAAGCTCGATCACCAGCGTCGCGCCGCCGCGATTGATGATGTCTTCGGACTTGATGACATCGGTGTGCATCGGGCTGATCTGATCCTGGCGGCTGATCAACAGCTTCTCAGCGTAGACCATTCCGCGCCCCCGTTCGAGATCAGCGAGCCGGCCGTTGCGAAGCGTGAACAGAAAGAGACCGAGCGTGTCAAACTGCCCCTGCCCGTAGTCGGTGATGTCCCAGCCCATCCGCGCCTCGACAATGCGCGAGGCATGGGTCCGGTTGGCGCGAAAGTCGTCGGGCGACCAATAGGCAAAGGGCGGCAGTGTGAAACCGTGGTGCCCGATCAGGTCATCGGCGGCGGCCATGATATCGTTGATGCGCGAACGTAACATATGCGTATCTTTAATTGGAAAATGCGTATTTTCCAAAGCCGATTTCTGCGTAGAAATCGGTTACACGATGCGGCGGATCGGTTCACGATTACAGAATATTACAAACTGGCCCGCGTTTTCGACGACCGGGTATCCGCGCCGTCTGAGCTCAATCAGGAACTCATCACGACCCACATAGCGCTCCACGTCGCGCACCTTGCGGCGCACAACCGCGCCCGTCTGTGCTGCCTTGCTTGAAAACAGACTGCCGAAAAATGTCTCGGGCGAGATCGGGCCATTATTCATAGGCCTTTCTTCGCATCAATTTTGCAAATAAAAGGTTAAGCCGACTTCAGGCGCCCCGGCCGCTCGCCCGCCTGCCATTTCGCGATCGCTTCACCGAAGGCCGCAAATAATGGCCGCGAAACCGGGTCACAGGCCGCGCGATATTCCGGGTGCCATTGAACACCAAGCGTAAAACCCGGCGCGCCATCGACATAAATCGCTTCCTCGGTTCCATCGTCGGCGCGCCCGTCAACGACGATGCGTTCGCCCTTTTCCTTGATCCCCTGACCATGCAGCGTGTTCGTGCGCACAACCTCGGCGCCCATGATCCGGTGGAATATGCCGCCCTTGGTGAACGTCACATCATGGCGAAGCTCAAACTTTTCGTCGAGCGTCCCATCGGGTGGCATCCGGTGGTTCATCCGACCCGGCAGGTCGCGAATTTCCGGATGCAGCGTGCCACCCATCGCGACATTCAGTTCCTGAAATCCACGGCACACCGCCAGGATCGGCTGACCCGATGCGATGCATTGCTGAATGAGCGGAAGTGCCAAGCGGTCGCGGGCGCGGTCAAAGGCGCCATGCGCCTCGGTCGGTTCCTCGCCGTATTCTTCGGGGTGAACGTTGGGCCGGGCGCCGGTAAACAGAAAGCCGTCGCAGGTGGCGGTCAGGTCGGCGATATCCACCAGATCTGGGTTGGACGGCACAATCAGCGGCAGCCCATCGCATATTTCGCGCACCGCCTGGCTGTTCATCTCGCCGCCGGAATGGGTCGGATACTCATCATTGATGAGGTAAAAGTTGCCAATGATGCCAACAACCGGTCGCGCCATATCCTCTACCTTTCTTCGCCCATGCTTAGTGCATCAGCCTTTGCCGAAGAACAACTGCCACGCACAGCCTCTGTGCATTTTCTTCAAAAACCATAAAAAATTGGCAAATTTTTGTGCAAATTGCGGGAATGATTGGCCACTTAGGCTTCGCCGGTCAAACCAGCAGAGGTGATAGCAGCGAGGGCGGCTTCGGCATCGTTTTCCGACGTGTCCCCGGTAACTCCTACTGCGCCCAGAATGCGATCACGCGCATCGCGAACCAGCACGCCCCCCGGAACCGGCACGACACGGCCACCAAAGGCACCGTTCAACGCCGCGACGAAGTAAGCCTGGTCTTCGGCGCGCTTCATCAACGCCGAGCCGGGCATTCCCGTCATCACCACGCCATATGCTTTACCGTAGGCGATCTCGAACCGCCCCGGACTGGCGCCGTCTTCGCGCTCGAACGCCTTCACGTTGCCACCAGCGTCGAGCACGATAACGGATAACGGTTTTAGCTCCATTTCGCGGCTTTTCTTGAAGATACCGCGGATGATGCTTCGCGCCTTGGAAATGCTGATCTCGGCCATGTCTTATCCCCTTGCTTTTGTTCCTGCCGCCGCCGATGCAGAATCGGTTCGGTATAGCCCGATGGCTAATTGCGGCATTCGAACAACAGATCGCAGGGCGCTTTGAACCCTATCCAGTCGAGATCCGGTGTTGATAAATGCAACCCCGTGTTTTCCGCATTGATTGAAAAGCGCCAATGCGAACGCAATCAATCTGGTATAGGTCGGTATTCAACACGCTCGGCTGAATAACAAGTGACCTTGTTTCAACCGCGGCGGTACGAAAGACCTTGGCATATGTCGGACAATTTCAGCTTTTCGCGATCCGGCCGTCATTGGTCCGCCATCGCCTATACCTCTTTTGCCGTAGTTGCGCTTCTTGTTTTGGTCTTTGGTCTGAAAGCCCACCCGCTGATTTCCGCGTTTTTTGCAGTTATTGTGGCACCGGCGGTTTGGGACGTTGTTTCAAACAACAGGGCCGAAATGGAGATTACCAAAACCGACATTCGCTGGCGCGTCGGTAAACGCGCGCACAGTGCCCGATTGGATGAAATAGACCGTGTAAAGGCCCGAACTGCCTTCGATTTCTCGCAACGCATAAGTCTTCGGCTGCACGATGGCTCCAGGCGCGCAATTCCGCCACCTTGTGTTCCGCCGGGGCGGATATTGGACGCCGAATTTGAAGCGCGCGGGGTCTGGGTGGAACGCACGATATTTTTGTGAATGCGCGAATATCGGCTTTATTTGCCGAAATCGTCGCCAGCAACGTGCAGATGGTCCGCGACAGTGATACATATTAAGCGTCATTATGTTGCTCAAAATTCGGTATGTGCTGCCATGAAAGACCGTATTGATCCGCTGATTGCCGAGCGCGCGCCCTGGCTTTTCGACGACACGATCACCGCGCGGATTGCGCGCCAGGGTCTGATGTCGCTTCTGGGGTATGATCGCACCGTCGAATTGGGCGAACTTTACCGCGACTGGCCGACAGACCACATCATGCACCACATCGCGGGTCTTTTGGCGCGCGACGTGAAACTGACGGGGCTTGAGAATATTCCGCGAAACGGGCCGGCGCTGATTGTCTGCAACCACCCAACGGGTATCGCCGACGGCATTGTCCTTCACCACCTTATCTGGCCGCTTCGCCCGGATCTGTTTATCTATGCAAATTCGGACATCCTGCGCGTCCTGCCGCAATTCGAAAGCCTGATCGCCCCGGTTGAGTGGCAGGAAGACAAACGAACGCACAGCAAAGCCCGCGAGACGATGCGATACACCAAATCCGCGCTCGACGAGGGGCGGATCGGAGTCATATTTCCGTCAGGCCGACTGGCGAAACGGCGCGGCCTCAGGCTTTTTGAACGCGAATGGATGGCCTCGGCGGCGTCAATCGCACGAAAATTCGATCTGCCGGTTATTCCGGTAAATATTCGCGCAAGAAACTCGGCGCTTTTCTACGTATTTGATCGCATTCACGCGTCTCTGAGAGACATCACTTTGTTCTATGAAATGCTCAACAAAGACCGGCAGCCTTATCGGGTCACGGTCGGCGAGGCAATCTCGCCTTCGGCGTTGCCGGGCAATTCCGAGGACGGAATCGCGCTGATGCGACGCGCGACGTTGGCCTTGGGCGGACGCCACGCCCCGACCGTGTCTTTGGTGCAAAACACGAAGATTCCAAGCTGGGCGCGCTAAAATTCCCGCAGATTCCCGGTTTTTCGCCATAAAGTTGCCGAAAACTGGGTGAAGAAAGGCTCCGTTCGAGCGGAGTCTTTTTTGAAATGGCAATCGAAGCGACCACTATATTTTTGGACGGTCTGGCGACAGTGCTCGGCGGGCCGGTTGGCGTTGCCTTCTCGCTGACGCTTCTGGGGGCGCTGGCGATGGGCACGCTGAGGCAACACAAGCAGCGCCAAAAGACCGGCGTCTCGGTGCGTGAAAACACTCCGCAAATTCCGCGCGAGCTGAAAATACCCATCGTGCAAAATGATCCCGATCAGATTGAATGCGCTGACGTGATAAACCGCGTCAGCCATCTGTCTGTTGACGGCAACTGGGAAATATTGACCGCCGAGATTGCGGGTTGGGAACAGCGGCTGGAGGCGGCACCGGGTGGTGCGCGCAACCACGAGATTGCGGTCGATACCTGCCTGATCGGGCTCAGGGCGTTACTCGATGAAACGCCGCGCGAGAACCTTGGCTCGCTTGACAAAGCGGCGCGCGAAATTGAACGGTTCGTAGCCCGGCATAAGGTCTCGCCCGAGAGCCATATTCTGGCGGTGCTTGCGGCGCGCGCGCATCTCATGGTCGCCGGGAGTTGCCGGGCAGAATATTGGCCAGACGCCGAGCGCGGTGAAGCCTGGCGTCAGATGGCCCACCATTATCTTCAAGCCGAAGCAATCCTGTCGCCTTTCGACGCGGTCGCCTATATGTCACCGCTTGTCGCAGGCGCTTACTATGAATTGGCGCTTGGAATGCCAAACGGCAGCACGGCCAAGCTACCGGCGTTTGAAGACTGGATCGACCTGGACCCGTCAAACGCGGCCATCTATGCCGCCCATGTGCCCTCATTTTTAACAGGCCGCGAGAGTGACATTGAAGAATTGTTGCGCGAAGCGGACCGCGCTGAAGAACGCACCAGAGAAATACTGGGGCACGGCGGCTATGCGCTTTGCCTGATCCCGGCGATCGCCGAGGAACCGTCGCTGCGCGCGCGGATCGAACCTGACCGGCTGGCGGCCGGGCTGATGGACCTGGCGCGCCTTTCCGGCACACAGGCCGAGGTAAACTGGGCAGCCGCAATGCTGGCCAACGAGGTGGAAGAATGCAGCGCCGAGGCACGGAACGTGCTGCAATCCGCGTTTGACGCAATTGTTTGCCGGAACCTGACCGTGATATACCCCCGGCTGTGGGCGATGGATTTAGAAGAGATACGCGCGTTTCTTCGCGGCACATTCAAGCGCGCTGGCAAAGTGCGCGTTTCCGAAGCCGAACTTTACACACCACCCGCTGCTTCGGCAGCATAAGCGCGACTGCATTTCGAGAACGAAATAATACGAGGAATATCATGCCCTTTGTTGTCGCAGCATTGGCCGCATTAGCCGCTGTCTATTTTTTTGTGATGCGCGCGCGCAATGCCGCCGAAATGACCACCGAGTTGCTGGAAGTCGCCGACGACGTGCGCGCGGCCGCCAGGCGGTTCGGATTTCGGCGGCATCATGATGTGCATCCGGTTGAGTCCGTTGATGACCCCAATCTTGCGCTGGCGACGGTCGCGGTGTCGTATATGGAGCTTCGCGGACTGCCCACCGAAGAAACGAAGGCAGATCTGCTGAAAGCCTTACAACGCGAGCTGCGCGTGGATCTGAAAGAGGCCGAGGAGCTTTCGGTTCTGGGCCGTTGGCTGATGAACGAATGCAATGGCGCCTCGCCCGCGCTGGCCCGCGCGTCGAAGCGACTTCATCGGCTGGACAAGAACGTGACGCCGTTGATGGCAGTGTTAAGCGATCTGTCGGATGACCCGCTAAGCGACAAGCAGCGCGACGCGCTTCACGACATCAAACAGGCCTTTCGCATTCGCTAAGGGCGTCAGGGCCGTGCCTTGGGGCGACCCTGCGCCAATGGGCGGCAATAGACCTGGCGGCGGGTATATCGCTGCATGTCCCGGCGCATCCAGTCGGTACGGATCGGCCCCCAGTCGGCGGCCACGCCCTTCCAGCGCGCGTCTTTCACCGATATCGCCTGATCGCGCAGAACGGTTACGCTCATGATCCGCACCGCGCAATTGAGGTTGGCCGCTGCATGTTTCAGGCCCTCGCCGGATTGCACATGGCAGTCGCGAAACTCTGCGGTCGGGGGATAGATTTGCAAAAGCCCGAACCATCGCCCGCCGCCGCCGACCGCGCGTGGGTTCCATGTGCTTTCGTAGCGCGACAAGGTTGACAGAAGTGCGGCCCAGAACGCGGCGCGGTCATCAACCCTATTGCCGGGATAAGCCGGACACCAGTTCGCGATGTCGCCCGGAACAACGTCCAGAAGTGGGCTCCCGTGCGTTTCAATGGCCGAAAGCGCGACGCGGGTCCAAAGCGCGCCGCGCGGTCGATGCTCCCACCGGGCGCGGGGCAGTTTGCTGTCGCGAGGTGGCGGCGTGGCGTCTATGGAAAACGGGGCGGCAGATATTGCGGTTTCCACCGCCTCATCCGCAGCCTGGGAGGCAAGCGCGACGGCCAGAAGCGGCATTGCGGCCAGGAACGCTCTCATCGGCGGCAATACGGCAATGAACTGGTGTAGCTTTGGATATCCTGCCGCTTAACTTTCTGATGAAACGGCCCCCAATCTGCCGCCACACCGCCCATGCCGGCGGAAATCACCCCGTCGCGAGGCACCGTCACCGCCATAATTCTGAGCCCGCAAGCAACGTTGAGTGCGCCGTCTTGCAGGCCCCCGACATCGCCTGCCCGGCACTTATAGCCGCGCGCTGTTGCGGGCGCGATCTGCAACAACCCGTGCCAGCGCCCGTCACCACCGGACGCATCCGGGTTCCAGGTACTTTCGTGGAAGGAAAGCGAGGCAACCAGATTGACCCAGAACGCCTTGCGCGCGCGGTCTCCGGCGGCCTCATATCCAGGGCAATAGTCATCGATATCTGTCGGCACCAGCTTCACCAGTGCAGCACCGTGGCTGTTGAGTGCAGAAAGCGCCGCAGCGGTCCATCGCACGCTTCCGGACGCGCCATCCCAGCGCGCCGGGACATAGCTGAGCGTGTCGGGTTCCGGTGCAGGGGGACGGCCACAGGCATATAGCAAAAGGGCAGACACCGCGATCAGGGCCAGTGCGATACGGCGCATTGAAGTCTCCGTCGTCGCCCTCACCGGCTAAAGGTAAACAGATCATCACTGAATCGCCAAGTCTTCGGCTGGAAACAAGCGGTTTTCGACGTGATATGTGCCTTTGGAGTTCGTCCAATAGGCCGCTTCCTTCGCGTCGCCAGCTCTGGCAGGTTGCCGACGAAGCCGAACAACAAATACAGGTTCCAGACAATGCACTACCACCACCTTTATGCCGACGAGACGGGTGAAAGCCGCTGGCGCACGGTTGAAGTCGGCCTTCATGAAGAGACGTTTGCTCCACCCGCCAAAGCGATTTTGGTCTCGCCGGTCGAACCGGCGAAGTCGACGTTGTTTTTACGTCTGGAGCCGGGTTGGGACGAGCCCATCCATCCGACCCCGAAACGTCAGTTCCTGGTCGCACTCAAAGGGCGCGTCGAAGTGACGGCAAGCGACGGCGAATTGCGTGCGATTGGACCGGGTGATGTCTGGCGGATGGAGGACCGAACCGGCAAGGGCCATCACACGAAAGTTGTTGGCAACGAAGCCTTCGAGGCGGTCATGGTGCAATTCGACTAACCGCGCGCCGCGTATCGGGCCTTGCCGGTTCCGGCAGGCTCGCCTAAAACCGGCGCGTTCCATAAATCATGTGTGCATCCTATGCTTGATACGCCCCGCAAAGAGCCCAAACCGAAAACCATTGCCGGTGCCACGGGCGACTGGGAACTGGTGATCGGGCTTGAAGTTCATGCCCAGGTGGCATCGAACGCCAAATTTTTCTCGGGCGCTTCGACCACGTTCGGGGCCGAGCCAAATTCAAACGTCGCCTTTGTCGATGCCGCGATGCCGGGGATGCTGCCGGTGATCAACGAATATTGCGTCGAACAGGCGGTGCGGACAGGGCTGGGTCTGAAAGCCGAGATCAACCTGAACAGCGCCTTTGATCGGAAGAACTATTTCTACCCCGATCTGCCGCAGGGCTATCAGATCAGCCAGCTCTATCACCCGATTGTCGGGGAAGGCGAAGTGCTGATCGACATGGGGCTGGGTGTCGCGCGGCTCGTGCGGATCGAGCGCATTCATCTGGAACAGGACGCCGGCAAGTCGATCCACGACATGGATCCGCATATGTCTTTTGTGGATCTCAACCGCACTGGCGTCGCACTGATGGAGATTGTCAGCCGCCCAGATATTCGCGGCCCCGACGAAGCGGCCGCCTATGTCGTTAAACTGCGCCAGATCCTGCGCTATCTGGGCACCTGCGACGGCAACATGCAGAACGGCAGCCTGCGCGCCGATGTGAACGTCAGTGTCTGTCGTCCGGGTGATTATGAGAAATATCAGGAAACGCAGGACTTTGCCCATCTGGGCACGCGCTGCGAGATCAAGAACATGAATTCGATGCGGTTCATTCAAGCCGCGATCGAGTTTGAGGCGCGGCGCCAGATCGCCCTTCTTGAGGACGGCAAAGCGGTCGCGCAGGAAACCCGGCTATACGACCCTGATAAGGGCGAGACGCGGTCCATGCGGTCCAAGGAAGAAGCGCACGACTATCGCTACTTCCCCTGCCCCGACCTTTTGCCGTTGGAGATCGAGCAAGGCTGGATCGATGGCATTGCCGCCACGCTTCCGGAATTGCCGGACGCGAAGAAGGCGCGCTTTGTCGCTAACTATGCCATGACCGAATACGACGCGGGCGTGTTGACGGCGGATGTCGACAGCGCGGGCTATTTCGAGGAGGTCGCGCGAGGCCGCGACGGCAAGCTGGCCGCGAACTGGGTGATCAACGAACTTTTCGGTCGGCTGAATAAAGAAGATCTGGGAATTTCAAACAGCCCAGTTGCGGCAGCACAGCTTGGCGGGATCATCGATTTGATCACCAAAGGCGATATCTCGGGCAAGATCGCGAAGGACCTCTTTGAGATCATCTGGACCGAAGGCGGCGACCCTGCCGAGATTGTCGAGGCGCGCGGGATGCGCCAGGTCACCGACACAGGTGCCATCGAAGCTGCCGTCGACCAGATCATCGCGGACAATCCTGAGCAGGTTGAGAAAGCCAAGGTGAACCCGAAGCT
>CAXMNX010000047.1:0-77565 GCA_964194845.1 uncultured Boseongicola sp.
GAGCTTTCAGATGCGTGCTGACTGCTGACTGACATTCGATGAGGTCCCTCATATCACCCCTCAAAATCTATGAGAACGCATGAGACTTTTCAAGACCTCAATAGACACATATCCAGTAATGGCCCTGTAATCTATGGAATAAATGAGACTTCTATGAACCCATGAGACTATAATTTGGTGGTGATCGGCTCCACCACTGAATTCAAAATAAACGCAATTCGCTACAAACGTTCGCGGTGTTTTATATCTCGCGTTCAGGCGTCACATGAGCTTCAATCGGCATTGCACGGCCAGTTTGAAGGTATGGTCAGACCCTCGGGCAGTTTGGTCTCGTTGTCACCGCAGGCTTGCTCAAGCTGGGATTGAGTAAGACCCACCGCTTGACTCAAATCGACGCCTTCGAGGCGGCTCCTGAAGATAAATGCATCCGTCATTACGGCGCCTGTCATGTCCGCATCAAGAAACACGCTGCGTGGCATGATCGCGCCGGTCATATCAGCGCCGACAAGTTTGGCACCACTGAAGTCGTTCCGGTAGAAATCTCCATTCGCCAGATTGGCGCCGGTCAGGTCAGCGCCGACGAATTTCACGCGCAAGAACTCGGCTTTGACCAATCGGGTGTTAATAAGCGTCGCGCCGCTGAAATCGGCGCGGCTTGCCAAGGCTTTTTCGAGATTTGCCCCCGTTAGATCGGCCATATTGAACGCCGTGCGCACGATCTCGCTTAAATGAAGATTAGCGCCCGCAAGATTGGCTTCCTGCATCCCGGTGCCTGACAGGAAAGCGCCTTCAAAAATACCTCCGCTGAGGTCTTGCCCGCCCAGCATTAATCGTTCTTTGGAGCAATTGGACCAGTCGACCTCAGGTTCTGGGCGATCGCGGCACTTCGCAAATGCCATGGAATTTGAAACGATAAGGAACAGAACAACCAATAAAAACGTGACGACACGCTTTTTGGCCTCATCGGCAGGAACCACATTGTACATCACCATTGTCCTCTAAGGGAATCCTCAAACTACTTGACTTGGTGGCATTGTATTCTTGTCTGACGTTAGCGCCAATGGAACAGTTTAGTGTGCCTTGAAAAGACGCGCGTATTACGCTCGCAGGCGTGCCCGTCATCAGTTGTCCAGGCTTTCGTGGTAGCGCCAGCAGGTGTAAAGTGGCTGTTGCGGAAAAGTTTGATATCCAATTCAGCCAAAGTTTTTCAGGCTCTGCCTGGCACGCAATTCCCAGGCTTTGGCCTTGCGGCGTTCGGCGGCTTCTATTGCGTCCGCGAAGCATTGCCTTACCGCAGTTGACGCGCCGCCCGACTGGGCCAGCAACTCGCCCTTGATACGGTAAATCTCGGGCTCGGCATAACCCTCTGCTGTCTTGGCCATGACCTCTTCGGCACCGGTAATTTCCTTCAATCCTTCTTCAGGGTTGCCGAGACTGCCGAGTGCCTCGCCGAGCAAGGCAAGGTACTGGGTCCGATGCGCCAGTGCGCCCGCGCCCAATTCTCCGGCTAAACCATCGCGCATAGATTGCAGGCCTTCGTCGCCCCTGCCGGTCAGGCACAGCGCCCAACCGCGCATGATCATTGCGTGTCCCAGCCAGGCAAGAAAGTTCTGTTCTAGCGACAATTTCAGCAGGTCTTCGGCAATCTCGCGCACACGTTCCGTATTGCCCAGAACGTGCTCGACCTGGGTCGCGATCCAAAGCGAAAATCCGATACTGAACTGATGCGACGATGCCCGCGCGGCATTCAGGCTTGCTTCGTTCAACGCCACCGCATTTTTCGTGTTTCCGAGTATCGCCTGGGTCAAGGCACCGAAGCCCAGCCCCACAATGCCGGGGTCTTCGCCCCAGCGCGCGATCCAGAATTGATGCTGGTCAGGAGCATAGTATGAAACACCCTCGGCGAGATGTTTTTCTGCGCGTTTCAATTCACCGAGGAACAGAGAATTATAGCCGTGCGCGACGTTGGCTGGCAGCTGGTAGTCCTTGTCATCGCTCAATTTGGCTTGTGCCAACAGGCGTTCTCCCACAGCGTCTGACTGTTTCAGCTCGCCGCGCAGAGCGTGAAATCTGTGCAGCGCCAGATAAACAGGGAAATGCTCGAGGGTTTCTTCACTACGTTCGCAAATCATTTTGGCCCGGTGATAAATAGTTTCCGCCTCTACGGTCGCCCAGCCCTTCGACATTGTGTAACCGGCACCCAACAATAACAAGATTGGCAATTCATCCTCGTCGCGTTCTGCCGACTTGGGCAGCTTTCCAAGCAGTTCGCGGGCGTGTTCCAGGTGGTTGATGGCTTCGGTATTTGCCGAGCGCTGTATGAAGCGCTCGCCGGCTGCGCGAAGATAAGTAATTGCCTTGCGCGTCAACTGGGCGGCTTCGTAATGATGGGCCAGAATCTCCGGCTGATCGGTGATCTGCGAGGCAAACTTGGTCTCGATTGCTTCTGCGACGCGGGCGTGCAGGCGCTGCCGTTTCGCCCGCACAAGGCTGTTATAGGCGGCGTCCTGAACAAGCCCGTGTTTAAAGGAATAAATAGCTGCAGGGATGGTGCCGCGTCGGAAGATCAGCTGCGACTCGACAAGCTGTCGCAGCGCGTCTTCAAGGTCATGTTCGTTCATTTCCGAGATGGACGACAGCAATTCGTAGGAAAACTGGCGCCCGATCACCGAACCGATCAATGCCACCTCTTTTACCGGTGCCAGCTTGTCGAGGCGGGCCATCAGGGAATCTTGCAACGTTTCCGGTAGTGCGAATGACGGCAGCGGCAGGTCAGCCACATAGCGATCGCCTGCATCGGTCAAATATTCGCTTTCCAGAAGCGATTTGGTCAGTTCCTCGATGAACAGTGGCACACCATCACTTTTCTCGACGATCTGGCGCACAATCTCGGCCGGCAGGGGTTTCCCGGCCACATTGATCACCGCGTCTTCGATGGTTTTGGTTGAAAGTCGGCTCAGCGGTAATGTGGTTACGTGTGGCAGATGCGTCCAGGAAGGCTCGAAAACCGGCCTGTAGCTGGCCAGTAACAAAACCCGATGGCTTTTTATCTCGTCGATCAGCAGATCGAGATATTCCAGCGTCGTCGGGTCAACCCAATGCAAATCCTCGATCAGCAACAGCAGCGGTTCAGCGGCGGATTGCACCTTAATCTGGTTGATCAATGCCGCAAGGGTGTTGTCCTTGATCTTTTGCGGGCTGATCTCCAGCACGCCGTAACGCTTGTCGGCGGGCACCGACAGCAAATCGGCATATAACGGTGCGACGCTGGCAGTATCGAGCCCCGCCGCTTCGATTGTCGCTTCCAGCCGGTCGAGTTTTTCCTCGACCGACATATCGCGTCGGATGCCCGCACGGCGCTGCAATCCGTTTATGATCGGGTATAACGCGCTGTTGCCATGATAAGGCGAGCAATAGCTGCGCAGGCAACGCGCCATGTCGGCGGTAGCAATTTCTTCAAGTTCTTCGGCAAGGCGCGATTTGCCGATATCTGCCTCGCCAGACAACAGGACCACTTGTCCAGAGCCGCTCAGCGCCTCCTGCCAACGCCGTTTGAGGACACCGATTTCTTCTTCCCGTCCGGTCAGCGGCGTCAGTTCAATGCCCTGGCGTCGCGCGGCAAAGCGGCTATCCATCGCCTGATCAGAAACCACCTGCCAGGCCTGCACCCGATGGTCAAACCCTTTGAGATCGTGTTCGCCCAGATCGGTTAATTCGAACAGCCCGCCAACCAATCTGTATGTCTCGTTTGAAATCACCAGGCCGTCATGAGCCGCAAGGGCCTGAAGCCGGGCAGCAAGGTTTGGTGTTTCTCCGACGACGGCGCGTTGCTGCGCGCTGTCGCTGCCAAGAACGTCGCCGACAACCACGCTGCCAGTGGCGATGCCGACGCGCGAATGCAGTTTGACATCAGGATGAGCGTCAAGCGAACGGATGGCTTCAATTATTTCCAGCCCGGTTCGCACGGCCCGTTCCGGATCGTGTTCATCGGCGGTCGGATAACCGAAATACACCAGCACCCCATCGCCCAGATAGTTAGCGATGTAACCGTTGTAGCGCTTTACGACAGTTTCGCAGCAGGTCTGGTAGCGCATGCTAATGTCGCGCATGTCCTCGGCGTCAAGTTTCACCGAAAGGGCAGTGGAATCTGCCAGATCGCAAAACATGACCGTCAGATGACGGCGTTCCGCATTGCTGTTTCCATTTGGCGCGGCGCCGCTCGGTGCGACTTACGTGCGGCTGGGCGATATAGACAAGGGCCTGTCCCTGCTTTCGAAATCGGTAGAGCGGGCGATAGAAATGAACCGTATGGTCGATTTTTCGCTTTTGCATTACTGGCGCTCCCAGGGTGAGCTGCACTCGGGCGACGTCGCCACAGCGCTAAAGATCGCCGAACGCGGCCTGGAGTATTCAATTACCTACAAAGGGCAGGGCCATCAGGCATGGCTGCTGCGGGTGCTGGGCGAGGTCCATTGGCGGATGGGCGAGCAACACTACGCAAAGGCAGACGGATATTTCAGGCAGTCGCTTGACCTGGCCAGCATCCCGGAAATGCGACCGCTGTTGGCCAGATGCCAGATCGGTATTGCCACGTTGTGCGAAAAAACCGGGAAACGGTCCGAAGCAGAAGCCGCTCTGAGCGCGGCGCAAACACTGTGCCAGGACATGGGCATGACATATTGGCTGGATGAAATCGCAGCAGCCAGAGTTCGTATCTAGATTCAAAATATAATCAATTCATGCAGTTCTGATCGCGCAAGCAAAACCTCACAACCTCAAATCCAAGAAAGACCAGCTCATGGAATTCGACGAAACCCGGCTCAGAGACTTTGGTATCACCATCACTCGGCTAAGCCGTGGAGAGAATATCAGCCGGGCAGAGGCGCGCGACTGTTGGCGCCAGATTTGCAATGAAGAACAACCTGATTTGCAACAGGGCGCATTCATTGCAGCACTGATGGCCAAGGGGGAAACGCCGGATGAAATTGCCGGGACATTCGAGGCACTGTACGAATTTGACACGACCAAGGTGACAGTCGATACGCCCGAGCCGATCATCGACAACTGTGGCACCGGTGCCGATACGTTGAAGACGTTCAACATCAGTTCGGCTGCGGCCATCGTTGCGGCCGCGTGCGGGCTTTACGTAGTGCGCCACGCGGCGCGGGCAATCTCGTCGAAATGCGGCGCGATCGACGTGATCGAGGCACTGGGTGTCAACGTTGAATCAGCACCGGAATTGCCCAAGCAAAGTATTGAGAAGGCTGGTATCGGTGCCTGGAACGCATTCCTGCCCAGCATTCACCCAAAGACGCTCGGCCGGGTGCTGTCGCAAATCCGTTTTGGATCAACCATCAATATAGTTGGCCCGCTGCTTAATCCGACGATGCCCGAGTATAAAGTTATGGGCGTGCCCAACGTCGGCATGATCGACGTCGAGGCAAAGACCATGAAGGAGCTTGGCGTCAAGCGCGCCTTTGTCATGCACGGGCTGGAAACCGGGTCCGACAAGGGTATGGACGAACTTTCCACCGTCGGGCCATCCAAATTCGCCGAACTGCGCCCCGACGGCAGCATAGAACACGGATCGCTCACACCAGAGCAGTTCGGGTTGAAACCGGCCAAATTCGAGGACATTGCATCAAGCGGCGATGTCGGGCGGGACGCCACTGCGCTGCTGCGCGTTATCACTGGTGCCGACCAGGGGCCACGAAGCGACATTGTCTGCCTGAACGCTGCTCCGATGCTTTACGTGATGGGCAAGGCTGCGACGCTGGAAGAAGGCATCGCCATGTCACGGCAGGCCATTGCCAGCGGGGCGGCTCTGACGAAGTTGCGTGACTGGGTAACCTGGCAGAACGACACACCGGGGGGCTGGCCTGCCAGTTCTGGACAAAATGCTTGCTGGCGCGGCCTAGGAGATCCCGGATATGCAGTTCGTCCTATGTTTGGCCCGCACATTTCGTGCGCGTGAGTGCCGGTGACAGCGATGCACCACGATGGATTGGCCGGTGTCATTTTCGACATGGACGGGACCGTGTCGGACACCTGGGCGGTTTCGCTGTCGTCGTTTCGCACGGCGATAGCCGAACTTGCGCCGCGCCCTTACACCGACAAGGAATTGATGGCTTTTGCCGGTCCGGCTGAAGAGGGAATTTTAGAACGGTTGGTGCCAGATCACTGGGAACAGTGTTTTGAGCTTTATATCAAAACATACGCCTCGCGGATCACACTGCGGGAAGCACTTTTTGACGGGCTGAACGAGGTTCTGGATCATCTGCGATCTCGTCGTGTTTTGTTGGCTATCGTTTCCGGCAAATCGCTTCGGGCTGTCGAGATTACGCTTGAGCGCGCCGACATCACCGACCGATTTGAAATACTCAAGGCAGGCTCGCCCGAAGGCGACGTGAAGTCGGAAAACATTCGGCTCATACTTGATGCCTGGGGGTTCGATCCGCGCCGTGTGGCCTACGTCGGCGACGCCATTGCGGACATGAACGCGGCACACGCAGCGGGTGTCATTGCAGTTGGCGCAGCCTGGTCAGAGACCGCAAATATCGACGACCTGAGAGGCGTCGGTGCCGATGTTGTGTTTTCTCAAGTCGACGAATTTTTTCTGTGGCTGAAGGCCTGCACGCAATAGCCCGGCAGATTTTCGGGCGTGAGCATCCGGGAGGATCAGGAAGCATTGCTTGCGGTTGCGCCGCAACCTCGTGATATATTGCGGTGATTTGGAGGGTGAACCGGCGATGCCCGGACATAGAAAACTTGCAGCCATATTGGTGGCCGATGTTGTTGGGTTCAGTCGGCTTACCGGGGCCGACGAAGATCGTACGTTGGCGCGATTGCGGGCTTTGCGAAGTGATCTGATTGATCCGACCATTGCCGTGCACAACGGTCGCGTCGTCAAGGGAACGGGCGACGGCGTGCTTGTGGAATTTCGAAGCGTGGTTGATGCCGTGCGGTGCGCGGTTGAAATTCTGGACGCGATGATCGAACGAAACGCAGGGGTGCCTTCCGCGCGCAGAATCCAATTTCGAATCGGTATTCACATCGGTGATGTCGTGGAAGAAAGCGACGGTGATCTGATGGGGGATGGTGTTAATATTGCAGCGCGGCTGGAGGGGGTTGCTGAGCCGGGGGCGATTTGCCTGTCAGAGGACGCCTATCGTCAGGTCAGATCCAAGCTTGATCTTTCGGTTGAGGATCTTGGTGAGACTGCACTCAAAAATATCGCGGAGCCTTTGCGGCTTTATATGCTCAGGTCTGGAACGGCGGAAAATGCAGAGACTGCCCAGCAACCCGATCAGGACCTCAGCCCCGCGCTTTCTGACAAACCATCTATCGCGGTTCTTCCTTTCACGAACATGTCCGACGACCCAAATCAGGAGTATTTCGTCGACGGCATGGTCGAGGACATAATTACCGCTTTGTCACGTTTCGATCAGCTTTTCGTCATCGCGCGCAATTCCAGTTTTGTTTACAAAGGCAGGGCTGTTGATGTGAAGCAGGTCGGTCGCGATCTGGGCGTGCGTTATGTGCTTGAGGGCAGCGTGCGCAAGGTCGGCGACAAGGTGCGAATTACTGGTCAATTGATAGACGGAGCAAACGGCGCGCATCTGTGGGCGGAGCGGTTCGATGGGCAACTGGAAGACGTCTTTGATCTTCAGGACCGGATCACCGCCAACGTGGTCGGGGCGATCGAACCAACCGTTCGTAAGGCCGAGATTGAACGGTCGCGGCGCAAACCGGCGGGCAATCTTGGGGCCTATGATTTCTATTTGCGTGCACTTCCTCACATCTATGCGATCCGACCGGACGAAAATCGGAAGGCGATTGAGCTGCTCGACAAGGCGATAGACCTTGACCCGAACTATGCACCGGCACTGGCCCATGCCGGGTGGTGCCTTGTGCAGCGCATCACGCGATCCTGGTCACCCGTCGGCGAGGATGACGTGACCACGGCGGTGTCGTTGGCGCGTCGGGCACTTGCCGCCGGAAGTGACGAACCGATCAGTATTGTGCTTGGTGGGTTTGTCCTGGTGGCACTAAAGCAAGATTATCACACCGGACTTGATGCCGTTCGACGTGCGGCTTCGCTGAACCCCGGGTCGGGCTTCGTAAATGCCATGGCCGGCTACGCGCTGGTTTTTGGTGACGATCCCGAGGCTGGAAAAATCCTGTTGGCCCGAGCCATGGCGCTTGGCCCGTTGGACGCCAACTTTTTCAGCCATCTCATTGGCTCCGCGTGCGCGCACCTCTTTTGCGGTCGACCCGATATCGCAGTGAAACTGGCCGAACGCTCGGTTGCGCTCAACGCAGAATGGGATTCAGCCTATTTGTTTCTGATTGCCTGTTACGCGCAACTCGACCGCCAGTCGGATGCCGAGGCCGCGCTCGTCAAGTTGATAAAAATAGCGCCTGACGCGACGATATCCAGATACAAAGAATTATTGCCAATCAGGAATCCTGCCTCGCTGGATATGGTTCTGGACGGTTTGCGGAGCGTCGGGCTGCCTGAGTAGGCCTGCGCCCGGAACCGGTGCGTTTCTCGCTGGCGGCTCCACCATTATCGCTAAATCATGGTGATCAAAGGCGTTCGAAAATCACGATCCTGTTTGTGTTCGTCCCCTTGCGACCGTTGGAAACACCCCAGCAGTTCGCAGTCTTCGTGAATATCTGGGCATTGACCATGACGCCGAGCCGCCGGAAGGGCAGGTTTTCCGCGGCATCCCAGACCAGCCGCTCGAGCAAAAGGGTTTGATTGCGCACCTCGCCAACTTCGAAGGCGACAAAGCCGCCTGTCTTTACGAGACGCGCCAGTTCGGTCAAGACGCGGCGGATCATGGCTTGCCACGAGGCTTCGTTTCGGTGCCGGTCGATGGCCACTGAAGATACGTCGATGCCCGCGAACCAGCAGCGCAGCCAGTTGTCGGCGGCATAGTCAACGATGTCCAGAAACGGCGGCGACGTGACAACCAGGTCGATTGATCTGTCCGGCAAGTCGATCTCCCAGGCCGGACCAGTGCAAAGCTTTTGCTCCACTTTTGTTGCTAGGCATCCCTGCCGCAGCAGCGATTTTGATTTCTTGAGAATAAGTGCGGCAACATCGCGCGCCGGGGGCGTCAGTCCAAGCTTTTCGTTGATTTTCCGTTGCGACGAAACCGAGACAGCTTGGTTCGGTGGCATCGACCGGCCAGAGAAAAAACCCGGCGAGTGACCGGTCAGGCGCCCAAGCGCGACCATGCGTATCCAGTCCGCCACCGGGTTCGGGTCGGGATTTTGAAGGGGTGCAGTCAGAGCCAACCACTTGCGCAGGGCATTGATCTGTCGAAGTGTGTCGGGGTGGTAAAATGCCAGCAGGTCTTCGCGTTCAATATCGCCTGCTTTCCAATTCACCGATCTGATGGCCGCTTCAACATTGTGCAGATCAATCGGCTGAAGGCGGGGTCGTGTAAGAGCGGCTGATAGTGGGTTGATATCATTTCCGAAAACCGAGCGACCCCGAAGCCCGGCTTCGATAAGCGTTGTCCCGCGTCCCATGAAAGGATCCAGAACACTGTCGCCAGGAACAGTCAGTCGATCAATGAAAAATGCCGGAAGTTCGGCTTTGAAACAGGCGCGATACGAGACCTCGTGCAGGGCATGGGATTGCCGCTGAGCCGCGGTCCAGTATTCGTTGATAAAGTAGGGTATGGCGTTGCGCGTTTCTTTGCGTGTTTGCGCGCCGAAGCGATCAAACGCTGAAATATCGCGAAGAAATTGACTGGCATCCTTACAAGGGTCGGATTGGAGAGCATTCATCTGGCGCGCCATAGCCGTAGAAGCGCACATTTAGGATAGAATGTACAGAAGGCAATCCCTTCGATCGCCAGCGGTTTCGGCGGTTATTCCTGTTGCCAGGTTGCCAGTGCGATTGCTGTGACGATTGTCAAAAGCGTCAGAAACCCAAGCAATGTGTAAACCGCAAATGCTTCGGTCGGGCCGTAGCCATGAAAGGCCGATACCCAAAGCGTGCTGAGTAGTGCGATAGGTAGGCTGAAAAGAACTGCGCCGATTGCCATCATTTTCCCCGGTGTATGCCGGTCAATCACGGTTGACCCGTTTTCGCAATAGCATCGGGAAGTGAATTCAAAGTCAACATCTGGTTACGATCATCCTAACGGGGACCATCTTTTGTAGGCGAAAGCCCGCCGAGCGGGGTGCCCCGAACCTGGCGAATAAGCTGGATAAACGCGGATACCTGATGTTCGCACGTCAGCTTGCCTTTCTCCGGTGTTGCCAGATGGGCTTCGCCCACCGTGCCGTGGGCGTTCAAATCAGATGCGACCCAGCCGTAAGAAAGCGGCCCAATCGGCGGGATGGCGGTGCTATCGGCGGATGATGGAAAGTCGATTGCCCTGGTCATGTCCACAGTATCGGGTCGAAAATGCAGCATCAGCGATGTCTCGCGGTCGCCACCGTGGATCCCGAATGCCAATTCGCGGTCTGAGAACAGACCCTCGGGCGATCCAAACCCGCCCCACTGGCACTTGACCGCCAGCATTCCCGCCTGCACGCGCAACTCGCGCGAAAGGATCGACACCAGGTCGAGGTTGCCGCCGTGGCTGTTGACGATCACAATCTTGCGCACTCCGGCGCGGGCGACCGATAGTCCAATCTCCCGCCATGCCGCCAGTGCGGTTTCTGCGGTCAGTGTAAGCGTTCCGCGCGCGTGCAAATGCTCGTTCGATTTGCCGACCGCCTGCACAGGCAGGATGCGAATATCCAGATCATCCGGGCATTGGCGTCGAAGCTCGGCCAGCATACCGTCCGCGATCATAGTATCGGTGCCAGTCGGAAGGTGGGGCCCGTGTTGTTCGATGGCTGCGGTGGGCAGGATCGCGATCACATCTTCGGGGTCCAACCCTTCGAATTCGGTTGTGCGGTAGTCGGCCCAGTCAAAACGGCGGGTCATATTTCTTCCTTTGCTGTGGGTCTTTCTTCTGCGGCGGTTCGCGAACCCAAGAGCCGGTCCATCTTTTTGGCAATCTTGTCCAAATGCCGTCGGCGCGATGCCTCGGTAGAGCTATCCATGAGATAATGCGCGGCGAAAACTTTCCGCAGTGGTCTTGCACAAAGTATGCCGACACCGCGCATCAAGGTGCGCTTTCCGGGCGCGCCAACAACCATCGTCAGCCACCAACTGGCACCGCAGGTCGTAAACACGCCAAGACGTCTGACATGTTCCAGACCCGGCTGTATCGTCGCGTTGTCGTCATCAGGCATGATAAATGCGACATCGGGCAAAAGAACGCGGTCCAGCCAGCCTTTCAGCAACGCAGGAGGGCCGTACCACCAGGTCGGGTATACGAATATCAGCGTGTCGCACCAGCGCAGGTCGTCAACGTGGGATTGAACAGGCGCGCAATTGTCGGGCCAGGTCTCGTAGCATTCAAGCTCGGATGCCGACAACGTTGGCTCAAATCCTTCCGTGTATAGATCGAGCAATCGTATTTCGGCCCCTGCACGTTTGAGCTTTTCAAGAACAATATCGCGGACGGCGGCCGTGAAACTTATCGGCTTCGGGTGGCAATAGACGACGAGCGCGCGCATCAGAAGGCCCTCATCCCGCAACCGAAACTGACAGGGTCCGCGCTCATTTCGCCACCTGAAGTTTTGGATAGGCGTACATCCGATCAAATGCCCAGTTGGGATCATCCCAGGCGATCATTTTGCCGGGGTTCAGCAAACCCTTGGGGTCGGCCTCGCGTTTGAATTGCAACTGGCGGTCGTCGACCGTCTGGCGTCCGCCTTCTTCCAGCGTATAGCGATGCGGGTTGAAGATCATCGCGCCTGCATCTTCGTGCATTTTAACGATTTCATCCAAGCGTGCCTCGGTTGTGAATTTCACAAGACTGAGCCCGGCGAATATGGACTTGCCGTTTTCGCGGATGACCTCGAGGTGTTGCAGGATTTCGGGATAAAGCGCGCCGCGAAGTTGGCTGAGAAGTTCAAGGTGGCGTGGAAATCCATAGCGGACCTGAAGATAGGTAATCGTCGGGTCAACTTTCAGCGCGCGAAGCGTCGTGTGGTTCCAGCCGTATTCAAATACCGGCCCCGGATTGCGCGCCCAATTGTGATCGTCGTTTCGGTAGATTAGCCGTGCATAGGTTCGCCTTTCCAGAAAGGTCTGAAACCCGTCCATCGAATGCGGCGCGACCATGAGGCCGATCAGATTAGTGCCCTCATTCACATATGGTTTCACCCGCTGGAAGTAGGCATTTGCTGTCGGGGCCTCGTAGACGCTCGCAAGCTTGATCAGGACACCGTCTTCGTTCGCCAGTTCCTCGGCAAACCGCGCGGCGTCCATGAAATCGTCGGTGGCAACGAACATCTCAACCCAGTCATAAGCGGGTCCCAAAGGCATCTCGATTTCGGTTATGATGCCGTTTGTTCCATAGGCATGGCTGACGCGCGCCAGTTCCTCGCCGCGAAATTCGAGAATGCGCGGGGTTTCTTCCATCGTGACAACACGCAGCCGGATGATATTGCCGAGATCGCGCAGCGCGCCCCAGGTGCAAGACCCGACGCCGCCCGATCCGCCCGCGATGAAACCGCCGATAGTTGCGGTGGCCCAGGTTGAACTGAACATTCGGATTTCCTGGCCCGAGTGTTCCTTGCACGCAGCGTCCAGGTCTTTCAGCAATACTCCCGGCTCGCAGATCACGCGGCCGGGGTGGATCGCTTTGACCTTGTCCATATAGCGCAGGTGCATGACACACCCGCCTTCCAGCGGCATCGCCTGACCATAGTTGCCGGTGCCGGCACCTCGGGTCGTGACGGGGACGTCGTGTTGGTAGCAAATCTTCAGGATTTCAATGATTTCCGCCTCGTTAATCGGGCGGACGACGAAATCGGCGGTGACGTGATCCAAGCGGTCTTTCAGAACCGGGGAATACCAAAAGAAATCGCGGCTGGCGGCTTTGATGGCGGTGTCTTTTTCTTCGACGTCCAGATGAGAGAGTGCGGCCTTTGCGGCGGCGACGTTGGCGGTCACGGGCTGGTCTCCATGAGATGATCGAGATCCGAGTAGTCAGGCAGCGTGGTGTCGATTGGTTTTCCATTGCGCAAGACGATGCGGTCCGATTGCGGGCGCGAAAAAAGCTCGGTCCAGTCTCGGGCGTTGCAAATCACAAAGTCGGCGGGCGCGCCGGGGGCAAGCGAAGCCGCCGCGAACCCGCAGGCATTCGCCGGACCGCTGAAGATTGCCTTTGCCCAGTCGGCGTCGGAGTGATCGAGGTGGCCGATCCGGGTCGCCTGGCGCATGACTTCGATCATATCCAGATCGCCGTAGGCGTAAAACGGATCGCGAGTATTGTCCGAGGCGAAGCTGACGTTGATCCCGCGCGCTTTCATTTCATGGACAAGAGTGATGCCGCGATGGCGCGGCGTTCTGCCCGGCGTTCGATCCTGAAGGTAAAGATTACACATCGGCAGGCTGACCACATTCAGACCGGCCTTGGCGACCAGATCAAGCGTGTCCAGCGCGCGGGCTTCGTTTTGCGTCGAGAGCGAACAGCAATGGCCGACTGTGACAGGCCGCTCCCAGCCGATCTCGAGAACGATCTCGGCGATCATGCGAAGCGCTTCGGAGGCCCCGTCTAACGTCTCGTCGCTGTGAAAATCAACCTCTAGCCCCCGATCCCCTGCCAGTTCGAAAAAATCCATCAGGCGTTTTTGAAGGTCGGGGACCGGGTAAGTGACCATTCCAAGTATGCCGCCACACGACGCAACAAGATCGGCGGCTTTTGCATAGCCGTCAGCGACGCTTTCAAAACAGTCGCAACCGATGAGGCTGGCGGCTTGCAACGATATCCGGTCCGCCCATTCATCGCGCAGCTCAGAAAATACCGGCCAACTGATCATTGCTTGCGGCGGTATCGAGTCCAGATGCGTGCGAATGGCCCGCGTGCCATGGGCATAGGCGCACTCAAGGCCGAAAATCATCCGCGCACGAACGTCTTGCGCTGACCAGTTCGCGGCCCGGTCGGTTCCGACGGCCTCAAGGGCACCAGAGAATGTTCCATCAGGATTATTCGCGCGCGGCCAGATGTGGCCCTTGTCGAGGTGCGTGTGCATGTCGACAAAGCAGGGAAGTACCATTGCGCGCTGCATGTCGATCACGTCGCCTGCCGGGCCACTGCTGAAGCAACCGTTCTCGATCGTCAGATCAATGCCGGTCAGATCACCCGATTTGCCCACAAGGCAGGCCGGAACCGTCAGGTTTGCAAGTGTCATTCTCGTGCCGCTGGGCAGGGCGCGAAACCCCATCAATTCTCACGTTTTATCGCACTTTCGTGCCACTTCCTGAGTAGCATGTGGCTGATGAAGTTAGTAACGAGGTAAATCGCGATCCCGGTCAGAATGATGAGCAGCAGGGCGGCGAACATCTTGGGAATTTGCAGCCGGTAACTTGCTTCGAGGATTCTGAATGCGAGCCCGGATCCGATGCCGCCTGAGCCCGCCACGAACTCGGCAACGACAGCGCCGATCAGCGACAGGCCACCGGCGATCCGCAGTCCACCCAGAAAATACGGCAGCGCCGAGGGCGCTTGCAGATATCGTAACAATTGCCAGCGCGTCGCCCCATAGACCTGAAAAAGATCGCGCAGATTGTGGTCGGCGGAATTTAATCCAAGGATTGTGTTCGACAGGATCGGAAAGAACGCAACGATCCAGGCGCAGATCAACAGGCCGACAATTTTCGAGTCCACATATATGAAAATCAGCGGAGCAATCGCGATAATCGGCGTGACCTGAAGCACCACGGCGTAGGGGAAGAAAGACATCTCAACCCATCTTGATAGGTTGAACAATACCGCCAAGCCGACCCCAACCGTGACCGCGAGCAACAGCGCCATTCCGGTGATCGCCATGGTCACAAACCAGCTGTCGACCAAAGACCCCCAATTGGTGAAAAGAGCCTTGATGACACGGCCCGGGCCGGGAAGGATGTAGTGTGGAATTTCGTTGACGATGACGACAATGTGCCAGCCGCTGACCGCCAGTATCAGCACGATAATCGGCAGGACCCACCGCCCGACGGCACCGATTTTGCGGGCTCTGAGCCGCGCCTGTTCCTCGGAATCGACGACACCCGAAGTCGCCACGCGATTTGCAGAAGCCTCGCTCATGCCGCTTCCATCGCGGTTTTCAAAGCGCCCGACGCGGCCCGGCAATGTGCGGCGTACTCGGCGGAGGTTCTGAATATATCGTTGCGCGGATAAGGCTCGTCCACCTGAAGTTCGCGGATAACCCGGCCGGGTCGCGCGGCTATGATTGCGATGCGGTCCGAAAGAAACACGGATTCGAAAACCGAGTGCGTGACGAACACAACCGTACTGCCGGTTTTCTCTTTCAGCGTCAGCAGGTCGTTGTTCAGCTTGAACCGCGTAATTTCGTCAAGTGCGGCAAAAGGTTCGTCCATGAGGATAAGTTTTGGGTGGGTGACAAGCGCGCGGGCGATTGAAACGCGCATTTTCATGCCGCCTGAAAGCTCGCGCGGGTATGCGTCCCGGAAGTTGTTTAGTCCAACAAGTTCAAGCGCTTCGTCGATATCATGTCCGGCAGTGGATTTGGATTTGCCTTGCAGGCGAAGCGGAAGCCAGACGTTGTCCTCGACAATTGCCCAGGGCATGAGTGACGGTTCCTGAAACACAACCGAAAGCGCGCCAGGCGCTTTGTTCACATGCCATCTGATTGCGCCGCTGGTTGGGTGGATCAGATCGGCGATCAATCTCAGCGCGGTGGATTTTCCGCAACCCGATGGCCCGAGAAGCGAGATGAAATCGCCTTCCCGGACATCCAGATCCATTCCCTTCAACGCCATCACGTCGCGGCCAAATATCTTGTCGACATTCGCCAACGACAATATCGGAGTACGGGAATTGATGTTGGCTGCGCCGGATTTCCCCGACGCAGCCTCGGCGTTATCATTCATTACTGGGCCATCATGGCCTTGTCTTTGGCCGCGAGCCCGGCACCGGAGTTTGCAAATTCCAGCGTGTAGATCGAGGCGATATCAAGACCGCCATCCGTGACGCCGACCGCGACCATCTTGTCATAGAACCCCATGATCGTGGCGTCGGTCATCGCACCAATTCCCAGGTCCAGCGCATCACCGGAATCGACGATCCCGTATTCCTTGATCTTCTCGATCGAGAAGGCGATCTGATCGTCCGCCATGTCTGGATTGTCGGCCTTGATAAGCGCAATAGCGGCAGACGGGTCGCCATAAAGGAAGTTGGCCCATCCGGTTGCCGATCCTTCAACGAAGCACCGAACCGCATCAGGGCTGTCTTCGATTGTTTTCTGCATGGTCTCAACGGTGGTTGCGTAGGTGGTAAAACCAGCGTCCGCCAGAAGCCAGATGTCAGGCGCAAAGCCGCCCTCCCTTTCGATAGCGAAGGGTTCTGACGTGATATACCCCTGCTGGGCGGCGTTTTCGTTGGCGATGAAGGGTGCGGGGTTAAACGTATATGGCACACGCTTTTCCGCCGGGAATCCGTAGTCGGCCATCATCCACTGGTAAAAGCTTTGAAATCCGTTGTCGCCGACGATCAAAGTGTCCAGGTTCTTGAGATCCTCAAAACTGGATGCCTTGCCGGGGTGGGTCAGAAAAACCTGCGGCTCTTTCTGGAAGTGTGCGGCGACGACTTTCATCGGGATGCCCTCTTTCGCGGCGGAAAACGCCTGCAAAAGATTGCCGCCCATGTGGAATTCGATCTTTCCGGCCAGCATTTGCGCGCGATTGTTCACCTGCGGCCCGCCCGGAACGATTGTGACGTTCAATCCGCAAGCCTCGAAAGTGCCATCGGCAACGGACTGATAGTATCCACCGTGTTCAGCCTGCGCGACCCAGTTTGTGCCGAATGACACATCCGTTAGATGGCCGTCTGCGAATGCGGTGGTTGCAGCACTGATTGCTACGGCGGAAATGGCCGTTTTGAATTGGAAAGACATCCTCACCTCCTGGTTTTCATAATCTGAGCCAATAGCGGATTTGTATGCGGCGCAGCCAAATTTGGCCGTTGCATGCCCCCCCACGACTCGGTCCTCTGTATCGAGACTAGTCAGATCGCATTGATTTGCACGCGCTTTCCGCAGTGTTGAGGCAAATGTTAAACTGCTTGCCGACAGGCGCCTGTCGCGGCACCGTCAGGCGGACAGACGGAGTAAGCTTATGCGCGAATTGAACCCGCAAGCCATTGCGCCGCCGTTTGGGCGATACGCGCACGGCGTTCTGGTGCCGCCGGACATGCAGTTGATCAGCACGTCCGGGCAGTTGGGAATGGCCAAGGACGGTTCGGTTCCCGATGATGTGGGCGGTCAGGCGGATATCTGTTTTGCGAACATTGACGCTATCTTAAAAGAGGGCGGCGCGACGCGGTCAGACGTCATTCGCCTGAACGCCTATGTCACTGATCGAAGCAATATGTCGGGCTATATGGAAGCGCGCGACCGGTGGCTTGCAGACGTGAAGCGATTGCCTGCATCCACCTTGATGATTGTATCAGGGTTCACGCGGCCCGAGTTTCTGGTCGAGATCGAAGTTCTGGCCGCAGTCGCTGCGACCCCCTGACATGCCGGGGCGATTTTTCCTTGAAACGCAGCTTGATAGGGTCGCGGATTGGATGCAGGCCGACGCCGCAAGACTGTCCGAACCGCCGCGGCGAAATGTGGCTCCGGGCGAGGAAATTGTCGTCTGCACGCCGGAGCGAGTTTTCAAAAAGATGCGGTGGGGACTGATCCCCGTTGGTCGGGTCAATGCAAGGGGCGGCCAGTATTGGAGACCATCATCAACGCGCGTTCCGAAACCGTATTTGACAAAAGCGCATTCGAAGGCGTGGGACGGGCAATTGTACCGTGCGACGGCTGGTACGAATGGACGGGCGAGGCCCGACGCAAGACCGCGTGGCGCATCCGGCTTGGGTCGGGCGGGCTTATGGCATTTGCCGCCATTACCGACGTGTGGAAGGCACCGGGCGGGCGCGTGGTCGAGCAGGTCGCCACCGTGACCTGCGAGCCAAACGCTGTTGTCCGCGATATTCATCACAGGATGGGCGTGATCCTGCGCCCGGATCAGTTTGACACCTGGTTGCATGGAGCGCCTGCGGAGGCGGCCAAACTAACGGTGCCAGCCGCAGACGGATCGCTGCAAGTCGAAGAGGCCGATGACGTTGACTGGGCGTCGCCTTAAAGCGATGACAGGCGTTAGATGGCAATATCTTGGGCTGAGAAGTGAATGACTAAGGGCTTTCCGATTGCCCACGCCGGTCGAAAGATTGGTTTGCTTGGCGGGTCGTTCGACCCCGCGCATGAGGGCCACGTCCATATCACCCGCGAGGCGCTAAAGCGTTTCGAGCTCGACGAGGTCTGGTGGCTCGTCTCGCCCGGAAACCCATTGAAAACGGACGGACCCGCACCGCTTGAAAAGCGTATGGCCAAGGCACATCGTGTCATGCGGCATCCGCACGTTCGCATCACGTCGCTGGAGCAGCAGCTGGGAACCCGTTTTACTGCCGAGACGCTGGAAGCCCTTATTCAACGCTATCCCGGTGTTACATTCGTTTGGCTGATGGGCGCGGACAATCTGGCCACTTTCCACGCGTGGAAGCGCTGGCGCGATATTTTTTTGATGGTCGCAATCGGCGTATTTGCCCGCCCGGGCGAGCGGATATCGGCCCGGGTGTCGCCTGCCGCGCAGCAGTTTCGAATGTCTCGGCTTAAAGCAAGCGAGGCGGCAAGCCTCGCCAATTCCGCGCCCCCCAGTTGGTGTTTTCTGAATATTCCGATGCGATACGACAGTTCATCCAAGCTCCGTGCGCGCGGCGAATGGACGAAGGGTTGAGGACTGGCGGTCACAAATTCGTAAGTCCGACGCGCCATACGCTTGAGAAAGCCACAAAGCCGCAAGATAACACCCCCATGACGTTTGATTTGTCTCGTCGCACTATGTTGACCGGCCTCGCGGCAGGCTTTGGCAGTGCTGCCATCGCTGAGGCACCGTTGTCGGGGTTGCGCCCCGCGCCACGGATCGGCCCCCTGAAGATCGCTCGAAAGTCTGTTGGTGACAGTCTGGTTCGCGCAGCTGGACTGGGCGGCACGGTGGCATTTGTGATCGCGGACGCTTTGACCGGCGAAGTTCTCGATCACCGGCTTCCGACGTGGACGATGCCACCTGCCAGCACATTGAAGACAATTACATCGCTTTATGCGTTGGAGCGTTTGGGGCCTGATCATCTGTTCAAAACGCAAATTTACGCGCGAGGGATTATTTCGGGCGGGCGGTTGGAAGGTGATTTGATACTCGCCGGCGGCGGTGACCCGACGCTCGACACAGATCGGCTGGGTGATCTCGCCGTGGTGTTGCGGGAAACCGGGCTGATCGAGGTTACCGGCCGCTTTCTGGTTTGGTCTGACGCATTGCCACGAGGTGACCGGATCGACACCCAGCAACCGGAGTACGTGAGTTACAACCCAGCCTTTTGCGGCCTAAACCTGAATTTCAATCGCGTGCATTTCGAATGGAAGCCGAAAAGCAAGGGCTTTGACATCACGATGCAGGCGCGGGGCAGAAAATTCAGCCCGGCAACGGACGTCGCCCGAATGTCGGTCATCGACCGGAAGTCGCCGGTCTACGTCTATACGCGCGGCAACCACGTCGATCGCTGGTCTGTGGCAAAGCATGCGCTGGGCAAGAAAAAAGGTGCGCGGTGGCTGCCGGTCCGGTTTCCCGCTATGTACGCAGCCGATGTATTTCGCACGTTGGCGCGCGCCAATGGCATCCTATTGCCGCCGCCCGAATTGACGTCTATCCCGCCCGAAGGTCAAATGATCGCCGCGATCGAAAGCGACCCGCTGCCTGATATTCTGGCCGATATGATGAAATACTCGACAAATCTGACGGCCGAAGCGGCGGGGCTTTCAGCTAGTCTTGCCAACGGGGTTCCGGTTGCCGATCTGCTTGGGTCCGGATCGCGCATGGCGGGGTGGATTGAAACGCGGTTCGGCGTGAAAGGCGCGCGGTTTCGCGATCACTCGGGACTGGGATACGGGTCAGCCATAAGTGCCAAAGGCATGGTGGATATTATCCGGCAAAACCCACATATCGCGGGATTTATGAAGCCGATAAATGTGCCAGACACTGCCAGGAAATATGGCGGGATTTTAGATGGTGTGTCGGCGGCGGCAAAAACCGGAACACTGAATTTTGTCAGTTCGTTAACCGGGTTTGTTAACACCAAAAGCAACCGATCGCTGGCGTTCGCAATATTCACCGCTGACACCGAAAGGCGCGATGCCATACCGCCCGAGCAGCGCGAGCGGCCACCCGGCGCGCGCGGCTGGTCGCGCCGGTCCAGGCGGCTTCAGAAATCGCTTTTGGGCACCTGGGCGAAGGCGTTCAGACAGGTCTAGATCGAACCGCTGAAATCAGACAATCATATGCCGCGCCCGCGCGCCACGTTCTATTGCCGCGGCATGGAGACGGTCAATCTCAAGCTCGTATCGTATCTCTTCCAGAAATCGCAGCTCGCTTTCCCGCAACGTCCCATCTGCCGCCGCGACGTCGCAGGCGACCGCATAGGCGGTTTCAAAAAGCCGCTCGGGAAGTGTGTTGCGCACCGATCCCCAAAGAATATCAAGGCCATCTTCTTCGGCAAAGAGGTCAAGCACCGCACCTGAGATGTCTTTCAGGCGCTTTTGATCGAAGGCGGCGAAAGCAGGCAGGTGGTTTACGATCCGCTCGATCGTGACAAGCTTGGCGGTCCGCATACGCTCGTCCGATGCCGAGACCGCTATCATTATTGCAACAAGCGTTTCTTCCGGCGTGAATTCTGCGAGGTTAAGTGTCACGTGAGCCGTCCTTCTTGGTTTCCAGGTGAATTTATTGACCTGAACGCGCGCCCGCAATAGGTAGCGAGACTTGCCGACGGTATACGCCGAAATGCGTTTTTAGGGAACGATGCGATGAGTGCAATGAAGGACGCTGCGATGACCTCGAAGGCCTGGCCCTTCGAAGAGGCGCGGCGTCTGTTGAAGCGCTATGATCAGGGACCGCCCGAAAAGGGTTATGTGCTTTTTGAGACCGGGTACGGACCATCCGGATTGCCGCATATCGGTACATTCGGCGAAGTGCTGCGCACAACGATGATCCGGTGGGCGTTCGAGTTAATCTCGGACATTCCAACCAAGCTCATTTGCTTTTCCGACGATCTGGACGGTATGCGCAAAGTGCCCGGCAACGTTCCGAGCCCGGAACAATTGGAAGCCTATCTCCAGCAACCGCTGACTTCGGTGCCGGATCCGTTTGGCACCCATCCCAGTTTTGGCGACCACAACAATGCCATGTTGCGACGGTTTCTGGATACGTTTGAGTTTGACTACGACTTCTATTCCGCGACCGAATTCTATAAGTCCGGCCGGTTCGATGAAGTGCTTTTGAGGGCCGCAGAACGCTATGACGACATCATGGGCGTAATGTTGCAAAGCTTGCGCGAAGAGCGGCGGCAAAGCTATTCGATATTTTTGCCGATGCACCCTGAAACTGGCCGTGTCTTGTATGTGCCGTTGAAAAACGTCGATGCAAAGGATGGCACTATTACGTTTGACGACGACAGCGGGCGGGAATGGACGGTGCCTGTAACCGGGGGCCATGCGAAACTGCAATGGAAGCCGGATTTCGGTGCGCGTTGGGCGGCACTGGGCGTCGATTTCGAGATGTATGGCAAAGACCATTCAACCAACACGCCGATCTATGACCGGATTTGCAGCATTCTGGGCCAGCGCCCGCCGGAACATTTCACCTATGAGCTGTTCCTGGACGAAAATGGCGAGAAGATCTCGAAATCCAGGGGCAACGGAATTTCAATTGACGAATGGCTGGCCTATGCGGCGAGCGAGAGCCTGTCTTATTTCATGTATCAAAAGCCCAAGACGGCCAAGCGGATGCACTTTGATGTGATCCCGCGGGCGGTGGACGAGTATCACCAGCAGTTGCGGGCCTATGCCGATCAGGACGATGCTGCACGCCTGAACAACCCGGTTTTTCACATTCACAATGGCGATGTTCCCGCATCAAACATGGTCGTGCCGTTTTCGATGCTTTTGAACCTGGCGTCAGTCTCGGGTGCCCAAGACAGGGATGCGCTTTGGGGGTTTATTCGCCGATATGCGCCCGACGCTTCGCCCGAGACGAACCCGGATCTGGATGCCGCCGCAGGCTACGCTGTGCGCTATTTCAACGATTTTGTTCGGCCCGAGCGCGATTTCCGTGCGCCAACGGACAAAGAACGCGCGGCGCTCGAAGATTTGTTGGGCCGACTTGAACGCTGGGATCAGCCGGCCGATGCCGAGACGCTGCAAACCATGGTGTTCGCGGTCGGAAAAGTGCATGAATTTGAACCGCTTCGCGACTGGTTCAAGGCACTTTACGAAGTTCTGCTCGGGGCCAGTCAGGGACCGCGATTTGGCGGGTTTATCGCGCTTTACGGTGTCGCGGAAACGGTAGTGCTTTTGCGAAAGGCGCTCTCGGGAGAGCTTTCCTGAACAAAATCTGATATTTTGAAACCATTGGCCCGGATCTGTCGTAACTATATGCGACGGGCGCGGTGCTATGAGGTTTCAGATGAGACAGAGGATTTTGGCGATTGTTGTGTCGCTGGGCTTGGCGTTTCCGGTCAGCGCGGCGGAAGTGCTGCCTTCTGAACCGGCGATAGAACAAACGATCCAAAGCCAGATCGAGGCATTTCTGATCGACGATTTTTCGCGCGCGTTCACATTCGCGTCGCCGTCTATCCACGCGTTCTTTGGCAATGCCGAGCGCTTTGGCGCGATGGTGCGCAACGGCTTTCCGATGGTCTGGCGGCCGGGCGAGTTTCGGTTTCTGGAACTGCGCGACATTGACGGGCAGTTTTGGCAAAAGGTGCTGATCCGCGACGAACAAGGCGCGGTCCACCTGCTTGACTACCAAATGATCCAGACGCCCGAGGGATGGCGCATCAACGGCGTTCAAATTCTTCGCGCACCGGATGCCGGTGCCTGACGCGAGCGTGCGCATGGTTCAATCACGGTTAACAGACATCGCGTAAATCAATTGCCCGACGCCGGGCGAATGGATCCGGCCTGATCACGAAAGTCCAAGGCAAGCGACCCTTCGGGGCGCGTCCCATCTCTGTTGAGAGATGCGGCTTTCGACGGCATGAAAGGGCGCGAAATGAATAAGGCGATCACTGACGGATTGGTGCTGATGCCACCGGTTTTTGGGGCGGGTCTCAACGTCTGGTCCAGCTAGGACGGAACACCCGGGTCTGTGACCTACGACACGATCGGGACAGCGGCGGTTGTTCCGGGCGACGTTGATTTCGGGTCGTGCCTTGAGCTTCAGAAAACCGATAGCATTCAGAAAATCCGCTACACCGGCGAAACGCCGATCCTGCCCGGGTGCTATTTGCGGGTAACTGCCCGCGTCAAGGCAATCTCGGGTGCATTACCGTCGGTGCGCATCGCCGGTTGGCCCGGTCAATCAGGCAGCCTGCCGGTCTCCGGGCTGACGACATTCGGCACCTCGGTCACGCTTACCAACTATGGCGAAGTGGTCGAGGTCGTGGCGATCATTGGCAGTGGTCCCCGCACTGGTGTCGATCTCCATTGGGGTGATCCTGTTGTTTATGGCCACCTGGGGCTGGATTTGACCGGACCCACGGGCGGCATCGTTCGGGTCGATGATGTCGAGGTTGAAGACGTAACCTCGGTCTTTCACCGCGTGATGATGGATTGGGTGGATGTTCGCGATTTCGGTGCCGTTGGTGACGGGGTTGCGGATGATACTGCCGCTTTCCTGGCGGCCAACACGGCTGCCGCCGGGCGCGGTATTCTGGTCCCGGCCGGCACCTATGCGCTGAGCGACAACGTGACCTTTGAATATCCCGTTCGCTTTGTCGGCACCGTCACATTGCCTGATGACAAACGATTGATTTTTCGCCGGAATTTCGACCTTCCGACCTATGCCGCCGCCTTTGGTGACGAAGTTCAGGCATTCAAAAAAGGTGTGCAGGCGCTGGTGAATTTCTCGGATCACGAAAGCTTTGATCTGGGCGGGCGCCGGATCGAGGTTACAGACCCGATTGACATGGCTGCGGCCGCCGACACCGATACCTATGAAATTCGCCGTGTCATCCGAAACGGCCAGCTGAACGTGGTGCCGGGTGCCGCGTGGGACACGGATACGCAAACCAGTGTTGCAGGCTATGACGCAGGACAGCCGGTGACGCTGACATCGGTGGCCAACGTCGCCAACATCGAAATTGGATCGCTGGTCGAGGCAACGGGTGTTGGCCGCGAGGTATACGTCACGGACAAAAACATTGGCGCTGGCACCATAACCCTGTCGCAGCCTTTTCACGCAGCACCGGCAAGCCAGACATATACGTTCAAACGTTTCCGCTATGTGCTGGATTTTTCGGGGTTCACCAAACTTTCGAAATTCACACTGACCGATGTGGAGATCCATTGTCAGGGCGTGGCGAGTGCTGTGTTGCTGGCACCAGCCGGTGAAACGTTTCACCTGAAGGACTGCTTTATCACCAAGCCCAAGGATCGCGGGATCACCAGCCACGGTCAGGGCTGTCAGGACTTGCAGATCGACCGGTGCCACTTTGCGTCCGACGAACAATCTTCTCCGGCAACATCGCGGGTCTCGCTTGGGCTGAATGTCAACGCCAACGACGCCAAAATCCGTGACAGCCGGTTCCAGCGGTTCGGCACAACGATGGTCCTGCACGGAAACGGCCATCTGGTTGTCGGCAACCACTGGTTTCAGGGCGACAATGTCACCGATGGCCCGCGCGTTGCGGGGCTGGTCTTGACCGAGCCGAATGTGAAGTCGGTGATCACCGGCAATTACATCGACAATTCATACATTGAATGGACCAACGAGCACGACGCGACGCCGGATTTCAGTGCCGAGTATTCGTTCGGCGGCCTGACCGTGACCGGCAACATATTCACCGTCAATGACGCGGCATCGTTTTTTGCGTGGTTCGTGGTGAAGCCCTTCGGATCCGGCCACTTTATCCATGGGCTATCCGTTACCGGGAATACGTTCAAATCGCTGAACGGGACGACCGATCGGGTTGAAAAGGTTGACGACAGTATCGCTGCCCTGGACTTTGGCCTGACGCGAAATGTCGAGTTTTCCGGCAATACTTTCAACGGGATCGGGCAAAACACGATCAACCCGGTGACGCTGGAGTTCGATCAGGTATCGGTGGCGACAACCTGGACCGTCGACGTGTCTGGCTACTTGCCGTTTGGCGGCTGGGCGCGCGAAGTAACCTCGGTCGTGACCGAAAATGCCATCCAGAACGGCGCGGCGGTTGATGTTTTCTGGACGCCTTATGTCACGACATTGGCGGGCGCGTCGCAAGATCAGATCTCGCTGACCTGGCCCGAACCGGTGCAGGGCCGGGTTTATGTGACGGCGCGCGTCGATAAACCAATTTGACGCCGCCATTACTGTGGCAATTCGATTGTGTGTGTTAGGCTCCTCCTCAGGAGGAGCCGCATGCCCGAAATTCGCAGTGATCGCCCGCTTCAAACTGTCATCACAACTTTCGAATGTTCACCCGGCACTTGCACTGACTTGCTGGAAGCTCTGCGATCTGCATACGCCGAGTTCATATCAAAACAGCCTGGGTTTATTGGCGCGGGATTGCATGTGAATGACGCCGAAACCCGCATTGCCAATTATTCTCAGTGGCAGAAGCGTGAAGATTTTCAGGCGATGTTGCGCACCGACGAAATGCAACAACGAAACCGCGAGATTGCCCAGCTGTGTTCGCGGTTTAAACCGGTCATGTACGAAGTTGCCGGCGTCTTTTAGGCGAACGCCCGAATTTCAATTTTTCAGCATTTCAAGCCAGTCATTTATCGCGCGGATGACTTCCGCGCGTGACGACCCGGAATATCCGTATTCGAGCGGGTAAAGTCCGTCGTCGGTCAGAAGTGCCACCCTTTCCATCCTAGCACCTTCGCTCCAGCTGCCCTGCGATGCCGCCTGCTGGATCGTGGCCAGAGGCCGCGTTTCCTGTTTTTTCCCCGTCACGCGGGCGATGGTGCGTGTGAATGTGCCGCTCGATCGGTCGAAATCGAGCCGCTGAAACGGCATGAAATGCCAGGCGATGGCCGCAGCACCCAGCCCAAGCGCCAGCACCAGAATGGTCTCTCCGGTTCCTCGCATCTGCCCGGTCAGGGCGGCAAGCATCGCCGCCAGGCCCAAAAACCAGACAACCCCGGCCAAAAACCAGGGCCGATCTTCGATCACGAGATTCTCGTCGGTTTCGTGAATGACACGCATGTTCCAGCGAGCCTAGCCGCGATACAACGCTTCGCAAAGCGTCGGTTTGGCCTAGTCCCGCGTCGATGCAATCGCTGAGATATCGCTGGTTTGCGGGGGATTGGCGAATGTCGGGCCGACCTTCACTTTGTAATCAGCAAAGGTTGCGGAATTCAGAAATCCCTGCTTCGCCGCGTCATCGACGAACTCAAGAATGCCAATGAATTCAACGGGGTTATCGGTGGAAAAGCAGGAATAATGCAGGCCTGCGATGCCTTCGGACTTCAGCCCGGCGACAAGTGCCTCCATTGCTTGCGCCTGATCGGCGTGGCTGTCGGCCGAGGTAAGCGTGTAGCGGACGAGGAATGACATTTTGGGGTTCCTTTCGCGGGACCAATGCCGGATTAGGCCGCTGAATTGGGGTGGGGTCAATGCACAAGTGGACGTGTGCGGGTGACTATGCGTTGTGTTCGGCGGCGTCGAAATCGACGTGGATATGGTTGCCGTCCGGGTCATGCACGTTGACCTGAACGACAGGAAATCCCGGCACCGGATCGATGCTGTGGCGAATGCTGCGGGTGTCGAGAAGTTTGAGAAAGTCACCAAGCCCGGTGGCGCGGAGCGCGAAATGCTCAAGCGTGACGTTGCCGCCGGCCTCGGGCGCAGCCTCAACGCCGACCAGATGCACCAGTGCGAGATCGCCAAGGTAGAGCCAGGCACCGGGAATGCCGAAGTTGGGGCGCTTGCCGGGATGCAGGCCGAGGATATCGCCATACCATTCGACCATGGCGTCAAGGTTGGCGGTGCGGACATTCACGTGATCGAAAGCGGTGACGGGCATGGGGCCTAGAAACGGCGATTAATAGTTTGCGGTCAAGGTGGATAATTCCCATGAACATCTGCGGGGGCGGATAATTCCCCTAATGGCAAAAATCGTGCTAACGGTCGTCTGCGCAATGCACGTAAAACAAACTACTCGAGGGGACGACCATGTTTGCACGCATCACACCGTATCAAATGAAAACCGAGACTCTGGACGAGGCGAAGGGCAAGATCGAAGTGTTAAAATCGCAAATCATGGGGTTGCCGGGGATCATTGAATTTATCAATGCAGTCGATAACGAGACGGGCAAAGGATATGTCGTTTCCTTGGTGGAAAGTCGCGAATTATCGGATGCAAATGCCGCGCAAGTGTCGGCAATCTGGGGGCAGTTTGCCGAGCATCTTACGGCGATGCCGACGCCGGAAGGCTACGATGTGTTTGCGCATTGGAAGAACTAGCAGGGTAATATTGCGGTGCGAGGGGTCGAAAACGCGCCGGGATTGTTTCACTTTATGACCATGAGCAACCGGCGGTGATGACGCGGGACGAGTTCAATGCGTTTTGCGCGCGCCTGAAGGCGACGACCCACGTGGTTCAGTGGCGCAATGCGGACGTCTGGAAAGTCGGCGGCAAGGTCTTCGCGATCTGCGGCTGGAACAGCGGGCGGGATGCGTTCACGTTCAAGGCGGGCGACATCGCGTTTGAAGTGTTGGGGGGTGAGCCGGGGATACGGCCAGCGCCCTATCTGGCGTCGCGGGGGATGAAGTGGTTGCAAGTGTATGAGGAGCAGGGGATGAGCGACGGGGGGCTGAGGGAGCATATTGTGGCGAGTTATGAGATGGTTGTGAGCGGATTGACGAAGAAGGTGCGGGGGGAGTTGGAATTGTAGGGTGCGTTTTCAACGCCCCGGATGCGATGCGTAGGCGGGGATTTATCCCGGCATTTGAAATGGCGGGGTGAAACCCCGCCCTACGTGGTTTGGTAGGGTGTGTGCTTGCACGCACCGGAGTTGCCGGTTGCGGCGGTTGATTGGTGCGTTTGAAAACGCACCCTACGCCTGCTGAGGCCCGGCCAGAGCGCGTCTATGAACTACCACAACATCAAAAGTGGGTGGGGCCGCAGGAGGCGAGCGTGTCGCTAGGGGGCATGACGTTCGTGGCCGCAGTGGGTGTAGCGGGGACGTGAAAGGGGCGGTGCGTGCGGGTATGCACGCTACGTTTGCTGCCTTTCTTCAAATGCGTCTGAGATAACCATTAGTGTTTCCCAAGAATAATCTAGACCGAAAAATTCGCCGTAGATTCTTATATAAGTCTGCTGCTTTGCGCGGAATGCATACCATCCCAGAGATGGAACGAAATAATCGATTGAGACTTGATCTTGTTTCGCAAAGTAATGAATCTCACCCACTAGGACAAGAAGCTCATCAAAGCATTTACCAACGTATTCATCGATTTCTGTCAAACTCATACTGGTGGTTCGCAATCCCTGTTCGACCGCATCGTGGTCAATTGTAGTTAGCCCGTCCAAACCCGGTACACGGTAGTCGAAACTTGATTAATCAATCATGCGCAGCGCATCCTCAATAAAAGGTGATGCGCGAAATTCTGTTATGAATTTTCGGGCCTCTTGGTGATGTCTCCAAATGCGATCGCTTTCCGATAATTCTCGGTCTCGTCTTTTCTCGTCTAGGTATTTCCAAACACCGAAAGTCGCGACAAGCACCGCCAGGACGCCAGTCAGGACAGGGATATAGTCGATGAAACGGCACGGTTCGTGTCCGCACCTAGTGAAAAAATCCTGAGAAAAAAATTCTTTGAGATTCATTGCAGTTGACTTCGAATGGCTTCTAAACAGGTGTTTTCATTGTACCACAAATACACACAGTCGATAAGCATCACCGCCCCCTCCGCCCAAATTTCCCACCCCGCTGACCAGCCCGCCCAGCCGTCGACCGCCCTTTGCCCTTCTTCCCACTCTCAACCGCCGCCTCCACCGCTGACTGCCGCGCAAGGGGATCGTCCGCCACCACGAGATCCACGGTCTCCAACCGCTTGATCTCGTCCCTGACCCGCGCGGCTTCTTCGAACTCCAGGTTCTCCGCCGCTTTGCGCATCTCATCGCGCAACGCATCCAGATGTGCGGCCAAATTGGCTCCGACCAGCGGTGTATCGACTTTGGCCGTCACTCGGACCTGATCAGTGTCGCCTTTGTAGAGCCCGGAAAGCACATCCTCGACGTTCTTCTTCACCGTCGCGGGCGTGATGTTGTGCTTGACGTTATAGGCTTCCTGCTTCACCCGGCGACGTCCGGTTTCGTTCAGCGCGCGCTCCATCGAGCCGGTCACGCGGTCGGCATACATGATCACCCGGCCATCGACGTTCCGCGAGGCGCGCCCGATGGTCTGAATGAGCGAGGTTTCCGAGCGCAGGAACCCCTCCTTATCCGCGTCCAGGATCGCTACAAGCCCGCATTCGGGGATATCCAGCCCCTCGCGCAGAAGGTTGATGCCGATTAGAACGTCGAAGGCGCCGAGGCGTAAATCTCGAAGGATTTCAATGCGTTCCAGCGTGTCGATATCGCTGTGCATGTAGCGGACCCTGATGCCCTGTTCGTGCAGATATTCGGTCAGATCCTCGGCCATGCGCTTGGTGAGTGTCGTGACCAGCGTGCGGTAGCCCTGTGCGGCGACTTTGCGCACTTCGTCCAGCAAATCATCGACCTGCATCTCGACCGGGCGGATCTCAACCGGCGGATCCAGAAGGCCGGTGGGCCGGATCACCTGCTCGGTGAAAACGCCGCCGGTCTGTTCCAGTTCCCACGCCTGCGGGGTGGCCGAGACAAATACCGATTGCGGGCGCATCGCGTCCCATTCCTCGAATTTGAGCGGTCGGTTGTCCATGCACGAGGGCAGGCGGAAGCCGTGCTCGGCCAGCGTGAACTTGCGCCGATAATCGCCTTTGTACATGCCGCCGATCTGCGGCACGCTGACGTGGCTTTCATCGGCAAAGACGATGGCGTTGTCTGGGATGAACTCGAACAGGGTGGGGGGCGGTTCCCCCGGCGCGCGACCGGTCAGATAGCGCGAATAATTTTCGATCCCGTTGCAAACGCCGGTGGCTTCCAACATTTCCAGATCAAAGTTGCAGCGCTGTTCCAGCCGCTGGGCTTCCAGCAATTTGCCTTCGTCCACCAGCTGAGTGAGGCGCTGCTTCAGCTCCACTTTGATATTCTCAATGGCCTGCTTCATTGTTGGTTTTGGAGTCACGTAGTGCGAGTTTGCGTAGACGCGAATTTTTTCCATTGTGTCGGTCTTTTCGCCGGTCAGAGAGTCAAATTCGCTGATGCTTTCCAAATCCTCGCCAAAAAACGACAGCCGCCAGGCGCGGCTATCCAGGTGTGCGGGCCATATTTCCAGCACATCACCACGGACGCGAAATGTGCCGCGCTGAAACGCTTGATCATTGCGGCGGTATTGCTGGGCCACCAGATCGGCGATGACTTTGCGCTGGTCGTAACGGCCGCCGACATGCAAATCCTGCGTCATCGCGCCATAGGTTTCGACCGAGCCGATACCGTAAATGCAGCTTACCGAGGCAACGATGATGACATCGTCGCGTTCCAATAACGCACGCGTTGCCGAATGGCGCATGCGGTCGATCTGGTCGTTAATCTGGCTTTCTTTTTCGATGTAAGTGTCGGAGCGCGCGACATAGGCCTCGGGCTGATAGTAATCGTAAAAGCTGACGAAATATTCGACCGAGTTTTCCGGGAAGAAGCCTTTGAATTCACCATAAAGCTGCGCCGCGAGAGTCTTGTTCGGTGCCAAGATGATGGCCGGGCGCTGGGTTTCTTCGATGACCTTGGCCATCGTATAGGTTTTCCCGGTGCCGGTCGCGCCAAGCAAAACCTGGTTTTGCTCGCCGTCGCGAATGCCCGTCGTCAGCTCTACAATCGCGGCCGGCTGGTCGCCCGCCGGTTTGAACTCGGTGTGCATGACCAGCTGCCTGCCGCCTTCAAGCTTTTCGCGCGTGCGCACGTCTGGTGCAGGGGAGTGCAGAATGGGTTCAGCGGACATGGAGTGATTCCCTAAGGTTCTACCACATTTGATCTTCTTTTGTTCCGGTTCAAGGAAGGAATTGCATTGTCGGCCAGACTCCTGACAGAACTCGTTTTTGGATCGGTTCCAATAGGTTAACGCGCCTGCAACCCTAAGTAGAAAAATTCTTGCCAACCCACGTATTTCGTGTAAATCTGCAACCCTAAGCAGCAGAACGGGTTGCCGATCGGATGCGCGACCCACCTACCCCTCGCTCCTCGTATCCCGGTCGGCAACCACTTCACCCCCTCACATCGACCCTTGCAACGCACCCGCGTATTGGTGATAGATCGCGGTGAAGAACGAGGCCCCTATGTCCGCACGCATCTTTCGCCCCGCCAAATCCGCCATGTCTTCCGGTCAGGCCAAAAGCCGCGACTGGGTGCTGGAATATTCAAATGCGTCCGGGCGTCTAGTGGACCCGCTGATGGGCTGGACGTCGTCGGAAGACACGCAAGCCCAGGTGCGTCTGCGGTTTCCAACAAAGGAAGCCGCGCTGGAATATGCGCGTGACCATGGGATTGATGCGGTGGTGAGCGAACCCAAGGTGCGCAAGCAAAATGTGCGGATGCGCGGTTACGGCGAAAATTTCGCGACCGACCGGCGTGGAGCCTGGACGCATTAAAGCGGGCGACCCCGCAAAGTCAGCTTCGCGAAGTAACGTTCCGAATGATGTATTCGATCATCATTTCAATCCGGTCCTGCGGCACGCCCGAGATGCGTCTTTCAAGGCCCAGCGCGACAATTCCATGCACCGAAGAAAACAACGCGCGGGTCTTCAGGTCGATCTCACTGGCGTCAGCTTGCGGGTAAACTTCCGATAGCGGCGTCGAGATGATGGAAAACAGCCGACCCAGTTCGTCAAGATACCAGGCAGGCACGTCCCGGTCGGCCGACATCTTGACCCCGAACAAGGCCCGCCAAAGTGTGGGGTTGTCGCTGGCAAACCGCAGGTAGGCAAATGCGATCGTGATCATTCGGTCGGTGGGTCCGGTGTCTTGTCTGGCGTCAACCACGTCAGAGACAAAGGCGCCGAGGTGGCGAAACGTGCGCCCGTTCACCGCCAATATCAGCCCTGTCATGTCGTCGAACACGTTGTATATCGCGCCGACCGCACATCCGGCCTCACCCGCAAGCGCCCGCGCGCGCAAAGAGCCAAGCCCCGATGCGCGAACCTGCGCTTCGGCGATGGTCACCAGCCGCTCGCGCAGCTCTTCGCGCCGTTTGTCGGTGTTTCGAGCCAATCGGGCCTCCATGAACGACGTTCATTTGACTAGCGCGAAGGGCGGGCCCATGCAACTCTCTTGCCAATCGCGATATGCCCGGCCAATAACGGGCGCCAGCGGTCCCGTAGCTCAACTGGATAGAGCACCTGCCTTCTAAGCAGGATGTTGGGGGTTCAAGTCCTCCCGGGATCGCCAAGTGACGCGTGCCGGAGAACCCGTTGAAAGCGCTTTTCGTTCATCAGAATTGTCCGGGACAGTTCAAGCATCTTGCACCTGCAATGGCCGCACGCGGCGACGAAGTGATTTTCATCACCCAAAAGGGTCGGCCGGACGTGTCCGGCGTCCGCAAGATCGAATACTCAGCCCATCGTAAGGTGAACGAAAAAATACACCCCTACCTCGCAGGTTCCGAAGCGGCGGTATTGAACGGTCAGGCTGTCGCGCGAATTGGGTTTGCGCTGAAGGAAAAGGGCTTCGTGCCGGACGTTATGATCGGTAATCCGGGTTGGGGCGAGACTTTGTATCTGAAAGACGTCTGGCCCGAGGCGCGGCTTGTGTCGATGTCAGAGTTTTTCTATCGCGGGCGGGGTTCGGATGTCGGTTTTGATCCTGAGTTCAGCCAGGGCCCGGACGCCGCGTTAAGGGCAAGAACGCGGGCAGGTGTTCACTTGCTGGCATTAGACGCCGCCGATGTGGCCTATGCGCCGACCAACTGGCAGCGCGATCAGTTTCCCGAAGCCTATCGCGACAAAATCCGGGTGATCCATGCCGGCATTGACTGCGAGCGGGTTCGCCCGGATCCGAAGGCAAGTTTCGCTCTGCCCGATGGCCGCGCGCTGACCCGCGACGACGAAGTTCTGACATTCGTGGCCCGAAACCTTGAACCCTATCGCGGGTTTCATTCCTTCATGCGCGCTTTGCCGGGGGTGTTGGAAGCGCGCCCCAACGCGACTGTGGTGATCGTCGGCGGTGACGAGGTGAGCTATGGCGCGCGGGCGCCGGACGGCAAATCCTGGCGCGAGGTCATGGCCGAAGAAGTCGGCCCGCTGCCGGATCGGGTGTGTTTTACGGGCAAGATCCCGTATCCGGCATTTCTGGCCTTGGCCCAGGTCTCATCCGTCCACGCCTATTTCACCTATCCCTTTGTTCTGAGCTGGTCGATGCTCGAGGTCATGGCGGCAGGCGGGTTCGTGGTCGGTTCGCGAACGCCGCCGGTCGAGGAAGTGATCGAAGACGGGCGGAACGGCTGGCTGATGGACTTCTTCGACGTCCGCGAAATTGCTGCGCGTTTGACCCTGGCACTTGAAGCCCGCCGCGATGTCGAGGCACTGCGCATCGCGGCCCGGCGAACCATTGTCCAGCGATACGCGCTGCCTGATTGCTTAGCCGCACAGCTTGACCTGATTGATGGCCTGAAATCGCAGGCGCGGTAATCCGCAGTTAACCAGTTACAAGGAAAATACGCCTCAAAGAATCAGCGGGGCGAAGCTTTGAGCGACGACACGATCTTCGGCGGCCCGGGGGACGACACGATCTTCGGTGGCGCGGGCGACGATGTGATCGCGGGTGGCCTGGGTGCCGACCTGATGGATGGCGGCACGGGCACCGACCGGTTGTCCTATTCCGACGCGACCAGCCGCGTTGTCGTCGATATGCTGAATAGCACTGTCGTTGGCAGTTACGCTGCGGGCGATATATTCTCGAACTTCGAAAACCTGGAAGGTGGGCTGGGCGATGACTTGTTGCTGGGCGACAATGCCGACAATCTGATACTTGGCGGTCGCAACACCGACGAACTTCAGGGGCGATTTGGCGAAGACACACTTGAAGGCGGGGCAGGGGCCGATACGCTCGACGGCGGCGGCAACATGGACACTGCGGCCTATTCGGCAAGCAACGCGGCAGTAATCATCAACCTTTTCAACGGCTTCACCGCTGGCGGGCACGCCGTTGGCGATATATTCGTCAAAATTGATAACTTAATCGGATCCACTTTCGGTGATAATCTGGTCGGCACGTTTACCGACAATGTGTTGGAAGGCGGTGTCGGGGCCGACACGCTGAATGGTGGTGCCGGGCGCGACACAGCGAGTTACGTCACCGACATATCCGGTGTGGTTGTGTCGCTTGATACCGGCACGGCGCTGGGCGGACACGCTGTCGGTGACGTCCTGTTGAATTTCGAAAATCTGCGCGGCGGATCGGGGGCAGATGCGCTGACGGGCGACGGCGACGCAAACATTCTTTGGGGCGGTGTCGGCGTTGATACGCTGACCGGTCTTGGCGGCGACGACACTCTGGAAGGCGGCGAAAATGCCGATCTGCTTCAGGGCGGCACCGGTTCGGATTGGGCGGCCTACACGGAAAGTCCCATGGCGGTTCAGGTCAATCTGGCAAGCGGCACCCCCACTGGCGGCGATGCGGCGGGCGACAGCCTGTCGTCGATTGAAAATCTGCTGGGGTCCGATTTTGCCGACAACCTGACGGGCGATGGCTCTGACAACATCATCGAAGGCGGTGCGGATGCCGATACCCTTGATGGTGGCGGCGGCACAGACACGGTTTCCTACGCCAACTCCGACACCCGCGTCGTGGTCGATCTGCTGAACGGAAACACGTTCCTTGGCCACGCCGAAGGCGACGTGATATCCAATTTCGAGAACCTGACCGGGTCGCGTCTGCCGGACTATCTGCTTGGATCGAACGGCGACAACGTGCTGACCGGTGGGGCCGGAATTGACCGCCTTGAGGCGCGCGGCGGCGATGACACCCTGACCGGGGGCACCCAGAACGACAATCTGAAGGGCGGCGCCGGGGCCGATACATTTGTGCTGAATATCGGTGATGGCGCGGATCTTATCGCCGATTGGGAAGACGGCATCGACCAGATTGATGTCTCTGACTTCGGGCTCACTTTCTCGCAAATTCTGACCGCCGCATCGCAACTGCCGATAGGCGCCCTGCTGATTGATTTTGGCGGCGGCGACGGTTTTCAGATTAACAATTTCGCGCTGGCAGACTTTGACAGCGGCGACGTGATCGCCTGATTGCGGTCCAAGGAGGACAATTGATGCCTGATCTGGCTGTTGCTGTGCCGAAACCCACGACGCCACAGCCACGAAAACAGCGCCCTGATACACCGATTTTCTTCATGCACATCGCGAAAACGGCGGGATCTTACGTAAATGAGCGGTTTGCGCACACACTCGACGTCGACACCATTCAGACCCACATTGAACAGTCGATCGGCAATACCGACGACCTTCAGGCGGCATTGTGCGAAGGTAAGCGCTTTTTCTCTGGTCACGTCATGCTGGGGCTCTGGGACGATATCGCTGGTCCTTTGGCCCGCGAATTTCGGATGATCACAGTTCTGCGCGAACCGATCGACCATCTGGCGTCGCATATTCAGTGGCTCGATCATTACAACAACCCAGATCGCCGTGGCAGATACGCAGCCCTTGACGAGGCGCACCGCCGTATCGTTGATCGGATCGGTGCTATTGATCTTGCCGACATCGGGCAGTTGGACGCCTATCTGACGGGGCTTTCCGGAACCGAGATGCGGCTTCTTGACAATTGCCAGTCGCGCTATTTCATCATGTCGGGGCGACGCGATCTCGACTGCATCCGCGCTTTGACCCTTGCCGACAGATCAAAAATCGCAACCGCGCTTGGCCGATTTGCTGCCGTGGCCTGCCAGGACCGACTGGCCGATGGCCTTTCAGCATTCAGCGTCGCAACCGGCGTCGGGCTTTCGTTCACGGACGCCCGTGTCAATGCCGCAAAGTCCGAGCGGCGGATCGACATCACGCATCCGCTTGTCCGCCACGTGTTGGCCAAGCGCACAATCGTAGATCAATGGCTATGGCAAAGAGCCAGGCAATTGCATCCTGCTCAGGTGACGAATGAGTGACACATCCGCACGTTCCGGTGTCACGCCGATTATCGTCGTGTTGGCGGTATACGCACCCGACGAGGGTTTGCTGGCCGAGCAGATTGCCTCGCTCGCCCGGCAGACGCATCCGGTGTCCAAGCTGGTCGTCGTTGTCGCCGACAAGCATTCAACGGGTCTGACCGAGCGGATCTGTGAAAACCACGGCGTGCCGGTCGAATGCGTGACGCCCGATCAGACGACGCCTTCGGTCAAAAGCTTCGAGATCGGGCTGGCCCGCGCGGTTGAGGTTTCGCCCGAGGATGCGGTCATCGCGCTTTGCGATCAGGACGACATCTGGCACCCGGAAAAGCTGGCGGCTTCGGTTCGCTGTATCAGCGAAACTGGCGCCGGGCTTGTGCACACTGACGCACGGGTAGTTGGCCCAAAGGGCGAGTTGCGGCATCAGTCGCTTTTCAGGCTCGAACGGCGACAAACGAAGGCCAACCTGCGCGCATTATTGCTGAAAATTTCGGTGACCGGAATGACCGCTGTGATGACGCGGCAAGTTGCCAGTGCCGCGCTGCCGTTTCCGGCGCAATCGGCGCTTTTCTTTCATCACGACCTCTGGCTGGCGATGGTTGCGTGCGTACTTGGCGGCATATCCTACGTCAATAAATCGCTGGTCGACTATCGCCAGCACGGTCGCAATGTCATCGGCGCCATCGAAACAGGATACGACTGGCCCCGGATCGGCACCAAGGCGTGGTATCGCCACTGGGCGGGAACCTATGCCGTCGCGGCGTATCTGGCAAAGTCGCTTTATATCCGCATCGGCGATGTCACCGCTTCGGGAAAAGCCGCGCCGGATCGGGAGCGCTTGGCGGACCTGAGACCGTACCTCGCGCGGCGCGCAATCGGGGTGGCGTTTTTATCCGACGCCGGAAAATTGCTGGTGGCCGGGCATTTTGCCCTGGCGCTGCAATCGCTGATGTTTTTCTGCGTGCGGATCGGGCGGATGGGCTGGGCCCTTCGTACGACCCTGCGTAGCGGCCTGATGTCTGCGCTTTCCGAGTTCGATCGAAAGGCATTTTCTATGGCACCCGGCGCACAGCCGGGCACCGCGGACAATGACATTGAAATCGCAAGGCCGCGGTTGAACGCTGCGTCATTTCGGGAAACCCGGGTTGCCTGTAAATTTGGCGTTGCAGTGAAATCCGCCGCGCCGGGGCGCTTTTTGATCCTCGTGCCAAGCTTGAATCCCTCGGAAATTTTCGCCGGCATCGCCACCGCAATAGACATCGGCATCGGGCTGGCGCGTCGCGGACAGCCTGTCGTGTTCCTGGCGATCGATCTTCCCGTCGCAAGTCGCGACCGGACTTTCGACTTTATCGGCGATCGCGCCGGGGGCGACCACAAGGCTGCCCTGTCACATATCTCGATCGCCTGCGGCGTGACCGAGAAAACAATCGCCTTTCACGCGCAAGATCAGCTTCTTGCTACAGCCTGGTGGAGCGCACATCTGATCCATGACATCCTTCGTCGTGGCGGCTTTTGCCACGAAAATTTCTACTATCTGATTCAGGATTTCGAACCCGGGTTCTATCCCTGGGGTGGCGAGTACGCTGGTGCGTTCGCCAGTTATCACCTTGATTTCACGCCGATATTCAACTCAACCCCGCTACAGCGTCATTTCGAGGAGCTTGGCCTGATCCCTGGCGGTGGCGCTGCACTTACGTTTCGTCCTTCGATTGATCTGGGTTGTTACCAATCGCTGAAGCGGCAACAGCACGACCGCCGACGGCTTGTTCTTTACGGGCGCCCCGAAGTGCCGCGAAACATGTTCGCCACCGCCCTGGAAGCGATCGAGGCATTCCTGGCGCGCGAAGAACCTGGCGTCCGCGACATCGAGCTTTTGAGCGTCGGTCTGGCGCATTCGGACGTTAATTTCGGCGGTGGCCACAGGCTAGCCAGCCTGAAAAAAATCCCCTGGGCCGACTATCCGCAGTTCCTGTCCACGGTTGATGTCGGTCTGTCGCTGATGCTGTCGCCGCATCCAAGCCATCCACCGCTGGAAATGGCGGCGGCAGGTGCCAGAGTTATCACCAATACGTTCGCCTCAAAAGACGTCGGCCTGCTTACATCGTCCATTCACTCGGTTGAACCGACGGCGCGCGACATATCGCAGGCATTATCGGCTGCATGGGCGGCGGCGCCGGCAACGAAAGCCGAAAGGCAGTTTGATCTCAAGCCCTTGGGGCTCCGCTTGAAGAGGTGCTCGACGCACTTTTCGCGGAGCTGCAACCGCACGGGATCGAACTTGCGGCGACCGGATGAGCGGCGCGGCAAAGATATCGGCGACGAAGGCGGGCTTTGAGCCGCGTTCCGAATTTGCGCCAACCTGCGACCAGGTAGCGTCAGAAAGCCAAGGGCATTGGAACGGCTGTCGCGGCCGGTGGAAAATGATCCGCGTCTGGGTCTATGGCCACGCGATCGCCGATCGCGTCATCGCCATTCTGCTGGCACCCGCGGTGGCCTTCCTGCTTGCCGCACTTTGGCCCGTTGCCCTGATCTGTCACGGGCGACCGTTTCTTTATGGCGCCAAGCGCATGACGTCGCCAACCCGCGAGTTTCGCCTCTGGAAGATCAGAACGATGAGGGCCGATGACAGCGCGGAACTGGCTGTATTAGGCGGCGATCAATTGGCGCGTGTAACAACTCTGGGTCAGCTCTTGCGGCGCACGAGATTGGATGAAATTCCTCAGATTTTCAATATATTGGCAGGCGATATTCGCTTTATCGGACCGCGCCCGCCGCTGCGCAAATACGTCGAGGCCTACCCCGATATTTACGCGCTGGTGCTGGCGATGAGACCGGGCATCACCGGCCTTGCGACGGTCATGTTGCACAAGCGCGAAAAGCGCCTTTTAGAGCGTTGCACTTCCCCTCAGGAAACCGACGACGTCTATCGTCGCGCCTGTATCCCGATAAAGGCCGGGCTGGATATTCTTTACCTGAAACGCCGGTCGCTCGCTCTGGATGCTTTCGTAATTTACCGAACTTTTGCCGGGCTGCTGCCCGGTAAGGTGTCCGGCGATCACTTGTCTAGTTCCAAGCGCTGTGCCGGTGATGGCTCGGCGCAATTGACGGAATCTTCGTTAAGACATCCAAGCGACAGCAGGATTAAAAGCCGGGCGGCCTGAGGTTTGGTCTTCGGGCGATATTCATACTTTCCCAAGCCCCGCTGCCACCCAGAGAGCGAGTGATCCGCGCCGCGTCTGGCGCATGATGCCGGCGCGGTGCAACGACAGAATACGGCCTATTGGTCCGCAATGGCGCGACGCCAGAAACAGATCGAGCTGGCGCTGGGCCGTCGGGGTCATCCACCGTCTTGAATGGTGCAAGGCGGTTGACTGCGCTTTGGTCCAGGTTGCCAGATGCCCTTGCAGCAGTCGCCTGATCCGCGACAAGGCAGCAATCGGTGAATCGTTGGCCCCGATCTGGTTACTCCCGTGTTGGCGATAGAAAAGACAGGGGTTGGCATCGTAAATCATACTGCCACCTGACCCGGTAACCATTTGATAACACCACCAATCGTGCGAGATGATGGTGTCGGCATGGTGGCTTGCCGGTTGCAGGAAATCCAGCGCTGCACGGTTGATCACCATCGTGTTGCCGCCGGCAATGTTTTGCACCAGGGCGTTTCCGAAACTCGGGGCGCGCCGGAACAGAAGCGAATTGTGCAGCGGGCGAAGGTGCCTGTCGGATATTGTTGTGCGCCCGCCGTATACCCCAGGCCCATCACGTTCCTTAAGGGCCGCCACAGCGCGCGCCAGTTTGTCGGGAAACCAGACGTCATCCTGATCGGAAAACGCTATGTAGGGCGCGCTTCCGGCGGCGCGCAGCAGCGACAGGAAATTGGCAGCCGAACCTTTGCCCGGCCCCCTTAAAAGCGTGACCCGCCGCCCGGAATGGGCCTGTGCAAATTCGCGTATTATCGCGCAGGTATCGTCTGTCGATCCGTCGTCGGACGCCAAAAGCGACCAATTTTCGTGGGTCTGATCACGGAAGCTCTCCAACTGCTCGGCAATATGCGCGGCACCGTTGAAGGTCGCGAGCAGAATAGTGACATGCTCGGCGCCGGAATGGGTGGTCGGCGACCAGACGGGCAATGACCGAAGGCTGGAAAAATCGCTCATTTATGCACCAGATCGTCGTGAAACCGGTCAAGTAGCATCAACCCAAGGCAAAGAAGCGCGGTCGCGGTTCCGAACACGAACGAAGCGCTGATATAATTCGGCGCATAGGTCGGATAGATCGCCGCGCGCATCGCCCCGGTGATGTGAAAAAGCGGGTTCAGGCCAAGCACAGCCTGATACTGATCGGGAACATCCTCGAACAGAAAAACGACGCCAGAGATGATGAAAAGCGGGCGCATCGCGATCGCCCATAGCCGTTCCCAGGCCGGAAATGCTGTAATGAGATAACAATTGACGGCACCGACGCCAGCGGCCAGCGCGGCGGCCATGGAAAGTGCGATTGCGACGCCCAGCGGATTGGGGTCCGCGCCGGTTCCGAAGGCTGCGATAATCGCGCTCAGGACAAGCAGGATGACAAGGCAATGAGTGAGCAGGTTCAGGCAAAACCGCGCGATCAGCGCATCGAGGTACCGAACAGCGCCAAAGCTGAAAAGCGGTTTTGAGAACCGAACCGAGGCGGCAACTTTCTGGCTGATGTCGTGAAACAACATATAGGGCAGCAGTCCGGTCGCATAGAAAAGCGCGAAATTCGTGCCCAGTGGTGGCGCGCGGAAGGCCAGCGAAAAGGCGAACGAAAGCAGTGCGACCGCCGCGACCGGTTCGACTATTGCCCAAAGCCAACCACCGGGCGAGCGGCCATAAGTCGTTGCCATTTCACGCAAAGCAAGCGCTGATATCGCGCGAAAAGCCGACAACCGCCCCGGTGGTCGGGTCGGGCAGGGCGCGGATTGCGTCAAAGGAGCACTGACAATGGGAACTATGGCCATGAACAGTATTTGGCGTAGCGCAGCATTCTTTACGCCGAATTACCGAGACTCCGAAAGGCTGCATCAGCAGCGCATTTTGAAGCAGAAATCGTCTCGTGTCGCACGTCGCCATTTTGCATTCGCCGGCTCCGCCCGCGCGCACCGCCCCCCGGCACCGATGGATGGCGGTGTCGTTTCTGTTGTGCGTCCTGCTGCCAACGCTTGCGGCCGCGATCTATCTGGTGACACGCGCTGCGGATCTATACGCATCAACCGTCGCTTTTTCGGTCCGGACCGAAGAATTTTCCTCTCCGGTCGAGCTCTTCGGCGGGATCGCCGAAATTGCATCCTCGGGATCGGCCGATGCCGATATTCTTTACGAGTTCATGAACAGTCAGGAGATTGTCCAGCGTATCGACGAACGACTGGGGTTGGTCGAGCTTTATTCAAAGCCAGAGGGCGATCCGGTTTTCGGTCTAAATTCAAACCATTCAATCGAACAGCTTCATGATTTCTGGTCGCGCATGGTGCGCGTTGTCTACGACCGGGGCACCGGTCTGATCGAAGTGCGGACGCTGGCTTTCGCGCCGGAAGATGCGCGTTCGATTGCGGCGGCCATTCTGGCCGAATGCGCGCGGCTGGTTGACGAACTTTCGGCGATCGCGCAGGCCGATACGACCGAATTTACCCGCGCCGAACTTGAGCGCGCGGTTGATCGGATGAAGGTCGCGCGCGAAAATTTGACGACCTTCAGGTCGCGCACGCAGATCGTCGACCCCACGGCGGATCTTCAGGGCCAGATGGGGCTGTTGTCGATGTTGGAACAGCAGCTTGCGGTGGCGTTGATCGACGCCGATCTTCTGCGTGAAAACACTCGGGCGCAGGATCCGCGGCTGAAGCAAGCCGACCGGCGCATTGCTATCATCGAAACCCGCATCGCCGAAGAACGGCGCAATCTCGGGTTTGGCGGTGCAGGCGGCGACGGGGCAGATTATGCGACGCTATTGGCCGAGTTTGAGAGCCTTGCCGTCGATCGTCAGTTTGCCGAAGAAGCTTATACATCCGCACTCGCGGTATTTGATCAGGCGCAGGCCGAAGCGCGACGTAAAAGCCGGTATCTGGCAGCACACGTTCAGCCCACGCTGGCCGAAACCGCACAATACCCGCGCCGTTTCGTGCTTTTGGCGATGCTTGGGTTCTTTTTGGTTTCCGGCTGGTGCATTGCCGTTCTGGTTTTCTACAGCCTGCGCGACAGACGATGATCCACCTCGTTGACGTCTCGAAGGTCTTCGTGACCGGTGGTGTCAGAAAGGTCGTTGCTGACCGCATCAACCTCAACCTTCCCGAACGCGGCGCTGTTGCGTTACTGGGGCGAAACGGCGCGGGAAAATCAAGCCTTCTCAAGCTGATAGCCGGAACGATGCGGCCAAGCTCCGGGCGGATAGTCGTCGATGGCAGTGTCTCGTGGCCAGTCGGATTTGCCGGATGCTTTCACGGTGATTTGTCGGGCCGGCAAAACACCCGTTTTGTGGCCCGCATTTACGGCGTTGATACCGATGCGCTTGAAGCTTTCGTCCGTGACGTTTCGGAACTGAAGGCGCATTTTCATCTGCCGTTTCGCACCTATTCCTCGGGCATGAAGGCGCGTCTGGCCTTCGCGATCTCTATGGGGATCGACTTCGACACCTATCTTATCGACGAGGTGACCAGCGTCGGTGACGCGGCGTTTCGCCAGAAAAGCGAAGAGATACTGGCCGCGCGTCTTCAGCATCGCGCCGCTGTGGTTGTGTCCCACAACCTGCCGCTTTTGCAGCGGATGTGCCAGGCGGCAATCGTGTTGGAGGACGGGCAGGCGCGATGGTTCGATTGCATTGACGAAGCGGTCAGCGTCCATCACGCGTGCATGACAACGGCCTGAATCAAGTCTGAACGGTCAATCTGCCTTTCCGACAGGTGCGCCGCCCTCAAACAGATTGCGCCCCACATAATCGACTGGCGCGTCCTGCATTTGCAGATGCAATCCATCGCCCTTGTAGGGATGCGCGCGCGCCAATTCTTCGTCAACTTCGATCCCCAACCCGGCGGTTTCGGGCGGGAAAATAAATCCTTGATCTATCAAAATGCTGTTCTTGATCAGCGCTTGGTGGAACGCGGTGTCGATGGTTTCCGCGATCAGGATATTTGGAATTGATGTGGCAAGATGAATATTCGCGGCCCATTCAACTGGCCCTGCATAAAGATGCGGTGCGATCTGCGCGTTATGCACCTCGGCGAGTGCGGCGATCTTTTTCGTCTCCCATATCCCGCCGGACCGCCCAAGCGCTGGTTGAAGAATATTGGCCGCCCCAGCGCGCAGAACAGCGGCAAACTCGGCCTTCGTGGTCAGGCGCTCGCCGGTGGCGACGGGAATCGAGGTGGCCCGCGCAACTTCTGCCATCGACGCGATATTGTCCGGCGGCACCGGTTCTTCGAACCAAAGCGGCGCGTATGGCTCGATAGCTTGCGCCAGCCGGATGGCACCGCCGGTCGAAAACTGACCGTGCGTGCCGAACAGCAAATCGGCCTTGTTTCCTACGGCCTCGCGGATCTTGCGGCAAAAGTCGGCAGAAGTTTCGATATCGTTCATCGCAGGCTGGTGTCCGCCCCGCATCGTATAGGGCCCGGCTGGATCAAATTTGACTGCGGTGTATCCCTTATCCACGAGGTCAAGTGCGGTCTCTGCCGCCATGTCGGCACTGCCCCAGAACTCGGGCAGGGGATGGTGGGCAAGGGGATAAAGATAGGTATAGGCGCGAATGTTTTCGTTCATTCGCCCACCGATCAGCGCCCATACAGGTCGATCCCGATCTTTTCCAAGGATGTCCCAACAGGCAATCTCCAGCCCCGAGAACGCGCCCATCACCGTCAGATCGGGTCTTTGCGTAAAGCCGGATGAAAAAGCGCGGCGAAACATCAACTCGAGATTTTCGGGGTTTTCCCCGGCCATGTGGCGTTCAAACACGTCGCGAATGACGCCTTCCATGGCCACCGGCCCGACCGAGGCGGCATAGCATTCGCCCCAACCAGTGATCCCTGTGTCGGTTGTCACCTTGACCAGAATCCAGTATCGCCCACCCCAGCCGGGTGCTGGCGGCGCGGTTATTATCACATCGAGATCCGCGAGTTTCATTTCTAACCTCTTGACGCAAACGGGGAATATGGCCTGCTAAGATGAACCCAATCACCATTCGCAATCTTGGTCCAGAGGATGCCCACATTCTTGAGCGCGTTCGCGAGGGAACGTTTGATCATCCGGTCGACCCGGCGCGTGCCTGGGGTTTTCTCGCCACGCGCGTGAACGAGATTGTTGTGGCCCTGGATCAGGGCGAGGTGATCGGTTTCGCCAGCGGCACTGTGCTGATGCACCCCGACAAGCCAACCCAATTTTTCATCAACAAAGTCAGTGTGCACCAAGACTATCGGCGGCGTGGCATCGCGACCCGTATGTGCGAGCGAATCTTTGATCTGGCGCGAGACAGGGGATGCGAGGGTATTCGGAGTGGAACCGAGGCCAAAAACGAACCGGCGCGCGCGTTGTACCGCAAGCTTGGCGCTCGCGAGACCAAGGGTCTTGTCATCTATGATTGGAACGATGCCGAAATTTGAGCGACAGTTCAAAATATAATAATATTGCGCCGCGCGGCACCGGATTTGGTGTCGGCGATTGCCTCGTTGATCTGATCAAGCGACCAGCGACCAGATATAAGCTCGTCGAGCTTCAAACGCCCTTGAAGATAGAGATCCGTCAGCCACGGGATGTCGCGTGCCAAAACTGCATCGCCCATTTTCGATCCAACCATGCCTTGACCGACAGCCGCCAGAATAACCGGTTCATAGGTCGAAGTCGCCCCGTTTGCGGGCATCCCCACCATGACAACCTTGCCGCCCGGTGCCAGATATCGCGGCGCGGTGTCATAGGCCGGTATCGCACCCACCGTCACCAATACGGCGTCTGCGCCGCGACCGATTATCTCGCGCAGTTGTCGCCACGGCTTGGGTTCGCTCGCCAGAATACTGTCGGTTGCCCCAAAGGCGCGCGCATCGGCAAGTTTTTCTTCAGTTATATCGACGGCCACGATGCGGCGAGCGCCCGCAATTCGTGCGCCCTGGATCGCGTTCAGCCCGACACCCCCAGCACCGATCACCACGACATCCTGCCCCGCGCGCAGACCGGCGGCATTTACGACGGCACCCACGCCCGTAATGACCCCACACGACAACAAAGACGCGACATCCGATGCGATGCCATCGGGAATTCGCGCAATCTGGCTTTGATCGACCACAACTTTTTCGGCAAATGCACCGCAGTTCATTGCCTGCAAAAGCGCGCCGCCATCCGGCAGTGTAAGTGGGGCCGAATTGCCGGGGTTTTCGCAGGCGGTGGGGTGGCCGTTGCCGCACGAGGCACAAGTCCCGCAGGATCGGATCAACGTAACGATCACTCTGTCGCCCATTTCATATCCCGATGCCTCTGGCCCAAGCGCGGTGATTTCCCCTGCCGCCTCGTGCCCATAGACCGCAGGCAGTTCGCCGCCCCATGACCCGTCGATATAGGAAATGTCCGAATGGCAGATCGCGCAGGCCTCAAGCGTGACTTCGACCGAACGGCCAACGGGTGCGGCGATTTGAATGTCTTCGATTGTGAGCGGCTTGTCGAAAGCCCGACAAACGGCGGCGCGTATGGTTTGCATCTCCGCGGGTTCCTCTAATTTGATACGTTTAATCCCAAACACGCCTTGGCAAATGCGCGCGCCTCTTCGGGGGCGGCGCCAAGTTGATGCGTGGCTGAGAACACCGTTTCAAGATCAACATTCGCGAAGGATTTGCTGGCGGCGTCTTTTAGCGACAATCCACCTTTGCCCGCCTCACCAACCATGGCCTTAACCGCTGCTTGCGCCTCGGGTCGGGGCATCGTGCGGGCCAGTTCAAACGTCAGCGCTTCGGCAAATATCGCGCCATTGGTGGCGGCAATATTTGCGGCCATAACGTCGGGCATCGGGATCAGGCCCTCGGCGACTTCATTCGCGGTCGCCAGCCCGCGCGCGACGCTGAGAATCATTTGCGGAAGCGTCAGCCATTCGGTGAACCAGGCCGCGCCGTCGCGTTGATTTGCGTGGATCGCCGCCCCCTGCATCGCCGAATTGAGCGCCGTGGTTAGCCGGGCGAGGGCAACAAGGGCCGATGGCCCGATCGGATTGGATTTCTGCGGCATCGTGGAAGATGAACCAGCACCGGAAATGCGCACTTCGCCAATCCCGGTGGCGGCCAGAAATATCAGGTCTTCGCCAATCTTTCCAAGCCCGTTTGAAACGCCCGTTATCCAACCTGCGAGCGCCGCCTGACCGTCGCGGGTGCTGTGACGGCTGTCACCCGGATCGGCCAGATCCAGTGCGCGGGCCATCGCGGCGCGAACGTCGCCACCTTGGTCCATGGCGGCCAGCGTGCCTGCGGCCCCGGACAGGGTAACAAATTCGACGCCCTTGCGAACTTCGGCCAATCGCGTGCGGTGTCGCAACAAAGGCGCGCCCCAACTTGCAACCACCGCACCGAACGACGTTGGAACCGCCGCCTGTCCCCAGGTGCGGGCAACCATTGGCGTTTCGGCGTGTTGGTCCGCCATGTCCCCGAGGCGGCGAAGCAATGTCGCGAGCCGTGCGTCCAATGTCGACAGCGCCTGGCGAAGTCTCAGCGCCAATCCGGTGTCGATAATATCCTGGCTGGTCGCCCCCCAGTGCAGATATTGTGCGTGTTCGGGCGCATTCATTTCCGTCCGAAATGCCGCGACAAACCCCGGCACCGCCACACCGTTCTGACCGGTTTGCGCGCTAAGCGACGCCGGGTCCAGTTGCAGCTCCATCGCCGCGCGATGGATTGCGTGGGCGGATGTTTCGGGGATGACGCCCAACTGGCCCTGGGCCTTTGCCAGCGCGCCTTCGACCAACATCATCGCGCGTATCTCGGCTGTATCCGTAAAAAGCTGGCCGACCTCGGTGTCGCCGAACAATTCTCGATAAAGCGCGCTATCCAATGGCGTCGCTGGCATCAGATGTGACCTATTTCCTGAAGAAACTCGACAAGAACGCGCGCATATTCATCGGGTTTTTCGACACAGGGCAAATGCCCGGCACCTCGGATCAGATGAAAGCGCGAACCTTTGATCAGATCAGCCGTCTCGCGCACCAGATCGGGCGGTGTCGAGCCATCTTCGCTGCCTGCTATTGCCAGCGTTGGCAGCGTCAATCCTGCGGTGGTCGTATAAAAGTCGCTTCCCGCAATTGCCGCAGAACAACCGATGTAACCATCGGCAGGCTGCCGGGTCAGCATATTGCGCCATGCCGTAAGCTCGTGCGTTTGGCGAAACCCGGTTGAAAACCATCGCTCCATAATCGGATCAGCCAGTGCCTCGATCCCGCCTTCGTCGACCGCCGTGATACGATCCCGCCACATGTCAGTTGTGCCGATCTTGGCGCCGGTGTTTGAGATGACCATGGCGCGGACCTGATCCAGCCTTTTGACCGCTAGTCCCTGCGCGATCATGCCGCCGACCGACAGCCCCACGAAAACGCAATCGCGGACATTCAGGTGATCCAACAACGCTTCCGCATCAGAAACCAAAGCGCCCATCGAATATGGTGGCGGAAACGCCTCGGTCAGCCCATGACCGCGCTTGTCGTATCGGATCAGGCGCAGGCTCGCCGGAAGCCGTTCGACAACTTTGTCCCAAAGCCTGAGGTCAGTGCCGAGCGAGTTCGAGAATACGACCGGCGCGCCTTTCGGATCACCATCGTCGCGGTAGTGAACCTTCAACCCATCGAGATCGGCAATCAGCATTTGCGTTCTCCTTACCCGTGTCGCTCCAGCGCCATGCGGAAGATTGGCGCGTCGACGTTGCCGCCGGTCGCTACAGCGATTACGTCGGCGTCATCCTCGCGATGAAAAAGCGCCGCGGCAAGGGAAACGGCACCGCCCGGTTCAAGGATGATCTTTAACCGCGTGAATGCCACCGCCATCGCGCGCAGTGCCTCGTCTTCAGTCACGACAATCCCGGCACCGCAATGGGCGGCCATAATCGGAAACGTAATCTCACCCGGACTTGGTGTGACATTCGCGTCGCAAAGCGAGCCCGACCGGCGGTTGTTCACCTGAATTGCACCAGCGGCCAGCGATCGCGCGACATCATCGAACCCTTCGGGCTCAACTGGTCGCGGCGTCAGGCCGGGTGCCTTCGCCGCCAATGCCAGTGAGACACCCGAAGTCAGGCCGCCACCGCCGCAACAAATCAGCACTTCGGCACTCTCAACCCCAGCTTCGACAGCCTGTTCGGCAATCTCCAGGCCGCAAGTGCCTTGCCCGGCAATGACGCGCCTGTCATCAAAGGGTCGGATCAAGTGGAGGTTCCGCTGTTCGGCAAGTCGCGCACCGATCTCGTCCCGATCTTCTGAAGCGCGGTCATAAAGCACGACCTCGGCGCCCAATTTTCGTGTGTTGTCGATCTTCAGATCGGGCGCGTCGGACGGCATGACAATAACCGCAGGCGCGCCGAATTCGCGGGCCGCAAGCGCCACGCCCTGCGCGTGGTTCCCAGACGAAAACGCGATGACACCCGATGCCCGTTCGTCGTCGCCAAGCGAGGCAACCGCATTTCGCGCGCCGCGATATTTGAACGATCCGGTTTTTTGCAGGCATTCGGCTTTTACGAAGATCCGGCGGCCCACTTCGTCGTCCAAAAGCGGCGCGTTCAAAAGCGGTGTGCGAACCGCGTGGCCTTTCAGTCGCCGGGCGGCAGCTTCGATATCGTCGATCATGGAAGTTGCTCCTGCCATTCGTGAATTGCATCCAGCGCCTCAGGCTCATCAAGAAACGGAACATGCCCGCGTCCGGGAATATCGGCGCGGACCATATCTGGCCGCCGCCGCGACATTTCATCGGCCGTTTCAACCGACAAAAGAATTGAATTCGCGCCTCTGATAAGGGCGACAGGCAAGCCGCCCAACGCATCGAAAATGGGCCATAGATCGGGTGCAGGCGCGGCGCTGGCCGCCAGCACCGCTTCCCTAAGTGCTGGATCATAGTTTATCGCCAGGCCGTCGTCGGTCTTTTGATAGTGTTTGCGAACCTCTGCCATCCACCGGCTTGGGGGCACATTTTCGAACCCTGTCATCAGCCCGGCCCGCATTTCAGCCGCCTCCTCAAACGTCTTCTGTGCCGGATTTCGGCCCAGATAGGTGTTGATCGCGGCCAGCCCGGCACCGTCGATCACCGGTCCGATGTCGTTCAGACAAACACCCAACAACCGGTTCTTTGCTGTCGCCGCCAAAACCATCGCAAGCAGACCGCCGCGCGAGGTCCCGATAACGGCGGATTTCTCGATGCCAAGGTGGTCAAGAAGTGCCAGAACGTCACCAGCCTCGTTCGGAATTGTGTAAGTCTCAGCCCCCGACCATTCCGACTTACCGCGTCCGCGGTAATCTAGTCTTATCAGTCGGATATCCGACAAATGCGGTGCCAGATAGTCGAAATCGCTGCCGTTCCTGGAAAGGCCAGCGAGCGCCAGAACCGGCGTCCCGTCGCCCTCGTCGGTGTAATAAAGCGGCACCCCGTCCGGGGCAGCGAAGTGGGGCATCAAAGCGATCCAGCCAGTTCGGGAATTGTCGAAAGATCCTTGAGGATATGCGCAGGCTGTCCGGGCAGCCGGTCAATCGGTTCGCCTGCTCGATTTGCCCACGCTGTGTGAAAGCCATATGCCGCGCCACAGGCGGCGTCCCAGCCGTTGGAGGATACGAAAAGCACCTCAGACGGATCGGTGCCAAAATGGCTGCCTACCATGTCGTAAACCGCGCGCGCAGGCTTGAAGATGCCGACTTCCTCGACGGAAAGAATAGCGTCCAGCTGATCCCGGACCCCGGCAAATTCAACAGCACCGCTAAGCATGTCCGGCGAGCCGTTCGACAGGATTGCCGTGGCAAACCCCTCGGCCTTCAGGGTCGCGAGCATCTTTGGAACCTCCGCATAAGACGGAAGCTCCCAATAGAGCGCCAGCAAAGTTTCGCGCAGTGCCGGATCGTCCAGCCCGGATGCCTCCATCGCCCAGTCAAGACCGTCTTTCGTCACTTGCCAAAACGGTATGTGATCGCCGGTGACGGCGCGCAACCAGGTGTATTGCAACTGCTTGGCGCGCCAGTCCGCAGCCAGCTTTGGCCAGACCGCGGCAAGTCTTTCCTGACCGGGCTGGTCGGCGACAATGCGCGCGGCGGCGGCGACGTCAAAAAGCGTGCCGTAGGCATCGAATACGCAGGTGGTCACAGGCATCGGCAAGCTCCTATTCGCGCCCAAGACTGGCACGCAAGTGCTGCCGATAAAAGGGCGAAATCGGCGCTAGCCGGACGCCAGAAGCACGACGCCCGAAAGGATCACTGCGGCCCAGGTCAAACGCCATCGAAGGTGGCCCTCACCCAACAAAACGCTGCCCGCCAGAACCCCCATCAACACGCTGGTTTCGCGTATCGGCGCGACATAAATGACCGGCGTGAATGTCATCGCGTAAAGCACCAGGATATAGGCAAGCGGGCTAAAGATCGCGATCACGAAGACCCCGAATTTGTGCGTCCGCCAGATCTCGACAACGCGGTCCCAGCGACGATAGGCGACCGGTGCCAGAAGCACCGTTCGCGCGATGCTGTTGGCATAGTCAAACACCAAGGGTGGGATCAGCAACACGGAAACCGACCAGGCGTCCCAAACCGTGTAGGAGCCAATCAGAACGCCCGCACCAAGTCCAAAACCCAACGAAGTAAGCGTTTGTTCGCTGGCAAGCCGCCCGCGCCGGTTGGTCAGCATTAGCACTCCGAAAATGATAACTGCACCGCCCGCAGCAATTTGCGGTGACAGTGCCTCGCCCAGGACCAGCACCGCCATTGTTGTCGACAAAAGCGGCCCCGTCGCGCGGGCCGTGGGATAAACCAGCGACAAATCCCCCTTTCGGTAACCGGTTTGCAGCAACAGAAAATAACCGAGGTGAACCAACGTGCTAACAGCGATAGCTGTGAAAGTGAGCAGCGTCAGACCCGTCCAGCCAAGTGCAGCCCAAACTGCCAGAGGCAGATAAAGCACAAGCGACACGACTGAAAACAACCACACCAGTTCCGCCCCGGCGTTGATGCGTTTGACAAAAATATTCCACGTCGCGTGGCAAACCGCGGCAGCAAGAACGAGGGTCAGCCCGGCGAGTGTCAATTGATCGTCCTCAAAGGCCCGCGCGAGCAGGCGCGAAAACGGTGTAAAGCACGCATCGGGAAACTGTGCTATGGCAGGTTCATTGAATTTTTCAGATTTAGGGGGCTGAGATGTCGGACAATCACGGCAAGGTCTGGTGGAACGAACTGAACACCCGCGATGCAAAGGGCGCCTGCGACTATTACGCGGCCACCTGCGGATGGACCTATGACAACATGCCGATGGACGGCGGCGCGGGCGACTATTTCGTCGCGATGCGAGGCGGCGCGCCGACAGCGGGCATTCTGGACATATCCACAATTCCCGGCATGGAGCAGGTGCCAGCGCACTGGTTCACATACTTCGCGGTTGACGATGTTGACGCTTCGGCAAAGGCAACAGCTGCGGCGGGCGGGCGCGTCCAACGCGAACCCTGGGACATTCCCGGCGTTGGCCGCATCGCGATCATTCAGGATCCCTCAGGCGCAATGATGGGGTTGATGACGCCAGCCGCCAGCGACGGCTGAGGCGCGGGTTTACAGTCTGGCAAAGCTTCTTCAGGTTGGCGCGAAGATTTACACCTTCCTGTTGCAGAGATTGAACTCATGTCCGACGCCAAGACTGGCGATATCGTGCGCATCCATTATACCGGCACGCTTGCCAACGGCGAAACATTCGACAGTTCGCGCGCCCGCGATCCGCTGGAGTTCGCGCTGGGCTCGGGACAGGTCATTCCCGGATTTGATGACGCAGTGACGGGTATGTCGGCAGGGGCCGCCAAAACCGTCGAAATTCCGGCCGAACGTGCCTATGGCCCGCGCAAAACTGATGCTTGCCAGACGTTTCCGCGTGATCGTATGCCGCCAGATATCTCTCTCGAAATTGGCACGCGCCTGGAACTTCAATCGCCAGGCGGCCAACCGATAATGGTGACCGTTGCCGAATTGACCGACGAGAGCGTCGTTCTGGATGCCAACCATCCGCTTGCTGGCAAAGACCTGACGTTTGAGATCGAACTGGTCGAGATTGTATCCGGTTGACCGCCGCGTTCGCGCCGTGGAAACTCGCGCAGATTGTCAACATCCAGAATCTGAACCAGCGCGAGTGAGCATAGAATGACGTCTGCCACAGGGCGAAACCTGGCGCTTTACCCTTGGTTCAAGTTTTTGCAGAACCTATTGTTCTGGCAGGCAATTTGGTTCCTGTTTTTCCAGAAAACACTATCTGCCGCCGACGCAATTCTGCTTTATGCGGTTTACGATATCGCGACGACGCTTCTGGAAGTGCCGTCTGGCTATATGTCTGATCGACTGGGGCGACGGGCGACGCTGATCGCCTCGTCGGTTGCCGGGTTCCTTGGAATGGTAGTTTTCGCGACCGGCGACACATTTGCAGCCTTTGTTGTCGGGCAGGTATTTCTGGGGGCCAGCATCGCATTTGTTTCGGGCACTGACAGTGCGTTTCTTTATGAAACTCTGGTTGCCGAGGGCCGCGAAGACGAGGTCGAGGCGCAAGAGCTGCGGGCGTGGCGGTTTACATTTTCCGGCCTCGCGTGTTCGGCTGTTGTCGGCGGTGTGATGGCGCTTTGGTCGTTCGAGCTGGCGTTTGCGGGCAGCGCGATTGCCTTTGCAGCGGCGGTTTATGTGACCTGGCGATGCGTCGAGCCGCCGCATTCCGGTGCCAAACGCGCACATGGTGCCGAATGGCTGCGGTTCAGATCGCTTCGCGCCGCCTTCACAAAGCCCGTTCTTATCTGGCTCTTTGCGCTCAGCACTTTGATGTATGTCTTCAGCCACATCCCTTTTGTATTTGGGCAACCGTTCATCCTTGCCGCACTCGATCAGATCGGGCTGGCCGGTGAGGCACCACTGGTTAGCGGTGTGGTGACGGCGATTATGATGCTACTTTCCGTTGGGACGTCGATGCTGGCACCTTGGTTGCGAAAAAGTCTCGGCCTGCCAGCAATTCTTTGTGCGGCGTTTGCGATGCAAATATTTCTCGCCGCGGTCCTCGCTTTGACGAGTTCGTTTGTCGCCATTGCGTTCCTCTTGCTTCGAATGGTGCCCGATTCCCTTTCGCGGCCCTTCATACTTGCCCGCATTCAGCCGCTTCTGACCGACGACACCCGCGCGACCTATTTGTCGCTCAGAAGCCTTGCGGGACGCGTTCTTTTCGCGTCCAGCCTCTGGGCCGCGTCGCTTTCAACCTCCGAAGTCGGGCAGATGGCGCATTCCGAGATCAGCGCGGTTTTGACCTGGTATGTTGTCGCAGGCGTTGTTTGTCTGATTGGACTGGTTTTGCTGGCCCGTCGCGTGGTGGTGGAAGTTGCAAGCTGAGTGGCTGAAGGCCGTACCGCTGGCACTTCGAGCACACCAATACTGCTATCCCAGGCCCGCAGAGAAACGAATTCGCGTTTCTGCCGCTGGACCAATCCGCTCATTCAGGCGAGGGTAAGGCGAGGAAATCACGAGCAATGACGATTGGGCGGTCAGGAATGAACGCGCGGAAACGTCGCCGATAGCGCATGAACCAGGCGAATTCTCATGTAACACTTCTGGTCGGGCCGCAAACCCGACTTGCGCGGGCGCTGAACAATGTTGTCAGAACCCGCCGGGCGGCGATCGCGGCAGCCGGTGTCATGGCAGTTCCCAATCGGATCGCAACGCGCACGCTTCGCGCTGTAACGGCCGGCGACGTAACCGATGATGAACGTCGCGCTTTGCTGGCATCCGCGTTGTCGCTTGACGATGGACGCCCGGTGTTCCTGTCGGCGATAAATTTGCTTGGCGCCCCGACAGCTGCGTATCGCCAACAAGAGCTGTTCCCAAATGCCGAACGGATGATCACAGATCGCGCCACTTCGCTGTCGAAAATGATCTCGCGGGTCGTCGTGACGGTCGAACCGCTGCACCATTTCCTGTTGTCGCTCAGTTCGCCGACGTTGCACAACCGGGTGGCAACGGCACCTTGGGAGGCGCTATATGAAATCAGCTGGTCCGACCTGATCGCGGAAATATGCGAGGCGTTTCCATCGAGCCGCGTGTGGGTCGTAACACCCGAAGCGGCATTTGTTGGCGCGGAAATGATGCTGTCCGAGATGCTCGGTGCGGCCGCAACCGCGATTGACCCGACAATATTGCAGCGATGCCACCTGACGTCGGAAGGGAAGGCGGCGCTTGAGAAAGCCTTGGCGTCCGGCAAGCCCCGTGCCGAAAAACTTGAAGGAATAATTGCCGCCCACCGCGACACTCCAGACCCGGGCGAACTGGAAACGCGCATGGGGATTGATAAACTAACCTCGACCCTGCTGGATCAAAGGTTCCTTGAGGATCTGCGCGAAATAGAGGCGCTGCCGCGCGTGCGGCTTTTTTGACTGATGCAGCCAATATCCATGTGCGTGTCCTCGGCGTCGTCGAAGATGAAGTTGGCCGAAGACTGGCCGCGACCCGCGTGGGCAAAGCCGTTTACCAAAGCTATCTATCCGGGGCTGACCCAGCTGTCCTTCAAGTTGCTGCGGGCCAATCGGTTCATTTCGTTAAGCAAATCGGTGGAGGCCTGCTTGCGAAACTAGCGGCGGCATCTGACCCCGGTGCCGAAGAGGCAGAGCTTGACTTGCTTGCCGACCGTCGCGTGCTTTTCGCCCTGCGAAATGGCGAAAGTGCCGACGCGACCAAAGACTGGGTGGCCTACCACAAATCACAGGGCATTGATGGCGCGCTGATATTTGATCGCTCGCGGCCCAAGGACGCAAATGCTTTCGCCCGGCAATTAGGCGACGAAATGCAGGCGTTTGGACCGGACGCACCGGTTCTTCTGCTGGTTCATGCGACTGCACCGATGGGGCGTGAGGGCGACGCGGACGCGCGGCGGCCCGCGATGGCCCCCGGCGCACCGGCACATGTTAAAGAAAAATCGGGTCCGCCCGACCCCTGGCACGCGCCATTCTTTGAAACGATCTTGCTGGAAACCCTGCGCCGCCGGTTCCTTGACCGCGCCGCTGCTGTCGCCTTCGTCGATGTTTCCGATCTTCTGCTGACTGACCGGAGTTCGACGGTCCTTGATCGCGCCATTGCAGCACCCGGGCAAGTCATTCGCCTGGAGGGCCGCGAGATGTATCCCTGGCGTTTGCGTCGCGGATCAACCGCGCCACACCACGACCATATCTATGCGCGCATCAACGAAAAACGCTGGCTGTCGCGGTGGTGCGTCGCCCCGCAAGCATTGTCCGATGATGCGGTGTGGCGTGCAATCCGGATCGGTAGCACGCCTGTCGCGCCGCACGGTCCCGCACGATTTATCCGCGCCATGGGTGCAGTGTTTCCAGGCGCGCCCGTCTCGAAATTGGTCGATAAGGCCGCGCTTGTCGAAGATCGCGCGGCGGCGGCCGCACTGCACGCTGGCCTGAAGGCAACGCCATTGCGCCGACCGGAACGCAAAAAAAAATCAAGGATGAAAACCGGCGGCGTGACGATCGTTACCGCGATGAAAAACGAAGGACCGTATATTCTTGACTGGTTGGCGCACAACCGGGTCATCGGCGTCGATAACATTCTCGTTTATTCCAATGATTGCTGCGATGGCACCGACGCGATCCTCGATGCTCTTGCCAAGGAAGGCATCGTTGAACATCGCAAAAATCCCTACCGGACCAGCGGCGGCGTCCCCCAGCACGCCGCATTCCGCGCCGCCGAGCGTGAAACTGTGGTTAAAAATGCCAGCTGGCTGCTGACGCTAGACGTTGACGAATACATCGACATTCATGCGGGCGCGGGATGTCTTTCGGACCTGATGGCGGCGGTGCCAGACGCAAACGCAATCTCGATGCCCTGGCGTTTGTTCGGGTCCGGCGACCTGGTCGAGTTTAATGACAGCCCGGTCACCCGACAATTCACAAACTGCGCGCCGGAATATTCGCCGCGCCCGCATCAGGCCTGGGGGTTCAAAACGCTCTATCAGAGCACCGGTCTTTTCAAGCGTCTGGGTGTTCATCGTCCGCGCGGCCTTGACCTGCCAAGGCGCGATGAATTGTTCTGGGTCGATGGCTCGGGCCGCCCGTTTCCGGTGACGCTGTGGCAAGCTGGGTGGCGGATGTCTGAGGCCTGCTGGGGATATGATCTGGTCACTCTAAACCACTACGCGGTGCGAAGTGCCGAGGCATTTCTGGTCAAACGAGACCGCGGGCGTGTCAACCACGTCGGCCGCGATCAGGGTCTGGCCTACTGGTTTCGGATGAACCACAACGGGTCCGAAGACCGGTCCATTGATCGCTATCAGGCGCGCGTGGCCGAAGAACGGCAGCGGCTTGACGCGCTTCCGGGAATTGCCGAGGCGCACGCCAACGCGGTGAACTGGCACCGGACCCGAATTTGTGAATTGCTTCAAACTTCTGAAAACCAAGAGTTTTTCGACACGATCAGTGGGCCCCGAATGCGCCGATTGTCCCGCATGGTGCAGCACTTTGGGTCGAATGTATTTCTCTCAGGGCCGCAGGTCATACCGGATGAAGTTGTCGCGAGAGACCCGGACGGCGATTGGCAGTTCACCGTGCCACGAGGCAAGCGCCAGGACTGATTCCGGAAGTTAGTTTAACGTTAAACGAAAACGGTGATTACAGTATCACCCGGTGCTCTGCCTGTCCCTTGGCGACGCCCTCGGCGAAAAAAACCTTGCCGTGATCAGGCGAATGTGCGCGATCGGCGTCCGTGATCCGCCCGGCAGCCGTTGTACAGAAAAGCGTCGTCAGATCGGGTCCGCCAAACGCCGGGCACGACGTATGCGCCGCGGCAATCGGAAATTCCCGCAAAAACTGACTATCCGGCGCATAACATGCAACCCGCCATCCACCCCATTGGGCGTTCCAGAAGTTTCCATCCACGTCAATCACTGCGCCATCGACGCCAAACGGCTGATCCGACAGGTCAAGCCAGACATCCGGTGTGCCAACCGGCCAACCGTCGTGATCCAGTGCCACAAACCGGACCAAATTATCGATGGTGTCGCAAAAATACGCCCAACTACGATCGGGCGAGAAACAGATCGCATTCGGGATCGTGATGCCGCCCCAAAGCGGCGTAATCTGGCCATTGTAATATCGGTAAATGGTTCCCTCGGGCGTTCGTTCCTGCTTGGACATCGTGCCAATCCAGAACCCACCCCAGGGGTCTGCACGCCCGTCATTCGAGCGGGTGTCGGGGCGATCCGGCTCCAGCCCAATAACGTCTTCCGCCGTGCTCGTCTCGACATTAAATCTGAACAAACGGGTTTCGGACGCCACCAAAAGATGGCTTTCATCGACCCAGCCGGCGGCGGATACATTTTCGGCAAACGACCAGCTTCGGGTTTGACCGTCTTCGCGCGTGAAAAGCGTTTCCCCGTGAATATCGAACCAGAAAAGCTGGCTGCGAACCGGATGCCAGAGCGGGCCTTCGCCAAGGCTGCAAATTGTCGGATCGTAAACTTTCAAGCGGCAACCTCGTCCCAGACCGCGACAAGGTCATTCGCCTTTAAGGCAATATCTTCAAGGGCATCGCCGGGTTTGTATAGAAAGCTTCCAAGGCCAAACCCGTTCGCACCTGCGCTTAGCCAGTCCGCGAAATTCTTTGGGCCAACGCCGCCAACCATGTAAATCTGCGTTTCGGCCGGCAACACGGCGCGCAGCGCCTTCAGCCCGTCCGTTCCCATCTGAAAAGCCGGAAAAATCTTTAACCCATCCGCGCCCCATTTAAGCGCGCTGAAACATTCCGTCGGGGTCAGGACGCCCGGAAACGATTGCATCCCAAGTGTCTTCGTCGCCTTGATGACGGCTTTTTCGCAATTCGGTGACACCACAAGCGAACCACCAACGCGGTAGACATGCGCCACTTGTTCCGCGGTCAGAACCGTTCCCGCGCCGATGGTTGCATGGGTCCCGTGTGCTTCGACCATACGGCCAATAGACGCAAACGGGTCGGGCGAATTAAGCGGCACCTCGATGCGATCAATGCCGGCATCAATCAATGCCTCGGCAATACCTGCGGCCTCGCGACGCTCAATGCCACGAAGGATGGCGATCAGTGGACGGCTCATTTTGTGGTCTCCCTGACCATATCAAAGGCGACGGCCAGACCAGCCAGCGTCGCGGTCGTGGCATCGGCAATCTCAACTTGAACACCCTGCCGGTCAAGCGCCGTCGCATAGTTGGCCACCAGTTTATTGGCTCCGATCATAGCAATACGCTGACCCAGCCAATAGGGCCGCGCCGCCGCAAGTTCCGCCCCGATCAGCAGACCCGAAAGCCGCGACCGCGCGATGTCGGGCGAGGTTCCGTTCAGCAGGTCGTCCGCGCGAAGTCTGAACATGCGCGACGCCAGGTTTTCCGGGCGCGACATCGTATCTGAGACAGCGCCCACAAAGGCATCTGCGTCCCAACCTTCACCGACGGAATGGCGCAAAACGGACTTGGCGGACATAAGATCAAATAGCTCGCCGGTCATGAACGTTCTAAAACTCACAACCTCGCCTGCCGATATCTGCACCCATTTGGTGTGGGTGCCGGGCAGGCAGACCACCCCATCAAAATCTGGCTCTGCCTTCAGGAAACCGGCGATCTGAGTTTCCTCGCCCCGCATGACGTCGGGCGGATCGGACTGGCTGATCCCCGGCGCAATGTGAACCGAAATTCGCGGATCGCGACACGGCGCACGCACTGGTTCACCCGCCAAAGGCGGGGTCGGCACCTTCAAATACCCGGCTTCAACCCAACCCTGGGCCGACCCCACCATGCCAGCGGCAACGACCGGTATTCGGCGCCCGTCCAACCACGGCTCTATCAATGAAATCAAAGCAGGTTCAAAGTCGGCGCGAGACAGCGAACCCATGCCTTTGTCCGACGATGCCTCGGCCAACGACCTATGGCCGTCCATCGCCCATGCCCTGAGGTTGGTGGTCCCCCAGTCAACGGCGATCCAGTTGACTTGCGCGATTTCCGACATCACCCCGTCACCACGACCCCGCCGTCAACAACCAGCGCTTGCCCGGTCATGACGGTGGATGCGTGCGATGCCAGAAACAACACCGGCCCAACGATATCGTCCGGCTTCAGATGCTCTTTCAGACACATGCGGTCCATGTGTGCTGCCAAAGTGTCGGGCGTCGCCCATTTGTCGAATTGCTTGTCCGTCAACACCCATCCCGGCATCAGCGAATTGACCCGAATTCGGTCCGGCCCGAACTCGCGGGCCAGCGAGCGTGTCAGCCCGTTGATCCCGGAATTTGCCGCCGCATAGACCGGATATCCGGCATTGCCCATCATGTAACTTATTGAACTGAAGTTGATAATCGAACCTCCGCCGGCATCGCGCATACCCGGAATGACCGCCTGGCAGCCGAAGAAATACGCCTTCAGGTTGATGGTCTGTGACCAGTCGTAAAATTCTTCGTCCACATCCAGCGTTTTGTGGCGTTGGTCGTTTGCGGCGTTGTTCACCAACACAGTGATCGGCCCGTGCGCTTCTGCGGCATCAGTCACGCGCCGCTGTAAGGCCGGGATATCAGTGATATCGCAGCGCAGGAAAAGCGGGCGATTGCCGGTGGTCTCGGCCATCTCATCGACGAAATCCGCGGCATCCGAGCGTTGCACGAAGGCGACCTTTGCGCCCTGGCGAAGAAAGCCTTCAGTCAGCGCCGCCCCGATGCCCGAGCCACCGCCGGTGATAAATACAGAGGCATCTTTCAGGTCGGGAAAAGTGGCGTTCATTGTGGTGGGTCTCCTGTCGGAATAGTGGCGGCCGGTCGGCAAGGATATTTCATACAGTGCTGTTTGTTGACCCGCGAGCGCAACTGACTATCTGGCGAAATCTGCGATTCTCTGATTGAACTCGGTTATGAGCGTGGATGTCATTGTTGAAGAGGGTCGCTGGGGGGCAATAGACCTCGCGGCGCTGGTCGACCGGTCCACCAGGGCAACCTTGCACCATCTCGGGATTGATCCAAATGCCCACGAGATCGCGGTTCTGGCGACGGATGACGCGGCGATCACAAGGCTCAATTTTGACTTTCGCGGCAAAGACCGGCCGACAAATGTGCTGTCCTGGCCGTCAGAGGCGCGCAGCGCGACCGATCCCGGCGAAATTCCGCCGCGGCCGACCGAAAACGCCGCGCTTGGCGATATCGCACTCGGTTACGAGACTTGCGCCCGCGAGGCGCTTGCGGCAGGAACGCCGCTTCACGACCATGTGGCGCATCTGATTGTTCACGGAACGTTGCATCTTTTGGGATACGATCACCAACGCAATGCGGACGCTGACTTGATGGAAACCACTGAAATAGAGATACTTGCAAAGCTTGGGGTGCCAAGCCCATATGATGGGAATGGCGCGGTGGGCGTAATTGACGATGGAAAGGATTAATGGACCAAACTCCAGAAGGGTCCTCTGACGCAGCGCCTGGCGCGCAAGCAGACGAGGATGACGAAAGTTCGAGAGGCTTTTTTGGTCGGCTTTTCGAAGTTTTGAGCGGCAACGACGGTGAAGGCGATATGCCTTCGGCCATGGTGCCAGCAGACGGCCCCCCGCAGGGCGGAATGGCGAACCTGACGCGTATGCGCGTTGAAGATGTCATGCTTCCCAAGGTCGAGATTGTGGCTGTGCCGATCGAGATCGGTCAAGGCGATCTGGTTGAGCTGTTTCGGCAAAGCGGTCTGACCCGGCTGCCGGTCTACAAAGGCACGCTCGACAGCCCGGTGGGCATGGTGCATCTGAAGGACTTCGCGCTGCGGCACGGCTTTAATGGAAAGGGCGAAGATTTCAATCTTTCCAACATGTTGCGACCGTTACTTTATGCCCCACCGTCAATGCCTATTGGCGTTCTTTTGCAGAAAATGCAAACCGACCGGATGCACATGGCACTTGTGATTGACGAATACGGCGGCGTCGACGGGTTGGTCACCATCGAAGACCTGATCGAACAGGTTATTGGTGAGATAGAAGACGAACACGACATTGCCGAGGGCCACTTCTGGGCGCTGGAAGCGCCGGGGTGCTACCTTGCGCAGGCGCGAACCCCGATCGAGGATTTCGAGGCCGAAATAGGCGTGAAACTGGTCGAGGCGGAGGACGAAGAAGAGATCGACACGCTTGGCGGTCTTGTCTTCATGCTGGCAGGCCGCGTGCCAGGGCGCGGCGAGGTTGTGCAGCACCCGGCAGGCTTCGAGATGGAAGTCGTCGATGCCGATCCTCGGCGGATCAAACGGTTGCGCGTGCGGATGCGTGCGGCGAATGCCGCCGAATAGGAATTTGACCTGGAAGCGACGGATCGGATTGGCGGCAATTGCCGGCGCGATTGCCGCGCTGGGCCATGCGCCGTTCGGTCTGTGGCCAGTATCGCTTCTTGGATTCGGCGCACTCGCCTACATCATGGCAGCACCCATCAGCACACCACAGTCCGCGCTCTCCGGGTGGGCAGGCGGCGTCGGCTATTTCGTGGTGACGTTGAACTGGATCGTCGAGCCATTTCTGGTCGATATCGCGCGGCACGGCTGGTTGGCGCCAATCGCACTGGTCCTGACAACAGCTGGTATGGCACTTTTTTGGGGACTTGCGGGCGCGATAACGGCCAGGATCGGTGGGCACCGGGCGATTGGCTGGGCAGTGGCACTTACAGCCGGGGAAATGGTGCGCGCTCATGTGTTTACCGGCTTTCCCTGGGCGCTTCCGGGATACATCTGGGTGGATACATGGTTTCGCCTGTCGGCGAGTTTCTTCGGGCCGTTCGGGTTGACGCTGCTGACTTTGCTGTTGGTGGCCTTGCCGCTGGCGTTCCACCGCATTTGGATCGGATTTGGATCTGCCAGCGCAATCCTTATCGTGCTGGTTTTTGCAAGCTCGCAGGTGCTTCCGATGGACGCAAAAATCGGCACGGTACGTCTTGTCCAGCCCAACGCGCCACAAGACCAAAAATGGGATCCGGATAAGGCGCACATCTTTGTCGAGCGTCAAATTGAATTTACTGCTGCCCCGGATACGCGACAGTTTTCGCCCGATCTGATAATCTGGCCCGAAACCGCGATCCCCTACCGGCTGGACCGCGCCGGTCCGGTGCTTGCGCAGATTGCTAGTGCCGCCAGGGGCGTGCCCGTGATCACCGGCATCAACCGAAGCGAGGGCGGACGGAACCATAATTCGCTGATCTCCATCGGGCCCAACGGCCAGCCCACCGACGTCTACGATAAAGTGCATCTGGTGCCATATGGGGAATACATTCCATTTGGGCGTGCGGCCCGATTTGTCGGACTGAGCAGTCTGGCGGCGGGCGATGGCTATGGGTTTTCGCCCGGAGAAGGTGTGCGCCTGATCGACACGCCGCTTGGCCGGGCGTTGCCGCTGATCTGCTACGAGGCGATATTCCCCCAGCACGGTCGGGCGCTGACCGAGCGTCCTGACTATCTTCTGCAAATTACCAATGATGCCTGGTTCGGCACATTCTCGGGACCATATCAACACCTCGATCAGGCGCGGTTTCGCGCGGTTGAGCAGGGGCTACCGCTGGTCCGCGCGGCCAATACGGGCATTTCCGCGGTCATCGGCCCTGAAGGCAACGTGCTTCAATCGCTTGCTTTGGGTGAGGCAGGGTTTCTTGATGCAGCCATGCCAGCCCCGTTTCCGCCCACATTTTACGCGCGCACAGGCGACTGGCCGACCCTTCTGGTCCTGATTGCGATGCTGACCGCGCTCTACTTGACCCAACCCCGCAACACCATTGCAATGAGCCGAGGAACCGAGTAGCGCGTGCTGAATGCCACAACGGCTTCCTGGCGTGGCGGGGCGAACATAATGGAGCAGTTTCCATGAACAGGCAGAACTACATATTCACGTCGGAAAGCGTTTCCGAAGGACACCCAGATAAAGTTTGCGATCGGATATCCGACGCCGTTCTCGACGCGTTTCTGACCGAAGACACCGAGGCGCGGGTTGCGTGTGAGACATTTGCGACCACCGACCGTGTGGTCATCGGCGGCGAAGTGCGCGGGCCTGCCGAGGTCATTCGCCGGGTCGAAGATATCGCGCGCGAATGCGTGCGCGATATTGGCTACGAGCAGGAAGGCTTTCACTGGGCAAACCTGAAGGTTGATAGTTATCTGCACGCCCAATCCGCCGATATCGCCGCAGGTGTTGACGCCAGCGGCAACAAGGATGAGGGCGCTGGCGACCAGGGCATCATGTTCGGCTTCGCAACCACAGAAACGCCGGAACTGATGCCGGCGCCGATCCTCTACTCGCACGCAATGCTGCGTCGATTGGCCGAGGTGCGCAAATCGGGGGTCGAACCGACGCTGCGCCCCGATGCAAAAAGCCAGATCTCGCTCAGGTATGAAAACGGCAAACCCGTCGAGGTGACCTCGATTGTTTTGTCCACCCAGCACGAAAGCAAGACGCAGACGTCCGAAGACATCCGCGCCATTGTGGAACCCTATATTCGCGAAGTGCTTCCCGATGGCTGGATAACCAGCGCGACCGAATGGTGGGTCAACCCGACCGGATCGTTCGTGATCGGCGGGCCGGATGGTGATGCGGGCTTGACGGGGCGGAAGATTATCGTCGACACTTACGGCGGTGCGGCACCACACGGTGGTGGTGCGTTTTCTGGCAAAGATCCCACCAAGGTGGACCGATCCGCAGCCTATGCCGCGCGGTATCTGGCGAAAAACGTCGTGGCTGCGGGGATGGCGGATCGCTGCCTGATCCAGCTTTCTTATGCAATTGGCGTCTCAAAGCCGCTTTCGGTTTATGTTGATACTTTCGAGTCCGGCGATGCTTCGCCCATCGAGATCGAACGGGCCGTGCAGGAGGTGATGGACCTCAGCCCGCGCGGTATCCGCGAGCATCTGTCGCTGAACCGCCCTATTTATCAAAGGACCGCCGCCTACGGTCACTTCGGTCGTGCGCCGGAAGCCGATGGCGGGTTTTCCTGGGAAAGAACCGATCTCGTGGACGCATTGAAGCGCGCCGTTTAAGGTTTCGCGCGATCCACCGGGGCAAGCCCCGGTTTCCACGCCGAGATAATTTTGGGCCAACAATGGAGGCCATTTGCAGTTCACAGTCGCAATCGACGGGCCAGCCGCAGCCGGTAAAGGCACGATTGCACGCGCGGTGGCGGCGGAGTTCGGGTTCGCGCATCTCGATACCGGGCTGCTTTATCGCGCGGTCGGGCGGCGGGTTCTTGACGGTGTGCCGCCCACAATCGCCGCCTCGACCCTTAGAATGCGCGACATCGCCCGCACCGATCTGCGCACGCCCGAGGTATCGGACGCGGCCTCAAAGGTCGCGACAAACCCCGATGTTCGGGCGGCCCTGGTCGATTTCCAGCGCGACTTCGCGCGTCGCAAAGGCGGTGCCGTGCTCGATGGCCGCGATATCGGCACGGTGATTTGCGCGGATGCGGAAGTGAAACTGTTTGTCACCGCAAGCGACATCACCCGCGCGCATCGCCGGTGGACGGAGCTTGTCGCGGCTGGCCACGAAGTTTCTGAGACCGATGTGCTGGCGAACATCCGCGAACGCGACGCCCGCGACACGGCACGCGCCGAAGCACCGCTTCTGGCGGCGCGTGACGCGGTTCTCATCGACACAACCAAAATGGACATTGATGCGGCGGTATCGGTTGCGATTGAAGCGGTAAAAGCGCGTCGTGCAAATATCAGGTGAGCGACCGTCGGCCCAACCGCCAATCGCCCTTGCGCAGAAATGACTTTCCGCCTATAGGCAGCCTCGTCAAAGCGGCGGTTACAGTCGTGGACGCGAGATACTGAGCAGGGTCGGTTATCACCGACCCTTCTTATTTTCGGTCCACATTGATCACCGAAGACCAACCCCAAGACCGGCGGAGACAACCGCGCGGCCAGACAAATCGTAGATAGGAAACGAAACACGCATGTGCGCTAAAGCAACGATGGAGGAATTCGAAGCCCTTCTTAACGAAAGCTTCGAAATTGACACACCTGCCGAAGGGTCGGTTGTCAAAGGCAAAGTCATCGCAATTGAAGCAGGACAAGCCATCATCGACGTCGGCTACAAGATGGAAGGCCGGGTCGAGCTCAAAGAATTCGCAAATCCAGGTGAAGCCGCCGAGATCGCGGTTGGCGACGAGGTCGAGGTTTTCCTTGACCGCGTTGAAAACGCACGTGGCGAGGCAAGCATCAGCCGCGACAAGGCGCGTCGCGAGGCCGCCTGGGACAAGCTGGAAAAAGCCTATGCCGACGAAAACCGAGTCGAAGGTGCCATCTTTGGTCGCGTCAAAGGCGGCTTTACCGTCGATCTTGGCGGTGCCGTGGCGTTCCTTCCCGGCTCTCAGGTCGATGTGCGTCCGGTGCGCGATGCCGGACCGCTGATGGGGCTGAAGCAGCCGTTCCAGATCCTGAAAATGGACCGCCGCCGCGGCAATATCGTTGTGTCGCGCCGCGCCATTCTGGAAGAAAGCCGTGCTGAACAGCGCGCCGAGGTCATCTCGAAAATCCAGGAAGGCGACGCCGTCGATGGGATCGTCAAGAACATCACCGAATACGGTGCTTTCGTCGATCTTGGTGGTGTCGATGGCCTGCTCCACGTCACCGACATGGCATGGCGTAGGGTGAACCATCCGTCCGAGATCGTCTCGATCGGTGAAACGATCAAAGTCCAGATCATCAAGATCAACAAGGAAACCCATCGCATCAGCCTTGGCGTGAAGCAACTTCAGGACGATCCCTGGGATGCGGTTAAATCCAAATACGAGCTGAACAGCACCCATCAGGGTCGGGTCACGAACATTACTGACTATGGTGCATTCGTGGAACTGGAAGCCGGTGTCGAAGGGCTGGTCCACGTCAGCGAAATGTCCTGGACCAAGAAAAACGTTCACCCGGGCAAGATCGTGTCAACCAGCCAGGAAGTCGAGGTTATGGTGCTCGAGATCGACACGACCAAGCGTCGTGTGTCGTTGGGCCTGAAGCAAACCCATCGGAACCCGTGGGAAGTTTTTGCCGAAAGCAACCCGGTCGGCACGCACGTCGAGGGCGAGGTCAAGAACATCACCGAATTTGGCCTTTTCATCGGGCTGGAGAACGACATCGACGGCATGGTCCACCTTTCCGATCTCAGCTGGGATCAGCGCGGTGAAGATGTCATCCAGGACTTCCGCAAAGGCGACGTGGTCAAAGCGGCTGTCACCGAGGTGGACGTCGAGAAGGAACGCATCAGCTTAAGCGTCAAAGCGCTGGACGACAGCTTCTCCGGAGCTGTCGATGGCGTGAAGCGCGGCTCGATCGTCACGGTTGTCGTCACCTCGATCGAGGATGGCGGCATCGAGGTGGAATACGAAGGTGCAAAATCCTTCATCCGCCGTTCCGATCTCAGCCGTGACCGCGCCGAACAGCGGCCGGACCGGTTTTCGGTCGGCAACAAGGTTGACGTTCGCGTCACCAACGTCGATTCCAAATCGCGCCGTCTGGGCCTGTCGATCAAGGCGCGCGAGATTGCCGAAGAGAAAGAAGCGGTTGCGCAGTATGGCTCGTCGGATTCAGGTGCGTCTCTCGGCGATATCCTGGGCGCGGCGCTGAAGGGCGACGAAGAAGAATAAGCTGGCGCAAAACCGGCAATAAAAAACCCGCGGCCACGGTCGCGGGTTTTTTGTTTACACAACAAAAAATACTACGTTGTGCAGGATGTGTTAAGCAACTTTACACAACAAAAATATTTTAGTTGTGTAAATGATAATTCCGCGTTCGCATATTGGCCTGACAGCCTACGCCGACCTGCTTGGCATCCTAAAGGACCAGAAGGTCGCGGACATACGTGGAACGGTGGTCCCCAGAAAAAAAACGGCAAAACCTATCTATACGATCACCACCGTGTGGGCCAAAAGGTCATCGCGAAATACATTGGCGAGGAGACGCCGGAACTTCTTGAACGACTGGCCCGCGCAACTGAGCAAAAGAAAAAGCAAACAAAATCGAACAGCAACAGCAGCCGCCTTATCAGGTTGCTTCGTGCCGAAGGCTACACCGGGCTGGACGCCGTCACGGGTGCATTGCTGATGAACCTGGCCCGCAGCGGTGTTTTCCGGCTGGGCGGAACAATCGTCGGCACTATCGCGTTTCGCTTATATGAAGGCGAATTGGGCATAAAGCTAGGATCGGATCGTCTGGCGCAAACCGGAGATCTGGACATCGCGAGCTTTGAGCGCCTCTCGCTTGCCATTGCTGACAAAGTTACGCAATCCACAAGTTCAGTTTTGGAAAGCATGAACTTTGATCCAGTGCCTTCGCTTAATAAAAAAAGCGTCTGGAGATGGAGAGAGGCCCGCTCGGAAACGCTGGTCGAATTCCTCACCCCCGCCTGTGGCGACGAAAGCATTCGACTGCTGCCGTCATTGGGCGTCAGCGCGCAATCACTTCACTACCTGAACTACCTCATCGCCGATCCGATCAAGGCCGTGGCGCTCTACCACTCGGGCTTGCTGGTTCAAATCCCGCGACCCGAGGTTTATGCGATGCACAAACTGATTGTCGCGGACCGGCGGCGGCGCGGCACCGACGAGCTGAAGTCCCGGAAAGATCTGGCGCAGGCGGACTTCCTAATCGAAGCGCTGGCCGACCTGCGGCCCGACGAATTGTCCGAGGCTTTCGAGGATGCCATTTCGCGCGGCCCGAAATGGCAAAGCCGGATCAAGGCGTCGCTGGCGCGGCTGCCGAACGCCACCGAAAGATTGGCCGAAATTACCGGCTGATTATTAACGAATCGCCCGCCAAGCCGCAGCGCAGCATCGGCGTCGCGGCAATTTCAACAGACCCACAATTCGGCGTACTGCTCCAATTTTCCACCAATTTCAGGCTCCTAGACCGCAGATTTCTCGAATTTCGCCCACCAGATGTGTTTTTACCTGAGCGCTTTGCGCATATAGTCGTGCGAGGAAATGACGGCAGAATCGCCGCGACATAACCACAAAAATCCTGGGGGGACACATGATCAGATCTGAACTGGTCCAGAAAATCGCCGAAGAAAACCCCCACCTTTATCAACGCGACGTTGAACGCATCGTCTCGACGATCTTCGAAGAGGTTATCGACGCGATGGCGCGTGGGGATCGGGTCGAGCTTCGGGGCTTTGGCGCGTTTTCGGTAAAGCAGCGCGACTCCCGCGTCGGCCGCAATCCCCGGACAGGCGAAAGCGTTCAGGTCGACGAGAAGCATGTGCCGTTCTTCAAGACCGGCAAACTGCTCAGGGATCGGCTGAACGGCAAATAGGACGTAGGTCCATGCGTTACATTCGGTATGCTGTTTTGGCGTCGCTTGCGGTTGTCATGGTGACCATCGCAATCGCAAATCGTGGGCTTTTGACGCTGCGGTTATTGCCCGAAGAGCTTTCTGGCCTGTTTGGATATTCCTGGCAGGTAACGCTTCCGATATTCATTGTGCTTCTGATCGCAGTTCTTTTCGGCGTCGTTCTCGGCTTCGTCTGGGAGTGGATCCGCGAGCACAAACATCGCGCCGAAGCCGTAACCGAACGTCGCGCACGCCAGAAGCTAGAAGGTGAAATGGGTCCGGCGCGATCCAAAGATTCCGGCGGCGATGATGTGCTCGCACTGCTTGAGGGTCGCTGACGGTCGCGTTAGACCCTTTATCTATGACTGGAAACACGCGCGTTAAGATTTGTGGGCTGACGACGCCGGAAACGATTTCGGCGGCGGTTGGCGCCGGTGCGGCCTATATCGGATTCAACTTTTTCCCCAAATCGCCGCGATTTCTGACGATCGAGGTCGCGCGTTCGCTTGCGCTTGGTATTCCCGAAGGTGTCGCGAAAGTGGCGCTTACGGTTGATGCCGACAATGATTTATTGGACGCGATAGCGGCCAAAGTACCCTTGGACATGCTCCAATTGCATGGGGCCGAGACCGTGGCGCGCATTGCCGAAGTAAAAACCCGCTATGGCTTGCCGATCATCAAGGCGGTGGGCATCGCCGATGCGCCTGATCTCGGTGCGATCAACACCTATTCGGGCGTCGCGGATCAGATACTTATCGACGCCAAACCGCCGAAATTGGCAGAGCTGCCTGGCGGCAACGGCGTGCCATTCGATTGGCGGCTGATCGCCGGTCGCCGTTGGAGTGTTCCTTGGATGCTGGCTGGCGGACTGACATCCGAGAACGTCGGTGAGGCGCTGCGCCTGACCAGCGCGCAGCAAGTTGACGTGTCTTCCGGAGTCGAAAGAGCGCCGGGCGAAAAAGATATATCCGCGATTTGCGCATTCATCGAGGCGGCTGGGTAGCGTTGCCGGTCGACATGCATCAGCGGACCTGATCTTCCGCGAAGGACGGCGCTAGCGATTTCCGAATATTTCACCCAGCACGTCCAGAATTACGCGTTCAACAGCATTGCCGCCGCTGCTGCGCCGCCGACGTCTCGTGCGCTCCTCGGTTGCCACCTGCCGCGAACCCTGCGGAACAAGCATCGGTAGTTGCCCTGCTGGCACGCCTTCGTGAACGCGCAACATGGTTTCCTTCCAGATCTCAGCGGGCAACCCGCCGCCTGTTACCCCGGTCAGCGGCGTGTTGTCATCATAGCCCATCCAGACGCCAGCGACATAATCCGCCGTAAATCCGATGAACCACGCATCGCGCGCCAACTGGGTGGTGCCGGTCTTGCCCGCCGCAGGTCTGCCCGGAAGCCGCGCGCGCGTGCCGGTGCCGCGTTCAATGACCTGGCTCATCATGTATACCAACTGCTTGGCAGCGGGTTGGGTAATGACACGCTCGCCAATGCCGCCTTCCTGCTCAAGAAGCGGCGTCGCGTCGCCTTTGAGCCGAAGTTCCACCAGCCCATAGGGTTCGACGCTTGAACCACCGTTCAGAATGCCCGCATAGGCCCCGGTCATTTCAAGAAGCGTGGATTCCGAAGTACCCAGCGCCAGTGCCGGGCCCACCGCCATATCGCTTTCAATGCCGAAATCCGAAGCAATCTTCACGACGGCTTCGCGGCCAACCCGTTCAAATACCTTCACGGCAGGAACGTTGATGGAATTCGCCAGCGCATCGGTCAACGTGACGACACCGCGATGCTGGTGGTCATAGTTCGACGGGCACCAGCGCCCCGAACCCGGCACATCAAGGCAAAACGGCTCGTCTGTGACGGTATCGAAAGGTGAATACCCCAGATCGAGCGCTGCGCCGTAGACAAATGGCTTGAACGCCGAACCGGTTTGCCGCTTGGCCTGTATCGCCCGGTTAAACTGCCCCGCTATGCCTTTGAACTTGCGCCCGCCGACCATTGCGCGCACCGCGCCGTCCGCGCTCATCACAACGACCGCGGCTTGTGCTTTCGATTCTTCACTCACCCTGTTGTCGAACACCCACTGCAACGCCTCTTCCGCGGCTGTCTGGATGCCGTCGTCGAACGTCGTGCGAATGATCACGTCTTCGGTCGTCTCGTCGGTCAGAAAACTTGGCCCCCGATCCATGACCCAGTCTGCAAAATACCCGCCCGCACGCGCCTCGGCTGCTTCCGACAATTGTGCGGGATTGGCGCGGGCGAACCCGGCCTCGTCCGCCGTCAGCAACTTCTGCTTCTCCATCAGCCCGATGATCAGATTTGCCCGGTCGCGCGATCGCTGAAGATTTGCGGTCGGCGCATACCGCGTCGGTGCGACCAGAAGGCCCGCAAGCATCGCCGCCTCGCTTGGCAGAAGCTCGTTTGCCGACCGCCCGAAGTATCGCTGTGCGGCAGCCTCGAACCCACGGCTTCCAGCACCAAGGTAAGCACGGTTCAGATAGATCGTGAGGATATCGTCCTTGGAATATCGAACCTCCATCGCAATCGCATAGATCGCTTCCTTGACCTTGCGGACCAGCGTTGTGCGCCGACAATCGGCTTCAAATTCGGCCTCGGTCATGCGGCCCGCGGGATCATACCCTGTGCCAAGGCAAAGAAGCTTCGCGGTTTGCTGGGTGATCGTCGAACCGCCATGTCCCTGAAGCGGGCCCCGGCCTTCGCTTAGATTGATCCGAACCGCACTGGCAACGCCGCGTGGCGAGATACCAAAATGCCCATAAAACCGTCTGTCCTCGGTCGCGACAATAGCGTCTTTCAGATAAGGCGAAACTGTATCGGCGGTAATCTGGCCGCCGAATTGTTCGCCGCGCCAGGCAAAGACTGAACCGTTCCGGTCAAGAAGCGTCACCGACCCACGGGCGCGCGCATCGAGCAGATTGCCGGCCGGCGGCAATGTCGCGGCATAGTAAAGAACCGCAAGTCCGACCAATATGCCGACCACCGCAGTCACCCGCCAGCCGATCCCCCAAATCAACCTAAAAACCGCGCGAAATAGCCATACCAATGGATTGCGCGAGGTTTTACGGCGCGCTGACACGCTCCGTTTGCGACTGGTTTTACGAGGCTTCGCGGCGGTCTTCGATTTATTATGCCGCTTGTCGGCGACCAGGGGCGGTCGTTTTCTTCCTGACCCACTCATACGCTTGTTGTCCATTCCTGCCCGCTCATTACATAGGCGCTTTGCGCGGGGATGTAGAGCGTGATTGCGTTGCCGGTGCCCGAAAATCGAAATATCGCCGCCGGAAACGCCACAATTTCGTCCAAGGTCCGGACAAGTTCGGTCGCGCCGGCCGCCGCAGTTTCGGCACAATCGTTTTGAGGCTGGAACGCGGTTTCATGGGTGGTTTTCCAGTTAAAGAATCGCCGGATTTCTGGTGTGCCGCCGCACTACAGGACAAATGACCGGGGTGTCGCGGTTAACCAATTTGCCAGCGCCTCGGGCAAAATAAACCCGCTTCCGCGGCACAATTCGGTCAAAATTTCCCGGATTATGGCAATTCCGCCGCAATCCGAACACCTCGCCGCCACAAACAAGATGTATAAGATGCGTGTTGGTTTTAGTTAAAAGTGTGATGGTTATGAGTGTCAATATCCCCCTGTTTCTCTATACGTTTCCTTTCATCATTGCGGCAGGCGTCTTAATTTGTGCGCAAATTGAAAAGTTGCGCCCAACGCCGGACGTCGACGACAAACCCGTCATGACCCGTGATGACGCTTTGGTCGAAGAATTGCGTCCCGAGCCGCTTCGCAGGCGGTACATCTCGTACACTATCTGATCGCACGTGACTTGCGCGCCTATCGAAGGGCCGCGCAGATTTCTGTGTATATTATCGAGTTAACTTAAAGGACGAATTAAATGGATACCCTTGGACTTATTCTTTTGATCCTTCTTGGCGGACTAATCGGATCGGGAGTGGCGTTGTGGCGCAGCAAACGCAGCACTCCCCCAGTCGAGGCCGATCCATATGTCGACGAACGTTTCAGCCGTCTGGGATCAGATTTCAGCCCGAACGGCATCGAACTGGCATAATCTAATAATTTCGCTGCACGATGGAAGCGGGCGTGCATTTGTGCGCCCGTTTTCTCAGGCGCTGTGCGCCCCGTCGGCCAGCGACCGGACAAAGGCCAGAACGTCGTCCGGGCTATCGCCCTGACCGATACGCGCGACAATAGCTGACCCAACAACGGCACCATCGGCGACGCTTGCGATACTACGACTGTCTTGCGGGGTCTTGATCCCGAACCCCACGACTATCGGAAGATCGGTCGCAGCCTTGATCCTTGCAACCTCGGGGCCAACATCGGTCGCAACAGCGTTCGCAGCACCCGTGATGCCGGTGATCGACACGTAGTATACAAAGCCGCTGGTGTTCTGAAGCACCTTCGGCAATCGCCGGTCGTCTGTTGTCGGTGTTGCAAGTCGAATGAAATTCAGCCCCGCAGCCTGCGCCGGAATGCACAATTCGCTGTCTTCCTCGGGCGGCAGATCGACGATGATCAGCCCATCAATACCAGCCGCTTTCGCGTCCGCCAAAAACCGGTCAACGCCGCGCGAATGGATCGGATTGTAGTATCCCATCAACACGATGGGCGTTGTGTCGTCGCCTTCGCGAAAGGCGCGCGCCAGTTGAAGCGTTTTCTCCAGCGTCTGCCCGGCCGCAAGTGCCCGCTGCCCGGCAAGCTGGATCGTCGGCCCATCCGCCATCGGATCGGTAAACGGCAGGCCCAGTTCGATGATATCGACACCGGATTTGGGCAGGCCACGGACGATCTCAAGCGACGTCTCAAAGTCGGGATCGCCGGCCATAATATAGGCTACGAACGCCTTTTTCCCCTGCGACTTCAGGGCCGCAAACTTGGCGTCGATCCGGGTCATAAGCAGATTTCCCAATGTGTCGGCCATTGCTGTCGCGCAATGCGGCTTCTGATGCAAGGGGTATGCCAGCAAAGGACACACGCCTGCCGTTGCAGCACGCGCGACACAGCACGGCTTGTGCCTTGTCAGCCAGAGCGATAGAGGCTCTGCCATAGCCATCAGGAGCGACCCATATGGGCTTCAAAACCGGAATTGTCGGGCTGCCGAATGTCGGCAAATCGACGTTGTTCAATGCCCTGACGCGAACTGCGGCGGCGCAGGCGGCAAACTTTCCGTTCTGCACGATCGAGCCCAACGTCGGCGAGGTGGCCGTCCGCGATCCGCGCCTGGAAAAACTGGCAGAGATTGCCGGGTCAAAAAAGGTCATTCCGACGCGGATGACCTTCGTTGATATCGCCGGTCTGGTGAAGGGTGCCTCGAAAGGCGAGGGCCTTGGCAACCAGTTTCTGGCCAATATTCGCGAGGTCGACGCCATCGCGCACGTGCTGCGCTACTTTGAAGATGACGACGTGACGCACGTCGAAGGTCAGATTGACCCGATTGCTGATGCCGAAACCATCGAGACGGAACTGATGCTGGCCGATCTGGAATCGGTGGAAAAGCGGCTGCAAAACATTGTTCGCAAGGTCCGCGGCGGTGACAAGGAGGCGCTTCAGCAGGAACGGCTTTTGCTGCTCGCAAAAGCGGCCCTTGAAGATGGGCATCCGGCAAGGCAGGTGCCCGTTGCCGCCGAGGACGCAAAAGCCTGGAGTTTGCTTCAGCTGCTGACCTCGAAGCCGGTTCTTTACGTGTGCAACGTCGCCGAAGACGACGCAGCATCCGGCAACGCCCTATCCGACCGCGTGAACGAAATGGCCGCAGCCGAGGGTGCGGCGTCTGTCGTCATATCCGCCAAAATCGAAGAGGAAATCAGCCAGCTCGAGACGGGCGAGGCCCAGTTGTTTTTAGACGAAATGGGTCTGGCCGAAGCGGGCCTCGACCGGATGATCCGCGCCGGCCACGACCTTTTACACTTGCAGACCTACTTCACCGCCGGTCCAAAAGAGGCTCGCGCCTGGACGATCCGGCGCGGAACGCTCGCGCCGCAGGCGGCAGGCGTGATCCACGGCGACTTTGAGAAGGGCTTCATTCGCGCCGAAACCATTACCTACCCGGACTATGTGGCGCTGGGCGGAGAGCAGGCGGCCAAGGATGCAGGCAAAATGCGGGTTGAGGGCAAGGGGTACGAGGTGAAGGACGGTGACGTGCTTCATTTCCTGTTCAACACCTGATTTTCGCTTGTCGGTCTTCACCGCGCTCGTTAAACCCAGCCTCGGAGCTGTGGCCGAGTGGTCGAAGGCGCTCCCCTGCTAAGGGAGTAGGCCCGGAAGGGTCTCGAGGGTTCGAATCCCTTCGGCTCCGCCACCCACCCGTACAACTTATCTCTGTTTGGCTGGCGTTCGCGTAAGCCGCGGAACTCGCGCGGCTATCAGGCGCAGTTCCATATATTCGCCGAATGGAACTGGAGATCTCTTCGATCTTTCGCGGGCTTTGTTGAGGGCGATCTCCGCTCGTCCGGTGGAAGGGTCCCTTTGGCCTTTATCAGGGAAAAATACGCGTTTTACGTCCAAAACAGGTGATTTCGGCCGGAGTCTGGTTGTTCGCTTTTGGAATATATCGTGATTTCATAGGCTTAGATGGAGAATTATCCGGTTTCCTGTTAATCGCCGTAACAGGCTTGTTTAGTGCCGCTAACAGGTGTGTTTAACGTCGGTATCAGGTCCTGTTTACCTTGAATAACAGGTAAAAGGCGAAATCCGGACCTTTTCACCGGAACGTTGCTATCTGCTCGGACCAGAGAAGCGGAAGCGGCTCTTTCAGGAACTTTGCAAGTGTCATTCGGCTAGATTGCCGGCCCATGAGAATGTCGCGCTGAAGGTCGGGCGCAAGAAACGCGAGGCGCACCAGCCGTCGTTCATGGGGACTCTGCGGCCGTCGTTCCACGACCGGCAAACCAGAGGCGTCACGTCGGATCATCGTATGGGCCCGCTTCAATGCAGTGATCAGTTTCTGGTCCAGGGCGGGCGAGCCGATATCAGAGGTGTCGATTTCTGAGTGGCTGCCCTTTCTGCCAAATGCAACCGGCAGCGTGAGCCGTAAGTGTTCTAAGTGTATTTGATCTGCTTCGATCACGACGCCGGCGGGCAGGTGCCCTTTGTGTTCCGGGGCAAAGGCAATCGGTATCAGAACCTGAACGTCTCCCGGCCCGACGATCACTCTGGTGATGCATTCAAACGGATCGTCCGACTGCTGGCCGCTCAGGATATCCTCCAGGTGTCGTCGAACTGCGGCTTCAAGCTTCTTCGCCGAAATGCGTCTGAGGGCCGCGCTTTCAGATGATCGCGTGCCCTGCTGAAGTGGGGCCGAGACATCGTAGCGATAGAGCTTGCCGCGGGCCCCGTAGGAGAATGTTGGTGACATCGGATGGCCCGCGCTGTCAAAGATGCGCCCCGCAAGCGGGGAGCGGGCAACGTTTTCGCGCGTGGATTTCCGGCGTCGCGATTGGTGATCGAGCTTTGCCTGAACATCTGCAAAAAGTGATTCCTCGATGATCGCATCATGCAGGCCGGGGCAGGCGGTGCCCTTATGCACAATCTCACCGAGATAAAGCCGGTTCTTAAGGAGGTGGAAGAGGGCGCCGCGGCTGAAGGGCTGATCTCCCATGACCCGGCCTTTCTTCGTGACATGACGCTTTGAGCGGATGCCGTGATCGATCAGCCACCGCTCGAGCGCATGAACAGACGCAAGCTCGAGGTATTTGCGATAGAGGAGCGTGACTGTTTCTGCTTCCTCCGGATTGACGATCAGCCTGCGGGTGTCCGGGGCAGGCAGGTCATACCCAAGCGGAGGGTAGCCGCCCATCCACATTCCCTTTGCTTTGGATGCCGCTATCTTATCGCGGATGCGCTCACCGGTGACCTCACGCTCAAACTGCGCAAACGACAATAGGACATTGAGGGTCAGCCGCCCCATGCTGGTGGTTGTGTTGAAAGACTGAGTGACGCTGACGAAGCTTACATCATGCCGGTCGAAGATCTCTAGCATACGGGCGAAGTCGGCGAGGGCCCGAGTTAGCCGGTCGATTTTGTAGACGACGATGACATCGATACGCCCGACTTCAACATCACTTAGGAGCCTCTTTAGGGCTGGCCGCTCCATACTTCCGCCTGAGAATCCGCCGTCATCGTAGATATCGGGCAGGGCGCGCCACCCTTCGGCTTTCTGACTGATGACATAGGCCTCACTGGCTTCCCTTTGTGCATCGAGCGAATTGAACGCCTGATCGAGACCTTCTTCGGATGACTTGCGGGTATAAAGCGCGCAGCGCCGAGCGACGGCCTTCACTTGCCGTCCGCCCGAAGGCCGAAGAACGCAGGTCCGTTGCGTCGCACGCCCGTGGCCGCACGCGCAATGGCCGAAAGGCTTTTCCAGGTCTCGCCGTTCCATTCAAATCCATCTGATTGAACGACCACTTCTATAAGCCGGCCCTGCCATTCCCGACGAATGACAGCGCCTTCGCCGAGATTGAGGCCATCCGCAGGCGAGGCCGATTGCGACGCGAGGGCGCGCCGCGTGTTCCTGTCGAGGGCCCCAAGATCCTGAGCCTGCAGGCGCCAGGCAATCGTAAGTCGCAGAAGGTTCACTGACCGCAGCGGCGGTGGT
>CAXMNX010000048.1:0-55228 GCA_964194845.1 uncultured Boseongicola sp.
AGCTAAGGGTCCCCTGGTAATTGCAATATACTATCCTCATCTTGCATTTTAACCGGACGGATAGATCATGAATTACGTTAAGTACAAGCGAGTAAGTACAAATAAACAAGGTAAGTCAGGATTAGGGTTAGAGGCACAAGAGCGTGACATTAACATTTACCTCTCAAACTATTCCGGTCCTGACGCTAAGATCGTAGCCGACTTCGTTGAAATACAAACAGGCTCCAAAGACAACCGTGAAGAATTGGCCAAAGCACTGGAAACATGCCGAAAGGAATGTGCAACGCTGCTTGTTTCCAAGCTCGACAGGCTTAGCCGTAAAGTCTCATTCATTGCTCAGTTGATGGAAGACAAGAAGGTGAACTTCCGGGTCGCTCAAATGCCTCATGCCGATAAGTTCCAACTCCATATCTACGCAGCCTTAGCCGAGCAGGAACGGGATTTCATCTCAAAGAGAACTAAGGCAGCGATGGCCGAGGCCAAGTTGAGGGGGCAAGTTTTCGGTGGCAGACGTCCGGAGGCTGACGCAAGGCATGCCGCAGTAAGGGAAAGCGCGGATAGACACGCCCAGAAGGTCATCGGAGTGATCCAACCGATGCGTGCTGCAGGATCAACACTGCAAGATATTGCTGACCAGCTGAATGAGATAGGTATTCCGACTGCTCGAGGTGGTCAGTGGCACCCTTCGACAGTGATGAGGGTAATTCAACGGGTTGCGTAGCAATATGCGCACCTTGCATCAGGCAACTATTTGAATTCATGTATTTTATTGGTCGAGAGCGTCAGCGTTTAGAGTCACCAGGGCAACTCTACTTTGATCACACATCGCGGGGGGCCTCTATCCCACCATCGTTTTTCAACTCAACGGAGGGTATTAATGATCTATATCAAAGGCACACAAATATAGTTTTATTTAGGAGTTACGACTTTCAATTCCAAATAGAATTGACGCGTGTTACTCTCTATTTACTGTCAAATTGATACTGGGGGTAATGTAATGTCGAAAGTGAACAATTTTGGTGTTTTATTGGCGAGTTCTTTCTTGGTTTCCGCTTGTTCTACTGCCGACTTTGCGGCGGAGGATGCAGTCGCGAGAGGCATCGAAATAGCCAACGGGATTTTTGACGAAACCATCACAGAGATGAACCCGGAAGACTTGCCAGAAGGCGTGGCTGTGCTAAATGGCGCGATGGCCCTTGTGACTGAAAGCAGTTTGCCAGGGCCATTGGCAGCAGCGGTTGAACAAGATGTGGCTGTTGGTGATCTGACGCTAACTGCCAATTTTGATGCAAGTACAATCGTCGGTGAGGCCACAGACTTTGGCCTCTATAATATTGTATTCGATGACGAAGCCCTTACGCTGACTTCTATGGAACTGGACCATTTGTTTGATGGCTCGTTGGATGTCGATGGTGATATTGCTGGGAGTGGATTTTTGGCCGACCTAACTGGGACGCTAGAGGACAACACGGGAGTAGACCAGGGTACATACGATGTCGATGCTCTTATGACTGGGGCTTTTTTTGACGACGATGGCTCATTGCTCGCTGCAGGATTTGTTGAAGGAGGAGTTATTGCTACCCCGATCCTTGGAGACTTCGATGAGGGACCCGACGGCCTTTTCGGGGCGTTCTACGCTGAAGAAGGTGGCAATCTAAACTGAATAATATACTCGCTCCGATGAACGGGTAAAATAATCAATCTGCGGTGTGCTTGAATATAGTGCATCGCAGATTTCTCTGAGTCAGTAACTTGTACAAAATCGCTTCTCAGGTTTTCACTTTTGGCAGATAGTCTTTTCAGACCAGGCGAATTCCAAGCCGCTTAATATCATATAGTTACTTGAATGGGGTTGTTCGCCCGCCACTAAAGCTCGGTTGGTAGTGCTTCATGCACAGGCATCTGTGACACCGCGAAGCGTGATTTCCTGCCTACTATATGTCTACTGCTATAAAAACTGTAATGAATTAAATTGTGCTAACCTATTGATTTTACTGGTGCCCCCACACGGACTCGAACCGCGGACCTCCTGATTACAAATCAGATGCTCTACCAGCTGAGCTATAGGGGCACGCGCGTTCGTCTAAGCGCTTGGATTGTGCCACGCAAGTTTTTTCAGACCCGTCTGGTCATTGCGCGGGCCACAAGCGCCACTGCCACAAGGCTGACGCCGATGATCAGCAGTGCTGACGGCGCGGCATCGGCCACTTTTTCCAGGCTTGCCTGCTCAAAACTTCGCGTGGCCAGGGTATTGAAATTAAAGGGGCGCAGCAAAAGCGTGGCGGGCAGTTCCTTCACACAATCGACAAATACCAGCAGCAGCGCGGTCGCCACAGAGCCTCGCATGAGCGGTAAATAAACACGCCGAAGCGTCCCGCCCGCGCTTTGCCCCAGATTTCGTGCAGCCAGCGGCAGGTTTGGGGCAATTCGCCCCATCGCTGCGTCCGCCGCACCCTGCCCGATCGCGAAAAACCGAACAACATAGGCATAGATAAGAACCGCCGGTCCGCCAGTTAGCAAAAGCCCGAGATCCCAGTTGGTCAGCCACAAAAGCGCATCCGCCAGCACGTTGTCAAACGTCGCCAGCGGGATCAAAAGACCAACCGCCAAAACTGCTCCGGGTGCGGCATATCCGATGGTCGTCAGCGGCAGCAAAACCCGTGGCAACGACCTGCCGGAAAGCCGGACGCCGTAGACCATGAAAGTCGCCGCGCTGACGGTTACCACGGCCGCAATCCCACCCACCATCAATGTATTCGTCAGCGCCTCGGTCAGTCCCGGCGCAAACCAACGGTCTGGCCGTGTCAGCGCATGTCGACCCAGGACTGCGACAGGAAGAACAAAACCGGCCAGAAAAGGCAGCGTGCAGGCAATGGTGGCGAGCCAGGCCACCCGTCCGGTCAGTGTCACGCGCGCGGGATGTCGTTCTTGCCGTGACGTATTGAAAAACCGCGCCCTTCTGCGGCTAATCTTCTCCAGCGCGACCAGCGCGAAGATCAACGCCAGAATGACTGTCGCCAGTTGCGCCGCACCACCGACATTCCCGGCTTCCAGCCAGACCGTGAAAATTCCGGTGGTCAGCGTTTGCACGCCAAAAAAATCTACTGTGCCAAAGTCGTTGACCGTTTCCATCATGACGATCGCGGCGCCGGCAAATATTGCCGGTCGCGCCAGCGGCAACCCGACCCGAAAGAACAGCCGCAACCCGCCTGCCCCAAGCGCGCGCGCGACTTCGTGGGCCGAGCCCGATTGCTCGCGAAATCCGGCGCGGCTTAGCAAATACACATAAGGATAAAGCGATGCCGACAGAACGAATATCGCGCCGCCGCGTGACCGAAACTCGGGAAACCAATAATCGCGCGCGCTTTGCCAGCCGAAAAGATCGCGCAACGCGGTCTGAACCGGACCGGCAAATTCAAGAAAATCGACAAGCGCATAGGCCCCCAGATACCCGGGCACCGCCAGCGGCGTCAGCAGCAGCCACTCCAGAACCCGCGATCCCGGGAACCGGTGCATCACGACAAGCCAGGCTGTTGCCGCACCTACACTTGCCGATATCACGGCGACAAAACCCATGATGACCAGGGTATTTTCCAGATACCTTGGAAACGTTGTCGCCATCAGGTGCGGCCAGATATTCTCGGTCGGCGTGGCCGCAATCCAGAATACCGACAATATTGGCAACAAGACCAGTGCTGCAAGCACCAGACCGCCAAGCGACCAGGCTTCAATGCGGGGCAGCGCAGTTCCTGATTGTTGAGTCTTTTCGTCAGTCATCTCTGCTCCGCCCTAGCCCGAAACGACTTTCCCTGTCCAGTCACCACCGCTAGTCTGGCCCCGAGGCAGTATGGGCAATTTGCCAGGGACATGCAGATCCTATTTCATCTGGGCGCGCACTGCACCGATGGTGGTCTTCTGATCCGGTCGGTATTGCGTAACCGAGCGGTGTTGTCGCGCGAGGGCGTTGGCGTGCCGGGGCCAAGCCGGTATCGCGAACTGCTGGGCAATGTCTCAACATCGCTTCGCGGCGAAGTGGCAAGCGACGACACCGAAGCCATGCTTCTTGAAGCGATATGCGACGACGACACGGTCGAGCGTATCATTCTGTCGAACGAAAATTTTCTCTGTCGCGGCAACAAGGCACTGACCGAAGACGGGCTTTATCCCAAGGTTGGAAAATCCGCCTGGCTTAGAAATTGCTTTCCCGGTCATCGCGTCGAATTTGCCCTGGCAACGCGAAACCCTGCGACATTTGTACCCGACCTGATGGCGCGCCTTTCGGAAGACGATCGCGGACAAGTCCTGTCCAATCTGCATCTGGACCGGCTTTCGTGGGCGGACGCGATCGCCGAAATTATCGAGGCGAATCCCGACTGCCCGGTCATTGTCTGGAGCCACGAGGACACGCCGATCATCTGGTCAGAAATCTTGCGTGAATTGACCGCCCACTATCCATTCACCGAATTGGACGGCGGGCTCGATATGGTGGAACAGATCATGTCCGACGAAGGGATCGCGAAACTAACGGATTTTCTAAGTAGCCACACCGACATATCCGAAGCCCGCCGCCGCCAGACCATCGCGGCGTTTCTGGACGTACACGGACTTTCCGACAAAATCGAAGAAGAAATTGATTTGCCCGGCTGGACAGATGAGACCATCGCGCGCCTGTCCGAGGCCTATGAAGAAGACCTGGCGCAAGTTGCCAAGCTGCCCGGTGTGACGTTCATCGAACCCTGATTTTCGAACAGCCCACGCCCGCCGGTTGACTGCCGACCAAATCAGTCACATGCCCAGCGCTTCCTTATACATCTCAAGAACCGCTTCTTCTTCGGCGATGTCGTCCTTATCGCGTTTTCTGAGCGAGATGACTTTTCGCATGACTTTGGTGTCGTATCCGCGCCCCTTGGCCTCGGCCATGACTTCTTTTTGTTGATCTGCTATGTCGCGTTTTTCCGCCTCAAGCCGTTCGAGACGCTCGATAAATTGCCGGAGCTCGCCCGCCGTCACCCGATAGCTTTGCTCGATAACACTGTCGTTCATCAAATTACCTTCCTATCTCGTCGGGTCGTTGCCTATCGCCGCTACGATCCAGCATCAAGGTCTTGCGGGCGTCGCGCCTTCGCCCTAGGTCGGTTCCGGATATCTATTTGGGACATTTCCATGCAGATGCTGGTTTGGATTGGCATTGTATTAACGCTTCTTGGCGTTGCGGGGCTGGTTTGGTGCGTGCTGATCGCGGTTCGTGCCAAACGCGAGGGCCTCAGCGACGCCGCGATGAAGTCCCGGCTTCAGAATGTCGTCGCGCTCAATATGGGGGCGCTGGCGGTATCCGCGCTGGGCCTGATGTGCGTCGTACTTGGGTTGGTATTGGCCTAGCTGTCAAGTGCAGCAAAGCTTTGTCCGGCCTTGATTAAATCCTGAAACACAGGCGACGGTGGTGACAGCCTGGATGATGTCTGCGACATCTCCATCAGCAACTGGCGAACCTCCGCCAAACCAATCAGATCAGCGGCGAACATCACACCGCCTGTGCGCCGCGCAAATCCCAGCCCGTGGATCGCCACCATGTCGATATCCGAGGGCGTTTTCGCAATTCCCTCCGCCAAAAGCTGCGCACCCGCTCCGGCCATCGCAGCGACACAGCGCAATCGGACCTCGCCGTCATCAAAGGAGCGCGCTTTCTTGCCCATCTTCGCCCTGGCTTTATCAATCAAAGCCAAGACATCCGGGTCCTCGACGCCTTTTCGGCCGTTTTCATTATATAAGTAGAACCCGCGCCCATTTTCGCGGCCAAGCCGCCCGGATTCTGCAAGCTGCGCGCCCAGATCCGCCTCCTGGCGCTGGCGTCTGGCCTTCGACAGCCCCTCGGCGTCGCGCCAGGCAAATGATCCAAGCGGCAAACCCCAATCCTGCAAGGCGGCATCAACCTGCGAGATGCGCGCACCGTCCTCGACGCATACGTCCGCCGCGGCGTGCAGCGCATCGGTGATGTGCTGACCGATCCCGTCCTGACCGGGCCCGGTTTCAATTACCAGCCGATCCAGTTTCCGCGCCAGCGCGCGGGCCGTTGAAAGCGCGCGCGGCGCCGTTTCCTTGCTTGGAATTATCTCAGCCAGACGGTTCTTTTTCATCCCCGGATACAGCCGCAGCCCCACCACATCACCCGGTCGGCGCGTCGCGGCGGCGACGGTTGCGACGTCAACAACTTCAGACCCGGTCGCCAGCACCGCGCCCGCTTTCATGATCCCGTCCAGTTCGGCGATAACTGATCGTGGAACCGAGGGGCCGGGATCAATGATTACATCCGCGTCGGCCAGGGTTGCGAAGCCCACGACCGCGTTAAGTCGGTCCAGCGTCGCCTCGACGGCATCTTCCTTCAGCTTCCCGGCGGCGACCTGCGCATCGTAATGTTTGATGATCCGGTTAACGCCGGCTTCAAGTGCTGCGTCGTTTTTCTCGGCCACCGATACGGAAAACCCGGCATCAAGGCAGGCCACCGCAATTTCGCTGCCGATCCCGCGCGCCCCGATCAGCCCGATTGACGACAGCGGTCGCGAGGGCGTTCGGCCTTCGATCTTCGACGCGGTTGCAAGGCGCCGCTCGGCGGCAAAAACATGGCGGAGCGACCGCGAGTGGTCTGATCCGACCAGGTCTTCGAAGGCCGCTGCTTCAAGTCCGCGCCCGACGTGATAGGGCAGCAGAAGTGCGGCCTCGATGCACTCGATCAGCCTGAGCGGCGCGTCCAGCGGCGACATCGACGCGGCACGCCGGTGTTCAGCCACGGCCTCCAGAAACGCACCGCCATCACCCAACCGATCCCGCCGCGCGGAGCTTCGCTGAAGCGGTGTTCCCTGCTTGGCCAGGTTCCGCGCGTGCTGAGCTGCGGCTTCAACAATGTCGCTGTCGGTCAGTTCGTCCACCAGGCCAAGCTTGGCGGCAGACGCCCCGTTCACCGACCGTCCGCTAAGCAGCATTTTCAGGGCGGCAAGCCCGCCGACGACTTTCGGCAGGCGCTGCGTCCCACCCGCGCCCGGGACCAGGCCGATAGTTATTTCCGGAGCGCCCAGGCGGGCCGACGGACTTGCCACACGCGCGTGCGCGGCCAAAGCCAGTTCCAACCCGTTACCCAACGCCGGACCCGCGATCGCGGCAACCACCGGTTTTTCGCAGGCTTCAATCTGATCGCACAACGCCGCCAATTCGGGCGCTTCAACCCCGTCGCCAGATGCAGCGTCCAGCCCGGTGCCCATCGCAAAAGCCCCGCCGGTGCCTGCAATGACGATCGCATTGCATTCGGGATCTTTTTCAGCCGTTTCCAGCGCATCTTGAATGATCTGGCGAACTTCAGGCGTCAGAACCCCGCTTGGCGGGTTTGCGATCACCACAACCGCGACGTCGCCGTGCTGCGCGCTTGCGTTGTCTTTCATTTCGACCCTGTCTGCCCGGCCCATATGGTTTTCTACGCCATATCTGGCGAAACTCAAGCAACGTCACATGATGCGCGCCACGCCTTGGGCGTCAGACAGGCACATTATCCCAAAGATCGTCTTCGGATTCGTCCTCGCTAACCGCCACCTTTGAAGGTGTGGCGCGCGGAATAACCATGGTCACGATATCCGGGGCTGCAATTTTGCGTTTCAGAAGCGCCTTGACGTCGTTAGCGCGCGTCGGATCGGCAACCAGTGCATCGACAATTTTGTCAACTTCATCCTGATTTTGAACGTGTTCTGTTTCTTTATTCATCGGGTCCTCCTGTGGGTTCCGGCCCTCGTTTCCGGAGGTCTTTTAGTTGGGTTATGCAACACGGATGCAACAAACGTATCGCCCCCACCCTTCACTGATTATTTTCACACCCTGACGACACAATATTCAGTTTTAAACGATGTCGTCGGGCGTGCTGCAAAACTGCTCGTATAATACCTGCAAAACCGGTGTGACGCGCGGATCTGAAAGCGAATAATAAACCACCCGTCCTTCGCGCCGCGCCGTTACCAGTCCTTCGGACCTTAGCCGCGCCAGCTGTTGCGAAACGTAAGCCTGCCCAAGATCCAGCGCGCTTTCCAGCTCGCCAACGCTCAATTCGCCCTCGACAAGTTGGCAAAGTAGCAAAAGCCGCGACGGGTTCGATAATGCGCGCATATAACCAGCGGCTTCTTCCGCTGATTTTGCCATGGCAATTTGCATTTGCGCCTTCTCGTTCGGCAGGTTGTGTCGGTCCAGTGTATCTGGCATCTTATATATCAATATTGAAATGTTTAAGTATTTATCGGTGGTCAATTATGATCCAAAGGACGACAGAATGAAACCTCTAGTAACCGCATTCTTTGACGAAGTAACGAACACGATTTGCTACATTGTGGTTGACCCCGCAGGCGCGTCGGCTGCGGTCATCGACAGCGTTTTGGACTTTGACTATGCGTCCGGGCAGACCGACACGCGCGCCGCCGACAAAATCATTGATTATATTTCACGCGAGGGCCTGAAGCTCGTCTGGATACTCGAAATCCACGTTCACGCCGATCACCTTTCTGCCGCGCCCTATTTGCAGGAAAAGCTGGGTGGCAAGATCGGCATCGGGAAGAATATCACAATAATTCAAGACACTTTCGGCAAGGTCTTCAACGAAGGCACCGAGTTTCAGCGCGACGGCAGCCAGTTCGACGCGCTTTTCGAAGACGGTGACAGCTTTCACATCGGCCAAATTCGCGGTGACGTGATGCACACGCCCGGCCACACGCCTGCCTGCATGACCTATGTCATCGGTGATGCTGCATTTGTCGGCGACACGCTTTTCATGCCCGATTTCGGCACCGCGCGCTGTGATTTCCCCGGCGGGTCGGCGGACACGATGTTCGACAGCGTTCAGCGGATTCTCGCTCTGCCCGATGACACACGCATATTCGTCGGCCACGACTACAAAGCCCCGGGCCGCGACGAGTTTGCCTGGGAATCAACCGTTGGCGAGCAAAAGGCGAAGAATGTCCACGTCGGCGGCGGCACCGCGCGCGAGGCTTTCGTCGAAATGCGCGAGACGCGTGACGCGACACTGGATATGCCCAAGCTGATCATTCCATCGCTGCAAGTGAATATGCGTGCCGGAAATATGCCGGAGCCCGACGACCAGGGCGATGTGTTTCTGAAAGTGCCTGTGAACAAGCTCAAATAAAGGAATTTCATTAATGCAGATCGCCTGGATATGGGGCCTTGCCGGTGGTCTTTTGATTGGCCTCGCGGCGACACTTTATCTACTGGTCAATGGCCGGATTATGGGGGCTTCGGGCATTGTCGGGGGTCTGATCGACGGCAGTGCGCGAAGCGTGGCACCAGAACGGCTGGCGTTCCTGGCCGGGCTGATCGCAGTGCCGGGCACGTTTGTTGCCATCAACGGCGGTGCGTCAACGCAGATCACCGAGAATCTGGGCATGGTGATCCTCGCCGGTCTTCTGGTGGGCGTGGGCACGCGCCTGGCAAACGGTTGCACGTCGGGCCACGGGGTCTGCGGAATATCTCGCCTCAGTCCACGCGGCCTTATCGCGACATTTCTCTATATCTTTGCCGGTGCGGTGGCCGTTGTCGCATTGCGCCTGATCGTGGGGGCGGGCTGATGCGCAATGTGACTGCATTCATCGCGGGCGGCCTCTTTGGCATCGGACTTTTAATGTCAGGCATGACCGACACGGGCAAAGTGATCGGCTGGCTTGATTTCTTCGGCAATTGGGACCCTACCCTTGCCTTTGTCATCGGCGGGGCGATCGTGCCGATGTTTTTCGCCTGGCGCTTTGCGGCGCGGCGTCAGGTGCCGACGCTTGGCGGGGTCTTTCCGACCGCACCCGAGCCGCGGCTAGATCCCGCGTTGATCGTTGGATCGCTGATGTTTGGCGCTGGCTGGGGGCTTGTCGGCCTCTGCCCCGGCCCGGCACTTGCCTCGATAACCTGGGGCGGATTGTCAGGTGCTGTTTTCCTGGGCGCGATGGCGCTTGGAATGCTTTCGACGCCCCACATTCGGCGTGGCCTTGGCGACCGACTGAGCGCGACGTCCTCACCCACCTGACCCGGCCTGCGGCGAATTTCCAGAACCGCGTTGTTCGACGCTGAAAGTGCCTCAGGCCCCTGCCGGTTCGGGATCAGGCAATTCAGACAATGGCGCAGGTGGTTTCAGGCTGTCATCGCCCGATGTTGCGGCGTCTGCGTCCAGTCCGGCACCCATTTGCGGGACCACTGCCGCGCCGCCGTGAGCCAGGGTGCCCGGCCCTGTCTGGAATGCCCCGGTGTTCGGGCCGGGAAGCGCCTGCTGTGGATTTTCCGTCCCCGCCGGTCGAACCGCGCGATTTCCGCCGATCTGGCCGAGCCGCGCCGTGGTCACAAGCGTTCCATTACCGGTTTCAAGCCGGACCGATTGCAATTGTTCGCTCAGCACAGGAAAGACATCACCTGCGTTCAACGACATCACCTCGTCAAGCGATCGGGATGTGCGCGCCAATACTGCCGTCATCTCGACCGGGGCATCCAAAAGATGTGGCCTCAGCTGGTGACCAAGCGTGCTGCCAAACGTATCGTCCTGGGATGCCGTAGATACGGGGGCGTAAAACGTCAGCGTTCCAGCTTTGATGTCCCCGCCCAGCGCCATAGTCACCGACATCGACCCGTATTGCCCCGGATCCAGCGTCAGGTCGATCGCGCGCAGGTCGAGCAATCCGTCAACGCGCGCATATCCATTGGTCAAAAGTTCCGGGGTCAATCCCTGCTCCTTTGCAGCGGATGCCGCATCCGACAACCATCGGTCCAGAATGTCGCCGACCACAGTGGCATCCGTTCTGGTCGCCGAACGCTCGTTCGGGGGCGCATCTGTCACTTTCCCAAGCGTCTGAATTTCAATCAGCGCGGACAAAAGCGGCGGATCGACAACAACAAGCCCGGTGTTTGAACCCGCACGGGTCATCCGGCAGATCAGGTCATTTTCCTTAAGCGCCGTAACGACCGCAGCCTGATCCAGTTGTCCGAAACCAACCGATCGAATATCCACCTGAAGCTCAAGAAGCTGATCCGCGGAACGCGGAAACACCACGCCCAGCAATTTTTCGATCGCCCCTGCACCTGCCGCTTTTATCGGCCGCGGCGGCGCCATGCGTCTTTTCAAAAGCGGCTCTTTGGCTGCATCCGCCATAAACGTATCCTTGGATCGGACTACCAAGGCGACACTTTCAAAAATTGGTTACCGTTTCGTTGCAGGCCTCAAGCCGCCTGAGTTTGTTTTTCCGGCAGAATAACCCGAAATGCAGCCCCGCCCTGACCGGGAAGATACACGATGCTTCCGCCAAGCCTTGTCATAACTTCGCGGCATATCGCCAGACCCAGGCCCGCTCCGCCTGCGGCATGTTCGTCGGAAACGCGCGCGAACTTCTCGAATATCACATTCTGCGCGGCCTCCGGGATACCGGGTCCGTTGTCCGAGAAGTCGACGCATCTGCGCCCGCCAACTTCGTGGACCGTGACGATCAGCTCGGGCGCTTCGGCCTCGCAATATTTTTGCGCATTGGCGATCAGATTGATAAAAACCTGCGCTAACCGGTCACCATCGGTAAAAAGCAACTGCTCTTCGCCCGCGCCGCTACGGCTAATCTTCAAAGCGCCTTCTTTTGCAATAAGTTCGGTGGCTGCAACCGCCCGGTCGAGTATTTTTCCAAGCGTTTCTTCACGCTCGTTCAACGTGACCTGACCGTTTTCCAGCACGCTCAGGTCAAGAAGATCATCCAGAAGCCGCGTCAGACGGATGGTTTCGTCCTGGATAATCTGGCTGTATCGCTGCCGGTCGTCGCCGGACATTTGCTCGCCACCCATCAGGATCTCGCTGAACGACCGGATCGAGGTCATCGGCGTGCGAAGCTCGTGGCTGATCTGACTGAGAAACCCGTCTTTCTGAACACTTAGCGCCATCAGCTTTTCGTTGGCCTCGCGCAATTGACGCGCCGTTCGCTCCAACTCCACCGACTTATCTTCCAGCTGGCTGGAATATTCGAGGATCTGTTGCGCCTCGTCGGCGACCGCCATCAGATCGTCGACCGAGACCGCAGCGCCGCCGGTGATCTGAGCCAGCATCGCATGTGCGGTCGCGGCACCAACCGACCCCGCCAGTTCGCGTTCGAGGCGCTCAAGAAACGCCGGTGTCACATCCGGCAGATACCCCTGCTTGCCCTGGCTGGTTGCTTCGCCCACGAACAAAGTCTGCGCCTCGGCAGCCCCGATTATACGCTGCGCCGTCATCAAAAGGTCTTCGGCTTCGGCACCACCGCCCGTCCAGCCACGCACGCTTCCCGAATAACGGAATATGTTCATGAAAGTCGCACCCTGCAGCCGTTCCAAGGGATTAGGGAAGCTCAGAAATGACCCAAGAAGAAACGCAAAAGTATTCAAAAGCATCGACCAAAATACCGAGTGAACAAGCGGATCAATTCCGCCAATGCCCAAAAGCGCCTGAGGTCTCAGAAACCAAAGGCCGAACGGCCCGTCGTTGAAGACCGATGCCGACAGCATCGCGCCCTCGCCGAAACTGGGTAAAAACGACGTCCAGAGCCACACAACCAGACCTGTCGACACGCCTGCCACCGCACCAATGCGCGTCGCACCGCGCCAGAAAATCCCGCCGATTAACGCAGGCAGAACCTGGCTGACGCCAACGAAGGCAACAAGGCCGATAGCCGCCAAAGCGCCACCGCCGCCGGACAAGCGATAGTATATATAGCCAAGCAACAGAACGCCGATGATCGACAAACGCCGCGACAGGATGATCACATCGCGCACATCACCTGAAACCGTCGCACCGCCCTGTCTGGCGTTCAGCCAGATCGGCGTGAAGATGTGGTTTGACACCATTGTGGCCAAAGCAATCGAAGCCACGATCACCATGGATGTCGCCGACGAAAAACCGCCCAGAAAGGCAAATGTCGCAAGCGCTCCCTGATCAAACTCAAGCGGCAGGGTCAAAACAAACAGATCCGGGTTCGATCCATCGGGCAGTATAGACAATCCGGTCACCGCAATCGGCACCACGAACAGGCTCATCAGTAGAAGATAAAGCGGAAACGCCCAACTGGCCGTCGCCAAATGCCGCTCGTCCGAATTTTCAACGACGATGACCTGGAACATCCGCGGCAGGCACACAAATGCGGCAGCGGCCAGGAAAATCAGCGTGACCCAACGATCCGGTTGCAGATCCCAGACGTCAATCGGCGACGCCTCGATCCTGGCCATCATATCTGCCGGCCCGCCCGCGACCGAAAAAACCACGAACAAACCGACCGCAAGCAGTGCGAAAAGTTTGACAATGGCCTCGACCGCGATTGCCATGACGATGCCGTGGTGACGTTCGTCCACGTCCAGGTTTCGGGTGCCGAATATAATCGTGAATACCGCCAGACCAACCGCTACCCACAACGCAATCGAAGATTCATTCGCGATTGAAGAAGCGTCGGAATTTTCGGGAAAAAATACGAGAAAACTGGTGGTTACAGATTGAAGTTGAAGCGCTATGTAGGGCGTCGTCCCAACCACGGCCAGAACCGTGACCAACACGCCCAGCAAGTTTGATTTGCCGTATCGCGACGAGATCAGGTCGGCAATCGAGGTGATCCTTTGGGTGCGACCGATCCGGACCAATCGCCTGAGGAACGCCCACCAGCCAATCATGACCAGCGTTGGCCCCAGGTAAATCGTGACGAACTCAAGGCCTGATCGCGCCGCATAGCCGACCGCGCCGTAGAACGTCCAGGCGGTGCAGTAGATCGAAAGCGACAGCGTATAAACCAGCGGCGAACGCAACCAGCCCGCCTGACCGCGTTCGGCCCGCTTTTCGGCCCAGAACGCCACCGCAAAAAGCAAACCCACATAGAGGATCGAAATTGCCACCAATCCGTTGAAAGACAGCATCCGACTATTCCTCTGACTGCTCGGCCGCCGCCGGAGCGTCTGGGTCGTCGGTATCGGAAATGCGTTGCGCCAGTCGGCGCGAAATCATCGCGACAAGAGCGATCAGGATCGCCCAAACCGAGAATATGTACAGCAACCCGCCACTTGTCCGGGCCGCACCACCCCAAAGAATTGGCATCAACAGTAAAATGGCGCCAATAACCGGGATCAGTTTCGCCGCGTCGCCCAACCTGCGCCTGCGGTAGCTTTGGCGTGCCAGAAAAATCGGTTCGCGGGCGTCGTTCACTGTTTCACCAACTCGCGCACTTTCTTAAGAACCTCGAGGTTCGAAAACGGCTTGGTCATAAAATGACTTGCACCGAGCTTTTCCGCCAACTCGCGATCCTTTTTCTGGCCGCGCGCGGTTAACATCAGAACCGGAAGGTCTTGATACGCGGGATCGCTGCGCAGGTCGTTCAATATGTCATACCCTGACCGGTTCGGCAGCATCACATCCAGCACAATCATATCGGGCGAGCGCGCGCGAATTGCCTCCATGGCAGTCGAGCCATCGGAATGGGTGTCCACCCGCCAGCCGTCGCGCGACAGGATGAACCGGATGGCTTCAATGATATTAGGCTCATCCTCTATCAGAAGAACATGACGGCCCATGGCTGACACTCCCTGAAGTCAGTCCCGGTAAAAGCTTTCCGACTATTGCCGAAGGGCCTTCGGCTGTCAAAAGATCATACCCGATCTAGGCCGGAAGTGCTTCGTCGGAAAAGCCAAGTATCGAAGGCGCGCGGCGCGCCGGGCAATCGCCTTGCGAACAAATGCGGCAGGATGAACCGATGGCGCGCGCACGCGTCGCTTCGGCATCGCCTGGAAGCTTTGGCATCAACAGCATTGTCGCCTCGACCACCGGTGGGCCGTCATAACCGCCGGGGTAGGCCGTCGTCGAGATCGCAAAGGCCGTGAAATGGCTTTCATCCCGACCCCGCAGAAAAACATCCTCGACAATCGGTGTCGTCGGGCTTCGCAGGGCCTGAAACAGCGGCCACAAAGCGCAGGCGGCACCGTATCGCGGCGGCTCGAACCCGCGCACAGGCTTGCGAAATGTCAGCGTGCCGGATCCGTCGCAAATCACCAGACCCGGTGACAGCCCGCCAACGAAGCAATCAACCGGCAGTGTCGCCATGCGTCGCAGCACCAACGGCAAATCCAGCGAAAGTTCAGATGCGATGCGGCGCGGATCGGTCCCACCCGACGCCAGAATGGCCGAAAGTTTGGCTTCCGGCAGCGCATTTGCGTCCCGCGCATAGCTTTCCGCATAGCCAAGCGCCAGTTCCTGCGCCGGTTCGGTGGCAAATTTCACGGCTGACACCACATCTTCCGATGACAGCGCGGCATCGCGTTCCAGCCCGCCAATCCGCCACCCCATGTCGGCCAGCCATGTCTCGACTTCATCCTGCGGAAGCATATGCGTCTGATCGACATCCGCGCCCGCATCAAGATATGAAACCAACCCCTCGGCGGCCTCGGCCAACCGCTGGCTGTCTTCGTACAGATTGCGGTGAAAGCGCGCCTGCCATTCGGGTTCGATCGGCTCGCCGGACGCCAGAATGCCGCTTGTTGAGCGGATCGCCGTGACCGCCGACAGAACATTGTGAAGCGATGCGGAAAGATATGGATCGTGGGTCAGTCGGTCGTTCAGTGTCTCGACCGTCGTTTCGAGCCGCAGAAGGCGATTTTGCTGTTGCTCGATGACCCGCGCCCAGCCGGGGAACCGCCCCGCAAGCTCCTCGCTCCGCTCCACGTCACTATCAAAACCCGGAACACTGCTGGCGGCTGTTTCAAGCGCCAGCGTCAACGCGGCCTCGGCACCCTCGCTGATCGTTGCCGGATCAACTTTTAACTCGGCCGCAATCCGGTTCAAAAGCGCGCCACCAATGTTGCGGCGATTGTGTTCAATCAAATTCAGATAGCTTGGCGAAATTCCGCAAGCGCGCGCTAGTGCTGCCTGCCGCAGCCCTCGATCCGTCCGCAACCGCCGAATTCGCGACCCTGTCAGTGCGCGTCTGGGCATGGGAAAACCTCCGCAACTTCAATGGCATTCTGTGGGTGCGAGAAAAAAATTTACAACATCATCTACCAACTTGTCGAAAAATTTACAAAAAAAATATTATATGAGCTCGCCTTAGTGGCAATTTTTCCAAAATCACAGGATAACGTGATCGCCCTGTTAAGGGCCCGGCGGCCTATCAATAGGTTCGTGGCACCTGCCACATGCCGGAAGTTCCAAACGGGAGGACTTTGATGACCAAATCCAACATTACGCGCCGCGGATTGCTGAAGAACAGCGCTTTCGCAGGGGCTGCCCTGGCAACGCCGACGATCTTTTTGGCAAGTTCTGCCTCGGCTTTCACAAACGAGCCGACGGGCGGTTCCGTTACGCTTGGCTTTAACGTGCCGCAGACCGGCCCTTACGCCGACGAAGGCAACGATGAGTTGCTGGCTCAGCAACTAGCTGTTCAACACCTGAACGGTGAAGGCGACGGCGGCAACCTTAACACCTTTTCGTCGAAAGCTCTGAGCGGCAACGGCATCCTCGGCAATAAGGTCGAGTTCGTCACAGGCGACACCCAGACCAAATCGGACGCCGCGCGCGCAAGCGCCAAGTCGATGATCGAAAAAGACGGTGTGATCATGGTCAATGGCGGCTCGTCATCGGGCGTCGCTGTTGCCGTGCAGGGTCTTTGCCAGGACGCCGGCATCATTTTCATGGCTGGCCTCACGCACTCGAACGACACAACCGGTAAGGACCGCAAGGCCAACGGTTTCCGTCACTTCTTCAACGGCTTCATGTCAGGCGCTGCTCTGGCACCGGTTCTTGAAAAAGAATACGGCAAGGATCGCCGCGCCTATCACCTGACTGCAGACTACACCTGGGGCTGGACCCAACAGGCTTCGATCGCGCTCGCGACCGAAGCCACCGGCTGGGAAACCGTCAACAATGTGCTGACGCCGCTGGCATCGACCGACTTCTCATCCTATATCGCTCCGGTTCTGAACTCCGGCGCCGACGTTCTGGTTCTCAACCACTATGGCGGCAACATGGTCAACTCGCTGACCAACGCGATCCAGTTCGGCCTGCTTGACAAGCAAGTCAACGGTAAGGACTTCCAGATCGTTGTGCCGCTTTACTCGGAATTGATGGCCGCTGGTGCGGGCGCAAACATCAAGGGCGTGTATGGTTCGATGAACTGGAACTGGCAGTTGCAGGATGCAGGCACTAAGGCTTTCGTTCAGTCCTTCGGTGAAAAGTATGGCAAGCCGCCTTCGAACTCGGCTCAGACCTGCTATGCGCAGACGCTGCTTTATGCGGACGCCTGCGAACGTGCTGGAACTTTCAACCCGTGCGGCGTTGCAGAAGCCCTTGAAGGTTTTGACTTCGACGGATTGGGCAATGGTCCGACACACTACCGTGCCGACGACCACCAGTGTTTCAAGGACGTGCTTGTTGTGAAGGGTGCTGATAACCCGACCAACGCCTACGATACCCTTGAGATTGTTGAAGTTACGCCGCGTTCGCAGGTCGAGTATCCGTCGGACCACCCGATGTTTGGTGGCGCTGAAGCTTCGCTTGGTACCTGTAACCCGGGCGCCTAATACTGAAAGCCACAAATTGGGGTCGCGCGTTGGCGCGGCCCCTACCCCCAAAAGCCCCGGAGACGACACCCGGGCAATAGATACCCGCAACCATCGAGGTGGCGACATGGACGCGTTTATTCTTCAAATACTCAACGGTCTGGACAAAGGCTCGGCCTACGCGCTGATTGCACTTGGTCTGACACTGATTTTCGGCACGCTTGGTGTTGTGAACTTCGCGCATGGCGCGCTTTTCATGTTGGGCGCCTTCTGCGCCGTCTTTGTGCAAAAGCTTCTTTCGTTCGGCTTCGAGACAATCGACGAGACGAAAACCGATTTTCTTGGCAAACCTCTAAAGGTCAATACGCCTTATGTCGAAAACTGGTTCGGCCCCGAGACGGGGGCCGCTATCATCGACTGGTCGGTGCCGATTGCGATCATATTCGCCATCCCGATCATGATCGGCTTCGGCTTCATAATGGAACGCGGGCTGATCAAACATTTCTACAAACGCCCCCACGCCGACCAAATTCTCGTGACTTTCGGCCTGGCAATCGTGCTTCAGGAAGTCATCAAGTATTTCTATGGCGCCAATCCGATTCCCACGCCCGCGCCTGAGGTCTTCGCCGGCTCGCTCGATTTTGGCGTGCTTTTCGGATTTGACGCCAACGCGATCATCTATCCTTACTGGCGGCTGGTTTACTTTGCGTTCGCGATGACGGTCATTTCCGGTATCTTCGCGTTTCTTCAGTTTACCACATTCGGCATGGTCGTCCGCGCAGGCATGGCCGACCGCGAGACGGTTGGCCTGCTCGGCATAGATATCGACAAGCGTTTTACAATCATGTTCGGCATCGCCGCCGCTGTCGCGGGCCTGGCGGGCGTCATGTATACGCCGATCAATCCGCCCAACTATCACATGGGCATGGATTTTCTGGTGCTGTCGTTCGTTGTTGTCGTGGTCGGCGGCATGGGCTCGCTGCCCGGCGCTGTACTGGCCGGCTTCCTGCTGGGCATTCTTGAAAGCTTCGCGTCAACAACCTGGGCCACTACGACAATTCCAGGCATCAACCAGATCATCATCTATCTGGTCGCGATCATCGTGTTGCTTATCCGCCCGCGTGGCCTGATGGGCCGCAAAGGCGTGATGGAGGAATAAGAGATGCTGGGCTTGAATTCGAAAGACATGATGCTTTTGATCATCGTTATCGCGCTAACTCTCTTTGCACCGTTCCTGCTGAACCCTTTCCCCGAAAACAGCGCGCTGGCTCAGTTCAATGCCGGTTACCCCGATCTGATGCAAAGATTTGTGATCTACGGCATCTTCGCGATTGGCTTCAACATCCTGTTCGGCCTGACCGGATATCTTTCGTTCGGTCACGCTGCCTTCCTCGGTGTTGGTTCTTACGCTGCGGTCTGGATTTTCAAACTTCTGACTTACAATGTCGTTCCTGCAATCCTGCTCAGTGTGATCGTTGCGGCTCTCTTTTCGCTGCTGATCGGATACATCTCGCTTCGCCGTTCGGGTATTTACTTCTCGATCCTGACGCTTGCCTTCGCGCAAATGAGTTTTGCGCTCGCGTATTCGGTTCTATCAAATCCGAAATTTAACCTGACAAACGGCGAAACCGGCCTTCAAGTGTATGCGAATGATCTGCAAATCCTGCACCGCGACAGCCTGCCTGACCTGCCGCACCTTTTCGGGTTATCGATGCGGGCGAATTACCAACTCGATGTCAGCGGATGGTCGTTCAACTTCAATGTTGGCTATTATCTGTGTGCGGTCATCATGGTTGCGGCTTTCTACTTTTCGTTGCGACTGTTTCGCTCGCCCTTTGGCATGATGCTGCGCGCCGTGAAGTCGAACCAACAGCGTCTGAACTATACCGGTCTTAACTCGCGCCCCTACACTTTGGCGGCTTTTGTGATTTCCGGTGCTTATGCTGGCCTTGCCGGTGGCTTGCTCGCGGCGATGGATCCGCTTGCGGGGGCCGAACGGATGCAATGGACCGCCTCAGGCGAAGTTGTGTTGATGACCATCCTCGGCGGTGCTGGAACGCTGATTGGCCCGGTTCTTGGCGCGGGCTTCATCAAGTATTTCGAAAACATATTCTCGAAAATCAACGACACGATCCTGCACCAGTGGTTCGCATTCCTGCCCGATGGCTTGGAAGATTTCATGGTTTTCATTGTCCACCCGTTCATTGGCAAGGGCTGGCACCTGACGCTGGGCATTCTCTTTATGCTAGTCGTCATCTTCCTGCCCGGCGGTCTGGTTGAAGGTGGCCAAAGGATCGGACGCCTGTTCGGGCGCAAGAAGCGCCGCGAAGACGCTGTCGATGCGGCGGCCAAGACACCTGCGGAATAAGGAGAGGAACTGATGGGTATTCTCGAAGTCAAAGGTGTCAACAAGCGGTTTGGCGGCCTTCAGGCATTGGGTGACGTCAACCTAAGCATCTCGGAAAACACCGTTCACGCAATCATCGGCCCCAATGGTGCGGGCAAATCCACGCTGCTGAACTGTCTGGTCGGCAAACTGATCCCGGATACCGGGTCGGTCATGTTTGATGGCCAGTCCGTGCTGGGTCGCAAACCGCACGAGATCAATCAGATGGGCATCAGCCGCGTGTTCCAGACGCCTGAGATATTTGGTGATCTTACCGTCCTTGAAAACATCATGATCCCGTGCTTCGCCAAGCGCGACGGGTCGTTCAGGCTTCACGCATTTGAGCAGATCAAAAATGAAACGGAACTGATCGAAAAGGCCGAAAACATCCTCGTGGATGTGAATATGGTCGACAAGCGGCACATGCACTCGGCCTTGATGAGCCGCGGTGACAAGCGGCGGCTCGAAATGGCGATGTGCCTGGTGCAGGAACCCCGGCTTCTGCTGCTGGACGAGCCTACCGCCGGCATGGCGCGTGCTGACACCAATAATACGATCGACCTGCTGAAAGAGATCAAGGAAAAGCGCGACATCACGATGGCGATCATCGAACACGACATGCACGTCGTCTTCAGCCTGGCCGAGCGTATCACGGTTCTGGCTCAGGGCACGCCACTGATCGAGGACACGCCCGAAAACATCAAAGGCAATCTGAAGGTTCAGGAAGCCTACCTTGGCGAAAGCCAGACGTGAGCGAGGAGAACGGAAATATGCTAGACAGCCAGCCGTTCGACAAGAACGCCAACAACGCGACAACCGCCCCGGCCTTTCTAAGCGTGTGGAACATCGAAAGTTTCTACGGCGAAAGCTATATCGTTCAGGACGTCAGCTTTAACGTCCACGAAGGCGAGATCCTTGCACTGCTCGGTCGAAACGGCGCGGGAAAAACCACGACATTGCGCACTATCGCGCGCATGGACAGCCCGGAATTGCGTCATGGCGAGATATGGCTCGACCACAAGCCGCTGCACAAAATGAGAAGCCACGAGGCCGCTCAGAACGGCATCGCGCTGGTCCCCGAAGACAGGCGGATAATTCCCGGTCTGACCGTGGAAGAGAACCTGGAGCTTGCCCAGATCGCGCCGCCGGTCGGCTGGTCGCTTGATCGCATCTACGAGCTGTTTCCGCTTCTCGGCGAACGTCGGCGTCAGGACGGCGTCACGCTTTCAGGTGGCGAGCAGCAGATGCTGGCGATCGCACGCGCCCTAGCGCGCGATATCAAAGTGCTTCTGCTTGACGAGCCATATGAAGGTCTGGCGCCGGTCATCGTTCAGGAGATCGCGAAGACCCTGAATATCATCCGCGATCAGGGGATCACCACGATCATTGTCGAACAAAACGCGGTTGCCGCGCTTAAGCTTGCCGACCGCGCCGTCATTCTCGATACTGGCCACGTTGTCTACGACGACAGCGCGCAAAAGGTTCTGGACGACGAAGCGCTGCGCGCACAGTATCTCGCAATATAAATACCAAGCCAGCGCGCTGGCCCAAAACAACGACAACAACACGACCCGGAGGGACCGATGCTGGAAAGCAAGAACGGCATGTATCTGCCGACCGACGCCATTGCGTCACACGCTCACGCAGACCGCGCCACCTATGACGCCATGTATAAGGCGTCGATTGAAGACCCCGATGCTTTCTGGGGCGAACACGGCAAGCGCATCGACTGGATCAAACCTTTCACGAAGGTCAAAAATACCAGCTTCGCGCCAGGCAATATCGACATCCGTTGGTTCGAAGACGGAACCCTGAACGTTTCCGCCAATTGCATCGACAGGCACTTGGCCACGCGCGGCGATCAGACCGCGATCATCTGGGAAGCCGATGATCCGGACGCGCCATCCAAGCACATCACCTACAGGCAACTTCACGCCGAAGTCTGCCGGTTTGCCAACGTCTTGAAAGAGATGGGCGTGGGCAAAGGCGACCGGGTGGTTCTCTACATGCCGATGGTCCCTGAAGCGGCGTATGCGATGCTGGCCTCGGCCCGGATCGGCGCGATCCATTCAATTGTCTTCGCCGGATTTTCGCCCGATGCGCTGGCCGCCCGCGTCAACGGGTGCGAGGCGAAGGTTGTCATCACAGCCGACGAAGCGCCCCGCGGCGGTCGGAACACACCGCTAAAGACCAATGCCGACAAGGCTTTTGGAAAGATCACCACCGACACCAAGGCGTTGGTCGTGCGTCGAACCGGCGGCGATGTTGCGATGGTGGACGGTCGCGATTACTGGCTTCACGAAATGCAGGCGAATGTCAGCGCGGATTGCCCGCCCGAGGAAATGTCCGCCGAAGACACGCTATTCATCCTTTACACGTCGGGCTCAACGGGCATGCCAAAAGGCGTGGTGCATTCCAGCGCCGGATATCTGGTTTTTGCCTCGATGACGCACCAGTACACCTTCGATTATCACGACAGCGATATCTACTGGTGCACGGCAGATGTCGGCTGGGTCACTGGCCACAGCTACATCGTCTACGGCCCGCTCGCGAACGGCGCGACCACGCTTATGTTCGAAGGCGTGCCGACGTATCCCGACGCCGGGCGCTTTTGGGCGGTCTGCGAAAAGCACAAGGTGAACCAGTTCTACACGGCTCCAACCGCGATCCGCGCGCTGATGGGCAAGGGTCCCGAGTTTGTTGAAAGTTACGACCTGAGCAACCTCAAAGTCCTCGGCACCGTCGGCGAACCGATCAACCCCGAAGCCTGGAACTGGTATCACAACGTTGTGGGCCACGGGAACGTGCCCATCGTTGATACCTGGTGGCAGACCGAAACCGGGGGGCATCTTTTGACGCCGCTTCCAGGTGCGACTGCAACCAAACCCGGTTCCTGCACCCTGCCATTTTTCGGCATTCAGCCGGCGGTTCTTGAACCGCAAACCGGCGAAGAAATCACAACGACCGAAGCCGAAGGTGTGCTGTGTATCAAGGATAGCTGGCCCAGCCAGATGCGAACCGTCTGGGGCGATCACGAGCGGTTCGAGAAGACATATTTCGCCGATTACAAGAACTACTATTTCACCGGCGATGGCTGTCGGCGCGACGAGGACGGCTATTACTGGATCACCGGTCGCGTTGACGACGTGATCAACGTCTCGGGCCACCGCATGGGCACGGCGGAAGTGGAATCAGCACTTGTGGCCCACCCCAAAGTCGCCGAAAGCGCGGTCGTCGGATACCCGCACGACATCAAGGGCCAGGGCATCTACGCCTATGTCACGCTGATGGGCGGCGCAGAACCGACCGAGGAGCTGCGAAAAGAGCTTGAAAATTGGGTTCGCACCGAGATCGGCCCCATTGCCAAACCCGATCTGATCCAATGGGCACCCGGCCTGCCCAAAACCCGGTCAGGCAAGATCATGCGTCGTATTCTGAGGAAGATTGCCGAAAACGACTATGGCGCGCTTGGGGATACCTCGACACTTGCGGAACCAGAGGTCGTGGACGATCTGATTGAGAACAGGATGAACCGGGGGTAATACGCGATGGAACATCAGGGCGGATGTCTTTGCGGCGCGGTTCGGTATCGCGTGAAAGCCGAACCGTTGCGGGTCACGTTCTGCCATTGCCGGTTTTGCCAGCGCGCCACGGGTGCGGCCTACGCTGTCGAGCCGATCTTCTCGGAGGCGGAATTCGAATTGCTTTCGGGTGACGCCAAAACTTACAGCCATATTTCCACCGGCAGCGGCAAAGCCATTGATATCCACTTTTGCGGGAATTGCGGCTCGACGTTTCGCTATGTGCTGCACCGGTATCCCGGCGTTACCGGGATACTTGCCGGAACCTTCGACGACCCGAACTGGTTCGACTGGGATGCGGATACGGCCAAACACATATTCCTGTCAGCCGCCCGCCCCGAGACGATCGTTCCCGCGCAGATGCCGCTTTTTGCGCATCACGCTCTGGACAGCGACGGCGCCGCGATCAAACCACGCACACTCGACGCACCAACGCCGGTTGGCGATATTGACGGCCTGTGACGGGGCCACTTTTGCCCGCGATCTCAGACCGCCCGACGCCACCAACGCCGCCAAAGGCTCCACGCCCGACGACGATATTCCGGCCCGCTCAGGGCCAGTCGAAATACTTCTGCCATGTTACTACTCGTTTGCCTGCCTCGGCACGGGTTTCTCCCGCACTCGTGGCAACAAATTAGGTGACCGCGCGTGCCGCATAAAGACCAAACTGAAATCTCAGCAAACTTTGGCTTAATAAGAGCCTGCCACACAACAGTTGGGGCGCGAGCCATGCCCGCGCCCCAATATTTTGCGTATCCGTAGGCTTAATTCAGCGCAGCATCGGTGATGTCATGCGTCCAGGCACCTACTGGCTTCGCAGAGATAACCGGATCCGAACCGCCCGCAAGCAATGTTGACACCGTGCGATCAAAGTCCGCCGGGTCCAGCGCGCCATTCGATCCCGCCGTCAGTTTGGCGATCTCGCCCATCATGCGCACCTGATGCGCCTCGGTCTGGGCACCCGTCTCATCGTTATCAAGCACTATTGCGGCGGCTTCGCCCGGGTTTGCTTCCGCCCACTTCCAACCCTTCATCGAGGCACGTACGAACCGCACCATCTTGTCCTTGAAACCCGGATCGGCAAGGTTTTCTTCAAGCACATAGATGCCGTCTTCCAGCGTCGCGACGCCCATGTCCTCATATTTGAAGGTCACAAGCTCATCCTCGCCAACACCGGCATCCAGAACCTGACCGTATTCGTTGTAGGTCATGGTCGATATGCAGTCGGCCTGCCGCTGCAGAAGCGGATCAACGTTGAAGCCCTGCTTCAGAACTGTCACGCCATCTTCGCCGCCATCGGTTGAAATACCTTCCTGGCTCATCCAGCTCAGGAACGGATATTCGTTGCCGAAGAACCAGACGCCAATGGTTTTGCCCTTGAAATCCTGCGGACCTGTGATGCCGGTGTCCTTCCAGCATGTCAGCATCAGACCCGATGATTTGAAGGGTTGCGCGATATTGACCACTGGAAGGCCCTTTTCGCGCGCCGCAAGTGCCGAAGGCATCCAGTTCAGCATCGCATCAGCGCCACCACCGGCAAGCACTTGCGGCGGGGCAATGTCCGGCCCGCCGGGAAGAATGGTGACATCGAGGTCTTCGTCGCCATAATAACCGTTTTCCAGCGCCACGTAATACCCGGCGAATTGCGCCTGCGTGACCCATTGCAGTTGCAACCGCACCTCGTCTGCTGAAAATGCAGCACCTGCACTCAGTCCCAGCGCAACAGTGGCGCTTGTCAGGATGTGTCTCATTGTTTTCTCTCCCTTGTATTGATTTTCATTTGTTAATTCCGCTGTGACGGATGCCAGAAGGTCAGCCGCTTTTCGATCAGCGTCAGCATGCCATAAAGCGCTGATCCCGCAATAGCCGCGACGACGATCACTGCCCAGACCATATCAAGTGAAAGCTGGCCAAGCGAGGCGTTGATCCTAAATCCCAGCCCGACGGTCGGCGACCCGAAGAACTCTGCCACAATCGCGCCGATCAAAGCCAGCGTCGCCGAGATTTTCAACCCGTTGAAGATAAACGGCAACGCCGCCGGTACGCGCAAACTGAACAGCGTCTGCCAGTAACTTGCTGAATAGGTCCGCATCAGGTCACGCTGCATCGAACTGGTGTCAGCCAGCCCTGCAACGATATTCACCAGCATCGGAAAGAACACCATCACGACAACAACGGCCGCCTTGGATTGCCAGTCAAATCCGAACCACATCACCAGGATCGGTGCGGTCCCGACGATTGGCAAAGCGGCCATGAAATTGCCGACCGGCAACAAGCCGCGTCGCAGATAATCGTACCGATCCACCAAAATCGACACACCAAAGGCCAATAAGCATCCGATGACGTAGCCCGCCAGCGCGCCCTTCAGAATGGTCTGAACGAAATCCGCCCAAAGCGTGTCAAGATTGCCAAGAAACGTTACCACGACAAGCGACGGCGGCGGCAGGATAACAAGATCGACCTCCAACCCCCGCACCAGCAACTCCCATGCGATCAGTATGGTCACACCGAATATCAGCGGCACAGCCAATTGAACGGCGCGGCTTCGCGCCCCGCGGCCATTAGCCAGCCGGGTATTCAATACCCAGGCTCCCGCCCAAACCAAAAGCGCCAGGATCACGAATGCCACGATAATCCTCCGCTATTTTTGACGCACGCGCGCATCTTCATCTTTTCAAAAATACGCAATCTCCCGACGGTCGCGACCATGGCATTCGTATCCATCATGGCCGTGCCCCCATCGCGCGAAGCGTCCGCCGCTCCAACCAACCGATCAGCCAAACCAGCCCAGCGGCCATAAATGCCGCGGTGAACAAGGCCGCCCAGATTTGCTCGGTCTGGCCATAATAACTGCCGCCAAGCATCCGCGCGCCCAGCCCACCGCGTTGCACCGGCAATTCGCCCACAATCGCACCCACCAGAGACGCCGCGATGCCAATCTTCAGCGATGCAAACAGATACGGGACCGACGCCGGCAGCCTCAGCCGCCAAAACTGCTGCGGCGCGCTGGCATTGTAGGTCTGCATAAGATCAAGCTGCATGGTATCGGGGCTTCTCAGACCCTTCACCATCCCCACAACGACAGGGAAAAACGACAAATAGGCGCTGATCACCGCCTTCGCGATCAATCCAGACAGACCCACCGAATACAGCACTACGATAATCATCGGTGCCAGTGCGACGATTGGGATTGTCTGGCTGATGATCGCCCAAGGCATAACCGACATATCCATCGCGCGGTTGTAAACAATACCGACGGCCAGCAATACGCCCATTCCCGAGCCGATCAGAAAACCCACGACGGTTGCTATCAGCGTCACGCGACCATGGTAGACAAGCGACCGTTTCGAAAGCGTGCCCGAGTGCACAATCCCGCGGCGACCGTTCACCTCTTCTTCCCAGGTCGATACCCACATTTCCACAGCGACTTGATGAGGGGCAGGAAGTCGCGCGCGCTCCATTGACCACGACGGACCAATCAAATCGAGATTTTGGACAATCAAACCAATTCGACCCGCATCCCGGCGCTCAATGGCGCTCGGCGGCACGATCTCCGCGCCCACCCGCTCGGCCTGCGTCAGAACCTCTTTGATGTTCATTGGCACGCAGGCCAGATACCAAATCCCCATCAACGTCAGCACCACGGTCAGGGACGGCAACAGCGAACCTTGCAAGAGCCGCGCCGCCGGCGACGATCTGGAAGTCCGAGCGCTGTTTGCACCGGTGGCAGCGACATCGCTCATAACGCGAACCTCTCGCCAGTCTGCGGATCAAAAAGCGGGCAACCGATTTCCTTCATGATGTCGATCAACATATTCGCATGGTCGCCAGACCACTTGCCACGCATGGAAATACTGACATGTCGGTCATCCGAGTAAACCTCGATCACGGCCTCATTTCGATCCCAGAATTGCCCGTCTCGAGACCAACCCTCTGCCGCGAGATTTTTGCCAACGACGGACTCAACCTCGCCGACAGGGAGAGGCTCAACCACTTCAAGAGGCTCTCCCGATGCGAGGCTGTGGCAAACTCTCACATAATCCTTATCTTTTCCCGGTGGGTTCGCGCCTTCATCCTTGAATCGCCAGAAATAAAGGTCGTAACTCACAATTCGTCTCCATGCCCTGCGCGCAACCCATCACGCACCCGGTGCGCTATCTCGATGAACTCAGGCGTGTCACGGATATCGAGGTCGCGATCCCTCGGCAGCGGGCTCTCGATCACATCCGTGATCCGCCCGGGCCGCGGCGACATCACGATAATCTTGGTCGAAAGGTAAGCCGCCTCGGGGATCGAATGGGTCACAAAGGCAATGGTCTTGTCGGTTCGCGCCCAAAGGCTCAAAAGCTCCTCGTTCAGCCGGTCGCGCACGATCTCGTCCAATGCACCAAAGGGCTCGTCCATCAGCAGAATATCGGCGTCAAACGCCAGCGCCCGCGCAATCGAGGCCCGTTGCTGCATACCGCCTGACAACTGCCAGGGAAATTTATTGCCGAAACCGGAAAGCTCAACCAGATCGAGCACTTTCTCTACCCGGTCTTTGATTTCTGATCTCTTGTAGCCCATGATCTCCAGCGGCAACCGGATGTTCCCGGCAATCGTCCGCCAGGGATAAAGCCCCGCTGCCTGAAAAACATAGCCATAAGCCCGCGCCCGCCGCGCCTCGTCCGGCGTCATGCCGTTGACCGTGAGCGTGCCCGCAGTCGGTGTCTCCAGCGCGGCAATTGCCCGCAAAAGCGTGGTCTTACCGCAGCCGGACGGCCCGATAAAGCTGACAAACTCGCCCTTTTCCACGCTCAGGTTCACGTCCTTCAGCGCATGGACGGGGCCGTCGCCGGTCTCAAATGTCAGCGACAGGTTCTCTGCCGCGATCACCGATGCGCCCGTCAGTGCGTCCATATCTGCGTCTGGCGCCGATCCTTCCATTACACCCCCGTCGCCGGAATACCGGTGCGCTCAACCGGACGCGGTGCGGTCAGCTCTTTCCAGTTCGACAGTGCCTTGTTGACCGGCATGTTCGCCTCGCGGCGCACAAACTCGCCATGCCCTTCCTTGGTGCGGACCTCGCCGTCATGCACCGCGACATAGCCGCGGGTCAGCGTAAACCGCGGTAAGCCCTTCACGTGCTTGCCTTCGAAGACATTGTAATCAATGGCAGATTGCTGGTTATCCGCCCTGATCGTCTTCTCCCTTTCAGGATCCCAGACAACAATATCCGCATCAGCCCCGACCAGAATCGCGCCCTTCCTTGGGTAGCAATTCAGGATCTTCGCAATGTTTGTGCTGGTCACCGCCACGAACTCGTTCGGCGTCAGCCGCCCTGTCGCAACGCCGTGAGTCCAGAGCATCGGCAACCGGTCTTCAAGCCCGCCGGTGCCGTTCGGGATCTTGGTGAAATCCCCGACCCCCGACCGCTTCTGCTCGGTGGTGAACGCGCAATGATCGGTCGCGACGACGCTCAGCGACCCCGATTGCAGACCCGCCCAAAGGCTATCCTGATGCTTTTTGTTCCGGAACGGCGGCGACATCACGCGGCGCGCCGCGTGATCCCAATCGGCGTTGAAATACTCGCTTTCATCCAGCGTTAGGTGCTGGATCAACGGCTCGCCCCAGACCCGCTTGCCCTGCATCCGCGCGCGCCGGATCGCCTCGTGCGCCTCCTCGCAGGATGTATGCACCACATAAAGCGGCACGCCCGCCATGTCGGCGATCATAATCGCCCGGTTGGTCGCCTCGCCTTCCACCTGAGAGGGGCGCGAATAGGCGTGCGCCTCGGGCCCTGTATTGCCCTCCGCCAGCAGCTTGGCCGAAAGCTCGGCTACCACATCGCCGTTTTCCGCATGCACCAACGCGATCCCACCGAGTTCTGCCAAACGGTTGAAACTGGCAAAAAGCTCGTCGTCATTGACCATCAACGCGCCTTTGTAGGCGAGGAAATGCTTGAACGTGGTGATGCCCTCTTTCTCGATCACCGAGGCCATTTCGTTAAATACCTGCTCGCCCCACCAGGTCACCGCCATGTGGTAGGAATAATCGCAATTGGCGCGCGTCGATTTGTTGTGCCACATCGCCAGCGCATCGTGCAGGCCCTGCCCCGGCGACGGCAGCGCGAAATCCACCACCATGGTCGTGCCGCCGCTGAGCGCCGCGCGCGTGCCGCTTTCAAAGTCATCGCTCGAATAAGTGCCCATGAACGGCATCTCAAGGTGCGTGTGCGGATCGATCCCACCGGGCATGACATAGCACCCGGTCGCGTCCAGTTCCTCGTCGCCCTTCAGCCCTTTACCGATCTCGACAATCTTCCCGCCCTCGACCAGAACGTCGGCCTCATAGCTCAGATCAGCGGTAACAACGGTGCCGTTTTTGATCACTGTTGACATGACTTACTCCCCGTATCTTTTTGTTATCCCCGGATATTCATATTTTCCTAAATACGCTGGGGGTTTGGGGGCAGCGCCCCCCAAGTCAATCTTTGTAATCCGGCTCCTCGCAATCGAGGATGCGTTTCATCTCACCAAAATGCGCGTTCTCGGCGTCTTTATAGGTCTCCCACTCCGCCGCTGTCTCCTCGGCCAGATTGTCGCCCATGACGCTCAGCTCCTGGCCGGTAGAATAGGCCAGAACCATTGTCCGGCAGGCGCGTTCCAGATGATAAAGCGCGTCATAGGCCTCGGCCACCGAGGTGCCCAAGGTCGTCACGCCGTGATTGCCCATCATGACGGACGATTTGTCGCCGACAGCCTTGACAATCCGCTCGCCCTCTTCGTCCGCCGTTGCGATACCGCCGAAGTTAAGATCATAGGCCAAGCGCCTGTAAAACCTCGCGGTTACCTGGTCTATGGGCTTGATCGTCGGATCCTTCAGCGCGGCCAGCGCCGTCGCGTACGGCGGATGGATATGCAGTGCGGCGCGCGCTTGGGAAAGGTTCCGATGGAGCGCCGAGTGGATCGCCCAGGCTGACGGATCCGGCGCGTCCGCGCGCTCCATCGTCGAAGGATCATCGGCATCGCAAAGCACCAGATCCGACGCCCGCACCCGGCTCCAATGCACCCAGCGCGGGTTGACCAGAAACTTACGCCCATCTGCGCTGACCGCGGCCGAGAAATGGTTCGCGACGCCTTCATGCCAGTCGGCGCGACACGCCAGCCGGATCGCCGCGGCGAGGTCAACGCGGATTTTTACTTCGTCGGCCATATTGATGTCGTGATGTGTCACACTCTGATATCCTTCCATCGGCTAGCAACGCGATTAACTCATCAAGTTGATCGACAAGGGGAATCAATATGCAAACTATTGATCATGCCATTCAGATCGTCGACGGACTGCTCGATGACGCGAGAGAGTCCAAGTTCAGTTATGTTGCCATTAAGGCAGGCACAGTGGCAAAGATCCTTCAAGAGGAAACCGGCGGCGCCAATCACGCGATGCCAACTTGCTGCCACGCACTTGAAGGGCGCTTTCGATTCGGTCAGGACTTCTTCCGTCGTGGCAAGGATCGAAGTGACTGGTCGACATTCATATGCGGCGACGAGACGTCTACCTTTGAGGTTCTGTTCGAAATCGGCAAATGATTTCACTCCACAATCCCCGCCGTTTCCACAACCGCGTGAAACAACACATCCGTCCCCGCCGTCGCCCATTCCTTCGATATATCCTCAGCCTCATTGTGGCTCAGCCCGTCCACGCAAGGGCACATCACCATCGCCGTTGGTGCGACATCGTTGATCCAGCAGGCATCGTGGCCCGCGCCCGAGATGATATCCATGTGGGAATACCCCAACCGCTCGGCGGCGTTCCTGACCGCGTTCACGCAGCCCACGTCAAAGGCCGGCGGGTCGAACTGGCCGACGATCTCGCACTCGAACGACACCCCGATCCCTTCGCACAACCCCGGCGCGCGCTCCTTAAACTCAGCGACCATAGCGTTCAGCTTGTCCACCAGATGCGTGCGCATATCGACCGTGAAGACGACCCGCCCCGGTATGATGTTCCGCGAGTTCGGATAGACGTCGATATGGCCGATTGCGCCCACAGCATTCGGCTGGTTCGCCATCGCGATCTCGTGCACCAGCTCGGTCACCAAGGCCAGTCCGCGCCCCGCATTCTTGCGCATATTCATCGGCGTTGACCCGGTGTGGCTTTCCTTGCCGGTGACCGTGCATTCAATCCAGCGCAGCCCCTGCCCGTGGGTCACGACGCCGATATCCTTGCCCTCGGCCTCCAGAATAGGCCCCTGCTCGATGTGCAGCTCAAAAAACGCGTGCATATCCCTCGAACCGACCTTTTCGTCGCCCTGCCATCCAATCCGCTTTAGCTCGTCACCGAACGTCTTGCCCTCTGGATCAACGCGATCATACGCCCAATCAAGCTCGTGCTTGCCTGCAAATACTCCCGAAGCCAGCATCGCGGGCGCATACCGCGTGCCTTCCTCGTTGGTCCAGTTGGTCACCACGATCGGATGCCTGGTCTTGATATCCAGATCATTCAGCGTCCGGACAATCTCCAACCCGCCAAGCACACCCAGAACGCCATCATATTTCCCGCCCGTCGGCTGCGTGTCCAGATGCGAGCCGACATAAACTGGCAATGCATCGGCGTCGGTGCCTTCACGGCGCATAAACATCGTGCCCATCTGGTCGACGCCCATCGAACACCCGGCTTCCTCGCACCAGCGTTGAAACAGAGCGCGGCCGACGCCGTCTTCGTCCGTCAGGGTCTGGCGGTTATTGCCGCCCGCGATGCCCGGGCCGATCTTGGCCATTTCCATGATCGTATCCCACAGGCGGTCACTGTTAACTTTCATATTCGCGGCGGGTTGCGCCATGTCACACCTCGGTGCAGATTAATCAAAATGTTTGACCATTTGGTCAGGATCACGCTAGCAGAGCATTAAGGGCAGTCAAGCGCCACTTCGGCCAGGATGCGCGAAACAAGGGTCAGGCGCAAAACAATTGGGAATGCAATGAACGTTGAACGTCCGCAAACTCGCATCCAGAAGAAAAACCGCGAGGCTATTCTTGAAGCGGCGCTGGATGTTTTTTCGGCCGAAGGCTTCAGGGGCGCGACGCTGGATCAGATCGCTGCCGCTGCCGGGCTCTCGAAACCAAATGTGCTGTATTATTTTTCCTCGAAAGAGGCGATCTATACCGAACTTCTGTCGGTCTTGCTTGACACCTGGCTTGATCCGCTGCGCGCATTATCCGGAGACGGCGAGCCGATTGACGAAATCGTCGGCTACGTCCTGCGCAAACTCGAGATGAGCCGCGAATATCCTCGCGAAAGCCGCCTTTTTGCCAACGAGATCGTTCAGGGTGCGCCGCGCATTGCCGATCAGATCGAAGGGCCCCTGAAGGCGCTGGTCGATGAAAAGGCGGCGCTGATTCGAACCTGGATCGCCAATGGCCAATTGGCCGAGATTGATCCCTATCACCTGATATTTTCGATCTGGGCAACGACCCAGCATTACGCCGATTTCGACGCTCAGGTGCGCGGTATACTTTCGCCAGATGGTGACGCACATTTTGGCGAAGCTGCGAATTTTCTGGCATCACTTTATGCGCGCGCACTAAGGCCAAAGGGCGATTAACCAAAACTTCACGCTCTGGCGCTAAGATCATCGGTCAGTGGGGGCCTTCGCAAGGAACGAAGGCATGACACTCGTTGCGCCAACTGTTGCGCCGTTGGCCAAGAGTTTATCGGTTGCGACGTCACACACCGCACCCAAACCCGCCTCAACGCCGCAAACCGAAGCCCCGAGATCAAGCGGGGGCGAGGTTAGTGCGGCAAACCTCAGAACCGAAACTGCCCGCGCCATTGATGCCGCCGGACAATCCGCCGTGGCACCACGCCTGCGCGACCAGGAAACAATTGAGCGCAGCAAACGCTTGCCGCCAAAGTTGGACGCACCCACCGGGCCGCCACCTGCATTTGACGAAAGCGTGCTGGAACGGCGCTCGCGAACGGCCCTTGATCCGCCTGAGACCGTCGCGCCAGCCAAATCGGTGCCGCCGAATAAGGACGCGGAAGCCGAAGAAGAGCCGCCGCCAGCGCCGGTCGCATTGACACCCGAAACACCGCCCACGCCAAGCGAACGGGCCGAAGCGGGTTTTGCCGAAACCCGCATACTGTCAGAGCCGGACCAACCCGCAGCTCTAGACGTTCGAGGTTAACACGGCCTGACTAGGGACGGACCAGCCCGCCGATGTTCAGGTGCACCCTTCCGCGTCCGTTTCGATCCAAAAACAGGTCATGATCGCCGGCCTTGATAGCTTTGATTGCTGCTTGCGCATCCTCGCGGGTTTCGCTGGACTTGTGATCAAGCAAATATTCTAGGCATTCAATCGTGTCGCTCCTCCCGGCGACCGCCAACAACATGCAAGCGCGATAACGGACGGCTCCGCTTTTGTCCTGAAGCGCTGTGAGCGCCAACTTCACAGCGTCATTTTCTACAAGGGCGAATTTTATCGCTGTATAGACAAGTGCGTTTCGCGCTCTGAATCCACGCAGTTCTGGTAAAATCTCCAGCGCAACCGGAAATATGTCGCGGCCAAGCGGAATCAACGCCTCGCGCGCCGTCTCCACTTCACCCCAGTTCTTGCAATCCAGCTTGCGGATCAGGTCAGCTACATCAGCGATCACTCCGCCGCCTTGACTGCCATTGGATTGTTGGGATGCGTGGTCCAGTTGGCATAATCCGCCTCGACCACTTTTCCTGTGCGCTTGTCCATTGCACCGGCGGCAAGCTCTTCCATCGTTATGCAGCCCTCAACTGGGCAGACATCAATACAAAGATTGCAAGCGACGCATTCCTCATCGATCACCTCGAAGACGCGCCCCTCTTTCATGACAATCGCCTGATGCGAAGTATCCTCGCAGGCCGCGTAACACCGGCCGCATTTGATGCAAAGATCGGGATCAATCCGTGCCTTGGTCACATAGTTCAGGTTCAGATACTGCCAATCGGTCACATTCGGCACCGCGCGACCGGTAATATCGGCGACTCGTGCGTAACCCGCACTATCCATCCAACCGCTCAAGCCCGCGTTCAGTTCCTTGATGATCCCAAAGCCATAGACCATCGCCGCGGTGCAAACCTGCACCGAGCCCGACCCGAGTGCCAGAAACTCCGCCGCATCGCGCCAAGTCGTGATCCCGCCGATGCCACTGATCGGCAAATCGGCGGTCTCCGGATCGCGCGCAATATCGGCCACCATGTTCAGCGCAATCGGTTTCACCGCCGCACCGCAATAGCCGCCGTGGCTGCCTTTGCCGTCAATCGACGGCTCGGGCGACATCGTGTCGAGGTTGACGGATGTGATCGACGAGATCGTGTTGATCAGGCTCACGCCGTCCGCGCCGCCCGCCTTTGCCGCGCGCGCCGGATACCGAACGTCCGTAATATTCGGCGTCAGTTTCACCAGCACCGGCATCCGCGAATACGTTTTGCACCAGCGTGTCACCATCTCGATATATTCAGGTACCTGACCGACGGCGGCCCCCATGCCGCGCTCGCTCATCCCGTGCGGACAGCCGAAATTCAACTCAATCCCATCGGCACCAGTTTCTTCCACTTTGGGAAGAATCTCTTTCCACGCCCATTCTTCGCAAGGCACCATCAGGCTCACGACCACCGCGCGGTCGGGATAGTCGCGCTTGATCTGCTTTATCTCGCGCAAGTTTGTTTCCAGCGGCCGGTCAGTGATCAGCTCAATATTGTTGATCCCCAGCACCCGCCGGTCGGCGCCGTAAATCACCCCATACCGCGGCCCGTTCACATTCACGATATGCGGGTCAAGCCCCAGCGTTTTCCAGACCACCCCGCCCCATCCGGCCTCGAACGCGCGCCGCACGTTGTATTCCTTGTCCGTTGGCGGCGCCGAGGCCAGCCAGAATGGGTTTGGGGATTTGATGCCTACGAAGTCAGTTGAAAGGTCAGCCATTTTCAGCCTCCTATTTGATGTAGTCGCTTGGTTCAGGCACATTTTCAAGCCGTGCCGCCGTGCGGATCAATCCATCGTTGTCTAACAGTTGGAGTTCACCACTATTTCCTGAGACCCTGTATTTATCGCCATAAGCACTTTCCCGGATTGAAAAGACGGATCCAGACATTTCTTCTAATTCTTGGACGAGTTCAGATCCGTCGGCGAACTGCGAATATGACTCCAGTTTTCCCTGCTCGCTCAATCGGATCGTAATCACTCGATCGAAATCCCGAATGTTTGGTACTGTGCGGTCGCACCATCGGCCAATAGTCAGCGGTTCGGCGTGCGCGGGAAAGGAAACAACAGCTAGCAACAAAGTCAAAGTCGCTGTTCCACCGCGCAAGACCTTGTTTATTTTGATTTTGATCAGGCCAATCACGAGCGCACCTCAAACATCCAGCACCACATCGAACCCGGCGAAAATCATCCGCTTTCCGTCCATTGGCATGTCGCTCATGTTTCCCATTCGCGGGTCCTTCATCGCGTTCTGGAAATTCGCTTCATGCGTCGCCTTGTCGGGCCATTCCTGCCAGCCGACGACCACCGTTTCGTCGTCGCCCGCCTGCACGGCCAGCGGAAATGACGTCATTTCCCCCGGCGGCACCATATCGCCCCAACATTCGACAATCCGCGTCGCACCGTGCTCGCGAAACACGGCTGCCGCCGCGCCTGCGTGCTTTTCATAATCGGCTTTCTTCGCCGTCGGCACTGCTGCCGCATAGCACATGACATAGGACATTTATTTTCTCCTCTAATACCTAACCCATCAGGCTTGCATGTATATCTTCCGCCGCATCGCGCCCCTCGGCCACTGCCGTAACCGTCAGGTCATCGCCACCACTGGCGCAGTCGCCGCCAGCCCAGACGCGGTCCATGGACGTTCTTCCAGCACCCGTCACGGCGATTTTTCCACCCTCGACAGCCAGCTCCCCGGGCGCGCCGTCCAATTGCTGGCCAATGGCCTTGAACACCTGATCCGCCGCCAGCCGGAACGTCTCACCGGTTTTCGTCAACCCGCCGGGACCGCTTTCGGTATAGGCAAATTCAATCTCGCGCACCGCGCCATTGCCGTGAACCGCGACAGGCTGCGCGTTGAGAATCAGGTTCACGCCCTTCGAAGCCGCAAGGTCCTGCTCGTACCGGCTGGCTGACATGCCGTCGCGTCCCCGCCGGTAAACGATGGAGACCGTATCAGCCCCCAAAAGCTTGGACTGTACGGCGGCGTCAACGGCGGTCATGCCGCCGCCGATCACCACCACATTGCGCCCGATGGACAGGGAGGAAAGTTTTTCCGCCTGGCGCAGCTCCGCGATGAAATCCACCGCGTCGAATACATTGTCCTTGTCTTCGCCCTCGGCCCGCAGCGCGTTCACACCGGCAAGACCTATGCCAAGAAATACAGCGTCATGATTGCCCAGCAGCGCGCCCAGCGTCAGATTGCCCTCGCCCATAAGACGGTCATAAACCATCTCGATCCCGCCGATTTTCATCAGCCATGCCACTTCGGCCTGCGCGAAATCGTTCACCGTCTTGTAGCTGGCAATCCCGTATTCATTCAGACCGCCGGGTTTGGACCTTGCATCGAACACCATCACATTGTGGCCCTGCATCGCCAGCCGGTGCGCGCAGGCAAGCCCTGCAGGCCCCGCACCAACAACCGCAATGCGCTTGCCCGTCGCCTCGGCGCGCTGAAAAGGATGAACGCCCGCCGCCATGACCCCATCGGTTGCAAAGCGCTGCAACCGCCCGATCTCGACCGGTTTGCCCTCAGCCGTCTCGCGCACACAAGCCTCTTCGCAAAGCGTCTCGGTCGGGCAAACGCGCGCGCACATGCCGCCCAGAATGTTCTGATCAAAGATCGTCTTGGCCGCGCCGTCGGGTTGACCGGTAGATATTTGTCGGATGAAAAGCGGGATATCAATCGAGGTCGGGCACGCCGTCACGCAGGGCGCATCGTAGCAGAAATAGCAACGATCCGCGGCCACCGTTGCCTCGTGCGCACCGAACGGTTCGTGAAGGTCGGCAAAATTTTCAGCCAGCGTCTCGGCGGGCAAACGGCCCGGCTGTACACCATCGGTTCGCGGCGTGTTCGTCATCGCGCTCTCCCTGTCGTCATTCTTTCCCGCAGAGTGCCACAATTCAATTTTTTATCAACTGGTAAATTTTTGAAGTTTTCCAGGCCAGGTTTGCAACCGCTTCCCCTTGGGAAAACCAGTGCGTATAAGCAACATCATATATCGCCGGTCAAAACCGGGAAGCGCAGAGGCTAGAATGACCAAAAAATCGAACGACGTGGACGTCGCCTTCATCAAGGCCCTGGCAGAACTTCTGCGCGAGAATGATTTAAGCGAATTGCAGGTCAAACGCGACAACGCCGAAGACGGCAGCATTAATGTCCGCGTCAGCCGTGTGTCGTCCGTCACCACCGCTTTTGCTGTGCCATCGCCCGCGCCTTCGCTGGCGGCTGCCGCGCCACTGGCGTCGTCGCCAACCGCCGCCGAGGCGCCCGAAGATCCAGCCGCCCACCCCGGCGCGGTGTCTTCTCCGATGGTCGGAACCGTCTATCTTTCGCCCGAACCCGGCTCTGATAACTTCGTCAAAGTTGGCGACAAGATCAGCGAAGGCCAAACGCTTTTGATCATCGAGGCAATGAAAACCATGAACCAAATTCCGGCGCCCAAATCCGGAACCATACGGCGTGTGCTGGTAGAAGACGGTGCCCCGGTTGAATTTGGCGCGCCCCTGATGATCGTCGAATAAGGTCGGGCGCGATGTTCGACAAGATCCTCATCGCCAACCGGGGCGAGATCGCACTCCGCGTAATACGCGCCTGCCGCGAAATGGGCATTCGCAGCGTCGCGGTGCATTCCACCGCAGACGCCGACGCAATGCACGTGCGCATGGCCGACGAAAGCGTCTGCATCGGCCCGCCGCCAGGGACCGAAAGCTATCTTTCGATGCCCGGAATCATTTCCGCCTGCGAAATTACCGGCGCGCAGGCGATCCACCCGGGCTATGGTTTCCTCAGTGAAAATGCCGCTTTCGTGCAGATCGTCGAAGATCACGAGATCACGTTCATCGGACCTTCAGCCGAGCACATCCGGGTCATGGGCGACAAGATCGCCGCCAAGGATACGATGAAAAAACTTGGCGTGCCGTGTGTTCCGGGCTCGGAAGGCGGCGTGCCGACGCTGGAAGACGCGCAAGCCGTTGCCGCCGATATTGGCTACCCGTTGATCATCAAGGCGACCGCAGGCGGCGGCGGACGCGGAATGAAGCTCGCTAAGTCCGCAGACGAGCTCGAAACGGCGTTCCGCACTGCGCGCGCCGAAGGCAAATCAGTTTTCGGCAACGATGAAGTTTACATCGAAAAATACCTCGGCCGCCCGCGCCACATCGAAATACAGGTTTTCGGCGACGGCAAAGGCAACGCCGTGCATCTGGGCGAACGCGATTGCTCGCTTCAAAGACGCCACCAGAAAGTTTTCGAGGAAGCGCCGGGGCCGGTCATCGACGCCGGGACCCGCGCGCGTATCGGCAAATTATGTGCCGACGCCGTGGCCGACATCAATTACATCGGCGCAGGCACAATCGAGTTTCTTTTCGAAGATGGCGAGTTCTATTTTATCGAAATGAACACCCGTTTGCAGGTCGAGCACCCGGTGACCGAGGCGATTTTCGGGGTCGACCTTGTGCGCGAACAAATCCGTGTGGCTGCGGGCGAGCGCATGGAATTCAATCAGGAAGACCTCATCGTCAACGGCCATTCGATCGAAATTCGCATCAACGCCGAAAGGCTTCCAAACTTTTCGCCTTCGCCGGGTCGTATCACGCAGTATCACGCCCCGGGGGGGCTTGGCGTCCGCATGGATTCCGCGCTCTACGACGGCTATGCGATCCCGCCCTACTACGACTCGCTTATCGGCAAACTGATCGTCCATGGCCGCGACCGGCCCGAAGCGCTGGCGCGGCTTAGCCGGGCGTTATCGGAATTGATCGTCGATGGCATCGACACAACGATCCCTCTTTTCGACGCACTCTTGCAGGAAAAGGCAATCCAGACAGGGGATTACAACATCCACTGGCTGGAAAAATGGCTCGAACAAGCGTTTGAATGACCAGAAATTAGCGCCGCGCGCCATCCCGCACTAGAATTGCGGCGCGCATTTGCTGTTCGGGTTCAGGATTGATGGCCGACAAAAGACTAACGCCGGAACTGATGCTCACCGCCTATGCCTCGGGAATATTTCCGATGGCCGAGGCGCGTGACGATCCGGATATTTACTGGGTCGATCCGCGCACCCGTGGCGTCCTGCCGCTTGATCGCCTCCACGTCTCGCGTTCGCTGGCCCGCAGGCTGCGACGGGACAACTACGAGGTGCGCATGAACTCTGATCTCATGGCAGTTCTGGCTGGCTGCGCGGATCGCCCCGAGACCTGGATCAACGGCACGATCGGCGCGCTTGTGCAGGCGCTCTTTGAACGGGGCTTCGCGCATACGATGGAAGTCTGGTCCGACGACCGGCTTATCGGCGGCGTCTACGGCATCGCGCTAGGCGGTGCATTTTTCGGCGAAAGCATGTTTTCGCGGGAACGCGACGGCTCGAAGATCGCTCTGGTCTGGCTAGTCGATCACCTGTCCCGCGCCGGTTTTTCGCTTTTTGATACGCAGTTCGTAACACCACACCTGACCCGCCTGGGTGCCGAGGAAATCTCGCGCGATGCCTACCGGGTGCGATTGAGCCAAGCGCTTGAAATCCCGGCGCGAATCAATGCTGTGCCCTTGGAAAGCGACCGTCAGGCACTGGTGCAGCGAATGACCCAAACGTCATAGCGCGCGTGATCCAGCGCATTCAGCGCCGGGCTGGATGCGCTCATCCAGCCTTCGAAAAGCGGTGCGTCGCGGCGCTCATCCGTGACTTCGACCCAGGCAAACGCTTCGCCTGCCTGATTGTCCTCGGGATAGCGGCACGCGCCGAGGCGCACGGCGATCTTGCCCAATGTGGCCGTATCACCGACCGCCAGCGCCATATCCACCACCTGGCCTGAAACCTTGTCGAGCCCGCGAAGTTCCGCACCTCGGCCTTCGACCGCGCGAACCGAGCTTGCCGCGACATCGGGTTGCGTGAACAGCGTTTGCGACCCGTCAATCGGCGACGTGATAACGGTATCCTGCGCCCAAGCCGGATATGCCGCAAAAGCGACCAAAGCCGCGCCGCGCAGGATCATTCGTCGCCGCCTGCGACAAACTTCAGCAACAGCTGAACAATCGACACCGAACTTTGCGTGTCTTCTATCTCGCTTCCGGGCTCCAGATTAAAGTTCGATCCGCCGGGCAGAATCTCAACAAAACTGCCGCCCAGCAATCCTTCGGAAGAAATTATTACAGCGGTGTCTTCGGGAAGCTCCACCGTCTCGGCAATTGAAAAAGCGGCATTCGCGCGATATGTCGCCGGGTCCAGTTCCAGCTCAAGAACGCTGCCAATCTTGACCCCGGCAAGCCGGACATCGGTGCCGACGCCCACCCCTTCAGCGGATCGGAAAGACGCGGTATAGGTCGCGGCGTCACCGCCTGGACCACCAAGTCCACCGATATCAGAAGCGTAATATAGAAATCCCGCCGCCACCGCCAAAACAGCGCCCCCGGTCAGAACCTCAGCCACATTTTCGGACATTGCGTTACTCCGGCTGCCAGGCCTCATAATCCCGACGCTCGGCCGGGTTCGGGCGCCGGATCGAACCCGGCGGTGCATAGGCGGCAGCCGTTCCGGTCAGGTTCTCCTGATGCGGCTTTTCCCAGTTTTTGTGCGCAAAGGGCGCCTCGGTCGGCGGCTCGTCCCAGGTGTGATGCAGCCAGCCATGCCAATCGGCACCGACGCGGCTGGCCTCGGCTTCACCATTGAAAATCACCCAGCGCTTTTTGCCATCGCGCGTTTGATAAAAGATGTTGCCCTGATCATCCTCGCCCACTCGTTGGCCCTTGCGCCAGGTGTAGAACTGCGTGTTCAGTGTCTGACCGTTCCACCAGGTCGCGGCGCGAATAAGTGTGTTGAGGATGCCCATGCGGAGCCTTTCCAGATCATTGCAGCCGGTATGCCGTAAGGGCGCGCCAAGGTCCAGAGACCCGGCGTACAACCATTCGCCAGTGCAGATCTAAGGCAGTTTTGCCGTCACCTCGATCTCATTCTTCATTTCCGGGTTTTGAAGCAAGGCGGCGATCATCGTCGCGGCAGGTCGGGCAACCTCGAAGGCCTCAGTTGTGACTGGCCAGCAGCGCGGCCATTCGGCCGGGTCCGGCACAATGTAGCGAACCCGCACCACGTCATCGAGACTTCCACCCGCCTCTTTCAACGCATTTTCAATGGTTTGAAGCGCGTTGCGGCATTGATCTTCGATGCCGTCCGGCATCGTCATCGTGGTGTAATCATACCCGGTTGTTCCCGCCACGAAGATCCAGCCATCGCAGACAACGGCGCGGGAATAGCCGATGTCGCGTTCGAAAGGGCTGTCGGTAGTATAATGTTGCCGCATGTCACGACACCTAGTGACTTGGTCAGTGATGTCCAGCAACTGCGAAAGCAGGCAACGGCGACCATTTGATGGTCAAATCAATAAACGACCTACCCGGCGCTTGCCGGCTGCTCCTGCTGATCAGAGTGGATCATAAGTGGTGCGGATTCTGCCGACACCGCTTCTTCGTTGACCACAACCTCTTCAACACTATCCAGTCCCGGAAGCTCGAACATGGTTTCCAGCAGGATATCCTCCATGATCGAACGCAGGCCGCGTGCGCCGGTTTTTCGTCCGATCGCACGTTTGGCAATCGCTTTCAAAGCGTCCTCGGTGAAGGTAAGTTGGGTGTCTTCAAGTTCAAAAAGCCGCTGATACTGCTTGACCAATGCGTTTTTCGGCTGCGTCAGGATGGTGACCAGCGCCTCTTCGTCCAGGTCTTCCAGCGTCGCGATTACTGGCAATCGCCCGACAAATTCCGGGATCAGGCCAAATTTCAGCAGATCCTCGGGTTCCAGATCCTTAAAGTACTCACCCACTGATTTTTCGTCAGGGTCGCGCACATCGGCGCCAAAACCCATCGCCGATCCCTTGCCGCGCTGCGCAATAATCTTGTCGAGCCCGGAAAAAGCACCGCCGCAGATAAACAGAATATTCGTTGTGTCGACTTGCAGGAATTCCTGCTGCGGATGCTTACGACCACCCTGTGGCGGCACGCTGGCAACGGTGCCTTCCATGATCTTCAGCAACGCCTGTTGCACGCCTTCGCCCGACACATCGCGGGTGATCGACGGATTGTCGGACTTGCGAGTGATCTTATCGACCTCGTCGATATAGACGATGCCGCGCTGTGCGCGCTCGACGTTGTATTCGCTGGCCTGAAGAAGCTTCAGGATGATGTTCTCGACATCCTCGCCGACATAGCCCGCTTCGGTCAGCGTTGTCGCGTCGGCCATCGTGAACGGCACATCAAGTATGCGCGCTAAGGTTTGCGCCAGTAACGTTTTTCCGCAACCGGTTGGTCCGATCAGCAGGATATTGGATTTCGCCAGCTCGATGTCGGACTTCCCGGCATGGTTTAGGCGTTTGTAATGGTTGTGAACGGCAACCGACAGCACGCGCTTGGCGTGACTTTGACCAATCACATAGTCATCCAGAACATCGCAAATCTCTTTCGGAGCCGGCACGCCATCCGAGGCTTTCAGGCCCGACGTTTTGGTTTCTTCGCGAATGATGTCCATGCAGAGCTCGACGCATTCATCGCAGATGAACACGGTCGGCCCGGCAATAAGTTTGCGAACCTCATGCTGGCTCTTGCCGCAGAAAGAGCAATAGAGCGTATTTTTACTGTCGCTCGAATTATTCGCCATCGCACTACCTTCTCGGCGGTCTGCCGTCTTTCTGCCTGCCCGTGATCGATGCCGACAGCGTGACCATTAACATACGCCCCTTGGCCGCAAACCTAGGGCAGAGTATTTGGCGGCACAACGCAAAAGTCGCGTGCTCTCACTGTGTTCGCGGGTCTGTGACCCCAGGGCACAACATCAGCTTTCATCTTCATCAGCTGCGCCGCGGGATGCGACAATCTCGTCGATTAACCCCCAATCCTTGGCCTCTTCCGGGGTCATGAAATTATCACGCTCCAGCGCATCCTCAACTTTTGTAAGCGTCTGACCCGTGTGGCTGACGTAAATTTCGTTCAACCGCCGCTTCAGCCTTTCGGTGTGACGTGCATGGATAATTATGTCCGTCGCCTGGCCCTGAAAGCCGCCCGAAGGCTGGTGAACCATGATCGAACTGTTGGGCAGCGACATCCGCATCCCCTTCTCGCCCGCCGTCAGCAATAGCGAGCCCATCGACGCGGCCTGCCCTATCACCAGCGTCGCAATTTTCGGACGGATGTATTGCATCGTGTCATAGATCGACAGCCCCGCCGTCACCACGCCGCCTGGGCTGTTGATATACATAGAAATTTCTTTGGACGGGTTTTCAGCCTCAAGATGAAGAAGCTGTGCGACAACCAATTGGCTTGTTCCATCGTGGACCGGACCATTCACGAAAATGATCCGCTCTTTCAGAAGTCGGGAGAATATATCGTAAGCCCGCTCACCACGGCTGGTCTGTTCGACCACCATGGGGACGAGATTCATGTAAGTTTCAACGGGATCGTGCATGTGGCCTGCCTTCGTGTCGCTTGAGTTCTACAGCGTGGATGTTTCCAGAGTCTTAGTAGTGAGGTTGGAGCGCTGCAAGGGACCGGCGGTTAATTCGTCGCGTTAATTGACATGTAGGTAAGCGATCACTTACGGTAAGTCATGTCTTACCAACACGAAACATCGCGTCTTATGGCGGCCTTGGCGGATCCGACCCGCAGGGCCATAGCCGAAAGCCTTGCCAAAGGCCCCGCCCCGGTTAGCCAGATCGCAAGTAACCTGCCGGTTTCCAGACCTGCGGTTTCGCAGCACCTCAAGGTGCTTTCCGACGCAGGGCTGGTCACGGCCGAGCCTCAGGGAACCCGCCGCATTTATCGCCTGGAACCTGTCGCCATCGCCGCGCTCCGCGATTGGTGCGACCGGCTTTGGGACGATGCTCTGGCCGCATTTGCCGCCCAGGCAAACCTAATTTCCAATGGAGAAAGCCAATGATCAAACCCGTCCAAAAATCAGTGCGAGTGCCGCTCGACCCCGATCAGGCATTCACACTCTTTACTGATCGCATCGCGGATTGGTGGCCGCTCGAGATACATTCGCTTAGCGCCCATCGTTTGAAGCAAGCCTCTAGCGGCCTGACGATCGAACCCCGTGTTGGCGGTCACATTCTGGAAGCCTGCGCCGACGGCGAAACCCGGCCCTGGGCGACGATCACTGCATGGGAGCCCGGCAAGCGTTTAACGGTATCCTGGTACGTTGGGCGCCCGGAGGCCGAGGCGACCGAAGTGGATATCGTCTTTGAACCTGCTGAGGGCGGCACCAGCCTCAATCTGACGCACTCTGGCTTTGAAGCATTGGGGGACGACGCCCAGTCAACGCGCGACGGCTATAATCAGGGCTGGGTCGGGGTTCTGTCCGAAGGATTTGCTGCACATTGCAGAAAAACGGCATCCAAGGCCGCTTAAGATTTCAACCGCGTCGATGCGGTTCGACCAAACCCGGCGTGGCGCCATGCCTGGACCATATACCAAACAGAACCTCTGCAATTCTGTCGGCGGATTCTGCTCGTGGGCGGCGTAGCGAACGCAGCCGCCTGAACGAGGGCTCAACGACCACCGGCCACAAAAGCCAGACAGCGACAAATCCAAGAAATAGAGCCGGGGCCAGGTGCAGCGTGCCCATCGGGACCTCCTGTCAAAAAGGAATCAGGCGAGCAGATCGCCTCGCCGAAGATTGAAAAAGGAAAATGGCAAAACATTGACGAAAAATTAATTAAAAACCCAGCGACCCGACGGCACGGCGCATTTTCATCGCAAGTGGCGCGCATTTTTTGCTTTGAACTAACTCATCCCGCGCGGCGTGTGCCTCAGCAAAACCGGCACCACCAGTTCTTCTTCATCGACCAGATGCCGGTCCAGAAACCGGGTCAAATGCTGTAAACCGGTCCGAAACTTACCCGTCGCGGCTTTCCAATCGCCACTTTCGCCAACCGCGCGCATGATGGCGTTCGCATCGTCTGTGAACCCCTCCAGATGCCCGTCTATTGCGTGATGATCGCGATCCAAAATGTCGAATCCGCGTTCCAGACCAGCTTCAAGCGGCTTCAGCTGCGGAAAATAATGCGTGTCCTCGACCATGTGATGGCCGTGCAGTTCGCCGATAAACAGGCTGCCGTATCGCGACAGCCGCGCCACATAAAGCCGCGCCTCCATGTTGCCGTCCAACGCACGCAACGTCTCGCTTTCAAGCGCATCAAGCAGGCGGCGGAACATCAGGTGCCGCTCCAGCCAGAACCGGATCAGCGCGCTGAAATTGTCATGGGCTTCCCAGGCTTCGCGCGGATAATCTTCCAGCAGCACCCGAAGTGCATCGGGAAACTTTTCTCTGCTTTCCAGCGGATAATCCATGCGCCATCTCCCGGCGACCAGCATAGCCGCAATGTCGCGCGCAGCGAAAGAACTGCATTTCCTGTCTGGACCATGTGCGCCCGACCGCGCTAAGCCCCAAGGCACCAAACCGAGGGATCCGTCCTATGCGCTTCGACCGCTCGATCAAGATCGCGCCATCCATTCTGGCCGCCGATTTCGCCAATTTCGGCGCCGAATGCCAAGCCGCCGAGGCTGAGGGCGCGGATTGGATCCACGTCGATATCATGGACGGGCATTTCGTCCCGAACATTTCCTTTGGCCCGGCGATGTGCGGCGCAATTCGCAAGCACATCAAGGGCGTGATGGATGTCCACCTGATGATCAGCCCGGTCGACCCTTACATTCAGGATTTTGCCGATGCAGGCGCAGACATCCTGACGGCGCACGTCGAAGCCGGGCCGCACATCCACCGCACGGTTCAGGCGATCCGCGCGGCCGGCGTCCGCCCCGGTGTTGCATTGAACCCGGGCACTCCGGCAAGTGCCGTCGAACAGGTTCTCGATCTTGTCGATCTCGTCTGCGTCATGACCGTCAACCCAGGTTTCGGCGGCCAGAAATTCATCCCCCTGTCGGCGAAAATCGCGGAACTCCGCGAGATGATCGGCGACCGCGAGGTGCATATCGAGATTGACGGCGGCGTTGATGCGATAACCGCCCCTGGTCTGATATCAGCGGGCGCGGACGTTCTTGTCGCCGGTTCAGCGGTGTTTAAGGGCGGTTCAGTCGATAACGCCGGACCCTATGGCGCCAACATTCGCGCAATCCGCGCGGCGGCAGACGCAGCACGATCCTAGCGCAACTAGATTTGCAAATCCGCAACGCTTCAATCGCAGGCGCGCGCGTCTTTGTGGGCTGACTTGACGCAGGTTCACAATCCGCGAAGGTGAGCGCGGCTGGCGGCAAAACAAGTAAAGACGTGACCAAGTGACCCCAATTGACGCCCTGATCCTTTCCGCCACCTTTGTACTCGTGCTGGTATCGCCGATGACGGGTTCGTTCCTGAAGTGCTGGGCCGATCGCGCCGCTGTCGGCCAACCGGTGACCGGGCGATCCTACTGCGACAGCTGCGGTAATCAGCTCGCAGCTCGCGATCTAGTGCCGATCCTGTCCTGGCTATGGAACCGCGGCAAAAGTCGGTGTTGTAACACGCCGCTCCGCTGGACCTTGTTAAATGCCGAGGTAACGGCGCTCGCGCTGGCGATCTGGGCGGTTCTCGTCGTTTCCCCGCCGTTGCTGTTGCCGACATTGATCATTGCCTGGCTCTTGCAGGCGACCGTGGTGCTGGCCGTCCCGGCACCGCGCCAATCGACCATCCTCGGCATGATCCTCGCCGTTTTCGGTCTTTTCATTGCCTGGTTCGGCCTAAGTGGCGAGATCGAGGCGCACCTTCTGGGTTTCGCGCTTGGCCTTCTGATCGCCGCCGTCGCCTGGACCGGCGCCAGCGACCCGCAGGCGAAATATCTGCAAGCGGTCACTTTGTTGCCAGCGGCGGGCGCGCTTCTTGGCGCAGGCAGCATGGGATATGCATTGGGAATTGGCATTATCGTCGCATTTATTCACGCAGGCCTGTCACGGTTGATAAGGCGAGGTGGCGAGGCGCTAACCCCACCGGCCACGTCGCTGGCAATCGGATGGGCGGCTGGCACCTGGCTTTTCTGGCTTTATGGCCCCGGCGCACTGTTCGCGCCGTTTTTCGAATAACCGGGTCACCCAGCGGTTTCGGCGACGTCGCGGATTATCCGGCCAATAAGGCCGCAATCCTCCATCGAAAACGTCAGCGGCAGTCGCATATCAAACAATGTCGAAAGCACTGCGTCGGTCCGGGGAAGTTCCTGCGGCGTGACATAAGCCCAGCTTTGGTGCGCCGAGGTAAATCCCTGCGGTTTGCTTCGCCCAAACCACTTCAGCTCGACACCTCGCGAACCGGCGCGACCGATCAGGGCTTCGCATCCTTTCGCGTCAAGCCCGGGCACGCGAAACTGGATCGACGACCCGACCATGGTTTCGGCCCCTGGCCGCGCAGGCAGAACGACCCTGTTTGAACCCGCCAAATTATTCGCCACCGCGTCATAGCGACGGTTCCATCGCGTGACATTGTCTTCAAGGGCCGCAAGCTGGGGCCGAAGGATCGCGGCGCGCAGGGCATCCATCCGCGCCGATCCGTTGGGCATTTCATATTTCGCGTTATCGAAATGACCCACGCCCGGTCCCGCCCCGTTCTTCTCAAAATGCATGTAGCTGCCCGAAAGTATCGTGGCCCGCGCCATGAATTCAGGATCGTTCGAGGTCAGAAATCCGCCCTCGCCGGAATTGATGTGTTTATAGGTTTGCGTCGAAAAACAGGCCGCGTGGCCGAAGTTCCCCGACCGAACGCCGTTCCACTTCGACCCCATCGTATGCGCGCAATCCTCGATCACGGACAGGCCGCGACGATCGGCAATCTCCATCAACGCGTCCATATCGCAAAGATGCCCGCGCATATGGCTCAAAAGCAGAATTTGCGCACCCGACACGCCAGCTTTCTCGTCAAGATCCGCCAGATCAAGCCGCAGATTTTCGTCAATCTCCACCAACACCGGCCTCGCGCCCACGACGTGTATGGCCCCCGGCACCGGCGCCAGCGTGAAGGCATTCGTCAAAACCGGATCATCCGGCCCCACACCGGCGGCCCGAAGCGCGATCTGCATCGCCTGCCCGCCCGATGCGACCGCAAGGCAAAACGCGCTGCCCTGCCAGGTCGCAAAGTCGCGCTCCAACGCCGCGACTTCACCTGTTTCGTCCGGCGCCAGATTATAGCGATGCAGGCGGCCCGACCGCATCACCGAAACCGCCGCTGCAATTGCGGCTTCAGGAATTGGTTCTTGCTGTGTGAAACTGCCGTTGAACACCAGATCGGCGTCGGAAGACAATTCTCTCTCAGACATTTGCCCGGTCTTCGACCCGCGAGTTGTCACGTCTCAATGCCTTTTTCAGATAGAAGCTGAAACCCGGGCAACAGCCAGGGATGCTGCGCGGTCAACGGGTCGACGACATGGCGCGCAACCAACCGGCGCAGGGTCTCAAAAATCATCTCGGCCACCGGCTGCGGATATACTTCGGTCGTAAACAGCGACAGCGTTCGCGAAAATCCTCGTCCCGGAAATGGGTGCAACGTGAACCTGCCGTGAAACCGCTTGGCCCGGACATAGCTTGATGGCGTCGTAATCGCCCAGCCGCTGCCCTCGGCCACCATACCCAGGATAGAATGGTTGCTTTCCATTTCGAACCGGTTGGGCAGCGAAACTCGCAAGCGCCTTAGCTGTGCCTCGATCCGCTGACCGATGATCTGGTTTCGCGTATAGCGCAGCAACGGCAACTTGGTGTTTCCGGCCAGAAAATCTTCCGGTGAAGCTTCGCTGTTCTGGGGCACTGCCAGTATAAACGGGTCGTTCAGAAGCGGGTATTCGATCAGACCCGGCGCGTCGCCTGTCGGTCGTGTGGCCACGCCTACGTCGAGTTTCTGATCCAGAAGCAGGCTGAGTATCTCGTGACTGGGCCGCGAATGGTGCTTGAACGTGCAGCGCGGCATGGCGCGCGCCAGAAACTCGGCAAGCTCGGGCGCAACTTCACTGTCAAAATCGTCGACGATGCCGAACCGCAGCTCGCGCGCTTCCACCAGATTGCCCGATGTCAGTTCAATCTCGCCACGGCGGATCATCCTCAGCCCGTCTTCGACATGCCGCAAAAAAATGCTGCCCGAAGGCGTCAGAACCATCGGGCGGCGCGAATGATCCATCAGACTGACGCTCAGAGTGTCTTCCAGGTTCCGCAGATGATGGGAAACCGTGCTGATCGACAGCCCGGTATCGGATGCGACCTTCTGAACCGACCCGGATTTCGCCAAAAGCTGGAATATTTCCAGACCCCGAAGACTAAGCGTTGTGCGCTGCATAAATAATTGTCCTCTTCTTACCCGACCGCAATCTCTAGCAAATTCGCATACTTTCGACTTTTTGATAACTCTTTTCCAAAATACTAGGCATTTACCAAAAAAGGCTAGCTCTATCACGCAAAATGCGAAACGACGGGCTCGCAATAACAATGCAGGCAGCGCGAGACAAAACGTGCAACGCCTGAATGACCAAAACAGGGAGACTTGGAATGAAATTCACTCAATTGAAATCGTCGGTGACGTCCGCACTTGCGGTAGCGGCAATGCTGGCCGGTGCGCAGGCGGCAACGGCTCAGGAGATTACCGTGGCCTACTTCCTGGAATGGCCGATGCCGTTCCAGTTCGCCAAGGTCAACGGCACTTATGACGAAGAGATGGGCGTCAAGGTCAACTGGGTCAGCTTCGACACCGGCACCGCCATGTCGGCGGCAATGGCCTCGGGCGACGTTCAGATCAGCGTCAGCCAGGGTGTGCCGCCGTTTGTTGTGGCCGCATCTGCTGGTCAGGACATCCAGATCGTTGACGTCGCCGTCAGCTATTCCGACAACGACAACTGCGTCGTTAATTCCAGCCTGGAGATCGACAAGGACAGCGCTGGCGAACTGGCTGGCAAGAAAGTCGCCGTTCCGCTCGGCACTGCCGCACACTACGGCTTTCTAAGCCAAATGGGCCACTTCGGCGTCGATTTGGCATCGTTGAATGTTGTTGACATGGCCCCTGCCGAAGGCGCTGCCGCACTGGCGCAGGGTGCAGTTGACATGGCCTGCGGCTGGGGCGGTGCATTGCGCCGCATGAAGGAAAGCGGAAATATCCTGCTGACCGGTGCCGAAAAAGAAGAGCTGGGCATTCTGGTCTTCGATGTGACCACCGCACCAGCAAACTTCGTGGCCGAGGAAGGCGAACTTCTTGCCAAGTTTCTCAAAGTCACCGCTGACGCGAACGCCGTCTGGAATGCTGGTGGCGACGCTGCGACTGCAATGATCCCGGCGATCGCCAAAGACGCGGGCATGGACGAAGAATCCACCGCCGCGACAATGTCGACCTTCGTCTTCCCCGGTGTTGACGATCAGCTGGGCGGCAAGTGGCTTGGTGGCGGCGCGCAGACGTTCATGAAGGGCGTGGCCGACATCTTTGTCGAAGCTGGCTCCATTGACGGCGCACTCGACAGCTATGATGCGGCGGTGAATACCGGTCCGCTGACAACAGCCTCGGGCCTGTAATCCAACTAACTTTCGGCCCGGTGTGCATCGCGCGCGCCGGGCCGTATTCAATAATCCCGTAAGCCGGAGGGGCAAATGTCAGGACTAATCCTAGACGATATTTCCATGCGTTTCGATCTGCCAAACGGCGATCACGTGCAGGCGCTGCAAGATGTCTCACTCGATATCAAAAGTGGCGAATTGATGAGCGTGCTGGGTCCCTCGGGCTGCGGCAAGACCACATTGCTGAACATCGTCGCGGGCTTTCTGGCTGCGACCGGCGGCACGGTAACACTGAATGACCACGTCGTCACGGGCCCCGCACAAGAACGCGGCATGGTGTTTCAGAAAGGCGCGCTTTTCGAATGGATGAACGTGCGCGAAAACGTCGCCTTCGGTCCGATGATGAACAAGGTGCCGAAAGCCGAATATAACCCCAAGGTCGACCACCTGCTCGAGGTCGTGGGCCTTCAGGATTTCAAAGACAAGGCCATTTACGAGCTTTCGGGCGGTATGCAGCAGCGCGTCGCACTTGCCCGCTGCCTGGCGAACGACCCGGACGTGATCCTGATGGACGAACCGCTTGGCGCGCTCGATGCGCTGACCCGCGAAAAAATGCAGTCGCTAGTCCTCGACCTCTGGAAGGAAACCGGCAAGACCATCATCCTGATCACCCACTCGGTCGAAGAGGCGCTTTTGCTAGGTGAGCGCCTGCTGGTGATGGCCCCGCGTCCTGGCCGCATCCACAAGGAATATAACCTTCCGTTTGCCGAAATGGGCGTCGGCGCCGACCTGCGCGAGGTCAAGAAACACACGCTATACAATGAGACCCGCGAGGAAATCCTGAACATGATCTGGGACATGGAAGAAGAGATCATGGGCCGGACGGAGGACGCGGCATGACAATTCTGCTGATCTATCTCGTGATATTCGTCGGTGCCTACTTCGCGGTGCAATTCGTCAATTCACGGCTCGAGGCGCGGCACGATTACACGTCCTTGAAGACCGTGACATTCGGCGACGAAAGCGCGGTCACCGCCAACCGCACCGCAAGCATTATTTCGGTCGTCGCCATATTCCTCATTTGGGGCGCATTTACCGGCTCAAAGCTCACACCGATCCACGCGCCGGGACCGTTTGTTGGTGCGGGTCAGTTTGACTATGTGGTCGAGACCGCCGACGGCAACCGCGACAACGCCACGGTGTTCTGGCAGGTCGAGGATAAAAAGGGGTCGGAAGAAGACCTGGAAATCGAAGCCGGTGACGGCTCGGCCATGAACGATGCAATCAACATCATAAAGTATCGCTCCGGCCAGCTTTTGTGGGACAATAACGACGAAACCAGCCGCAAGGATGGCGCGCGCGTGGTCGAGGTTAATGGCCAGTCCACCAGCTTCGACCACAAAAACCGCGACGCCAAGGGCAATCTCGTAGACAAGCGTCCGACCTTCAATATCGACAACGGCACCGCGACACTCACCGACAAAGGTGCGCTGCTGATCACACCCAGCCAGGGCTGGCAGATGGAACCGATCTGGCTGCCTTCGCCTGAAGCCGTCTGGAGCCGCCTCCTCGATGTCAGCAGGGAGGGTTACCAAAATTCCTCGCTGTTGGAACATCTCTACATTTCATTGAAACGCGTTCTTTTGGGCTTCTTCTATGGATCGCTGGTGGGCATCCCACTGGGTTATGCCATGGGTCTCAGCGGTTGGTTCCGCGGCTGGTTCGACCCAATCGTCGAGTTTATGCGCCCTGTCCCGCCACTGGCACTGATCCCACTTGTGATCATCTGGGCTGGCATCGGCGAAACCGGCAAGGTAATCCTGCTGTTCCTCGCCGCACTTTGGATCATGACGATCGCGGCGCGCGCCGGTGTGTCCGGAGTCAACATTACCAAGGTCCACGCCGCCTATTCGCTGGGCGCGTCCAAGTGGCAGATCATGCGCTATGTCATCGCACCCAACAGCTTGCCGGAGATTTTCACCGGGGCGCGGGTCGCGATGGGTGTCTGCTGGGGCACGGTGGTCGCCGCCGAATTGGTTGCCGCGGAACAAGGCGCGGGCATGATGATCATGGTCGCGTCAAAGTTTCAGCTGACCGACATCGTCCTCATGGGCATCATTCTGATCGGCGTTATCGGCTACACCATCGACATCCTGATGCGCCAAGCCGAAAACTATCTGGTGCCCTGGAAGGGCCGTTCCTAAGCCGCCAGTTCAAATAAATGCAGCGGGGCGCCAAATTCGGCGCCCCGTTTCATTTGCGCAGGCTCCAAATACTGGATTGATCTCGTGTCATTGATGCTATTGACCTGAACCAATCGCCGCGGGCTCTGCACCAAACACCCGGATCAAATTTGAAAAACCCCGAACATACCCAAAATGGTTCAATCGCGCACCCAATCGAGGCGCACGACGTTCTTGACCTCGAAAACGCCGAGCCCATCGCCGTCGGCACTTACCGAGCCGTCTACGTTTTTCCGCACCGACCCGACACCGTGGTCAAAGTCCTGCGGGCAGGCGTCGAATACCAGCCAGATCGGCCGATCCGAAATTATCTGAAAACACGAAGCGCCCGCCAGCTCTATCGGTTCATGTTTCGCGAATACGAGGCATTTCTCGAAGCCAAACTGCGCCAAGTTTCATCGCCCGGCCAGCTACCGATATCTGAACTTTACTGGCTGCAACGCACCACAAAGGGACTTGGCATGGTTGCCGAGCGCGCGCGCGGCCCAAGCGGCGAGGCCGCGATGTCGCTGGGCGCGCTTAAGCGCGCAAATGCTATCGACGACACGATAATTGATGCACTGAACCAATTTATTGCCCGGATTGAAACGCTCGACATCGTGGCCAACGACACAAATCCCGAGAACGTGCTTTACGACGAATTCCACGAAACGCCGCGCTTCCTGCTTGTGGATGGCTTTGGCGACCCCAACCCGATCCAGGTCAAGCGGCTGTCGCCAATGCTCCGCAAAAGGGCGCGCGAGCGGCGCTGGCTTCGCATGGCAGAGTTTCTTGGGATCAAATGGAATTCCGAAAACCAAAGACTAACGAAGCCCTGACAAATATCGTCAGCTCTTCTTGCCGCTGAAAAGCCGCATCAACGGATGTGTCGCTCGTCTGGCTTTTTTAATTTCGTTCAACACGCCCACTACATCCCGACCGCTTTGCGGTTCAATCGGTTTGTGGCTGAATAAAATCATTGGCCGCAATGGCTCGCGCTTCGGGACGTCGTTAATCGAGTATCCTACTAAGGCACGGTGCGGGAATTCGTCACCCAGAAGATCCATGAAATATGCCACGATTGACTGCACGTCGTTGTCGTCAAATGGCATGGCCTTCTTGTACTTTCGCAGAATGCACGCGGGCTGGAAAAAAAGCTGGCTTCTTGTCTTTGCGGCAAGCGTTTTCAGGAAAGTATTCGCGTACTCCAGATCGTTATGCGCAACAAGTTGGTGATGCACCGACAGCAAAAGCGATACGTCAACCGGCTCCATCCTCTCAAGATCTTCCAAAGTGACAATGCGATCTTCGAACGGCACTTGCAGCCCCATCCCGGCGGCCAGAATTTCCGCAACATCGCGGGAATTGCTGGAACGTTCTACACCGATTGCATCTATACCAAGCCTGGCCAACACGACCGTAAGCGCGCCCTCGTTCGAGCCGATATCGATCCCGGTCCGGGCTTCGGAATCCAGGAAAGTTGCGACCATCGCGGCACTTAGGCGCGTTCCCTGCCAATGGCGTCCAAGTTGGTATCGACGGTGCATGGATGTATCCCACAAAATTTTGGCCGTCCTATGCGCTGCCCTTGCGGATTACAAGCAAGACCGAATTGGCGTTTGTTCAGCTTGCGATCAACGCGTCGTCCGGACTTTGTTATCCGGCTTCAGCTTCCACCGACGATGGATCCAGAACCATTGATCCATGTTCTCCCGGACCACTGCCTCAACCGCGTCGTTATAGGCCTGCATCATGCCTTCCGGGTTCCCGTGCGGGATCGGCTC
>CAXMNX010000049.1:0-3048 GCA_964194845.1 uncultured Boseongicola sp.
TTCGCGCGCTTTGTCGCCACGCGAGCCGTCATGGCGATGGTCACGCTAGTCATCGTATCTCTCGTGGTATTCTCGCTGATGGAACTTGTGCCAGGCGATTGCGCTGAGCGTTACCTTGCATTCAAGAACACTCAAGGCTCCAGCATCCAGATCGAAGCCCAGTTAGAGCAGGAACGGATCCGTCTTGGGCTGGATAAGCCGTATATTCAGCGTTGGGGCAAGTGGATCGTCAACGCGTTTCAGGGCGAATATGGCGACAGTTGTATCCTGCGAGTGAATATTGCCGCGCTTTTGGGCGACAAATTCTGGCTGAGCCTGTCGATTTGCCTCGCCTCGCTCACGCTGGCCTATGCCATCGCGATCCCGGTGGGAATTATGGCAGCCGCCTCAAACAATCCCTACCTGAACAATTCGCTGCGGATCGTCAGCTATCTGGGCCTGGCAATGCCGAACTTCCTGCTGGCGCTGATGATTATGTTGTTTGCGACGGTTTATTTTGGAAACACGTTAACAGGGCTCTATTCCGACGCGTTCCGGGACGCGCCCTGGTCTTGGGCGAAATTCGTCGATCTGTTGAAACACGCGTGGTTACCGATATTTATCCTAGGCTGGTCGGCAACCGCCTTCGCGCTCCAAACAGTGCGCGCGCTGATGTCGGACGAGATCGGCAAACTCTATGTGACAGCCGCCGCCGCGCGCGGGGTGCATGGGCGCAAGCTGCTGTACTATCCGGCCAAACATGCGCTTGGACCGATCATCAATTCGCTTGGGTTCGACCTGAACCGCATTTTCAACGAGCTGCCTATCGTTGCATTGATCCTCGTTTTGACGGACGCCGGGGCGCTGTTGATCGAAGCACTGGCGCGATCAAATGATCAGCAGCTTGCAGGTGCGATCATATTCCTTCTCACCGCGTCCATTGTGTCGCTGAATTTCGCAACCGACGTCTTACTCGCAATACTCGATCCCCGGGTCCGAAAGAGTATCATCCGATGACCACAACAACCGAACCCACCGATATTCCGGTACCAGGCGCCGACGACCAAAAGGCGAAGGAAGCCTATTTTACGGCGTCGCAAAGCCAGTTGATCTGGGCGCGATTCAAAAAGCAGCGCGCGGCGATGATCGCGGCGGGCGTGCTGTTCGTCCTGATAATGGGCGGAGTATTCGCGCCGTTTCTGGCGCCCTACGATCCAACAATTGCCGGGCGGGACAAGGATTATACTAACGGCGCACCGCAGTTTCCGAAGTTCTGTGACACCAACGGGTGTTCGCTTAGGCCGTTCATTCACGGGGTCGAACGTGAGCGGTCGATGGCGACGAACTTTCGCTGGGTGACCACGGTACTCGAGGATGAGCGCCACTACCTGGAGTTGTTCGTGTCCGGCAGCCGTTACAAGCTTTTTGGGTTTATTCCTGGTAGCCTTCATCTTTTTGGCGTGACCGAGGGCAAAATCCATCTTTTCGGGACTGACGAAGACGGTCAGGACATCTTCAGCCGAACGTTTTATGCGGTCTGGACCTCGCTTCAGGTGGGGTTCATTGGCGTCTTTATTGCCTTTGTGTTGGCGCTGATCATTGGCGGGGTGTCGGGGTATTACGGTGGCTGGATCGACGGAATTCTGCAGATGATCACCGATGCGGTTCGAACCGTGCCCGCGATCCCGTTGTTTATGGCGGTGGCGGCGTTCCTGCCGTCCGAGCTGTCGGCCGAGGCCCGGTTTTTCTATATATCACTGATACTTGGCTTTATTGGCTGGCCGACGCTAGCGCGGCGGGTCCGGACCCATCTTTTGACCGAGCGAAACCAGGAATACGTGCTGGCGGCCCAACTGTGCGGGGCATCACCGGCCCATGTGATCCGCAAACACCTGCTGCCATCCTTCACCAGCTACATCATTGTCGATCTGGTGATTTCCTTCCCTTACATGGTGCTTTCGGAAACCGCGCTTTCTTTCATTGGCCTTGGCCTGAAAGACCCGGTCAGTTCGCTGGGTGTGATGCTTCAGAAAGCCACGAGTGCGGACGTCATGCTGAATTATCAGTGGTATTTCATCCCGGTCATTTTCTTCATCGCATTGGTGATGGCCTTCGTTTTTGTGGGCGACGGGTTGCGCGATGCGGCCGACCCATACGGGGATGCCAAAAAATGAGTGCGTTAATCACCGTCGAAAATCTAACTTTGAAATTCAGGACAGACGAAGGGCTGATCACCGCTGTCGATGACATTTCCTTCTCGATCGACAAGGGCGAGGTGATGGGCCTGGTGGGCGAAAGCGGATCGGGCAAATCGGTTCTCGCAAAAGCGCTGATGCATCTTAACCCGCAAAACGCCGTCTACACGCCTGAAAGTAAGATCACGCTCAATACCGACGATGGCCCTGTGGATGTGTTATCGCTGAAAACCCCGCGCGAGCTGAACGTGGTGCGTGGCGGTGCGGTCAGCATGATCTTTCAGGAACCGATGGCGAGCTTCGCGCCGGCCATTTCGATCGGCAAGCAGATGGTCGAGCAGCTTTTGCTGCATACCGACATGCCGAAAAAACGGTGCAAAGAGGTCTCGATCGAGATGCTGGATCGGGTCGGTATCTCGGATCCCGCAAGTCGGTTCAATCAGTATGCGTTTGAGCTTTCTGGCGGAATGCGTCAGCGCGCGATGATCGCGATGGCGCTTTCGACAAGGCCGAAACTTTTGATCGCGGACGAACCGACAACGGCGCTGGACGTTACCATTCAGGCCCAGGTGATCGACCTGATGAAAGATCTGGTGACCGAGTTCGGCATGGGGATCATCTTCATCACCCACGATCTGGGCGTGGTGGCGCAAACGGCAGATAAAGTGAACGTCATGTATCTGGGTCGGTTGATCGAAGAAGGCCGGGTGCGTGAAGTGATCCGCGATCCAAAGCATCCATACACGCAAGGCTTGCTGGCGGCGCTGCCGAAACTGGACGATCTTGAGTCGCCGCTTTCGCCGATCCCGGGCGACATCCCGTCACCGCTGGAACGCCCGCCCGGATGCGTCTTCAACACAAGATGCGGCCAGGT
>CAXMNX010000050.1:0-52042 GCA_964194845.1 uncultured Boseongicola sp.
CTGAGCGATTACGAAGAACCGAAGCTGGATGAGGCAAAGGACGAGGCGCTGCTTGAGTATATTGCGAAACGCGAGCGCGAGATACCGGCGGCAGATGAGTTGAACCAGAGCTTCTAGGGTCGGGAACTATTGATCCGTTGATGCCGAAGGTCCGCTCAGCGGGACGAAGCGGACACTAGTTCAAAGTTTGTGCAGGTTCTAGAAAACCTCTGGCGGTTTTGCCAAAGGGCCCCAAGTTTCCGGGTCAGGCAAACCCACACTCGACCACGCTTCTTGCAGAACTCGGGATTCAGCAGATCGCATTCGAGGCAGATCGTCCAAAATGTCGATCCAGGGCATTTGGCTCTCTATTCCTGAGTGGATCGATGGCCCATAGCTTTTTGGTTCATCGAGGCTCGTGGTATGCACAACCAAATACGCGGTTTCGCGGGGCCGGACCAGTTTGTAAGTCAGGCTTGCTCCGCATTTAGGACAGAAGCCGCGCTCCGCTATAGGCGAGGAAGCGAAATAGCGTGGTTCTGCATCCAGAAACCGAACGGCGGACACGGGAAAGGCTGTCCATGCGCTCATCGTAGAACCAGTGAATTTCCGACATATGCTCCAATGGCAGTACCCTGTGCTAATCGCTGGAGCATTGATTTCATACCGTATGGACCCACATAGACAGCCGCCTTTTATGAGTGTCTTCGCCAATTCGTCTTCGTCGAAATCCAGAAAACCTCCTGTCTCTCCTGGTTTTTGTTGAGTCATATAGACATGTATCGGGGTGTCCGTGTTCTTCAGCCGCTTGTGGCCACAGTCTTCAAGTGGAAAGTCGATCTTGCCCCGCATCTGAGCCATCACTTCGCTCGAAACGGCTATACCGCCCGGTTCTGCCATCGCCTCAAGTCGAGCTGCGACATGAACTCCGTCCCCAAGAAGAGCACCGTCCCGCACCACAACGTCGCCCAGCGACACGCCAACGCGAAGCATCAGTGGTTCATCGATGTTTGACTGGCGTGCTTCAAGCGCAGATGCCTTTTGAATGCCAACAGCACAGTTCACCGCTTCCAGCGTGCTCGAGAACTCAGCCAGAAAACCGTCACCGGTAGATTTGAAAACGCGACCTCTATGGGCGCCGACCTGCATACCAATGACGTCGTTTCTGAGGCGCTCTAGTCTCACGAGAGTTCCGCTCTCGTCCCGAGAGACAAGCCCAGCGAAACCTACAACATCTATGGCCAAAATAGCCGCCAGCTTTCGTTCCATGTACACCCCTGTCGAATTCGACGGACTCTCTTGCAACCATTGCCACACTTTTTCACAAAGCAGACGACTAGGGAAATCTGGTTCGACAGTTGCCCCTACTAAGACAACGAAATGAGTTCGCTTCGGACTCAAAACCGTCATCCAAGTCCTTCGCTTGGTATACAGGCCCCGACCCTAGCTTGGTTGGCTTGTCCCCGGTACGCTATTCCCCCTTCGCGCGCCATTCCTTCCAGCGGATCAGCGCATTCGCACCCAATTGCTGAAACGGTTGCGGGGGCAGGCGGCGGGGGCGGGCTTCGCCCGCGAAATGGCGGGTGATGTCGGATGTTACGCCACAGGCCAGTTCGGCGGCACCGATACCCGTTAACGTGCCCCGCGCGGTGCCGAGGCCGTTCTGCACGCAGCCTGAATACAGACCCTGATCAATCTCGCGCATGACCGCGACGCCGTTCAGGCTCAGGCAAAGATGACCGGTCCAGGTGTATTCCATCCGCGTCCCGGCAAGCTGCGGGAAGCGCTGATCGAACTTGTGCTGCATGGTGCGTCCGGCGCGGGCGAGGCTGCTGCGATCGGGTTTTGTATCCGGCTTCAAGACCGCGCAGGTGCGCGTCACGACGCGGTTTCCACCTTGCGCACTGTCGATCCGGCGCATGGTGGTGCCCATCGGATTTGAAGGTGCGATGCCCCAACGGCTTTGGCCGCCAAGGTGCGCCCGCGTGTCCCTGTCCAATTCGGGTGTCATCGAGGCGAAAAGAAATAGCTGAATTAGCCGCCCACGCTCGATGCCAAAGCTTTCCAAATGGCCGTTGACGGTGAGGATCACTTTCGACGCCCGAACGGCTGCGTTTGGCGTTGCCACCCGCCATAGGTCGCCGTCGCGGGTGATCGCGGTTACGGGGCTTTGCTCGAACAGGCTCACGCCAGATCTGGCCAGCCCGGCGGCGATCCCGCGAACGTATCCGGCTGGCTGCAAAACAATTGTGCCGGGGGTGTAGAGGCCGGATTTGTAGTGGCGGCTTCCGGTCAGCTCCTCCATTTGCTTGGCGTCGAGCATTTCCGAGGGCTCGCCCAAGGCATCGAGATGGTCCTTGTAGTTTTCGTTGTGTGCGTGCGCTTTTACGCTGGCCGCACCGTTAACTTTTCCACAGGCGTCGAAATAGTCGCCCTTAATTTCAAACGCTTCCACCGCATCCGCGGCGAACGCCTGTGCTTGTCTATTCAGGGCGATCATCTTTTGATCGTCACCGCTGCCGGCATAATATTCGCTGGTCAACTCGTGCGGCAGGTCGATCATGAAGCCCGAGTTGCGCCCTGCCGCACCCTCGGCCACGCGCCCAGCTTCGAGCACGGCAATCTTGGCACCCGGCGCAAGCTCGGTCAGGCGGCGCGCTGCAGAAAGACCGGCGAAACCCGCGCCGATTATCACGAAATCGGCGGTCTGATCTGTATCGAGTTGTTGGGGCGGCGGTTGCTCGCCGAGAATTCTGTTCCATGCCGCAGGGCCGAGTTGTGACGGTAACCGCCTAGCTTTAAACTCCCTCAATCCACCGCCTCGTCGGCGTAGTCGGAAAGATCAATCCAGATGGTTTTCAGTTGCGTATATTGATCATGCGCATGCAAACTGTTGTCGCGCCCGCCGAATCCTGATTGTTTGAACCCGCCAAATGGCGTCGTGATATCACCCTCGCCATAGCAATTCACCGTCACTGTTCCGGCGCGCAAACTGCGTGCGCCACGGATCGCCCGTTTCGCATTCGCGGTGAAGATCGACGCGCAAAGACCATAATCGGTGTCATTGGCGATGCTGATGGCTTCACCGAAGCCCGACACCTCGATCACTGACAACACGGGGCCAAATATCTCGTCGCGGGCCAGCGTGTGATCGTTGCCGGGCACTTCAACAACCGTCGCTTCAACGAACCCGTTCTCGGCCTTTCCGCCCATCAAAACAGTCTCGGCCTGTTTCAGATATCCGCAGACTTTTTCAAAATGCGTCTTGCTGACCAGCGCGCCAAGCCGCGTTTCAGGATCAAGCGGGTCGCCGATATTCCAATGCCTGATGTGGTGGCTGATCCGTTCGAGCAGGTCAGCCTTGACCGCCTTGTGGACGATCAGCCGCGAACTGGCAGAACAGTTTTCGCCCATATTCCAGAACGCACCGTTGACGAGATGCTGTGCGACCCGGTCCAGGTTTTCGGCATCGTCCATAACAATGGCCGGGTTTTTACCACCCATTTCGAGAACGATTTCCTTGGCGTTGGATTCCGCCGAATAGGTCAGGAATTTCTTGCCGGTGACGGTCGATCCGGTGAACGACACCATGTCGATGCCCATGTGGCGGCCAATGGGTTCACCTGCCTCGGCACCGCCCCCCGGCAATATGTTCAATACACCGCGCGGCAGCCCGGCTTCCATCGCCAGTTCGGCAACGCGGAGCGCGGTCAGACTGGTCTCCATCGCGGGCTTAACGATGACTGAACAGCCCGCCGCCAGCGCGGGCCCGATCTTCCACGCCAGCATCATCAGCGGGAAATTCCACGGCAGGACCAGACCGACGACGCCAATGGGTTCGCGCACAATCATCGCGATGTGGTCGTCCGACGGCGGGCTGACCTGATCATAGATCTTGTCGATGGCCTCGGCGTGCCATTTCAGGCAGTCGATGGTTTCGGGCACGTCCACCGTTTCGCAGTCGAAAATGGGTTTGCCACTGTCGAGGCTTTCCATCACCGCAAGCTCGCGCGCATTGCGCGTTATCACCTTGCAGAGCCGGATCAGCACGTTTTTTCGTTCCGAGGGTTGCAGCCGCGACCAACGCCCGTCTTCAAATGCCTCGCGGGCCCTGAGCACGGCGAAATCCACATCTTCCTGACCGCAGGCCGCGACATCAGCCAGCTTTTCCCCGGTGGCCGGATTGGTTGTCGTGAATACCTTTTCCGACGCAGATGATCGGAAACTACCGTCAATAAATGCGCCGGACGGAAAATCCATCTGAGCGGCAATCGCATTGTATTCGTCCCGTGTCAGCAGTGCCATGTCTCAGTCCTCCGCCTGGATGTCAGCAATCGTGGTCTTAAGCACGCGCACGACCTGTTCGAGCGCGCGTTTATCGTCTTTGTTCAAGCCCTTAAGAGGCGGTCGCATGGCTTCGGCATCAATACCGTTCAGCGTGACGCCATACTTGATTGTCTGGACGAACTTACCGCCCTGTTCCAGCATGCGCATCAACGGCAGCAAAGCCGACATGATGCGGCGGCCTTTGTCGAAGTTTCCTTCAAGCACACAGGCCTCGTAAAGCGCGAAGTGTTCCGTGGGCAGAAAATTGGACCCGCCGCAGACCCAAAACCGCGCGCCCCAGGCGAAAAATTCTAACGCCTGGTCATCCATGCCGCAACCGAGTTGAATGTGTGGATAGTCGCGCGCCAGCAGATGCACGCGGTTGATATCGCCCGAGCTTTCCTTGATGCCGCAGAAATTGCGCGATCTGCCCACGCGGTCGAGGAATTCTTCGCCCATCATCGTGCCGGTGCGACCTGGATAATTGTAAAGCAAAACAGGCAGGTCCGCGGCCTTGTCGATGGCAAGCGCGTTGAGCGCATTTTCGCGGTCTGTCGGAACGGCGTATGGCGGGCTGGCCAGTAGGATTGCGTCGGCACCCATGTCACGCGCGCCAGCGGCAAGGGCCAGTGAATCCGAAGTCAGCATAGCGCCCGTGCCGACAATGCAGGGCAGGAGTCCGGCTAGTCGATCCTTGGTGAAACGGGCGATTTGAAGCCGTTCATCGACCGTTTGAGCGTAGTTTTCGCCGGTTGAACCACCGGAAATCAGGCCATGCACGCCCCTGCCAATCAGAAAATCGACGATATCCGCAAGGGCATCCCAATTGACGCTGCCATCCGGGGCAAACGGGGTCACGACCGGCGTGTAGATCCCCTCGAATTTGAAAATTGGGTTCATTCGGTCCTCATGCCGGTTTTTTGTGGAAGCGCGCCCAAAGGCGCCTCGAGTGCGTCGGGCATCACAAACGTCTCGATCTGATCGCGCGACAGTTTCCAGTGCTCGTCGGCCAATTGCGCGGCGGAATTTTCGTCGCCGGCCTCGATCGCCGCGATAATATGATCGTGTTGATCGCTGGCCAGCGACACGTTCTCGGTCATCCGGGCGTTCTGTGGGCGATAGAAGGTCATGGAGATTCTTGCGTGGTCAATGAGCAACCGTCTGAAGGATGGAAGCAGGTAGACATTGCCAGCCATATCGCCGGTGATTTCGTGGAACTGGTTGTTGGCAAGCGCGCGGTCAGCACTTGATCCGGTGCGCAACGATTTCTTGAACGAATGCTGGGCCGCCTTTAACGCCTCGATTTGGCCCGGCGCGGCATTTGACGCGGCAAGGCGCAGGATCGCGCCGTAGATCATCGGTGCCGCCAGAAAGAAATCGCGGAGGGTCGTGTAAGACATCTCGGACACCCGCGCGCCCCGATTGGCGCGAATATCGACATAGCCGTCACCCGCCAATTGACGAAAAACTTCGCGCAGCGGCGTACGGGACAGACCAAACGTCTTGCTGAGTTGCGCCTCGTCCAAATTCGCGCCGGGAAGCAGCCGAAAAATCAGGATCGACGTTTTCAGATGCTCATAAAGCTCGGACTTACGATCATTTGCCATGTCTTTCATGCGCGCGCCCGGTGTGATCGCTTCGGGCTGCCTTTCGCAGAGTTTCATATTGTATACAAGATAAATTTTAACTGCATACAAACCAAATTACCGCGTAAACACCCTTGAAACCAAAACTATCGCTCGTGAAGCGGTCTCGCGCTCTTGACGAAACGCCTCTAAATATTTGAGGGTATAAAAAAATAACCGAACAGTCGCGCTGAACCGCCTTGGTTTATGTCGCGCTGTTGTGGGGTAGGATTACATCGGGCCAACTGCGTGGAAATAAACCGCGCAATCCCCCTTCGTGCAGTGGGCGCTGTGTTTGCGCCCAATGATTTGGGAGGACTTGGCCATGAGAGCTTTCACCATAATCGGACCGTCGCAATCCGGAAAATCCACAATTGTCGAGGCCCTAGCGGGCCTCGAAGGCGCTAAGGCGCAGACGCTCAAGCTAATGGGCGACGCGAGCATTACTAAATTTGATTTTCTGGGTGATAGATGGGCGGTCTTCGATATCCCCGGCGGGCAAGACAATATCTCGCTGATTGGACCTGCGCTTGCGGCAAGCGACGCGGCGGTTCTGTGCGCACCGGCCGAAGCCGACGCTGCCGTATTGAGCGCGCCTTACCTGCGAATTCTCGAAGAATCCGGCGTTCCGGCGTTCTTGTTCGTGAACAAGATTGACGTGGGAACCGACCGCATCAGCGAAATAGTTGGCTCGCTTCAGACCTATTGCTCGCACGGGATCGTGCTGCGGCAGGTGCCAATGCGTTCCGGCGACCAGATCGTCGGCGCGATTGACCTGATATCCGAGCGCGCGTGGGAGTATCACGACGGGCAGCGGTCATCCCTGGTCGAGGTTCCGAAAGATATGGAAACCCGAGAGCAGGAGGCCCGTTCCGGTCTTCTGGAATCGCTCGCGGATTTTGACGACGGGTTGCTGGAGCAGATCATCGAAGATCAGATCCCAATGACCGATGATATTTATTCGGTCGCAACGCGGGTATTGCAGCACCACGATCTGGTGCCGACGCTGATCGGCTCTGCCGTACACGGCAACGGCATTCTGCGTTTAATGAAATCGCTGCGTCACGAAGTGCCCGAAGTGAGTGGGCTACGCGAACGATTGGGGATCTCCGGCGACGTTAAGGCGGCCAGCTGTCTGGCCGACAATATGAAGCATGTCGGCAAGACGGTGTTGATCCGCGCCCTTTCCAGTGGCCTCGCTTCGGGCAGTCAACTTGGTGGAGCAACGATCAGCAATCTTGTCGATCTGGACTCGAAATCTCAGATCTCATCGCTTTCCGAAGGTGACATCGGGCTTACCATCAAAAGCGACCACTTGGCACTTGGATCATTTTTCACATCGGGCGGCACGGCGGAAACTCCGCCATGGGCGCAAGCGCATCCTGCGGCGATGCGGCGTCTGGTCAGCCCTGTCCACGAGAAGGATGAAAACAAAGTTTCGACAGCACTTGCCAGACTTGCCGAAATTGATGTCGGAATGCAGGTCGGCCAGGACGAAACGACCGGGCATCTCTTGGTCTCGGTTCAAGGGCCGCAGCATCTTCGCCGGGTCACCGACCGGCTTGCCGACAGTTTTGGCATCGAGGTTGAATGCTCGGAAGTTCCCACAGCACTGCGGGAAACCATCCGGAAAAAGATCGAAAAGCATTACCGCCATCGCAAACAATCAGGCGGTGCGGGCCAGTTTGCAGATATTTTGATCGAGATGGAACCAACCGCCCTTGGCACGGGCTTTACCTTTGAGGATACGGTCAAAGGCGGCGCGGTGCCGCGAAACTATATTCCGTCGGTCGAGCATGGTGCGCGCGACGCTTTGGCGGAAGGGCCAGAGGGTCATCCGGTAGTCGATATTCGCGTGACGTTGAAAGACGGAAAGGCGCATTCCGTCGACAGCTCGGACTTTGCGTTTCGCACCGCAGGCGCAAGCGCGGTACGAGAGGCATTGTCAGAAACCGGAACTGCCGTTTTGCAGCCGGTGATGAAGGTTCAGATCCACGTTCCGTCAATTTTCGCCGGCGGTCTTGTCCAGTTGGTCAGCGGCTTGAAGGGCCAGGTCCTTGGGTTTGAAGGGCATCCGACGGCAACCGGATGGGACATCTTCAAAACGTTGCTGCCGATGGCTTCGGAAGAAGAGCTTTCCCGCGCGCTGGGCAGTGCCACGCGCGGCACAGCCTGGTTTTCGTCCGAATTGGATCATTATGAGGAATTGCGCGAACGAACGCCTGCGCGCGCCTAGCGCCTGCGATCCTAGCGCTTTTCGCTGGTGTCTGGAAATTCGACCGGGCCGCCCTGTGCTTGCCAGGTCGAAAAGCCTTCCCTTAGATGCGCGGCCACAAACCCCATGTCTTGAAGCGTGGCAACGGTAAGCGCGGATCGCCAGCCGCTGGCGCAGTGGAATATGAACTTTTTGTCCTGACCGAAAACTTCTTTGAAATAGGGGCTTTCGGGATCGACCCAAAACTCGACCATGCCGCGCGGTGCGTGAACGCTTGCCGGTATGAAACCGGACCGCTGCCGTTCGCGGACATCCCTGATATCGACAACGACAACTTCGGGATCGTCCAGCGTCGCGATCAAGTCCGCGGTCTCGATCTCTTCTATACGCGCACGGGCATCGGCGACCATTTGCGCTGAGGATTTTGTCAGTTTCGGCATTGTGTATTTCTGATTTTGCGTACCAATTCTCAACATGTAGACGGCAAAGGCGACGCCACGCAAGTTTGTCGGACGATCAAGCAACGGGGAGCCGTGCAAACACCTATGCGGCGCACAGATCCAATCTCACTCTGGGAAACCACGGCGCAGGAAGATGACGTCGGTGAGCCGTTCGTGCCCGAAACGCACGTTGATGTGGCGATTGTTGGCGGCGGGTATACCGGCCTTTCGACGGCATTGCATTGCGCCAAAAAGGGTCTGTCGGCGCACGTGCTTGAAGCCGAACGCATTGGTTACGGCGGATCGGGGCGAAATGTCGGGCTGGTGAACGCCGCTGCGTGGCTACCGCCCGCCAAAGTCCGCAAAAGGCTGGGATCGACCTATGGCCCCCGATTTCTGGACCGATTTTGCAAAGGTCCCGCGACCGTTTTTGACTTGATCGAAAAACATCAGATCAGATGCGAGGCGACCCGGACCGGGACGGTTCACGCCGCGCAATCGCTGATGGGTCTGAGAGACCTCAAAAGCAGACATGCCGAATGGGCGCGGATGGGCGAGCCGGTTGATCTGCTGGATCGAGCCGATGTTAGGAATCTGATCGGCTCGGGGGCATATTATGGCGGTTTGCTGGATCATCGGGCGGGCACGATCAATCCGATGGGATATTGCCGGGGGCTGGCCCGCGTTGCCCAAAGTCTTGGCGCGACCATCAGCACCGGTGTCCGCGCGACGAAACTAAGCCGCGAAGACGATGAATGGCGGGTGGAGACCGATCAGGGGTCAATCCGGGCCAGAAACGTCGTTCTTGGAACTAACGCCTACACAGACGATCTGTGGCCAGGGTTGGCCAGGATCTTCACGACGATCCACTACCTTCAATTTGCCACTACGCCGTTGGGCGCCGAGGCCGCGCATATCCTGCCCGGTCGGCAGGGCCTGTGGGATACTGGCCTGATCATGTTCAACTATCGGCGCGACGACGCGGATCGGCTTCTGTTTGGTACGATGGGGCGAGTTATCGGGTCGAAGGACCGTGGTTTGACGCAGCGCTGGGCCACGAAACAGATTGCGCGCGTGTTCCCTGAGATTGGTGATGTTAATTTCGAGGAAGCCTGGTGCGGCAAGATTGCAATGACACGCAGACATTTGCCTTCGGTGCATCAACTGGCCGAGGGGCTTTGGACGCCGATTGCCTACAATGGACGCGGGATCATCACCGGAACATTATTCGGGCAATCCATGGCCGAGCTTTTGACGGGGATGGACCCAATGGCGCTGCCGTTGCCGGTCACCGACCCGAAAGTGGCGCGACTTGGCGGATTAAAGTCACGAATTTACGATCTGGCGTTCACGGCAAATCAGCTGCGGCGCGGCATTCTGTGAAGCCGTATCAGACGCCTGTGCGAAGTTGATAACCGGGGCAGGTCGTTGCTTTGAGCGTGGTTATTGGCGCATTGCCGATCCAGGTCGTGCGCTCGATTACCAGAAGGGCATCGCCAAGGCGTGTGTCCAACAGTTCAGCCATAGAGGCATCTGCGGTTTCCGCATAAAATCGCAGATCGAACCGGCTGTAGGGCCTGTTGTGGATAAGCCATTCGTTGGCGCTTTGGGTTGCCAGATCGATATCGAGCAATTCGGGCACGGTGTTCGTGCTGACCCACCGATCTTCGAAAATGTATGGCCGATTGTCGGCCATGTGCAGCGCCTCGACGCGCAGCATTTTTTCCGGCTCTGATAATCCGAACGCGGCGATAACACTTCTTGGCGCCAACGCCAGAGATTTGCGGACAAGCTGATAGCCATACGTGGCCCCCTTTGCTTCCACCTCTTTGCGCGTATCGGGGATGTCCAGTGTCGCCCTTGTGACCGGATCAGCGCGAACGCGGGTGCCACCTTTTCGGCGGCGTTCAACGATGCCGCGCTCGGCCAGATCGCGCATTGCTCTTTGAACGGTCGTGCGGGCGCAGTTCAAATTTGCGGCGATATCCATATCACGCGGGAGTTTGTCACCGGGCGCATAAACACCGTCGAGAATTTCGACGTGAATTTTCTCGCGGACGTCTTTCCAGGTGACCTGACGGCTGGCCATCAGATGTCTTGTCCAAGCTCGCGGACCACGCCCTTAAAATTGCGAATGATCTCAACTCTTTGGATGTGCCGTCCGTCTTTCACGACGTGCCTGCCAGCGCTCCAGACATCGGTGATGCAATCGCGCCCGTGGCCCCCGAAAATCAGACTGTCGAGCGCTGTATCCCCGGTTCGGTCGCAAATCCAGGCATTGTCCGTTGCCAGCCCGATGATGTCGGCCCATTGACCCGGCGCAAGAACGCCTGCGTCACGCGCCGCCGCCTGCGCGCCGCTGGCGGCAGCGGCATCAAACAATATCCGACCGGTCGAGCGATCCTGCGACGCCAGCGCGGCTCGGCTTCGATCGCGTAGCCTTTGGGAATATTCAAGAGTGCACAGTTCTTCAAAGAGCGCGATGTGGATATTGGAATCGCTTCCGACGCCAAAGCGGCCTCCGGCGGCCCGATACTCGGTGCCGTTGAATATTCCATCGCCGAGACTGGACTCGGTTATCGGGCAAAGCCCCGCCACCGCGCCCGTCCTGGCAAGGCGTTGGGTTTCAGCGGAAGTCATCTGCGTTGTGTGGATCAGGCACCAGCGTTCATCGACCGAGACGTTGTCCAGTAACCATTCGGTTGGGCGTGCGCCGCGATCGGCGACGACCTCTTCGACCTCTGCGACCTGCTCGGCGAGGTGCAGGTGGATCGGGCCGTTGCCTGCTAGTTCGATGGCGCGCTTCAGCCCATCCTGGTCAACAGCCCGCAAAGAATGCGGAGCGATGCCGATGCCGACGTCATCAGATCCGTTGGCGACGTGTTTCGCGGCGGACTCGAAAAGGCGGGCGTAGCGTTCGATGTCGTTTCCGAACCGCAATTGCCCGCCTGCCAGCGGGCGCAAGTCACACCCGCCAAAGGAATAGACCACCGGCAGCAACGTCAGCCCTATCCCCGTTTCGCGGGCCGCCGCGACGATCCGCGCCGACAACTCGGCGATGTCGCCATAGGGCGTGCCATCGGTATCGTGGTGAAGGTAGTGGAACTCGGCGACCGCGCCATAACCGGCTTCAAGCATCTCCATAAACGCAAGGGCCGCGATCTTTTCGATGTGCTCGGGCGTGAGGCGTTCAAGGAAGCGATACATCAGGCGCCGCCACGTCCAGAAGCTGTCGCTCGGATCGGGTCCGCGTGTTTCTGTCAGCCCGGCCATCGCCCGCTGAAATGTGTGGCTATGGAGGTTCGTGGGTGCCGGAAGGGCGAGGTCTACGGACGTGTCAGGACTTCCGGTTTGCGCGGTAATCGCGTCGATTCGACCGTCGTCGGACACAAGCAGTTCTACGTCGGATTCCCAACCCTTCGCGGTAAGCGCCTGTTTTGCATGAATTTTATGCACGATGGTTTCTCCGTTGACAGAAGAATATGTAACTACATAATATTATTATGTAGGCACTGATCAAGTATAGAAATGACTCAAGCGAATCTAATCAGCGATGTGACCGTCGCGACCATGCGGCCAGGCGATGATCCCTATGGCCTTATACGCGACGGCGCTATCGCGATTCGCGACGACAAAATCGTTTGGGTTGGCGCTCTGGGCGACTGTCCGGCCGAATTCAAGGACTTTCCCCGGCACGAGTTTTCGGGGCGGCTTGTCACCCCCGCACTTATCGATTGTCACACGCACATTGTTCATGGTGGCAACCGGGCGCGCGAGTTTGAGATGCGTCTGGAAGGGTCAAGTTACGAGGAAATTGCCCGCGCGGGCGGTGGAATTGTTTCGACCGTGTCCGCGACACGAGGGTCGCCAGATGAAGACTTGGTCCAACTGGCCCTTGTCCGCGCGGATGCGCTGATCGCCGAAGGCGTCGCGGTGATCGAGGTCAAGTCGGGCTACGGTCTGGACGTTGAGACAGAACTTCGGATGCTGCGTGCCGCACGCAAAATTGGTTTACGCCGTCCCGTCCGCGTTGTGACAAGCTTTTTGGGCGCGCATGCGGTTCCCAAGGGCATGAACGCGGAGGCGTATATCGACGACGTTTGTATCCCGGCGCTGGAAGAAGCGCACGGCGAGGGTCTGGTCGACGCCGTGGATGGCTTTTGCGAGGGCATTGCCTTTTCGCCAGATCAAATCGGACGGGTTTTCGACAAGGCAAAAGCGCTAGGCTTGCCAGTGAAGCTTCATGCCGAGCAATTGAGCCACCTTGGCGGAACCGCCTTGGCCGCGAAATACAACGCGCTGTCTGCCGACCATCTTGAATATGCGACAGAGCAGGACGCTGTTGCGATGGCCGCTTCAGGCAGCGTCGCGGTGCTTTTGCCCGGCGCATTTTATACGCTTCACGAAACGCAGCAACCGCCAGTTCAGGCATTCCGCGACCACGGCGTGCCGATGGCCGTCGCAACCGACTGGAACCCCGGATCGTCGCCGCTTGGATCGATCCTGCTGGCCATGAACATGGCTTGCACGCTTTTCGGCCTGACGCCCGCCGAGGCGCTGGCGGGTACGACGCGCAACGCGGCTGCCGCACTTGGGCTTGCGGATTGTGGAACGATTGCCGCCGGAGCGCGCGCGGATCTGGCCGTTTGGGACATCGACGAACCGGCTGAGCTTTCCTACCGCATCGGGGTTAACCCACTGCATCGCCGGATATTTGGGGGTGAGTTATGAGCATTGTCCTGAACCCCGGTTCAGCCGGATTGGCCGATCTTGAAGCCATTTGGCGGGAAGGCCAGACAGTCATCCTTAACCCCGCCTGCAAAGCGCCGGTTGACGCGGCCGCGTCTCATATTGCGTCCGCGGCGAATGCCGATGCGCCGGTTTATGGCGTCAACACCGGTTTCGGTAAGCTTGCGACGGTTCGAATTGCTGCTGAAGATACCCAGACGTTGCAACGAAATTTGGTTCTCAGCCATTGTTGCGGTGTGGGGCCGGCCCTCGACCCGGCAGTAACGCGACTGATGATGGCCTTAAAGCTATTGTCGCTTGGGCGCGGTGCATCGGGCGTCAGGTGGGATATCTGTCAATTGATCGAAGGAATGATCAACGCAGGTGTCGTTCCTGTGATCCCGTCGCAAGGCTCGGTTGGCGCCTCGGGTGACCTGGCACCGCTTGCGCATCTGGCGGCAGTGATGATCGGCGAAGGCGAAGCGCTATTTGACGGAACTCGCCTTCCGGGCGGGACGGCGCTTGGGCGGGCCGGGCTCGCGCCGGTGACGCTCGGTGCGAAAGAAGGCTTGGCGCTGATCAACGGCACGCAGTTTTCAACCGCGCTGGCATTGAAGGGACTTTTCGCCGGGTTTTGCCTGACCCGCGCGGCCACGGTGACGTCGGCGCTGACAACCGATGCAATCATGGGTTCGACACAACCGCTCAGGGCAGAAATCCACGCGCTGCGCGGGCACCGCGGGCAGATTGATATCGCGGCGGCAATGGCAGCGTTGATGCAGGGCAGCGAGATCAGGGAAAGCCACCGCGAAGACGACACGCGCGTGCAAGACCCCTACTGCATCCGTTGCCAGCCCCAGGTGACCGGAGCGGCATTGGATCTTATTCGGTTTGCCGGTGCGACACTTGAGATCGAGGCAAACGCAGCAACCGACAATCCGTTAATTGTCGAAAGTGGCGCGATCCTGTCCGGCGGAAATTTTCATGCCGAACCCGTTGCCTTTGCTGCCGATCTGATGGCCCTTGCGATATCGGAAATTGGGTCCATCGCGCAGCGCCGCGTTGCACTGATGGTCGATCCGACGCTGAGTTACGATCTGCCGCCGTTTCTCACGCCCGATCCCGGTCTCAATTCGGGCTTTATGATCGCCGAGGTGACAGCAGCGGCTTTGATGAGCGAAAACAAACACTTGGCAAATCCTTGCTCGACCGATTCGACACCGACATCGGCGAATCAGGAAGATCATGTGTCGATGGCGGCACACGGCGCGCGCCGATTGACCAAGATGACCGAAAATCTTGCAGTTATTTTAGGTGTCGAAGCGCTTTGTGCCGCGCAAGGGGTCGAAGCCCGCGCACCATTGGTGACCTCGGCCCCGCTTCGATCCGCCATGGCGGCGCTGCGTGCCAAAGTGCCGCCGCTGAAGGAAGATCGCATCCTGTCCGGCGACATCGAAACGGCTGCAAATATGATGCGTTCGGATGCGATGGCCGAAGCCGCAGGGCTGGAGCTGAAATTGTGAGCTTCGTTGAGGTTGTAAAAGGCGAAAGCCCGCTCGTTCTCGGCCTTCCTCATACGGGAACCGATCTGCCGGACGATACTGCGTCAGGGCTGAACGACAACGGCTGCGCGCTTGCGGACACCGATTGGCATATTCATGACCTTTACGATCAGTTGGCACCTGACGTCACATCCGTTCGCACGAATATCCATCGCTATGTCATCGACGCGAACCGCGATCCCCTGGGCAAGTCGCTTTATCCCGGTCAGAACACCACCGGGTTATGTCCTCTGACGGACTTTGACGGGTGCTCGATTTACCGGCCGGGGCGGGAGCCGGACGCCACCGAGATCGAGCGTCGTCGTGCCACTTATCACGAGCCTTACCACATCGCGCTCGCCGCCGAGCTGGATCGCGTCAGGCTTAAGCACGGATTTGTCATCCTGTATGATTGTCATTCGATCAGGTCGAATATCCCTTATTTGTTTGAAGGAAAGCTGCCGGATATCAACATCGGCACAGACCTCGGCGCGACGTGCGCGAGATCGATTGAGACAACAGCGGCGGGAATTTGCGCGGGTGCGGATGGATTTGGTTCCATTCTCAACGGACGTTTCAAAGGCGGCTGGACGACGCGCCATTATGGTCGCCCCGGCGATGGATATCACGCAATCCAGATGGAACTTGCGCAGTCGACTTATCTTGAAGACGAGCACGCCCCCTGGACCTACTCACCTCAAAAAGCCGCAGCAATTCGCGGGCACCTGAGAACCATCCTTATGGCATTACTAAACGCGAGGCCCCTATGAGCGACTCCCGCAAAAATACCCGCGACATCTATCCGCCCACCGGACCGGAGATAACCGCCAAAAGCTGGCTGACCGAGGCACCGATGCGGATGCTGATGAATAATCTGCACCCCGACGTCGCTGAAAACCCGCACGAGCTGGTGGTCTACGGCGGGATCGGACGGGCCGCGCGCACATGGGACGACTTCGATAGGATCGTGTCGGCCTTGAAGGATCTGGAGGCGGACGAAACTCTGGTTGTCCAATCTGGCAAACCGGTCGCCATCGTCAAGACGCACGCAGACGCCCCGCGCGTTCTGATCGCCAATTCAAACATCGTGCCGCACTGGGCCAACTGGGACCACTTCAGTGAACTCGATAAAAAGGGCCTGATGATGTACGGTCAGATGACCGCGGGTTCATGGATCTACATCGGTACCCAGGGCATCGTTCAGGGAACTTACGAGACTTTCGCCGAGGCTGGCCGCCAACACTATGGCGGCGACCTGACTGGCAAATGGATCCTGACTGGCGGCCTTGGCGGCATGGGCGGCGCGCAGCCGCTGGCGGCAGCTATGGCCGATGCCTGCTGTCTTGCAGTGGAATGCAATCCAGACTCGATCGACTTCCGATTGCGCACCAAATATCTCGATGAAAAAGCCGAAACGCTGGACGAGGCACTGGAAATAATCAACCGCTGGACCAAGGCGGGCGAGGCGAAATCGGTCGGGCTGCTTGGCAATGCGGCGGATATCTTTCCAGAAATTCACGCGCGCGGGGTTCGGCCCGATATCGTGACCGATCAGACATCGGCCCACGACCCGGTTAACGGCTATCTGCCGCAGGGTTGGACCATGGGCGAGTGGCGCGAAAAGCGCGAGAGCAATCCCAAGGCGGTCGAGAAAGCCGCGCGTGCGTCGATGAAAGTTCATGTCAAGGCGATGGTGGATTTCTGGAACGACGGAGTGCCGACGCTGGATTATGGCAACAACATCCGGCAGGTCGCACTGGACGAAGGGTTGGAAGACGCATTCGCATTTCCAGGATTTGTGCCCGCCTATATCCGTCCGCTTTTCTGCCGGGGGATTGGCCCCTTTCGCTGGTGTGCGCTGTCGGGCGACCCAGAGGATATTTATCGCACCGACGCGGCGATGAAGCGGCTCTTTCCTGAAAACGCGCATCTGCATAATTGGCTTGATATGGCGCGCGAGCGGATTGCGTTTCAAGGCTTGCCTGCTCGGATCTGCTGGATCGGATTGGGCGACCGCCATCGCGCCGGTTTGATGTTCAACGACATGGTGGCCAGCGGTGAGCTGAAGGCGCCTATCGTTATTGGCCGCGATCATCTGGACAGCGGTTCCGTCGCCAGCCCGAACCGCGAGACCGAGGCAATGAAAGATGGGTCAGACGCTGTCTCGGACTGGCCGCTTCTGAATGCGCTGGTGAACACTGCATCGGGCGCAACCTGGGTTTCGATCCATCACGGCGGCGGCGTCGGCATGGGTTTTTCCCAGCACGCGGGCGTTGTCATCGTTGCGGATGGCACGCCTGAGGCCGCGCGGCGATTAGAGCGGGTGCTTTGGAACGATCCGGCATCGGGTGTCTGGCGGCACGCGGATGCCGGTTACGACGATGCGGTTGCCTGCGCGAAAGAGCACGGGCTTCGATTGCCGGGAATTCTTGGAAACTGAAGTCTCAAGTCTCCGCCAAGCCGAGCAGATTGCGGGCTTCTTGCCAAGTAGCAACTGGGCGTTTGTGGGCCTCGCAGATCTCGACGGCCCGGCGCACCAATGCCGCGTTCGACGGCGCGAGCGTTGCTTTATCAAGTCGCACGTTGTCCTCAAGCCCGGTTCGCGCATGTCCGCCCGCTGCAATCGCCCATTCGTTCAGTTCCAGCTGATGTCGCCCGACGCCCGCCGCACACCATTCGGTGCCAGGCGCCAGTCTCTCAAGTGTTTTCACATAGAAATCAAATGTTTCGCGATCCGCGGGCATCGCGTTTTTCACGCCCATGACGAATTGAACATAAAGCTTACCGGGCAGCTTCCCGGCTTTTGATAGTGCGACCGCCTGATGGATGTGGCTGAGGTCGAACGCCTCGATCTCGGGCGTCACGCTGTATTTTGTCATCTCGGCGGCGAGCAATTCGACGAGATCCGGAGGGTTTTCGTAAACGCGTGTCGGAAAATTGTTCGACCCGACCGAGAGCGACGCCATGTCCGGGCGCAAATGCAACATGCCGCCTCGCGCGGCACCTGCGCCTGAACGGCCACCGGTCGAGAACTGGATTATCATTCCCGGACAATGGCTTTTGATCCCCTCCATCAGACGCGCGAATTTCTCGGGATCGGATGTTGCGGAACCATCCTCGTTTCGGACGTGACAATGCGCAATCGCGGCCCCGGCCTCGAACGCCTCGTGGATCGAGCTGATCTGTTCGCCCACAGTTATGGGAATCGCCGGATTGTCCGATTTCTGCGGAACGGATCCGGTTACGGCAACGCAGATGATGCAGGGTTTGGTCATTACGGTCTCATACATCAAAAAAGATGGTCTCGCCCACGCCTTGCAGGCGAATGTCGAAACGATACTGTTTCGCACCGTCTTTCGCAGCTAGCAAAGTTGAAATCCGGCGCTGATCCTCGATAGAGTTTAGAACAGAGTCCTCGGCGTTCGCCCCCGGTTCATCGTCGAAATACATCCGCGTGTGTAACCCGATGTTGATACCGCGCGCGACGATCCAGAACGTCACGTGCGGGGCCTGCAAGCGCCCATCGGGATATGGAACGCGCCCCGGTTTCACGGTTTCGAATTGAAACTCGCCAGTCTCCAGATTTACCGGATTTCGCCCCCAGCCGGTAAAGTTCGGGTCCGCCGCGCCGCGCGCCTCTGATGGCGAGTTGAAAATCCCGTTAGCGTCGGCCTGCCAGATCTCAACCATCGCATCGCGAAGCGGGTCGTCGGAGCCGTCAAGGATCGTTCCACAAAGGGTAATTTCTTCCCCCCGAACCGGCCCCGTTTTCATCGACGCCCCAAGGTCTGTGCCGTAGACGCCAATGCCCGCAAAATCCGGCGTGCAGCCGATGTGAACATATGGGCCAGCGGTCTGGGACGGCGTTTCTTTCAGATGCCGTGTCGAATTTGACATCTCAAAGCCCCTCGACGCGGTTCTCAAAATAGGTCTGCCGCCGACCGCGCAATACGATGTCGAACCTATAGGCGCGAGCGTCCATCGGAACCGTCCGCTGCATATCAAGCGTGCCCACAAGCGACGCGATGGCATCTTCATTAGGTATCGTTCGCACAATCGGGCAAAGCGGGATCAACGGGTCGCCTTCGAAATACATCTGAGTGATCAGCCGCTGCGCAAATCCGTCCCCGAATATCGAGAAATGGATGTGCGCGGGCCGCCAGTCGTTCGGACCATTCGGCCAGGGATAAGGCGCAGGCTGCACGGTCCGAAATTGGTATTCACCGTCTTCGCCGGTAATCGTGCGCCCGCAACCGCCAAAATTGGGGTCCAGGGGCGCGATGTAGCCTTCGTTCTGGTGGCGGTATCGCCCACCCGCGTTGGCTTGCCAGACCTCGATCAATGCACCGGGAACCGCGCGCCCGGTTTCTTCCATAACCCGGCCATGCACGATAATCCGCGGGCCGATGGCGCTTTCGCCCGCAGCCGCGAAGTTGTGGATCAGATCGCTGTCCAGATCGCCAAGAATGCCGTGGCCAAATACCGGGCCGGTTTCTTCGCCAATCGTCGTCGGGAACGAGATTAGTGCTGCTTCAGGCGAGCGTTTTACGGACGTTTTATAGGGTGGCGTAAGTGCGGGCGGGTGCCGCGAACGATCGCGGGGGAAATAGCCGCCGGAAAACTTGGTGCCGTCAGAACTCATAAATCAACGCCCAGCTCGGCATATGTTTCTTTGGCCAGTTTTATCGCGTGATTTGCTTTCGGCACACCGGCATAGACCGCGACGTGCAGAAAAGACTGCATGACATCGTCTGGCGTTGCACCGGTGTTCTGCGTTGCCCTTATGTGCATTGGAATCTCATCGAAATTCCCCGTTGCAGCCAAAAGCGCCAGCGTCAGCATCGAGCGTTCGCGCCGCGTTATCGTGTCATCCGCCCAAACATGGCCCCAGGCCGTCTCTGTGATCATTTGCTGGAACGGTTCGTCGAATGGCGTTTTTGAGCTTTCGGCACGGTCAACGTGTTCATCACCCAGTACGGCCCGTCGAATTGTCATCCCATCCTTCATCCGATCGGGCATAGTGGCGCTCCTTTGTCGCTTGCCTCAGGGTTAAAAGGTAATGCGCTATATGTAAAATGCGCTGAATTTATTTTCTCGCCCGACTAATCATCACGCAGGCGATTCTTGACCGCAACGTGCGCTGAGCCTATCCGCGTCCCACTAAATACAAGGCTTGTTGCTTTGCTGAGGAAGACAGTGTTCCTTTGGCAAGCCAACCGAGCGACCGCGATGGGGGAGGAAAATTGTGACCGGGGAACGACTTAAAGGAAAAAAGGTGCTCGTGACAGCGGCCGGTCAGGGGATCGGGCGATCCAGCGTCATCGCCATGGCATCCGAGGCTGCCCGGGTCTTTGCGACAGACGTGAACGAAGATGCGCTAGCTGAACTTGCGGCAGCGGGTCATAAAGGGATCGAAGTGTTCAGGCTGGACGTCCGCGATGAAGACAGCGTGCGCGAAGGCATCGACCGGGCGGCCCCTGACGTGCTTTTCAACTGTGCGGGCTTTGTTCATCACGGCACAATCCTGGATGCGACCGATGCCGAGTGGGAATTCGCGTTCGATTTGAACGTGCGGTCGATTTTTCGCACGATCCGCGCTGTATTACCGGGGATGATCGAACGTGGCGGTGGGTCGATCATCAACATGTCGTCGGTCGTGTCGTCGATAATCGGCGCGCCGAACCGCTTTATCTATGGCACATCTAAGGCAGCTGTGATCGGTCTGACCAAGGCCGTCGCAACCGATTTTGTGGCAGAGAATATTCGCTGTAATTGCATTTGTCCCGGCACAGTGCAAAGCCCGTCGCTGGAAGATCGCCTGCACGCATTGGGTAAAGAGGTTGGTGGATACGAGGCGGCGCGCGCGCAGTTTATCGCCCGCCAGCCCATGGGCCGCATCGCCACCGCCGAAGAGGTCGCAGCACTTGCCGTCTATCTTGCGTCAGACGAAAGTGCCTTCACAACCGGACAGCCCCACATCATTGATGGCGGCTGGTCGGTCGCCTGAGAACTCAGAGAAAAATTCGAGGATGCCATGAAACTAGTCAGATACGGCGAACCGGGCGCCGAAAAGCCCGGCCTGATGGATGGCGATACGCTGCGTGACCTAAGTGGGCGTGTAGACGACATCACTGGCGCAACACTGTCCGATGAGGGCCTGGAAATGCTACGCGCGATCGACCCTGCCAGCCTGCCTGCGGTTGACGGCAACCCGCGAATTGGCCCTTGCGTCGGGTCTGTTGGAAAATATCTTAGTATTGGTTTGAATTATTCAGACCACGCGGAAGAAGCGGGCATGGCGATCCCGGAGCACCCAATTCTTTTCCTAAAAGCCGTATCGTCAATAATTGGTCCGTTTGATGATGTGGTGATGCCGCGCAACTCGATCAACAGCGACTGGGAAGTTGAGCTGGCGGTCGTTATCGGAAAAGCGGCCAAGTATGTTTCAAAAGAGAACGCGCTCGATCACGTCGCCGGATATTGCATCGCAAACGACGTGTCTGAGCGGCAATTTCAAATCAAGCTTTCTGGCCAATGGACGAAAGGTAAAAGCTGCGACACTTATGGGCCATTGGGCCCGTGGTTGGTGACACGGGACGAAGTGGCAGACCCTCAGAATTTGGCCATGTCGCTCGACGTCAACGGCAACCGGATGCAGAAAGGAGACACCTCGACCATGATCTTCACAGTGGCCGAGATCATCGAGCATCTGAGCAGCCTTTTCACGCTTCACCCGGGCGACGTGATCTCGACGGGAACACCTCCGGGCGTCGGCATGGGAATGAACCCGCCGGTCTATTTGCAAGTCGGCGATGTGATGGAGTTGGCGATCGAAGGTCTGGGGCACCAGCGTCAGGAAGTTCGCCAGGATGCCTGATCATCCGGTGATTGGCGGCGCAAAAGAGGACATAATTGCCGGGCATTGCGGTCCTAAAATTGTCAAATCGCCCCCGCCTCGGTCAGCACTTTGCGCGCCACGCGAAAACACTCAAGCGCCATTGGCACGCCGCAATAAATCCCCACGACATGGATGATCGCGCGAATCTCCTCGGGCGACACACCGTTTGTCAGCGCACCGCGGCAATGGATTTCCCACTCGTGCATTCGCCCCAGCGCGCCGATCATCGCCAGGTTCATCATTGACCGGGTTTTCGGCTCGATCACGTCGTCGCCCCAGCCAAACCCCCAGCACCACGCGGTCATCGCTTCCTGAAATGGCCGGGTAAATTCATCCGCTGCGGCGAGGTTTTTCTCAACGTATTCAGCACCTAGCGTCGCTTTGCGTTGCTCAAGGCCCTTCAGAAACAGATCTTCGTCGAATAGGCTCATTTCATCCTCCGAGTTTCACGGCAATGTTCTTGGTCTGAACGTAGTTCCAAAGCGCCTCGCGGCCTTTCTCGCGGCCATAGCCGGACTTGCCGAAGCCGCCAAAAGGTGTCTCGATGCCACCTGCGAACCATTCGTTCACGAACACCTGGCCCGCACGCATTTGGCGCGCGACCCGTGTCGCGCGATCCAGATCTTTGGTGAAAACGCCGCCAACTAACCCATAGTCGGTCGAATTGGCAATGCGGATGGCCTCGGCGTCGTCGGAAAACGACATCACCGAAAGAACCGGGCCGAAAACCTCTTCCCTTGCGATAGTCTGGTCTGGTGTCACACCATCCAGCACCGTGGGTTCAAGAAATGCGCCGGGTCGGTTCAGAGCCCGACCACCCGTCACCACGCGCGCGCCTTGCGATGCGGCCTCCTGCACCATTCCGGCCGCGCGATCACGCTGCGCGTCCGACACCATCGACCCCATGTTCGCGCCCGACTCTGTACGCTCGATCCCCGGCCCGACAGACAGCGATCTGGCGATATTCGCAGCGCGTTCAACCAGTTCATCGTGGCGGCTTTCGTGAACGATTACCCGGCTCATCGCTGAGCAGACCTGCCCGGCGTTGAAATAAATTCCCCAGCGGATGTCGTTCTCAAACGCCTCGAGGTCCGCGTCGTTATGCACGATCGCGGCGGATTTGCCGCCAAGTTCCAGCACGCACGGCACCAGATTTTGCGCCGCCGCCGTTGCGATGGCGATCCCGGTTCTGACCGAACCGGTGAAAACGATCTGCCGTGCATCAGGATGCCCGGCCAGCGCGGCACCTGCTTCGTGGCCTAGGCCGCAAACTAGGTTTATGGCACCCGACGGCAACCCAACCGCATCGGCGGCGCGGGCGAAATAGCCGTTGGTCAGCGGCGTCAATTCCGGCGACTTGATCACGCAGGCATTGCCGGTGGCCAATGCAGCCGAAACGCCGCGTGCCGTCATCTCGACGGGATAATTCCAGGGGATGATCTGGGCCGAAACGCCGTAAGGCTCGTTCTCGGTCCAGTCAAAATATCCCTTGCCCAGCGGGATCGACTTGCCTTCAACGGTGGAAGCCTGGTTGCCGTAATATTCGAAATAAAGCGCGGCACCCTCAACTTCGGTCACCGCTTCCCAAAGTGGTTTTCCCTGTTCCAGCGTCAGAACACGCGCAATCTCGTCCTTATTCTCCAATAGCCAGCGCCCCATCGCCTGAACAAGTCGCCCCCGCTCAATGGGACGCATGTCAGAAAGCACGCCGCTTTCGTGGACTTTTTTTGCGGCCTGCACAGCGCGATCAACGTCGGCGGCGTCGGCAAGTGCCTGTTCGGCAATCCGCTCGCCGGTCGCGGGGTCCAAAACGTCGATGCGCCCCGATCCGCCATCGACGTAGGTGCCGCCAATGTAGTTCTGCCAATATACCTGCATCTCAGTCCCCTTCAGGATCGGCGTGAAAATCGTTGTGTTTCGGTATGTTATCTAATTGGTCCAGCCAGTCAGCGCGCGACCGGCGCACCACTTCTGCGCTTGGTTTATAGTCGGTTCCGTCGACCAACGTTGCCGCGTGAATATGGATCTCGCCCGGCCACTTCCCGGATCGAAAATATAGCCGCGTGCCACAGGATGGGCAAAAGCCGCGCCAAGTATCGGGAGAGCTTTCAAAATGGTTTACTTCGCCGGTCCAGGTAACGGCTTCAGGCTCAAGTCCGACGAATCCGGTGAACGGCGAAGATGTCGCGCGCTGGCAATCCGCGCAGTGGCACACCAGATTCCGGGTTACCGGCCCAGGAGCCTTCCAGCGCACCGCGCCGCACATGCAATGGCCCCTCATTTGTTCATGGCCTAGACGATCTTTTCGCCATCAAGCGTGGCTGATTGCATACCACGTTCATACTTCGGCAGATCGTCTTGCAGCGCCAACCACGGCACTCGTTCGGGCCAGAATACATGCGCGGTCGGGCGATATAGCGACCTATCGTCGAGGCATGGCGCATAAAGGTGTGTCTCGTCCGGCAGAATTTCGGTCTCGAACGTCATCGGCGTGCCGCAGGTATTGCAGAACGACCGCACGACACGCGGCGATGATTTGAAAAAGCCACGCTCGCCAGCCCACTCGACGGTGCCTCGCGCCACGCCGAACCAGCTTACATAGTCCGCCCCGGCCGCGCGCTGGCAATCTCTGCAATGACAATAAGCGGCCCAAAGCATCGGCCCCGGAACCCGAAACCGCACCGCGCCGCACATGCACCCACCCTCAGTCATCCATCGCCTCCCGCATCCATTGCTGAAGATGCATGATAGAATGCTCCGAGTTCGCACCGCAATCGGGATCGACCACCAAAGGCCCAGGTCGATACCCGCGCGCGCCAAGGCCGCGTTGCACGCTTTCAACCAGCCGGATGTCTTCTGCCACCGTGGTTTCCAGATCCTGAACCGCCATTTGGCGGACGGTCGCGGTTTCTTCACCGCTTGCTGTATACCAGCCGCGCCAGACAACAACCTTGTCTACCTCCTGCGGAAGCCAGTGATAGGTGTTCAGCGGGTTTCCGGGATAGACCTGAAACGAAAACATCGGCCAAAGAAACCAGCTTGAGTATTTGTCGTTGTTCGCGAACCCCGAATTGATGCCATAGGCCATCTGGTCGGGGTTATTGCATTCGGTTCGATGCTGGCAGACGTTGTAGAACGCCCGGGTCAAGCCATCGCTGCCGGTGATTGAAAAAAGGCTTTCTCCGGCCACCTCAAACGTAAAATAGTCGCCGGGAGCTTTCAGATGGCTAACGTGGCAGGCAAATTGCCATGTCCGCGCAAGGGTCCCCGCCCGTTCGGCAGCAAATATCGCCGGATCGGTGTAACGGTGCGCCTCCAAAGACCGCACGGGATCAGGCATCTTGATAAATCCCAAGCCGATGCCTTCGGCCGTGAAACTTCTCGACCCGGTCGACAATTTCGTCCGAGGCCTCGGCGATCACAAAACTCAGCAGCGTCTCCAGCAATGCAATCGTCGACACTGATGACGGAAAGAATTGCGGCGTGTCGGCGGCCACGACAAATCCGTGATTTGCTTTGCGGATGATTGGCGACGCCGGGCTGTCAGACACGCCGATGAGCGTCATTCCCTGCTCGCGCGCGACATCAAGCGCCTCGACAACCTCGGTCCGGTAGGGTTTGCAGGTGATCGCGATCAGGACGTCGCGTTTGTCGGCAAACGCCAGATCGTCAATCGCCGAATTACCGGCCCGCGGGATCGCGTGGAACTGAACCATGCCGGTCGATGCCAGATAGGTAAAATTGCGCGCGTTGGCGTTGTTGACGCCGACGCCCAGCGTGAACACCCGACGACTGCTCCAGATATCGCGCGCCGCGCGTTGCAACGTATCGGCATTGATACCGGCAAATGTGTCTTCGATATTGCGAATGGCCGAGCCAACTATGTCGGCATATAAAGCGCCCATGTCGCCAGTTTTGGCGATGTCCTGTAGCCACCGCGCCCGGTCCACAAATTCCATAGCGCCCTGGCGGATTGCCTCGCGAAAGGGCGCGCGAAAGTCCTCGAAGCCTTCGAATCCGATCTGCCTGGCCATGCGCACCAGCGTGTTCGGCGAAACTGCGGCGGCCTCGGCGATCTCGCGCACGGTCGAGACACCGACGTTTTGCGGGTTTTCTAGAACGTACCGCGCCGCCTTTTGGGCTTCGGGCGTCAGATTATCCCATTCCGTGCTCAGGTGCTCCAACACATTTTCTGATACATTTGTGCCATTCATGATTGACGATGGTATAGATGTGACATTAGCCTGTCGAGTGAAATCACTGTCAAAATAGGCGTGCCATGGCCGCGGAACTTCCCTCTCAAGCGCACGTTGTGGTTATCGGTGGCGGCATAATGGGCGTCGGTCTTGCCTATCATCTTTCGCATGAGGGCTGGAGTTCTGAAACTGTGCTGCTGGAGAAGGCCGAGCTGACCAGTGGCTCCACATGGCACGCGGCAGGCCAGATCACGCAGTCCACTTCCTGCTATTCGCTGGGCAAATGCGTGGACTACAACATCCGGCTATATTCCGGCGGGCTGGAAGCTGAAACCGGACGGCCGGTCAACTGGCACGGCTGCGGGTCGTTCCGGCTGGCCTATACCGAGGACGAGATGGATTGGCTTCGCCACACATTGTCGGTTGCGCGACCAATGTCACCCGACAAGGGGACAACTGGGTGGTTGAAACCGAAAAAGGGATCATTCGCTGCGAACATGTGGTCAACGCCGACGGGGCCTATGCCCGGCAGATGGGTGACTGGTCCGGTCTGCAATTGCCCATGACCTCGATGACGCATCATTATTTTGTGACCGAACCAGTGCCGATATTCGCCGATCTCGGAATAGCCGGGGCGGTTCACGAAGAAATCTACGGCTGGGAATGCCCGCGCTGGTTCGCCCGAAATGGCTTTGAACAGCGCGATCATTACTCTTTCCGACGAACCTCGGTCCACGACATGTTGGCACTGGAATGCAAAGCGGTTCGCCAGGCGGCGGGTCTTATGGACATATCCTCCTTCGCAAAAATCGAAGTATCCGGCGAAGGTGCCCACGAGTATCTCGACGGCCGTATCGCCAACCGGCTGCCCACAATTGACGGGCGGATTATTCTGACGCATCATTTGAATGAACGCAGTCGAATTGAAGCTGAATTGACCATCGTGCGTCTGGGCGAAAACTTGTTCTATTTGACCTGCGCGGCTTTCTTTGAGCAGCGTGTCGTGGACTGGCTCACACAACATATCCCGGACGGCGCAAATATTTTGATTGGCAACAACTCTGCTGAATACGGCGCGCTGGCCCTTCAGGGGCCAAGCGCGCGCGACATCCTTGGGCAATGCACCGACGCCGATCTGTCGAACGCGAAATTTCCATGGTTTTCGTCGCAGGACATCATGGTCGGCGGCCAGTATGTTCAGGCCATGCGGATGTCCTATGCCGGTGAACTCGGCTGGGAACTGCATGTGCCCATGGCCCATCTCGGCCCGGTTTACGATGCGTTGACCACCGCCGGCACGCCACTTGGAATGCTCGATACCGGATCGTTCGCGATGAACGCAATGCGGATGGAAAACGCCTTCAAAGGTGCAGGCGAATTGACCAACGAAGTTACGCTGGCGGAGGCGGATGTGATGCGGTTCGTCAAGCTCGACAAGGACTTCATCGGCGCCGAACCCACGCGCACCAGTGAAGCGTCATCGCCGGAAAACCCCGAGCGGCGAGGGTATTGGCAAGGCCCGCCTACGATCCCGACAACCTGCGGCCCCCGCACCGATGCAAAAATGGAACCTGCCCCATGAACCTTCCCGATTTTATGCGCGCTATGGTCACGATGGGCCACGGCGGTCTCGACCAGATGGTCTTTCACACCGACTGGCCGCGCCCCGATCCGCGCGCCGGTGAAGTGCTGATCCAGGTTGGCGCCTGCGGCCTCAACAACACCGACGTTAACACGCGATCGGGCTGGTATTCCAAAGCCGTCACCGATGCCACAACGGGTGATGCCTTCGCCGAAGTGAATGACGAAGACCCCGCATGGGGCGGCACGCCGATCACTTTCCCGCGCATTCAGGGGGCCGATGTCTGCGGTCAGATCGTTGCAGTGGGCGAGGGCGTGGATGAAGCGCGGATCGCTCAGCGTGTCATCACGGACAACTGGCTTCGTGACCCGAATGATCTTGAGAACAAAGAGAAAACTGGTTACTTTGGGTCAGAGTGCGATGGCGGATTTGCCGAATACACCGTCATGCCCGAAAGAAATGCCGTGCCGGTCACGTCAGACCTCAGCGACGCGGAACTTGCGACATTCTCTTGTTCGTATTCAACCGCAGAGGGCATGTTGACACGGGCCAAAGTCGGCGCAAACGACACCGTGCTAGTGCCAGGTGCGTCGGGCGGCGTGGGCGGCGCGCTGGTGCAACTGGCCAAACGGCGCGGCGCGCGCGTGATTGCAATGGCGTCCGAGGCCAAGCACAAAGACGTTGCAGCACTTGGCCCCGACCGGATTTTGCCGCGCGCGCCCGATGATCTTCGCACCGCACTTGGCAGCGATAGGGTCACGGTTGTTGCAGATGTCGTGGGCGGCGAAAACTGGCCGCATATCATCGACATTCTCGAACGCGGCGGGCGCTACACCTGTTCGGGCGCGATCGCGGGGCCGATTGTTACCTTCGATCTGCGCACGTTCTATCTGCGCGACCTGACGTTCACCGGATCAACCGTGATTGACCCGGATGTGACCAGACAGCTGGTGCGCTACATCGAGGCAGGCGACGTCAAACCAGCACTTGCCGCCACCTATCCGCTGGAGAAACTGCACGAAGCTCAACAAGCGTTTATCGACAAACAGCACACCGGCAATATCGTTGTGGTTCCATGACGACTGCAATCTGGCAGGCTGTGATTTCTGCGATGCGCGACGCACACGTTTCGCATCCCGATGTGTCGGCGTTTTGTGGGTTTCCCGATGATATTGGCCGCCGGAAAGTGACAGCATTCCATATACCCGCCGCTGATCTGATGCGCTTTGAAACCGGCCTTGCCACATCCCGCAACACCGATTTCCGCGATGCGCTTCTGGCTGCCGGGCCGCACGCGCAGTGGCGGGAAACATACAAAGACACCGATATCGGCGACGATTTTCTCAGCCGCTTCGGGTGTTATTGCCTGATCGGTGACGGCGGGCCATTTGCCAGTGCGCAAATGCGGGCCTGGATCGTCTATATGCCGCCCCGTTTACACTATCGTTGGCATCACCACTTTGGCGAAGAGATGTATTTTGTTGTCGCGGGCGAGGCCGAGTTCTTTCGCAAGGGCGATCCGCCCGAGACGCTTCGATCAGGTGAAACCAGCCTGCACGAATCCAACCAACCCCACGCCATGGAAACCCATGAAAGTCCCGTTATGGCTTATGTTGTCTGGCGCAGCGGATTTGACTCTTTGCCAATGCTGACACCGCCCGAGCCGACACCATGAAAATCACCCGCATCACCGTCTTTCGAAAAGACCTGCCGCTCGAACATCCCTACTGGCTGTCGGGTGGACGGCTGAAGTTCGACGTGCTGGATGCGACATTCGTCAAGCTCGAAACCGACGAGGGGCTAACGGGCTGGGGCGAAGGCACGCCGTGGGGTCATACCTACGTCCCCGCGCACGGCCCCGGCATACGCGCGGGAATTGAAACGATGGCGCCGTTTGTCCTGCGCCTCGATCCGCGAAATGTGCGCGACATCGAACGCGCAATGGGCCTCGCACTGCCCGGACATCTCTACGCCAAGTCGCCCATCGACATGGCGTGCTGGGACATTGCAGGTCAGGCGGCAGGCCGGAACATTGCGGATTTGCTGGGGGGAGGGCGCGCACGCCCGCACCCATTGCGTCTTCGGTGGGCGCCAAGACAATCAAGGAAACCCGCGAGGTCATGGATCGCTATCGCGCCCGTGGTTATTGGGTGCATTCGGTCAAGGTCGGCGGCGATGTCGACTGCGATATTGAGCGGATCCGTGATGTTGAAGCCACGCGGCCAAAAGGCGAGCGCATTCTTTACGATGTCAACCGAGCTTGGACCCGGCAACAGGCTCTGCGCGTGATGAAAGCCACCGAAGACCTTGGCGTCATGTTCGAGCAACCCTGCGAAACACTGGATGACATCGCGGCAATCCGCCCGCTTCACACGGCACCTGTCAGTGTCGATGAAAGCCTCGTCACATTGCAGGACGCCGCGCGGATCGGCCGCGACGGTCTGGCCGAAGTATTCGGGATCAAGCTGAACCGCGTCGGTGGTCTGACCAAGGCCGCCCGGTTGCGCGATGTAGCACTTGCGCACGGGATCGATATGTTCGTCATGGCGACCGGCGGTTCTGTGCTGGCGGACACCGAAGCGCTGCATCTGGCCGCGACGATCCCCGATCACAACATGCTGGGCGTCTGGGCCTGCCAGGACATGCTGACCTGCGATGTCGCAAGCGGGCGCGGCCCGCGAAATATTGACGGTCACCTGCATCTGCCCGAAGAACCGGGCCTTGGCGTCCACCCGGACGAAGACGCGCTGGATAAGCCGGTGGCAAGTTATGCGCCCTAATACCTCCCCCTCCCGCCGGGAGGGGGACCGAGGGGGAGGAAGCAATAATTGAACCGCCTCCACACCCAGGCCGACTGGATCGCACGCGCCAAAGACGTGCTTCCTGCCGCCGGTTTTGGTAATTTCGACCCCGGCATTGTTATCGCTCGGGGGCGGGCGCGCGGGTTACCGACGAAGACGGCAACGAATACATCGACTACCTGATCGGGTCGGGGCCGATGATCCTCGGCCACGGCCATGCGGAAGTCCTGGAAGCGGTATTCGAACAGCTTCCCAGCGGCACGACATTTTTCGCAACCAATGCTTTAGGCATTGAACTTGCAGAGGAAACCTGCCGCGCCGTCCCCTGCGCCGATCAGCTTCGATATGTCTCGACCGGCGGCGAGGCGGATATGTATGCGATGCGACTGGCGCGCGCCTTCACCTGGCGCGCCGATATTATGGCGCATTTCGACAAGGCGTTTGTCGGCAAAGAACGCTGGCTGATGCAGCTTTTCACGCTGTCCGGCAATCCCATCGCCGCGGCTGTGGGCTTGAAAACGCTCGAAATTCTGCGCCGCGAGGGCCAATATGATCGCCTGCGAAATATTGGCGTGCAGGTTCAGGAACTCATCCAATCAGCGCTGGATCGGACCGGGCAAGATTTTCAACTGGTTGGCGACGAAACGTTGTTCGATGTCTTGTGCGCGAAAAGCCCGGTCCGCGATTATCGCGACACAAAATCGGCTGACACACCGCTAAACGAGCGGTTCAATGCAGCACTGCGTCGCGAGGGAATATTCAAAACTCCGGGCAAGACTTATCCTTGCCTTGCCCTGACCGACGATGATCTTGCCCGAACCGGTATCGCCTATCGGGCAGCGGCAAATATGCTTCTGTAGTCTCGGCCGACGTTTACAGCAGCAAAGACCTTCGGCATCTTGCGCGCAGGGAGGCTTCGCAATTCGATGACCAAGACCGCACGCACCCAGGTCGCGATTATCGGCTCCGGTCCGGCTGGGCTGATGCTCGGCGCACTTCTGGCCAAGGCAGGCATCGACAGCATCATCATCGACCGCCAAAGCCGCGACTACATCGAAGGTCGCATCCGCGCGGGCGTTCTGGAATGGGGCAGCGTCGAAGCAATGATCGAGGCCGACGCCGGGGACCGAATGCTGGCCGAAGGTCTGCCCCATAACGGCTTTGACATCGCATTCGACGGCGACCGTTTTCGCATTGATCTCAAAGGGTTGACCGGCAAGCAGGTCATGATCTACGGCCAGACCGAAGTGACCCGAGACCTGATCGGGAAGCGACTGAGCGAAGGAAGACAGATTATCTTTTCGGCGGAAAATGTCCGGCCCCACGATCCGACGTCGGACAGCCCAAGGGTCACCTACGAAAAAGACGGCGAAAGCCACGAGATCCTGTGCGACTACGTTGCCGGATGCGATGGGTTTCACGGTGTGTGCACGCAGTCGATCCCCGGCGACATTCTAAAATCTTTCGAGCGCGTTTATCCATTCGGGTGGCTGGGTGTTTTGGTCGAAAAGCCACCAGTCAGCCATGAATTGATCTATGCCAATCACCAGCGCGGGTTCGCACTATGCTCGATGCGGTCCGAGACCCGAAGTCGGTATTACGTTCAATGCCCGGTCCAAGACAGTGTCGATGACTGGCCGGACAATCGGTTCTGGGAGGAACTTTCGATCCGAATTGGGTCCGACGCCGCATCGAATTTGCAAACTGGTGACAGCTTCGAGAAATCCATCGCGCCGCTCAGGTCGTTTGTGGCCGAGCCGATGCGACATGGGCGTCTCTTCCTGGCAGGCGACGCGGCGCATATTGTGCCACCGACCGGCGCGAAGGGGTTGAACCTTGCGATTGCCGACGTGCGTATGCTGGCCCGCGCATTGATCGCCAGCGTAAAGGAAGACAACGATCTGTGGATTGACCGCTATTCCGCCGATTGTCTGCGCAGGGTTTGGAAAGTCGAGCGTTTCTCATGGTTTATGTCGACGATGCTGCATCAGTTCCCCGACATGACACCCTTTGAAAAGCGTATGCAGCGGGCCGAATTTGACCATATCGTCGGTTCGGAAACGGCGGCGCGGTCGTTGGCCGAAAACTATGTCGGCTTGCCGCTGAACTAACGCCTCAGGGCGCACTGAACAGGTTTGAATACTGGTCCCGCAAAATATTCTTCTGAACTTTGCCCATGGCGTTGCACGGCAAAGTATCAACGAAGACCAGCTTGCGCGGCATCTTGAACCCGGCCAATTCGGAGCGCAGAGCGATCACAATCGCCTCGGTATCAAGTGTCTCGCCCGGCATCGCCACCAACACCCCCAGCACGCTTTCGCCAAAATCCGGGTGCGGCACACCAATGACCGCGCTTTCCAGAACCCCCGGTTGCCAGTCGAGCACAAGTTCGATCTCCTTTGGGTAAATATTGAAGCCGCCCGAAATAATCAGGTCCTTGTCTCGACCGACGATGCGAACATAGCCATCTTCGTCAATCCGCCCCAGATCGCCGGTAATAAAGAACCCGTCGTCCCGAAATTCGGCGCCTGTTTTCTCGGGCATGTTCCAATAGCCCTTGAAAATATTCGGGCCTTTCACTTCGATAAGACCGATATCGCCGTTCGTTACCGGCTGACCGCCGTTCGGCTCAACGATCCGAAGCGCCACGCCCGGCAAGGGAAACCCGACGTTCCGGCCCGCGGTTCGCCGTCGTATGGATTGGACGCGCTCATATTGGTCTCGGTCATGCCATAGCGCTCCAGGATGCGGTGCTCGGTGCGGTTCTCGAACGCGCGTCGTCAAGGACGTTTGTCAGGCCCGCTGACTAAGGCGGCAACGGGCGGTGATCAAGCCGGACCAAGGGCGCCTAAAACCCTGCGCGCAGCAGCTTCAACCGGCGCCTCAACCTCGCTCAATATTCCAACCCGATCAAAAAGCTGCGGGTCGGCGCTAACTGCCTCGCGCAGTGCCTGACCAAAAGCCATCCGCAACTCGGTCCCAATGTTGAATTTGCAGATGCGCGAGGTCCGCGCCAGATGGCTGCGCTGGGCAACCGGCACGCCCGAACCGCCGTGGATCACCAGCGGCACCCGCGTTACTGCCTCGATCGCGCGAATGCGGGCCTCGTCCAACGCCCCTTCCTTGTTCTGCTGAAGGTGAACATTGCCGACCGAGATTGCCATCGCGTCCACCCCGGTTGCGTCGGCAAATTCAGCCGCTTCGGCGGGGTCGGTCCCTTCTGAGCGTTCGCCGCTCGCGTAGCCGACAAAGCCAATTTCGCCCTCACACGACACCCCTGCCGCATGTGCGGCCTCGGCGATCCGGGCGGTGGCTTCAATGTTCTCCTGAAGCGGCAGGCGCGAGCCGTCGAACATAACGGAGGTGAAACCGCAGTCTATCGCCTCACGGCATTCCGCGGCAGTGTAGCCATGATCCAGATGCGCGACGACCGGGACCGACGCGCCCTCGGCCAGATGCCGGAACATTTTACCCAGGACCGGAAGCGGTGTGTGCTTGCGACAGGACGGTCCGGCCTGAAGGATGACGGGCAGGCTTTCGGCCTCGGCTGCACGCACATAGGCGCGAATATCTTCCCACCCCAGACAAACAAGTCCACCCACCGCATAGCCACCACCAAGCGCGGGCTGAAGAACCTCTGACAAAGTTGATAGCGTCATGCGCTAGCTTTCAGTTGGGCCGGGATGCGCGCCAAGAAAGTCGTTCAATTCGTTCGGATAGGGCATTGCGAGTGCGCACCCGGGCTTGCCCACAACAATCGCCGCACAGGCCGATCCTCTCAATACGGACGCCTTCAAACCCATCCCTTCGACAATTCCCGACAAAAGCCCCGCCATGAAACTATCGCCCGCGCCTGTCGGTTTCAGCGCATCAACCTTGTAGATGCCGGTTCGGATCTCTTCGTCGCCCGCCAGAGTGATCGCGCCTTTCGGCCCCATTTTGTAGACCACAACGCTTGCGGTTGTCCGGGCCAGCTCGCGCGCCTTGTCCAGGCCCTTGGCGATATCGCCAGCCATGAACCCAAATTCTTCGTCATTGCCGACAATCATGTCGCTCAACGCCCCGGCGCGCGACAGAACATCGGCCGCAACTTGCGGCGACGGCCAGGAATAGGGCCGGTAGTCGATGTCAAAGATAACCGGCAATCCTTTGGCCCTTGCCATCTCAAAGGCATGGAACGCGGCACTCCGCGAAGGCTCGGCGGCGAACACGGTTCCCGCGGTGACGAACGCGCCAAAGGCAGAAAAATCCACCCGGTCGACATCCTCAGCCGTCACCTGGAAATCGACCGCACCATTGCGATAAAGCACTGTCTGATGGCCTTCCAGCACGCTTTCATAAACCGCAAGCGAAGTCCGGTATTCGCCACCAAGCGTGCGGACATAGGTCGTGTCCACGCCATAGCCGTTCAGGTTCTTCGCACAAAACTCGCCCACAGCATCGTCAGACACAGACGTGACCAGCGCGGCTTTTGAGCCCAGCTTGGTCAGGCCGACGGCAATATTCGCAGACGACCCGCCAATCCCGCTTGCAAACATTTTGCCATCGCGCGTCTTGGTTCCGGGCGGGTCCGGAAACAGATCGATTCCCACGCGCCCAAAGACTGCGAAACACCCTTTTTTTATGCCATCGAATAGGTCTGTCATCGCTGCCGTCGTCATAGCCGGGCCTTGATTTGCATCCCCGCAATGCTACCGGCTTTGCAACCGGTTGCAAGAAATAATCTAGGAAGCGAGCCGCTTAAGCGTTCCGCGTTCGACTATGTGGCAGGGAAATATCCGGGCTTCGGGATAGCGTTGCGGTTCGTCCATCATCGACACCACAAGATCAATGGAACTGTCGATGATCTGGCTGATCGGCTGGTGAATGGTTGTCAGGTTTATATTTTCCCAACGCGCCATTTCCATATCATTGAGCCCGATAATACCGATGTCTTCCGGCACCGAAAGGTTGGCCGTCCGAATGGCGCTGAGAGCGCCAATCGACAGCACGTCGTCACCGCAAAAATACGCGTCAGCAACGTCTTGGCCCGCCAGAAGACGACCCATTTCATCGCGCCCGGCGTCAAATGAATAAGCCTCGGCAAAGCTGTGCGTGAACTTCACGCCCTGACCCGCACGCGCGACCTCCGCGACCCCAAGGAAGCGGTCCTGGGTCGATGTCGCCGATTCCGGACCACCCATAAAACCGATGTGCTTATACCCCCGGGCAATCAGTGTTTCCGCCGCCATGCGACCGCAGGCGCGGTTGTCGATGCCGACGATATGCACGCTGGGCGCATTTGCAAAACGGCCAAAGGAATGCACCACCGGCACGTTCGATTGCAGGAAAGCCTGGGCAAAGTCGGGCGACAGCGTCGATGACGCGAGGATCGCACCATCAACGGAATATTGCGTCAAAAGCCGCACCGAAGCCCGCACATCGTCACCCTCGGCGATGTTAAGCAGAAGCGGGCGCAGGCCCCGATCCTGCAATCCGCGGGTAAACAGATCGAAGATCTCCAGAAAAAGCGGATTATGAAAGTTGTTCGAGATCAAGCCGATCAGTTTCGTGCGACCGGTCGTCAGGCTCGAAGCAAGCGCGTTCGGGAAATAGCCAAGTTCCGCGGCGGCTTTCTCCACCTTGGCTCGGGTCTTATTGGAAACCGAGGCACCTTCGGTGAATGTTCGCGACACTGCCGAGCGCGAAACGCCCGCCAATACGGCAACATCCTTTAGTGTGACCGGCATGAGACACTCCTCCAAAGCTTTGATAGCACAGAGTTAATTTTCTGCAACCGGTTGCATGATGCGTGCAACGGCGGCGGCAGAAAGTATCTGCGAGCACGCCACAAAAAAACGGCGCCAGAATTTGGCGCCGTTCTCGCTGAATTTGATCAGACGACCTATTCGTCGGGTTTAGCCTCGCCCTCGGCTTCGCCGTCTTCGCCTTCTTCACCCTCGATCTCAATGCCTTCGCCTTCAAGCGCCTCGTCTTCTTCTTCCTGACTGATCAGGTCGGACGGTGCCGAGATATTCGCGATCATGAAGTCCCGGTCGATTGTCAGCTTGGATCCTTCGGGCAGTGTAACGCCGGAAATGGTTGCCGTATCGCCCACTTCCATGCTCGAAATATCGACGATGACATTATCCGGGATGTCGCTGGCGGTCACCACCAGCTCAATTTCCGAACGCACGACCGTCAGAACGCCGCCGCTCCGCAGGCCCGGACAATCGTCGTGGCCGACAAATTCCACGGGAATAAACAGTGCGATCTTGGTGTTCCGCTTCAGCCGCATCAGGTCGATATGCGTCGGCAGGTCCTTCACAATGTCACGCTGCACGCTGCGGCAGATGACGCGAACGTCGTCTTCGCCGTCAACCTTCAGGTTAAACAGCGTCGTAAGAAACCGGCCTTGCTTAAGCCGCTTGAACAACACGTTATAGGGGACATTGATCGGCAGCGGGTCAATACCGCCGCCATAAACGATGCCTGGTACGAGCCCGTCTCTACGAGCTTGGCGGGCGGCCCCCTTGCCTGTCCCCGTCCGTACCGTGGCGCTAAAATCAGGGATCTCACCTGCCATGGTCAATTCTCCAAATTTTCAAGTCTGGGCAGCCTCCAAGGGTGTCCGCCCACAAGACGCGGCGTATAACTTGGGTTCGTTGATTTGAAAAGCGGATTCTGACACGCGAATGCGCCCAACCGATGTTCGCGGAAATCGGGCGGCAAATTGCAGTTTAAGAATTATTAGCTGGCGCGATCAAATACTGTGAAATTCGGCTCGATCTCGCCAAACGCGCAATTTGCGTCCAGTAGCACGCGATGCGCTTCAGCCGGTGTTGCCGCGTCAAGTCGATCCAGATCAACGTAGTTCGCGATCACCCGATCCAGTTCGGGCGCGTCGGGATCGCTGACATCCCAAATGATATAGCCGCAAACAAGATTGCGATTGCCGTCGTAGGTGCCCATGAAATCCACCGCACCAAGAAACCGGTCAACCGGGTACCAGTTGATGCGGTATCCGGTCAGATGCTGAACTGGTCCCTTGTCGTCTGGAAAGGCCCGGGTCCAGCCGGCATTCGTCGGAAGTTTGGCCGGGATCGCCAAGCCCTCGATGCGAATTTCAGGGATGCGCGGCTTGGTGTCGCCTTCGAATTCAATGGCTTCAAACAGCGCCACCGTCGCCGCGACCAATGCCGCGGTTTCCTCTGGAAATTCTTCGCCCGGGGCCGAAACCGCGCTGGTCGCAATCGCACCTGTCGCGGTTGCGCCCGCGAAGGCTGTGGCCAGCGCCACCGATTTGAACCATTTGTACGACGCACTCATCATGCGGGAAAAATACGCGCCCTTGGCAATTGCGGCAAGAAAGAGGCCGGAAACAGGCCGTTTTAGGGATGAAGGCGCGGCATCTTTGCACCATTTGATAACGGTCGCGTGATTTTCCGATCTTTGTTTCAAATTGCGAAACTTACCGGCGACTCAATCCCAGTCGCCGGAAAAGTCTTTCGGTACCAGCACGATGTCGCGATCAACCGTGCTGATGTCCCGGCGCCCGCACAGCGCCATCGACAGATCAAGCTCTTTGTGGATAACTTCCAGCGAACTGGTCACACCGGCTTCGCCCATTGCCCCAAGGCCATAAACCCAGGCACGCCCGATCATCGTTCCCTTGGCCCCAAGTGCCAGTGCTTTCAATACATCCTGACCCGATCGGATGCCGCTATCCAGCCAAACCTCAACTTTGTCACCAACCGCCTGAACAATCGGCTCGAGCATTCTGATCGAGCTGATCGCGCCGTCCAGCTGTCGCCCGCCGTGGTTGGAAACGATGATCGCATCGGCGCCCAGTTCGGCGGCTTTTGACGCGTCTTCGACATCAAGGATGCCCTTCAGCACAACCTTACCGCCCCACATCTCCATCAACTTTTTGATCCGGTCCCAGTCCAGCGAGGGGTCAAACGCCTCGGCGGTCCACGAGCTTAGCGATGTCGGGTCTGTCACACCTGCCGCATGGCCGACAATATTGCCGAAAGTCCGCCGTTTGGTGCCAATCATTTCAAGACCCCACGGTACTTTTGTCATCATGTTCGCAATCGAACGAACCGTCAGTTTAGGCGGCGCGCTTAGTCCGTTCTTCAGGTCTTTATGTCGCTGCCCCATAATCTGAAGGTCCACGGTAATCACGAGGGCCGAACATTTGGCAGCGCGCGCACGGTCAAAAAGCCGCGCCATGAAATCGTCATCCTTGAGCGTATAGACCTGGAACCAGAAGGGTTTGGTGGTGTGAGCCGCGACGTCTTCGATCGAGCAGATCGACATGGTTGAGAGACAAAACGGTACCCCGAATTTCTCAGCTGCACGCGCCGCCTTGATCTCGCCGTCAGCTTTCTGCATCCCCGCCAGCCCGACAGGTGCCAATGCGACGGGCATCGCAACATCCTCGCCGATCATCCGGGCCGCCGTTGTCCGCCCGGTCATATCGGTTGCAATACGCTGCCTGAGCCTGATCAGCTCGAAATCCGAAGTGTTGTCGCGAAATGTCTGTTCGCTCCATGATCCGCTTTCGGCATAGTCGAAAAACATTTTCGGAACGCGGCGCTTATATCGGCGCTTCAGGTCGTCAATGTTGGTGATTACGGGCATCGAACGATATTCCTGCGAATTGGTAATGTTGCTTTACCAATGGCTCCAATTATTGTCATGCGACATATTCGAAACCGCGCTAACTGTGAATTGGCCCGTCGCCACAGGCCAGCGCTGCTTCGCGAACGGCTTCGGAATACGTCGGGTGAGCGTGGCAAGTGCGCGCCAGATCCTCGGCCGCAGCCCCAAACTCCATCGCGACGCATATTTCGTGGATCAGGTCGCCCGCCATCGGTCCGATGATATGCGCACCCAATATCCGGTCGCTGTCCTTGTCGGCGAGGATCTTCACGAACCCGTCTGCGGCGAAATTGGCCTTTGCACGTCCGTTCCCCATGAAGGAAAACTTGCCCGCCTTGTATGCGCGGCCTTCCGATTTCAGCTGTTCTTCGGTTTGACCAACGTTCGAAACTTCGGGATGCGTATAAATCACGCCCGGTATCACGCCATAGTTCACATGCCCCGCTTGCCCCGCGATGGTCTCGGCCACCGCCATGCCTTCATCCTCGGCCTTATGCGCCAGCATCGGGCCGTCGATGGCATCACCGATCGCGAATATGCCGCCGATATTGGTCTTCCAATGCGCGTCGGTCTTCACCTGCCCACGCTCGGACATCGCAACACCAAGTGCTTCCAGTCCAAGACCGTCGGTAAAGGGCTTCCGTCCGGTCGCGACCAGCACGGTTTCAGCCTCGACCGTTTCTTCCTTGTCGTTCTTCTTCAGCTTGTAAGTGACCTTCGCCTTGCTCTTGGTCGCCGCAACTTTTTGTACCGCCGCACCCATCACGAACTTAAGCCCCTGCCGTTTCAGGATGCGCTGGAAAGTCTTCTGAACCTCGCCGTCCATCCCCGGCGTCACCACATCAAGGAATTCGATCACTGTCACGTCGGTCCCGAGCCGTTGATAGACCGATCCAAGCTCCAGCCCGATCACGCCGGCACCGATCACCACCATTGATTTCGGGATCTTGCCCAGTTCCAACGCGCCGGTCGATGTAACGACAACCTTCTCGTCTACCTCGACCCCCGGCAACGACGATGCCTCAGACCCGGTCGCGATCACGATGTTTTTGGCCTCGTGAACATCGTCGCCCACTTTGACCTTCCCTGCCTCAGGAATTGATCCCCAGCCTTTCAGCCAATCGATCTTGTTTTTCTTGAACAGAAACTCGATGCCCTTGGTGTTGGCCTCGATGGTCTCATTTTTGTACTCCAGCATCCGTTTCCAGTCGACATCGGGTCGCAAGACTTTGATGCCCATCTTGGCGAAGTTCTCTTCGGTCTCGTGCAGCATCTCGGTTGCGTGCAAAAGTGCCTTTGACGGGATGCATCCGACATTCAGACAGGTGCCGCCCAGTGTCTCGCGGCCTTCGACACAGGCTGTTTTCAGGCCAAGCTGCGCGCAGCGGATTGCGCAGACATAGCCGCCGGGGCCGCTGCCGATTACGATGACGTCATAACTTGCCATTTAGGGTCTCCGATCTTTCGGTCTGTTCAGTTCCGCCGAGACATATTTCACGAATATTCGCTCCATAGATCATTTTGCCCGCGGAATGCCCAGCACTCACGGCGCAAACCACCCGATGCGCCTGAGCCGCTCGCCAACCACGAATATCGCCACGCTCCACGCCACAATGATCATCACCGGCAACAGGCTGTTCACCGGCAAACCGGCAGCGGAAAATCCGCCTTCTGAAAACGCCAGGCCGACGCTGAAAAGAACCAAAAGCCACTGCCCGCCCCGGTCGCGCCATGTGACAAGGTAGAGAATAACCGCCATCGAACCGAGGATGGCGATGCCAAGTCCAGGTTCCCGCATCGCGGGATCGCCGAAAACAATCAGCCAAAGCGCCATCAACGCGATGCCCCAAAGGGACCACACGTAAAACCGCGCGCGGCGGATATCGTCGGGCGACAAAGAACCGGCATCGGAATGCTCAGGGTCGGGCGCCCGGCGCGTCATTGCATCTATAAATCCATCAGCAACCGTCGCGGATCCTCAAGCGCTTCTTTCACCCGCACAAGGAACGTCACCGCACCCTTGCCGTCGACGATCCGGTGGTCATAGCTGAGTGCCAGATACATCATTGGGCGGATCACAATCTCTCCCGCCACGACCATCGGGCGCTCTTGGATTTTGTGCATTCCCAGAATGCCCGACTGCGGTGGGTTCAAAATCGGCGATGACATCAGCGAGCCGTAGACGCCGCCGTTCGAGACGGTGAACGTGCCGCCCTGCATCTCGGCCATGCTAAGCTTGCCATCGCGCGCGCGGGCACCCAGCTCGTTGATCTTCTTCTCAATCGCGGCAAATGACATCTTATCGGCGTCGCGCACGACGGGCACAACAAGCCCATTCGGGGTTCCGACCGCGATGCCCATATGGACGAAGTTTTTGTAGACAACATCCGTCCCGTCGATCTCGGCGTTAACCTCGGGCACTTCCCTTAGCGCGTGGCAGCAGGCTTTGGTGAAAAACGACATAAAGCCGAGCTTCACGCCGTGTTTCTTTTCGAAAAGCTCTTTGTATTCTTTACGCAGCCCCATCACGGCCGACATATCGACCTCGTTATATGTGGTCAGCATTGCGGCGTTGTTTTGGGCATCCTTCAAGCGCCGCGCAATCGTTTGGCGCAGGCGGGTCATCTTGACCCGTTCTTCGCGTTCGGCGTCCTCGGCGGCGACCGGCGATCGCGGCATCGGTGCCGGGGCAGGGGGGTCGGCCTTCGGGGCAGGGCTGGCCAGTGCTTTTTGCACATCTTCCTTCATGATCCGACCGTCTTTGCCGGTCCCGGTGACGGCAGCCGCCGAAACATTGTGTTCGGCCATCATCTTTTTCGCAGACGGCGCGTCTTCGACATCCTTGCCGCTTGCGGCAGTGGGTGCGGCTTCTGGCGAAGACGCGGGCTGCGCATGGGCCGTGGCGGCACTCGCGCTTGAAGAAAGCACGGCAAGCTTGCCGCCGGCTTCCACAGTCTCGCCCTCGGCTTTCAAAATCTCGGTCAGAACGCCCGCAGAAGGCGCCGGAACCTCAACCGACACCTTGTCGGTTTCCAAATCACACAGCATTTCATCCTGCCCGACACTGTCGCCGACTGCTTTGAACCAGGTTGAAACCGTCGCCTCGGTCACGCTTTCGCCCAGCGTCGGCACCATGATATCGACCGAACCGCCACTTGCAGCCGCACCGTTCGCAGCGGGTGCAGGCGCAGGCGCGGCGGCGGGCTTTTCCGCCTTCGGTGGTTCCACAGCTTTCGCACTTCCGCCTTCGTTCAGCGTTGCCAACAGCGCATCGACGCCAACCGTTTCGCCCTCGGCGGCGACGATCTCGCCCAATGTGCCCGCCGCTGGAGACGGCACCTCGACCGTGACTTTGTCGGTTTCCAGTTCGCACAGCATTTCATCCACAGCAATGCTGTCGCCCGGCTTTTTGAACCAGCTTGCAACCGTTGCTTCTGTGACGCTTTCGCCCAGCGTGGGAACGCGGATTTCCGTGGCCATCTTGTTACCCTTCCAGTGTCAGCGCGTCGTTCACCAGCGCCTGTTGTTGTGATTTGTGAATTGATGCCAGTCCTGTAGCGGGCGAAGCCGCCGCTGGCCGACCGGCGTATGCGGCGCGCGTTGTATTCGCGCCGATGCGGGTCAGAACCCATTCGATATTTGGCTCCATAAAGAACCAGGCTCCCTGATTCTTAGGCTCTTCCTGGCACCATACCCAGTTGGCATTTGGAAAGCGCTTCATCTCGTTGACCATCGAAAGCGCGGGGAACGGATAGAACTGTTCGACACGCATCAGATAGATGTCGTCGATCCCGCGTGTGTCGCGTTCTTCAAGCAGGTCAAAATAGACCTTGCCCGAACACAACACGACCCGTTTGATCTTTTCGTCCGGCTGAAGCGTCGTATCCGAATGCCCTTTCTGGGCGTCATCCCAAAGCACCCGGTGGAAACTGGCACCGGTCACAAAATCCTCTTTGTCGCTGATCGCCAGCTTATGACGCAGAAGCGACTTCGGCGTCATAAGAACCAGCGGTTTTCGGTACGACCTGTGCATCTGACGCCTTAGAATGTGGAAGTAATTCGCGGGCGTCGTGCAGTTCGCGACGATCCAATTGTCCTCGGCGCTCATTTGCAGGAACCGTTCCAGCCGGGCCGATGAGTGCTCTGGTCCTTGTCCTTCGAACCCGTGCGGCAGCAGCATCACAAGCCCCGACATCCTGAGCCACTTTCTTTCGCCGGACGAGATGAACTGGTCGATCATGATCTGCGCGCCATTGGCGAAATCACCAAACTGCGCCTCCCACATGACCAGCGAGTTCGGCTCAGCCAGCGTAAAGCCATACTCAAATCCAAGCACCGCGTATTCGGATAGCATCGAGTCGATGACATCGTATCGCGCCTGTCCGGCGCGAATGGCGTTCAGTGGATAGTATCGTTCTTCGGTATCCTGATTGACGATGCCCGAATGCCGTTGACTGAATGTGCCGCGGGTCGAATCCTGTCCGGACAGGCGAACCGGATATCCTTCCAGCAGCAGCGATCCAAAAGCCAGTGCCTCGGCGGTTGCCCAGTCAAATGCCGTACCTTGCGCAAACATCGCCTGCTTGGTCTCAAACAGCCGCCCGACTGTTTTATGCACGGGAAAATCAGGCGGCAACCGCGTCAGCGCCTGGCCGATCTCAACAAAGGTTTCTTCTTTGATCGACGTAGCACCGCGCTGATAATCTTCGTCCTGCCTGTCCAGGTGCGCCCACTTTCCGTCCAGCCAGTCAGCTTTGTTGGGTTTGTAATTGCTACCCGCCTCAAATTCCTCGTTCAGGAACGCCTGAAAGCCCGCCTTCATATCCTCGATCTCGCCTTCAGGGATCAGGCCGTCCTTCACCAAACGGTCGGTATAGAGCGATAGCGTGGTTTTGTGGCCCTTGATCTTTTGATACATGAGCGGATTGGTGAACATCGGCTCGTCGCCTTCGTTGTGACCGAAGCGGCGATAGCAGATTACGTCGATCACAACGTCCTTACCGAATTTCTGCCTGAATTCAGTTGCAACCTTTGCGGCGTGAACGACCGCTTCGGGGTCATCGCCGTTAACGTGGAAAATCGGTGCTTCGACCATCAAAGCGATATCGGTCGGGTAGGGCGACGAACGGCTAAAATGTGGGGCCGTCGTAAATCCGATCTGATTGTTGACGATGACATGGATCGTGCCGCCGGTTTTGTGACCGCGCAGGCCAGAAAGCCCGAAACATTCGGCGATAATCCCTTGTCCCGCGAAGGCGGCATCGCCGTGCAGCAGAATCGACAGCACTTTGGACCGCGTGTCGTCGCGTATCTGGTCTTGCTTGGCGCGCACCTTGCCGAGAACCACCGGGTTCACGGCCTCCAGGTGCGACGGATTCGCGGTCAGGCTCAGGTGTACAGTGTTGCCGTCAAATTCAACGTCCGAAGACGTGCCAAGGTGGTACTTCACGTCGCCCGACCCATCGACCGCATCGGGTTTGAAACTGCCGCCCTGAAATTCGTTGAAGATCGCCTTGAATGGCTTGCCCATCACGTTTGCCAGAACGCTCAGCCGACCGCGGTGCGGCATCCCGATGACGACCTGCTCGACCCCCAACGCGCCGCCGCGCTTGATGATCTGTTCCATTGCCGGGATCAGACTTTCGCTGCCATCAAGGCCAAACCGCTTGGTGCCCACGTATTTGACATGAAGGAATTTCTCAAAACCTTCGGCTTCCACCAATTTTTTCAGAATCGCCTTCCGGCCTTCGCGGGTAAAGGCAATCTCTTTGCCGAGGCCTTCGATCCGTTCTTTCAGCCAGGCGGCCTCCTCGGGCTTTGAGATGTGCATGTACTGAAGCGCGAATGTGCCGCAATACGTGCGCTTCACGATCGCCAGAATTTCGCGCATCGAGGCCATTTCAAGCCCCAGAACATTGTCGATGAATATCGGTCGATCCATGTCGGCGTCGCTGAACCCATAACTATTCGGGTCAAGCTCCGGGTGCGGCGCGGCGGCGAACAACCCGAGCGGGTCAAGGTCGGCGACTAAATGCCCCCGGATCCGATAGGCGCGAATAAGCATCAGGGCGCGAAGCGAGTCCAGAACCGAGCGCTTGACCTGATCGTCGCTGATCTCGACGCCCTTTTCCGCCGCTTTCGACCTGATCTTTGTCGCGGCCCCATCGGCTTCCGCCGGCCCAAGGTCGCCCCATTGCCCATCCAGCGCTGCCGTCAGCTCGTCGGAAGGCTGGGGCGGCCAGTCATCCCTGGCCCAGCTTGGACCCGCCGCCTCGCGTTTGGCGTCAATCTCGGTGTCACCCAGCTCGCGGAAAAACGACTGCCAGGCAGCGTCGACGGCATTAGGATCGTTCGCGTATCGGGCATAAAGCTGCTCGATATATTCGGCGTTGTGGCCTTGCAGGAAGGACGAGGCCTTGAAGATGTCATTCGCGGATTGGTCGGTCATGTCGTCACCTTTGGCGAATTTGCGGGGTATATTGGGTCATGCGGCGGGGTTTTTCGGGCGCTGAATATTCGTCGCGGCGCTCAGCGCGCGGCTTTCCAGGCGGCGGACGCGGTGCTCAATGCGACGTGCCATCAGTTTGACGCGCAAACGCGACGCCAGGTTGCTGCGGCGGGATTTCGGCACGGTCAGAGCAACCGCGCGACCGGGGTCCGCGTCATACCCGAAGCGGGCAAAATCGTCGGCATAATAGTCTCCGACCCGGCGGCGGAGCGCGTCGGAAATCGGCACTATCCGATAGCGGTCGTCATCTTCTCTGGGCGCGACGTTGCCGTCCCGCGCAATGCTCTGGCCTGTCACGCCGAAAGTCGTATCCAACCAGTCAGAGACCGCATCCAGCCCGTCCCCCAGTCGAAACACCGTCGCCCGTTCCGGCACAAACTCGCTCTGGCGGCGCAGGTGGTTGTCTGCCCGGAACGGCAACAAGTCCGACGACCCGGCAACCTGGGCGAACCATTCTTCGGGGCCCATGCCTGCTGGCACCGCCCCGGCGCGGGCATAGAAGTTAAAGCTTGACGCAAAGCGCGTCAGCGGGTGGCGTGTAACAGTGAAAACCCGGTCGATCATAGCCTCGGGAATGAGCCGCAGAAAGTCATCCCAGACCAGATGCTGGGGCGAGCTTTTCGACCAGCGATAGGGTTCAGTGCGCCCGTAATACCGCTCGTCTAAAAACCCGACATCGCCAAACCGGTCCGCCAGCATCGCCTCAACCGTGGTGCCCCCGCATTTCGGGATGTGGACAAAGGCATGAAGCGCGCCGTTATGCTGGAAGATTGGCATGGGGTTAGTCGCACGGCCTCATTGCAGATCCCCCGGCTGGCGGTCGAGGATGAGCGTAAACGTCGCGCCATATCGCAACGGCGGCTCGATCAGCGCACGGCCCGCATCATAAAGGAAATGCGCAGTAATCGACGATTTCGGTCCGTCGCCACGTATGCGTGTGACATGGCCGATTGTGCGCAGGATTGAGCCATCAAGGATTTGCGCGACCGGGTCGAGGTCAGCGTCGTTTCCGACATAAAGACAGGTTTGCAGGCCGAATATGTTCCGTTGCAGTGCAATCGCCGCTTGTGCATCGCCCGACCGCAAAACGATCGTTTCGCCTGAATTTGATTTAATCACCAGCTCGTCCGAAATACCGTCGGCCCACGCGCGCGTCCCATTCCAGCTGGGCTGGTCCAGCGCATCAAGCGATCCAAGCGTTGCGGCTGCCACAAGTATTTCGCGCAAGTTTTCTTCATCGCTTTCATGCGACCAGCCAAGCGTCTCAAACACTTCCGCTCGCGCCGGAATATCCAGCTTGGTATCAAGACAAAGCGTCAGCGCGGCAGACATATCGGATTGCACCGGTGTGCCCCAAAGCGCGCTCGCCGTGGCAAGCGCAGTCGCCGCGCCGGTAAATGTCACCCAATCGCCTCCGTCACAGCCTCGCCCAGTCCTGCGGGGCTATCCGCCACGACAATCCCCGCCGCGCGCATCGCATCGATCTTCTCCTCGGCGCCGCCCTTGCCGCCGGCAACAATCGCGCCTGCGTGACCCATACGGCGGCCCGGCGGTGCCGTGCGGCCGGCAATAAAGCCTGCGACGGGCTTCCAGCGTCCCTTTTTCTTTTCATCAATCAGAAACTGCGCGGCGTCTTCTTCGGCTGACCCGCCAATTTCACCGATCATGATGATGCTTTGGGTTTCGTCATCGCCCAAAAACCACTCCAGCACGTCTATATGCTCGGTCCCTTTGATCGGGTCGCCGCCGATGCCCACGGCTGTGGATTGGCCAAGACCAAGATCGCTGGTCTGTTTGACGGCCTCATACGTGAGCGTGCCCGAGCGGCTTAGAACCCCGCAACTGCCGCGCTGGTGGATATGCCCCGGCATAATGCCGATCTTGCAGGCCCCCGGCGTGATGACGCCCGGACAGTTCGGCCCAACAAGGCGCGTGGCACTATATTCCAGCGCCCGCTTGACCGTCATCATATCCAGAACCGGGATGCCTTCCGTGATGCAGATCACCAGCGGGATCTCGGCGTCGATGGCCTCAAGGATCGAGTCCGCGGCAAAGGGTGGCGGCACATAGATCACGGAGGCATCCGCCCCGGTCGTCGCCACCGCCTCGTGGCAGGAGTTAAAGACCGGCAGATCAAGGTGCGATTGCCCGCCCTTGCCCGGCGTCACGCCGCCGACCATCCTGGTGCCATAGGCGATGGCCTGTTCGGAATGAAACGTCCCCTGCGAGCCGGTGAAGCCCTGACAGATGACCTTGGTGTTTTCGTCTACGAGGATGGCCATCAGTGGAAAACCTTTCTTGGTGTGACGCTTTGAGCGCCAAGTTCGTTTGTACATGCGACTGCGAACCCAGCTACATTAATTCGGCTAACTCCGCGGTCGCTTTCGACTTCGACATCCGCAATCAGGTGACTAGCCATTGTTTTATTGTCGGTTTGGTAGAAATCCCGTTGTGACAATATTTGAGGAGAAAGTTTGTGATGATGGACTATTCGGTTCACGGCTGTCCAGAGATCTGTCTCAAAATCCGAAAAATCTCGGTTCAGTTTGAAATCTTCATTAATAATTTGCGTTTTCATTTTCTTTGATGACGCTTCACATACTCTTCGCAGATGAAGGCTCACTGACAAAAGATTGTCCAATAACTGCACTTGAGCTGTTGGGAGGAGAAAATCAGGCCATTTCGTGTCGCAACCGGCGATCATGCGGGCTGTCGCAGACAATGCTTCGCCAAACGAGTGCTGGCTAATCACGTCTCCCACGAATTCGGGACGTGCTAGCGATTCTGTCACCCCTTCACCGCCTTCACAATCTTCTCAGCCCCGTCCTTCAGATCATCCGCCGCGATCAAGTCCACATCGGCCTCGTTGATGATCCGCTTGCCTTCTTCAACGTTGGTTCCCTCCAGCCGCACCACCAGCGGCACCTGAAGGCCGACCTCTTTCACTGCAGCGACCACGCCCTCGGCGATGACGTCGCAGCGCATGATTCCGCCGAAGATGTTGACCAGAATGCCTTTGACCTGCGGGTCGGACGTGATGATCTTGAACGCCTCGGTCACCTTTTCCTTGGTCGCACCGCCGCCGACATCCAGAAAGTTCGCAGGCGCGGACCCGTAAAGCTTGATGATGTCCATCGTCGCCATCGCCAGCCCGGCACCGTTCACCATGCAACCGATCTCGCCATCAAGTGCTATATAATTCAGGTCGTATTTCGACGCCTCAAGCTCTTTCGCGTCTTCCTCGCTCTCGTCCCTAAGCGCGGCGATATCGGGGTGGCGATAAACCGCGTTGCCATCGAACCCCATTTTCGCGTCAAGGCACTTCAGGTCGCCCTTGTCGGTGACGATCAGCGGATTGATCTCGAGCATCTCCATGTCTTTTTCAATGAACAGAGCATAGAGCGTGCCCATCAGCTTAACGCATTGCTTGACCTGATTGCCGCTCAGCCCCAGCGCGAAGGCAATTCGCCGCCCGTGAAACGCCTGATACCCGGTTGCGGGATCGACGCTGAACGTCAGGATTTTGTCAGGCGTATTCTCGGCAACTTCCTCGATATCCATGCCGCCTTCGGTCGACGCGACGAAGGAAATCCGCGACGAGCCGCGATCCACCAAAAGCGCGAGGTAAAGCTCGCTCTCGATGCCCGCACCGTCCTCGATATAGATCCGGTTGACCTGCTTGCCCGCAGGCCCGGTCTGCTTGGTGACCAGCGTGCGCCCCAGCATGCGCCGAGCTTCCCCGGCGGCTTCCTCCACCGATTTGGTCAGCCGGACACCACCCTGATCGCCTGCATCCGCTTCCTTGAAAGTGCCCTTACCACGGCCGCCCGCGTGAATTTGCGCCTTCACGACCCAAAGCGGCCCGTCCATTTCGCCAGCAGCAGTTTTTGCTTCTTCGGCGCGCAGCACCGCGCGCCCATCCGACACCGGTGCGCCATAGTCACGAAGCAACGCCTTTGCTTGATATTCGTGGATGTTCACTAGGGGCTCTCCTTTGTTCGGTCTTTCCCGGTGCATTGCCACGAAAAAACCCTGAGAACAAAGGGGGTTCCCTGCAATTACCCGAATTTGACCAGATTTTCTGTAATTCGTGATCACACGCCTAAATTGCGTGATCACAGGTTAACAATCCGTAAATTTGTTTCAGGCGAAAATGCTGATGACTTCTTCCGGCGCGCGAAGCTCGAAATTCCCGTAATAACCGGCGATGCCGCCATTGAGATCGTCGATGCCAATCGGATCATAATCGGCAATCAACGCGTCATACTGATCGCCAAGGACCGTGCTTTCTGGATCGAGATTTCGGATAATAACCAGCCCGGTGGGCGCAGCGGCAGCGACCTGAATGTCCAGATCGGGCCGGTTGCGCAGCAGGATCAGGAGCGTCTTCCAGACGTCACCGGTCCAGGCGCCCCTGACCTGCTCGCGCGCGGTCATTTCCACAGTGGAAGGACAACAATCATGAAGCGCTATCACACCGCCTTTCGCCATCTGCTTTTCGGCATTCATGAAGTCGCGAAGCAAAACCTCGTAATGGTGCAACCCGTCAAGAAACGCGAAGTCGAACCGGATCTCATTTCGCGCGGCAAATCCCGAGGCGAAAAAATCGTCACTGGTCTGTTGGAAAAGGTGCATCTGCGCTGCACCCGGATGGCTTAGCGGTGCCTTAAAGCGAAACTTCGGGTCAACAGCCACAAAATTGCAATCGACCTTCGAAAGGCTGCGACCGGTGAACGTGCCAACTTCCAGATACCAGTTCGGATTCAATGCCGCGTGCAGCCGTCCAAGCATCCGCACATATCGGATGCCGCCAATTTCAGGAAGGCCGGTGGGTAAAGTCCCGTCTGCCATTTTTTGTTTTTCTGCTCGTAGTTCCCGTTTGGCGGAAACATAGGCACGATGTTCATCTGTTGTCAAAAACCGTGCCCCGGCCGATGCGCCCGCAGCGAGGGATTTTTTGACGTCTTCACCAGTCGGGTTTTGCCAGGTCGTTTCGGGATTGATCACACCGGCTTCCACCAGTTCGCCTCGCAACTTGTCGAAATCCAACTCTGCCATTCCGCGGTTTTCGGCCCGTGCCTCTCGCCACCACATCTGGCAGATGGCGTCGATCCTCAGCAAGTTGTCGCCGAAAAATCCGTTCAAATGGTTTTGCAAAATGTCCGGCATGCTCGGTCGTCGGCAAATCACCGTGACGCGCGTGGTTGGCTCGACTGCCAGCGCGATCAGATGCAAGGCGGACCCTTCCACGCAAACGATTTCGGCAGCACCGCGATAGCGCGATAACTGCTGCTGGATGGTGAACGCTTCCGGCGCGAATGTCTCGAACCCTGCCGCGACGAGGTTGGCCTCTAACACGTCCTCACAAAGCACGCGCCCAAACTCGGGGCCAATACTGCGGCGGGTGATAAACAGCTTTGATCCCAATTCTTCGGCAGCGGGGCGTTTGCGGCGAACCCAGTCGACAAATGCAGGATCTGGCTGACACTGCATCCCCTCGGAAAATAAATCGGGGGCAATAACCAGTTCGTCGACGATGGTCGGGCGCGGACACACGTGATGCAGTTCCGGAAGATTGAATGCGGATGCGATCCCGGGAAAATGTGGGTCTTTTTCGGCGCGGGTTTTTTCGCCGACAAAAACCACTCCGTTCAGATCATTGATATGTTCAAGCGCCCCGAGCCGCCCCATGGAATTTGTGACAACGTGCCCGAAATGCGGCCTGCAAAGCCCACCAAACAACCAACGCCCGGCAAGTTTGACAGCGTAACTCCGCGTGCGAACCGCAAGCGCTTCAGTGGGTTCCCCGCGCCAACGAAATGTTTCCAGCTCCGCCCCAGTTACAGGGGCGTTTTGGGCATCGAAAACTCCGGCCGCGCGGGTTCCGGCGCTTGTGTGTATGCCGCGTGTCTTGGGGACCAGCAAAGCATCCTTCACGATCGCGTAATCGCATAGTTCTTGCCCCGGCAACTCTCGCCGTAAACGTATTTCGGCCCTTCTGGCTGCAGGGGTCACGCCAGCCCGCCGTCAATTCCCTTGCAGGCATCAACCAGCCCTTTGACCGCATCGACCGACTTGTCGAACATCGCCTGTTCGTCCTTGGACATTCTGATGTCGACGACCCGCTCGATCCCGCCTGCGCCAATGATCGTAGGGACACCGACATACATGCCCTTCAGCCCAAGCGCGCCATCAACATAGGCCGCGCAGGGCAGCAGACGTTTCTGGTCTTTCAGAAATGCCTCAGCCATCTCGATGGCACTGGCCGCAGGCGCATAGAAGGCCGATCCGTTTCCAAGCAGGCCCACAATTTCCGCGCCGCCATCGCGCGTGCGCTGAACCACGGCGTCCAGTTTCTCCTGGCTGGTCCAGCCCATCGCGACAAGGTCGGGCAGCGGAATGCCTGCGACAGTCGAATACCGCACCAGCGGCACCATCGTGTCGCCGTGCCCGCCAAGGACAAACGCGGTCACGTCCTTCATCGACACATCAAATTCCAGACTCAGGAAATGACGGAAGCGCGCGGCATCCAGCACACCCGCCATGCCGCAGACCAT
>CAXMNX010000051.1:0-6818 GCA_964194845.1 uncultured Boseongicola sp.
CGTCAAGAAACCAGCACTGGGAATGTGATAGGTTTTAACCAGATCCCGGACAGATAAAAGCGGCTCAGACATCAGCCCCAATCCTCGTGAAAACGTCATCCATCCGCAAACAAGCGCTGGCGCGACCGGCCCCGGCGGCCCGCAGCTCCGGTCTGCTGGCCTCGCACAGAGGTGCGGCATGTCGGCAGCGCGGCTGGAAGGCGCAGCCCTGTGGCAATCGCGACAGGACCGGCGGTGAGCCCCTGATGATCCCCAGCCGAGCCGAAACTTCGGACATTTCCGGCATCGAGGCCAGCAGCGCCTGGGTATAAGGGTGGCGCGGATCGGCGAACACCGGGTCGGTTGGCCCGGTTTCGACTGCGCGGCCAGCATACATGACCATCACGTTTTCCGCCTGTTCCGCCGCGACCCCAAGGTCGTGGGTGATCAACACAAGCGCCAATTCGGCATCTTTGCTGAGTGTCGTCAGAAGTTCCATCACCTGGCGTTGAACGGTCACATCCAGCGCCGTCGTGGGTTCGTCGGCAATCAGTAGCTTCGGGTTTAGCGCCAGCGCCATGGCGATCATGATCCGTTGGCACATACCGCCAGAGAATTGGAAGGGATAGTCGTCAATCCGCTGGCTTGCCCCCGGGATGGCCACACGCTCCATCAGGTCGATCGCATGTTTGCGCCCCGCGGCGCTGTCCGCGCCGGTGCGGGCGCAAAAGACCTCGGAAATCTGGAAACCGACTTTCAAAGCCGGGTTTAGCGAAGTGATGGCATCCTGAAAGATCATGGAAATGCCGGTGCCTCGGATGACGGAAAGGGTGGAAGGGCGCGCGCCGATCAATTCAATTCCCCGAAATCGGACGCTGCCCAAAATCTGCGCGGGCGGTGAAGTCAACAGTCCCATGACCGCCATCTGCGTCACGCTCTTTCCCGATCCGGATTCACCTACGATGCACAGCGTCTCGCCCGGGTTCACCGTGAAACTGACCCCGTCGACGGCGGCCACCTGGCCTTCGTAGGACCCAAAGGTGACACTTAGGTTGTCAACCGACAGCAATGGTGCTGCGGCGTCATATCCAGGCAATTTCTCAATGGTCGTCATTGCGAAATCCCGGATATGCGATGCGGGGCCAGCCACCGCCAGCGCTGCACCGGATCAGTCACGGCGCGGGCCCAGTTGGCGATGAGATTTAGGCTGAGTGCGGTGAAGAAAATCGCCAGCCCCGGAAAGGCGACCAGCCACCAGGCCGACCGGATATGCTCGCGCCCGCCTGCAATCATCAGGCCCCATGACGCATCCGGTGGCTGCACGCCGAAGCCGAGAAAGCTCAGCGACGCCTCAGACAGAATCAACACCGCGATCTCAAGGGTGAACAGCACTAATATGGGGGCCATAATGTTGGGCAAGATGTGGCGCCAAATGATCCGCCCGCTTTTGCAGCCCTGAGCCACGGCCGCCTGCACATAGGCCGAGCCACGTGCGTTCAAGGCCAGACCACGGGCCATGCGTGCAAAGACCATCCAATGCAGGACGAGAAATACGAGGATCAAATTTCCAAAGCCGCCGCCCAGGATGAACAACACGAAAAGCGCGACCAAAAGGGACGGAAGCGACAACATGCCATCGACAAGCCGCATCACAATGTCTTCCAATAGCCCGCCGTGGTAGCCCGCCATAAGCCCCGCCGTGACGCCGATAATGGCTGACAACAACGCGCCCAGCACACCGACCGAGACCGACACCCGGGCGCCATAGATCAAACGGGTAAACTGATCCCGGCCCAATTCATCCGTGCCCAGAAGATAAAAGTCGCCGTTCCGCCCGGTCGAGGCAGGAGGCAAAAGCCGGTCGCGCAAATTCAGCCCTGTCGGCTCGTGCGGAGCCAGAAAATCTGCGCCAAGAGTGAACGCGACCAGGGCCACCACAAAGGCCAGCGCGAAGAGAGTTACATAGTCGCGAAGGATTGCCCGGACGTAGTGGATCCAACCGATCCGAACCTGACGGCTTTCGTCACCATCGCTCGGGGGGAGAGTATTCAAGGTTTCGGCCATGCTAACGCCCCCGACCTAAAGTGATTTCAGGCTTGAAGTAGCGATAGCTAAAATCGACCAAAAGATTGACCGTGATGACCAACGCGGCCACAACCGCGATACTGGCCTGGATCAGCGGCAGATCGCTGCGTGAGAGCGAGTCTATGATCAAAAGGCCGACCCCCGGCCAGGCAAAGATCTTCTCGACCAGGATCGCACCGGTCAGCAGCGCCGAGGTTTCGTCGCCGATCATCGTCACAATCGGAATGGCGGCGTTTTTCAGGGCGTGGTGATAGATGACCCGGTGGTTTTGGACGCCTTTTGCCCTGGCAGTGATGACATAGGGCTTGGCCAGTTCGTCCAGCATCGCGCTGCGTGTTACCTGCGCAATACGCCCAATGGGTCGCGCTGCCAGCGTCAGCGCAGGCAGGATGGCGTGCCGGATGTCGCCATAACCGCCTGTGGGAAGCCAGCCCAATTGCACCGCAAAGAGCACAATCAGCATCAAGCCCAACCAGAATTGCACGACCGATACGCCTGCCAGCGACAGGACCGTGACGATCCGGTCTGCAAAAGTTCGGGGGTGGGCGGCGGCTGTTACGCCCATGAAGATGCCCAATGGTATTGAAATGGCCAAAGCCGCACCCGCCAACAAAAAAGTCGCGGGCAGCCTCTCAAGAACGATGTCGATGACGGGTTGGCCCAGCTCCGCCAGATCAAGTGCAGGCAAGACCGAGAAGCCAAAGCGATAACTGACACCGAAATCGCCGGTCATCAGCCCACCGATATAGTGCAGGTACTGCTGCCACAGCGGATCGTTCAGCCCGGCAACGATGCGCAGTTTCTCTAGTGCTGCCGGGGTGGCCCCCGGGCCCAACATGTTAAGCGCCGGATCGCCGATCAGGCGCCCAGCGAAGAAAACGAAACTAATGGTAATCAGCAGAAGAACGAGCGAGTTGATTATGCGACGCAGTGCGTAGGACATCAATCCTCAGACCTTGTTCATCCCTGATGCCGGCCCGCGTTGCCGCGGACCAGCACCCAGGGAGTGTTAACACACTATTGCGCGGCGCCGAGATAGACCGCCTGGAACCGGTGGTCGCTGCCGAAGGTGAAGTCGATGCCATCCTGAACAAGATAGCCACGATCCAATAGGGCCAGGGGCACAATCAGGTGCCGGTCGTGCACCACCTGCACCAGCTTTTTAAGCTTTGTAGACCGGTCTTCACCGGTACTTTTCAAGGCATCGGCCAATTCGGCATCAAACGCCTCATCACAATACACTGAAGACCGCGACGCCCCAGTAGGGTCGTCTATGCTGGGACAGGCGTAGTTTGACAAAAGCAGCAGACCATAGTCATTCGACGGATTGCCCTTGACGTGCACCTGCATCATTTGGCGACCCGGTTCGTTGGCGTAGCCGGCGATCCGGACTCGCGGGTTAAACTCCTGCGGCGTCTGAACTTTGATCTCAGTTCCAATCCCGACCGAATTCAACATCGCGCCGATTGCCTCGACAGTCGGACTGATCCGGGGCGTGGAACTGCGCCCGACAACTTCGATATTAATGCCGTCCACATCGACACCATCTGCTTTGGCCTCGGCCAGTAATGCCATAGCCCCTGCGGGATCATATTCATAAGCAGTGACTTCGGGATTGTATCCGACAGTTCCTTTCGGCCCAAGTTGGCCCGGAGGCACTGACGCCAGCCCGACCAGATCCACCAGACCTTCAATGTCGATGGCCTTGAATATGGCTTCGCGAACACGCGGGTCTTTCAGGCGTTCATCGGCATGGAGCGAATGATCGACGCGGCCATAGAGATACGTGGTGGATGGCCCGGTGATACAATAATAGCCGTCTGACGTTCCGGCGCGGTCGCATTCCTCGGCCGACGGGAACATTGAAATCTGCGCCTCGCCGCTTTGCACCATCGCGATGCGTGCAGCGTCCTCGGACCGGAACACGAACTTGAGCGAAGCCCAGTCGGGCGCGGTCGTCCCATAGACGTCGTCGGCGCTTAGGCCCCACCAGTCGGAATTGTATTTTGCCGTCCAGTATTGCCCGGCCCGCCACTCATCGAACACGTACGGTCCGGTCCCTACGGGTTCGGAAAAATGCGAAGCGGGGTCTTCTGCAATCTGTTTGGAAGACGAAATTCCGTTTAGCGACAGGCGAAACTCCAAAAGCGGGTCCGGCTCGCTTGAACGAACCTCCACGACATTGTCGCCAACGACACTGGCCGTGATCTCACCAGAACCTGCAAATTCCTGAATGGTGAAGGCATTCGCAAGGCTCCAGACCCAGTTGATGGATTCCGCAACTGCGGCGGCATCCATGGGTGAGCCATCATGAAACGTTACGCCCTCGCGCAGGGTGAAATGGACGGTGCGGTCGTCAATGCGCTCCCACGAAGTCGCAAGGACGCCACGCAAATCGCCTGTGACGGAGTCTTGAGCGATCAGCGTCTCGATGACATTTCGCAGGCCTGGGGCGTTGACCTCTTTATACGCTCCTTGGGCAGCCAGATCTTGCGGCTCCTGAGCGACGGCCACCACAAGCTCACCGTTCGTCGGTGCTGCGAGCGCGACCTGTGCCGACAGCGCCAACGCCATAGCGCTGGACGCCGCATAGCGGCAGATAGCCCGATTAAGCGTCATATCTCCAGTCATCGTTTCCTCCCAGGTTTTCAGTATCGAATCCGCATTTTGGGCAATCATTATGGAAGCGCTTGCATATGTCAACCTTGTTGAGGTTGACACTCCCGTTATCACGCAAACTTAGTTTTTAACATATTATTCGATTACGCGTGCGCGATTTCCACTTGCTATTGGCGGTTTTCTCTGAGAAAAGGAAAGCGCTTTCATATGTGTGTATTGGGGAAGGCGCAGTGGCGGACTCAGGCAATCAAAACGGCGTAGTTCTGGCTTTGGTCGGGGAATCCGGCGCCGGAAAAACCACGTCCACGGCCATCATTGCAGACATGGGCTTTGCTTCGATTGCACTGGCCAAACACCTTCGCGAGACCGCCATTGCCCAATACGGCAAGCCTGAGCGGGCGCAGGTCCAAAACTTGGCCCGCGAAACTCAGGCAATCCACGGCGACGATTATTATGCCCGTATCGCCCTTTCTGATCCGTCCTTTTCGCAACCCGGCGATGTGATTATCGACGGACTTCGCAATGTCGCTGAGCTTGAATACACAACCAAAGCCGTCGCGGACTCGGGTCGCAAGTTCATTCTGATTGCGGTGCTGGCCTCAGACGAGATGCGGTTTTCGCGTGTGGTTAATCGCGGCCGCGTTGGCGACCCACTGGTGCGCGAACGTTTTGAAGAGGATGACGCCCGCGCCCGAGGCAGCGCCAAAGACGGGTTTCAGCAGAACGGCATTCTGATCGAGATGGCAGAACAAACGCTTCACAACACTGGCGACGTGGAAACCCTGCGTGCACGTATTCGAGAAGCAGTGGAAATCGTCCGCCGGTCTGACGGAGGAGAAACCACCAAGTGACTGACTTTGCAGCACGCCTGCATATCGGCCGGACCATTGCCGCAAATGGCGCGAAACTGGCTGCCCGGTATTTCGCGGAGCGCGACACGCTATTGAACGACAGCAAACTTGCACCGCTGGATCTGGTGACCGAGGCGGACCGATCCGTTGAAAAACTGCTGAAGGCTGAATTGGCTGAAGCGTTCCCGGACGACGGATTCTGGGGCGAGGAAACCGGCGGAGACCCCAGCCGATCCTTGTGGGTCGCGGACCCGATTGACGGCACATCCAATTTTGTCGCGGGCTTGCCGCTGTGGGGCACATCGCTGGCTTATGTTGAAGACGGCGAAGCCAAGATTGGCTTTTTAGTGTTTCCCCAACTAGGCACGGCTTATGAAGCGACCAAAGGCGGAGGCGCCTTCCGGGACGGCACGCCCATTCAGGCCTCTGCCGAAGACAGGATGGACCGGGCCCGCGTGATCTTTGGTCGATCGCCAGCGTTGGACCCGGCCAATCCCCTGAAATTTGCGACTGGAGTGCTGGCAGGTGGGGCGGTGATCTATGCTTTCAACTGCTGCATCTTCAACCTGTCGCGCATCGCTGAAGGGGCCTGCCACGCCTATTACGAAGAACATGTGCACCCTTGGGATTATGCCGCCGCAGGGCTTTTGGCGCGCGAGGCGGGTGCGCTCGTGGCGATGGATATGTCGCCTGAGGCCTATGTTTCCGGCGGATCGCTGCTGGCGTCCGCACCCGGCCTGTGGGACGCGGTAAAGGGTCACGCGACCCTAAAATAGTGGTTTGCCATCTATCCGCTCAGCAATGCCTGTGAACGGTATGTTTCAGCTGTCTTTACATCTGCCGAGGCTTTGTCACATTAAGACAGGCAAACCCGATAAGTCGACGCTGCCCGAGATCAAGCAGCCAAAATCTCACGCCACTCAGCGAATGCTGAGGCACGCGTTTGACGAAGAGTTCGCCGCGAGATCAGATGACGCTGCAAATTGAAATGGTTATAGATGGCATCGTGTACGGACAGAAAACGCTGCATTGATCCGGGTGATTTGAACCGTCCCATTCGGCGTTCTCGTCTGCGCATCGGTTGATGCGATACCTCGGCTCGATTGTTCGAACGACCACCTGTGACGTGGATGTGGGACAGCCCCAGGTCACGCAGGGCAGCCGAATATGAACCCAGTTTGTCGGTGACAATCTCAGCGGGAATGTATCCCTGCTTTTTTAGTAGTTTCCGCATAAGTTTAAGAGCCGCACGCTTGTTTCGGCGAGATTGGGCCAGGACTTCAA
>CAXMNX010000052.1:0-3119 GCA_964194845.1 uncultured Boseongicola sp.
CCAGAACCACCGCCGCGGAGCGCCCAGAACAGGTCCGCGTTTTCGTCAGGGGACACGTCGATAATCTTTGCGTCGGCGGTTAGCACTTTCGCCGAAAGAAGATGATCGCAGGTCAAGCCGTAAGGACGCGACAAAAGGCCCAAACCGCCGCCGCCGACATGCCCACCGATCGCCACCCCTTGGCAAAATCCCGCTGGCAACACTTGATCGGTCGCTCCGGTCGCAGAATTAATCTGTCCAAGGTTTGCACCAGGCTGGACTGTCAACACGCCGTCGTCCCTGATCGCGATATTGTTCATGCGACGAAGGTCGATGACGAGGCCAAGGCTTTGCGAAAATCCTTCGAAACAATGTCCGCCGCTTCGGATCGAAAATGGAATGTCGTTCTCGAGCGCCCATGCCAGCGCACGGATAACACCATCGTTGTCTAAGCAAAGAGCACGATATTTCGGTGAGAGGGCTGTGCGAAGATTGAAGGCATCTTGTGTTGCTCGAGCCGGCGCATCGCGAAGCCAGACCACACCAGCTTGATCTTCCGGCAACATCGGCGAGCGGTCGGCACCAAGCGCCAGGGATGGCCGTAGCTGTGTAGACAGGAACAGACCGCCGACAATTGATTTTAGAAATCCACGCCGATTTGGCTGAATAGGGGAAGCTGTGACAGAGGGGTTTCGTACCGACATGCGCCTCATATCAAAAGAAGCAGCAGAGCGTATCGAAATGCGTGCACCGGCTATCTACTCGGTCAGCCCATAGGCCGCGCGGATACTGAGCTTGGTGCTGGGGCCAAAGTCACCGTCGATCGGCCCGGCATAAAAATTGTTCGACGCCAGATGCTTCTGCAATTCCTGACGGGTTTCCGGCTTGAACATTTCTGACTTGTTTTGCAGCAGTTCAAATACTTGCGTACTTCCGGATCGCAAGGACCGGTATAGGTAACGGGCTGCGTCCTTTGGGCCTTTTTCCGCAATCATGCCGTCGTCGATGAGTGCGGCATAGTTGAACATTGCCTGCGGCTGCCTCAGATCTGCGGCGCGCTCGAAGTATCCAAGCGCCTTCTGTGGATCGCGCGCAATACCAAGACCGCCTTGAAAATAGAGGAACCCAAGGTCATTCAGTGCGTCGGCATAATTCTGATCAGCCGCCATCTCATAAAGCGACAGCGACCTTTTGACATCCTGATCGACGCCCAGACCCGCCTCGTAGAGCTGAGCCAGCTCGAACTGCGCCTCTGCCGAACCGGCCACCGCGGCGTTGTCAAGGAATTCTGCAGCCGCTACTGGATCATAGCGGCGGTCCTCTGTGTTGAGCCGGATATAGGCAAGCCCGATCATTGATCTGGTGTCACCCTGATCTGCCAGTGCGGCCAGCTTGACTTCCTGATCGGCACGCAGATCCGACCATGCGACCCGCAAGTCCTCGGAAAATACTTTGCTTTCATTGGCGTCTGGCCCGGCAATATAGAACGGTGTGCCGGATAAAGATCCATAGGTGTGCGGCTCTTGCAGATTTAGGGTCGTCCTGAGAACGTCGTCCCGCACCTGGCGGAACATCAGACTAATCTCGAGCCCTGGCTTTGGCAAATTGTCCAAAAGCGCACGTGCAAACGGGCTGTTGCTTGCGACCTGACCAGCAGGCGCTGCAAATGCAACCTGACCTGCGCGCGCCGCAAATGCGACCATTGTTCCGCGCCCCGGCGCCGGTACCGCCAGACCACTGCTGCCGGTGCTGCGTGTGTCCTCGGTGCCTAATTGGGATTGCGCGAGAGCCTCCAGATCAAGGTCGTCCCCAAATGGGTTGTTACGGCACGAATCCAAGATAACTATTCGCATCTTTCTCGCGCTATCGACGGCGGCAAGAAGATCGGTAAGCGAAACCGACTGACGCTGAATGTCGCGATTGGATTTTGCATCCACGTCGATGGATATGAGATAATTCTCGCCAAAAACCTCGACCCCGTGCCCGGCAAAGTAGATCAAGGCAAGATCGGCCGTCTCGGCGCTGAATGAAAACGCGTCAATTGCCTCGCGCAGCTCCTCCGATCCGGTATCCAGGACAGTAGAGACGTCAAATCCAATACCTTGAAGTGTCTCTGAAATATCTGTTGCATCGTTGATTGTGTTTTTGAGGCCGGGCACCGTCTCGTATTTGCTCATGCCAATGACCAGTGCGACGCGCTCGGCCGCGGCCGCGTTCTGACCGCAGGCCAATACGACCACCACCGCCAGTGCATTGGCGGCCAGCCGGATCGGTGGGGCGAAGGCCGTCACGTCGACCTCAGCAAGACTTTGTTCGAGCCAAAGGCCGCCGCAATGGTCTGATAGTGCACCTTTCGCAATGTCGATGCCTCGGCCGAACGCAGAAGGATCGTCTCGGCCTCTTCGACGATCGCCAGGGCTTCACGGTTAACGGCAGCGAGCCGATCACTGCGCACCGGGGTCAACGGCGACGACGATAAGCGACCCCCTCTGCCCCGCACCACGCCGCGCGGCAGACCCGGGTCGGCATTCTCGCGCGCCAGCTTTCTTAGTTTCTTCGACGCCAGATCGATTGCCCTTCGTGCTTCGGCGTAGTCGCCGGTTGCCGGCAAGTCGCGCGCAATCTGACCAAGCGCGTCACCGAGACAATCGACCAGATATTCGGGCGCGGGAATGCTGGCGCAAAAACTGGCCGCCGCCTCGATACGGCGCGCGATCTCTTCAGTGACCTCATCCGAGAATTCAACCTCGGGAACCTGCGGAATAAATACCGGCAACTCGACACCGATGTTAGGGGGCACAAAGACGGGCGGAGAAATCCCTGAAACAGCAATACCGGCTGGGTACATAGTCGCGACAGTTGCCCCCAAAAGCGCCCATTTCATATACCTCTTTGCCATGGATCTATCTCCGGAAAATATCCCTACCAAACCAACTGACCGAGAAACTTAGTCGTTGGATGCCATCTTCATCGAAGGCATCTTCAAGCGCCACCGCTATGCTGACATTGTCCAAGGTCCTGGGCCGAAAGGCCGTGCCTAAAGTGACGTTGTCGCCGTTCCAGGCGGCGCTGGCTCCTATGGTTTCGGTCAGTCCAATTCCAGCCCCAAAAAACACACCGTCATCTTTACCGAGGTTCCT
>CAXMNX010000053.1:0-2594 GCA_964194845.1 uncultured Boseongicola sp.
CCAGAAACGGCGTCGGGGCGACAGTAAAGGTGCAGCCATAGCGATGGATCAGATCGACCGCGCGTTCCGGGTGCCAGCGCGATAACAGGATCATCGGCGAGTCGAGCAGCAGCGAGAACCGCACGCCAAAAAGCAGCGACACCGCATGACCAACCGGCGATGAAACCAGAATTGGGTCGTCGCGGGTCAGGCCAAAATGTTCGGCAAATACCCCGGTTTGTCGTTCCCACGTCGCACCTGTGTGCATTGCCGCTTTTGGCGTTCCGGTGGTACCAGACGTGCAGGCTAGCCAGGCCAGTTCGCCGCCATCCCTGGCAATCGGCGTTTCCGGGCCAATTGGTGCCGTTTCATCAGGACGGAACCGCCGATCACCCAGTTGGTCGAAAAGCGTGTTGTCGCCGACCAGATGTTCGGTCAGGACCACAACATTTGCATCGAGAATCTCGGCCAGTTCGGTGATCGACGTGCCCGCGCCCCACGGCAGGTTGACCAGCACGCCTGAGCAAAGACGAACCGCCAGATAGTCCACTACAAACTCGATCACATTGGGCCGTGCGACGATCACCCGGTCACCGGGGCCGACGCCTTGCGCAATAAACTGTCCGGCGCGGGCGCGGGCAGCGTTAATCAGTTCGCCAACCGACATCTCGCGATCAAGTTCGGCCACAGCCAGTGACGCGGGGTCGCGGGCGCAGAGCCGCGCCCATTCTTCTGCGGCAAAATCGCGGGGTGAGGTGTTGGTTTCCTTCAGCATCATTTTCGCACTCAGATTGCCTTGATTTCGGTCACCAGTTTGGCGACCTGATCGTCCGACAGACCGTCAAACCATGTTTCATCAATCTGAATACGATCCACCTTGCCACCATAGCGTTTCTTCAGCGCGCCAAGCAGATCGTCAGGCTTGGCAATCACGGCGTAAGCCTCAAGCATTTTGTCGGTGACCAGTTCTCCCATTTCTTCCCATTTATTCTCGCGCGTGAGGGCCGCGAAGTCCTCCTGGCTCACGGTCCAGCCGTGCATTTCCAGCATTTCTTTATATTCCGGGGTCGAAGCATAAAGTGCCACGCGTTCTTTCAAACCCTTGGCGATCCTGTCGACCCCGGCGTCGGTCGTCGCGCAGCCGATAAAGCCGTATCCGCCCAGTTCGATGTCCTTCAGCTTGCGGCCTGATCGTTCCAGTCCAATCTCAAGGTTGGGCAGCATGACCTCTTCGTGCCACTTCCAGGTGATCGGGTCACCGGGCAGATGGCCGTCGGCCAGTTCACCGCACAGCCGGCACATCAGCTTGTTGATCGCGGCAAGATGGATTTCTGGCAGCCCGCTGGCAAGCGGTCCTGGGTTGTAATACGGGATCATCAGATTGTGCTTGTAGTAGACCCCGTCGTAATCAAGCCGCGTGCCGTTCTGCCAGCAATCCCAAATTGCTTGCATCGCCTTGATATAATCTTTCATGCGTCGAATGGGCGGCTGAAAGTCCATTCCGAACCGGCGGGTCAGATGCGCCTTGATCTGGCTACCGATCCCCAGCTGAAACCGCCCGCCGGTCAGTTCGTTCAGCGACCAGGCATCATACGCGGTCGCCATTGGGCTGCGCGGGAAAGCCACGAAAACGCCGGACATCATCTTAATATTCTCCGTTGCCATCGCCCCGGCGGCGGCGGACAAAGTCGGCGGAACCGTCAGCTCCAGCAATGTCGTGCCGTCATATCCCAACCGCTCGGCACGGGCCATTGCTTCGGGCATTTCCGACAATTTCTTTGGACGGACCATTGAATAGACGCGCATCGGACTTCCCCTGCTATAGTGTTGATTTATAGTGTTTCTTGACAAATTTAGCCGAGTATTTACCGCTTGTCAGATCGCGATCGACCGCTTCAGGTGCGCGCTCAGACGGCAACCCGTAGCCACCAGCGCCCGGTGTTTCGACTGTGATCCGGGCACCCAGTTTGACTTCGACCTCGTTCGGTTTGTCATCCAGGCGCCGCTCGCCGTCCTTGTCACGGATCGTGAACTTGCCAGACGCGCCACCGTCACCACCGAACAGTCCCCAGGGCTGATAACGAAAGCGTTCGCCGGCTCCATTAAAAACGCATTCATGATCGACCGGGGTCAAAACCCTGCGCAGGCCCATGCCGCCACGATACTTGCCCGCGCCGCCTGAATTTTCGACAAAGCCGTATTCCTCGACCCGCAGCGGATATTCCTGTTCGATCGATTCCACCGGCAGGTTTGAAGTGTTGGTAATCCCAACCTGCACGCCGTCCTTGCCATCCTTGGTCGCCCGCGCGCCCATCCCGCCGCCCAGCGTCTCGAAATAGAGGTAGGGTTTGTCCGTGCGCGGATCGACGCCGGAAAACACCGCCGTGGTGTTTGCACCGTTCGCCGCCGCGATGACATTATGCGGAACTGCCTTGGACAATGCGCCAAGAACAACGTCAATCACTCGCTGACATGCGTGCGCGCGCGCCGCAACCGGCGCCGGAAAGACGCAGTTCAGCAAAGTCCCTTTTTCACATTCAATATCAACCACATCCAGCACGCCTTGATTGGACGGCATGTCACTGTCGAGCGCCGCGATTAGGGCATAGTTCACG
>CAXMNX010000054.1:0-79092 GCA_964194845.1 uncultured Boseongicola sp.
GGCGGGCCGACCATGCGGTGCCGCCACTGCGCGAGTTTCTCACGGGTTCCAAGAACATCAAGTTCAGGGTCACCGAGAATGTAGGTTCGGTTTTGCTCGAAGATTTCTGCCATTGGTTACTCCTAAAAGGGTTCAATGGCCTTTGTTATTGTTCAATTATTGCGCGGCAGAAAGGTAAGACAAAACACCAAAATGTGGTTCAATTTTGGCCGTTGGATTTGTCCAGCTCTGTTAACGCGCGTCCGAGCGTCTTGAGTGAGAACTGATCAATGGGGTCGCCGAGTTCTCGATAAATCTGTTTTCTGGTCAGAGACTGATGTTGGCCGCCAAATTGTTTCGTCACCATTTGTTTGGCTTTTTCGATCTGTTTTCGCGGGCGGCCTGGTTTGGGAGCATCCATTTCGTCGGTCTTACTGTGCCATCCGCCTCCTGCCATTAAGTGCTGGATGCTAGGAACTGTTGCAGTTTTCTCGACTACGCTTTCTGGCGCACAAATCGACCAACCTTCAAACTGTCGCAAAACATCCGAGTACAGTGCGTTCCGAAAGGTGATTTCATCACTCAAGTAGTTTTCAAAATCATCATTCTCAAATCCACGTTCAAACAATTCTCTGAGAATGCCAAAATTTCTGGTGGTCACCGTATAACTTTGTCGGTTGTAAAACAGTGGGAAATTGCGGGAACTTGTACTCGGGCCGTAGTCGGTCGTGAAACCCAAAATATCAAGTTCGCCCAAAGCTCCAACGCCGAATTTTTCAATTAGGGAAAGGAAAAAGTCTTCAATCCCGTTGCTGTCATTGGCCTCATCAAGGAACCAGAATGGGTTGTCGAAAGAAAGCAGTACCTCGCCTGATATTTCGACGATGTCACCTCTCGGAGAGCAGACCACTACGCCCGATTTTGTCTTAGATTCCGCGGAAATTAACCAACAGGCGCAATTCTCCAGAAAATCTTCTACATTTGTGATGCTGGACATCCCGTGTCGGTCGGGGATCGAAACGCCGTTTGCAAAGTGTGATTCCAAGTCAGATAGTTTTAGCTCCCGAAAAAGGATGCTGACGACCTCATACATTGAAACATAGTTTTTGGGCGCAAACACTAATGGCCCCCAACTCTGCTACAGGCACAATACCTTGACCATTCTTCCATTAATTCTCTCCGCCGCTCCAGCAAATCCGACCGCGCATAGGCTCGCTCAACATCTGAGCCAACTTGATGCGCCAAGGCCGCCTCGGCCAACTCGCGCGGCGCGTTCGCGGCCTCTGCCGCCCAATCGCGGAAACTGCTCCGGAAACCATGCACCGTGAAACTGTTTGCATTCATTCGGCGCAGAAGCATCAACATCGACATGTTTGACAGCGGGCGGTGCCGCTTCTGTCCCTCAAACACATATATAGAGTCCATCGACCGCAACGGTTCTAGAATGGCCAGCATTTCGTCCGTAAGCGGCACCCGGTGAGCTTTGCCCCCCTTCATGCGCCCCGCTGGGACCGTCCATAGGCGGGCGTCAAAATCCACTTCTGGCCACTTCATGTCCAGCACCTCGGTGGTGCGACTGGCTGTCAGTATGGTGAACCGCAGCGCTTTTGCGGCCATCGCGTTACGGGATTGCAGGTCAGCATAGAATGCGGGCACGTCGCGCCACGGCATCGCGTCGTGGTGTTTTGCCTTGGCCCTGACTGTCGGAAGAGCTTTGGCCTCCCGGATTGCCGTCACCGGGTTCTCGCCAGACCGGAACCCCTTTGATTTAGCAACGTCCAAAACCGTCTTAATACGCTGGGAGAGTCGCCGCGCCGTTTCGTGCTTGTCAGTCCAGATGGGCGCCAGGCACATCAGAACTTCCGGCTGGCCGATGCTATCGACAGGCATCCGTCCGATTTTAGGGAACGCGTAGCCGCGCAGTGTGTTGAGCCAAATTTGCCCGTGCTTGGCACTCTTCCAGGTCGGCAATCGGTCGATGTGAACCTGACGGCTGATTTCCTCGAAAGTTGGGACTTCGCGCTGAGCATTGAATCGCGGATTCAAACCCGACTTCGCCATCCGTCGATATTCGAGCGCCCGTTCGCGTGCTTGGTTCAGTGTCACGACATCCGCACCACCCAGACCGAAGTCTGTGCGAAGTGGAGCGCCCTTGCGGTTTTTCTGGCCTTTGACGGTGACGCGAACAATCCAGCGCCTTGCGCCATTCGGGGTATCATCCACAACAAGATAAAGCCCGCTGCCGTCGCCGTGACGACCCGGTCCGAGATTCTCAACGAGCTTCTTTGTCAGCTTTCCGCTCAGCGCGGCCATGATAAATACCACAAATACTACCACTCAGTAAAACAATACTAAACTAATCCAAAAAAGCGAGTAAAAGTATCGAGGGGGCCAAATGGCTAATAATTAAAGAAAAACCGCCCCGAAGGCGGTTCATTGAAATTCAGAGATATAGAGAACTGGTAGCCCGTAGGGGAATCGAACCCCTCTTTCCAGGTTGAAAACCTGGCGTCCTAACCGATAGACGAACGGGCCAGCGCCGTGGACGGCTAATTAGGCAAACTCCGGCCCAAGGGCAAGAGGATTCTTATCGAAATAACGCGCGTTCGCCGCGCCACGATCAGGAAGCGTGCGCGGCGTCGTCAAGCCTTAGCTGTGGCGTTTGCCGACCGCGCCAATGGTTGATCTCCAGGCGTCCCGCAATGTGAAACCTAGCACCGCCATGATCGCTGAGAGCTTGCCCCATCGGCCCGTCAAATGCGCCGAATGAGATGGCATCAAGGCGGGCACCCAACCCGTCGCCAATCGTCACTTTCAGGTGCCCCGAACCGACCTGCCGGGCGTGCAGAACCGCCGCGTCGGGGAAGGCAAATCGCGGTGCGGGCGCGCCCTGGCCAAACGGGCCTGCCGCCTCGACCTGTTCGATCAGTTCAACCGTCGCTGCACCCGGCATGAGTGCCGTATCGACGCGCAAATCGCGTGGGCCACCTGCGCCAGCGCCCTGTTTTTCCAACAGCTCGGCAAGCCGGGTCATGGCTGCTTCAAGATGGTCTTCGGCAACCGTCAGCCCCGCCGCCATGTGGTGGCCGCCGCCCTTGATCAGCAATCCTTCTGCGGCGAGGCGCTGGACCGCGTGGCCAAGATCGACGCCTGCAACCGACCGGCCCGAACCTTTGCCCTCGCCGCCCTCCAGCCCGATCACAACGGCCGGGCGATTGGTGGCCTCTTTCAGGCGCGCGGCAACAATTCCGACGACGCCGGGATGCCAGCCAGCGCCGGCCGCCCAGACCAGTGGGCCGTCAAGGCCGCGATCTTCCGCCTGCGCCAAGGCCGCATCGCGAACGGCAAATTCGATCTCGCGGCGTTCCTTGTTCAGCTCGTCCAGCCGTTCGGCCAGCGAACGCGCTTCGTGCGCGTCGCGCGTCGAAAGGCATCGCGCGCCAAGATCGGCCCGGCCGATACGACCACCTGCATTAACGCGAGGCCCTAAGACAAACCCCAGGTGATAGGCCGAAGGCGGCACATCGAGCCCGGCCACGTCCGCCAGCGCGGCAATCCCGGGGCGCGCCCGGCGCGACATCACTTTCAGGCCCTGCCGCACCAGCGCGCGGTTGACGCCTGAAAGGGGTGCCACATCGGCGACGGTCGCAAGGGCGACCAGATCGAGCATCGACATAAGGTCAGGGCCGGTTCGGCCAGCCGCCTTCAGACGCCGGTTTGCCTCGACAAGCACCAGAAAAACCACCGCAGCAGCGCACAAATGCGCCAGATCGCCGTTTTCGTCCTGTCGATTTGGGTTCACGACCGCGATCGCCTGCGGCAGTTCCTCGCCACCGAGATGATGGTCCAGGATCATCACATCCGCGCCTTTTGCTGCCGCAATCGCCTCATGCGAAAGCGTTCCGCAATCGACGCAGATGATCAGGTTATGGCGCGAGGCAAGATCGGCCATTGCCGGTGGGTTGGGCCCGTATCCCTCATCAATCCGGTCAGGCACATAAAGCGTCGCGTCGTGTCCCTGGGTGCGTAGCCAATCCAGCAGTAACGCGGCGGATGCACCGCCATCGACATCATAATCGGCGAATATCGCGATCCGCTCGGCTTTGTCGAGCGCGCCGATCAGGCGTTCGGCGGCGGGTTCCATATCGCAAAGCGACATCGGATCGGGCAGAAGGTCGCGCAGGGATGGTGCCAGGAATTGCGACGCATCGTCCGGCGCAACCCCGCGGGCCACCAGCAACCGGCAAAGCGGTTGCGGCAGGCCGGTCTGCTGCTCCATCGCCTCGGATTGCCGAAGCGCCTCGGCACTCGGGCCGACCCATCGTCGGCCAGTCAGCGAGGTTTCGACGCCGAGGAACGCTGTCATCTGGCGATAAGGTCGCTGCTGTGGACGACTTGCGCAAACTCGCCGTGAAGGTGCGACAGGGCCGCCTGGTGGATCGCGTCTGGGCTTGGTGCCGCCACCTCAGGTTGCCACGACGTATCGGCGTTGCTGGTGAAGGCGGCGCAGGCGTCGTGCGCCAAAGACACGCGAAATCCCAGATTTGCCGCCATCCGCGTGGTTGTGGAAACGCAATGCGGCGTGGTCAGGCCGCAAATCACTACGTCTTCGATGCCCGCACCTCGCAGCCGGGCTTCCAGATCGGTGCCGATAAAGGCCGAGTTCACATGCTTTTCCAACACCGGTTCGCCCGGCAAAGGTGCAACCTCGGGCTTGAACTCGGTGCCCGGCCCCACGAGCGGGCTTCCCGGTTCGACAGACACATGGCGAATGTGAAAAACTGGCAATTTCCGCTCGCGCCACGCGCCCAGCAAATTGCCCGCTGCAACTTCAGCACCCGGATTGTTCCGCTGGCCCCATGCCCGTGCATCGAACCCGGTCTGAATGTCGATCAGGATCAGCGCGGTCATGGCCCGCACTCAGCCATCGACGGGGTGGCGGTAATTCACGCGCCGCACCGACCCCGTCTTCGAGCGCATCAGGATAGTCTCAGCCGTCAGCCATCCGGGTTCGCGTTTGATCCCCGGCAAGATCGAGCCATCGGTAACGCCCGTCGCGGCGAAAATAACATCGCCGGTCACCATATCATCGCGCGTATAAACCCGATCCAAGTTGGTGATCCCGGCATTACGCGCGCGACCGCGTTCGTCATCGTTGCGAAACACCAGCCGCCCGAGCATCTGCCCGCCCATGCACTTCAGCGCCGCCGCCGCCAGCACACCCTCGGGCGCGCCGCCCTGACCCATGTACATGTCAATGCCGGTCGAAGGTTCCGCGCAGTGGATCACACCGGCCACATCACCATCGGTGATAAGCCGGATCGCGGCACCTGTTGTGCGCAGCTCCGCGATGATGTCTTCGTGGCGCGGGCGTTCCAGAACGCAGACCGTGATGTCTTCGGTCGAGCACCCTTTCGCTGTCGCCAGTGTCGAGACGCGCTCAGAGGGGGACATATCCATCGTTACCACGCCGGGCCGATATCCCAGACCGACCGCAAGCTTGTCCATATAGACGTCAGGCGCGTGCAGCATCGTGCCGCGCGGACCCATCGCGATAACCGCCAGCGCGTTCGGCATATCCTTGGCCGTCAGCGTCGTGCCCTCAAGCGGGTCAAGCGCGATGTCGACTTCAGGTCCGGTGCCGGTGCCGACCTCTTCGCCGATGAAAAGCATCGGTGCTTCGTCGCGTTCGCCTTCACCGATGACAACCACGCCCTGAATTTCAAGCTGATTGAGCTGCGTGCGCATCGCATCGACAGCGGCCTGATCGGCGGCCTCCTCGTCGCCGCGCCCGATCAGGCGCGCCGATGCAAGTGCCGCAGCTTCGGACACTCGCGCCAGACCAAGCGAAAGCATTCTGTCGTAAAATTCGGGGGTGTCGCGCATGGATGGCTCCTTCAAATGGATTTAGCTTCTCCTACCGACCGGTCGCTGGCGGAGCAAGACCGCGCGCGTCATGTTAGCGGGCATACTGTGGCACATAGCGGTATTTTCTGTTTCGCCGGGTCGCAGTGCCCGGTATACGGCCCCGGGGTCAGACCAACGCAAGGGAACAATCCATGGCGAACGTTGTGGTCGTCGGCGCACAGTGGGGCGACGAAGGCAAAGGAAAGATCGTCGATTGGCTAAGCGAGCGGGCGAATGTCATCGCACGTTTTCAGGGCGGCCATAACGCCGGTCATACGCTTGTCATTGATGGCCAGGTTTACAAGCTGCACGCTTTGCCCTCCGGCGTGGTGCGCGGCGGCAAGCTGAGCGTCATTGGCAACGGTGTCGTGCTCGATCCCTGGCATCTGATGGGCGAGATCGAGACGGTTCGCGCCCAGGGTGTCGAGATCACGCCGGAAACCCTGATGATCGCCGAAAACACAGCCCTGATCCTGCCGGTGCATGGCGAGTTGGATCGGGCGCGCGAGGCGCAAAACTCGGTCGCAAAGATCGGCACAACCGGGCGCGGCATCGGCCCCGCCTACGAAGACAAGGTGGGCAGACGGTCGGTTCGTGTGGCCGATCTTGCCGATGAGGCAACGCTCGAAGCGCGGGTCGGGCGGCTGCTTGTGCATCACGATGCCCTGCGCCGTGGGCTGGGCCTGCCAGAAGTTGATCGCGCTAAGCTCTTGGCCGCGTTGAAAGAAATAGCACCACAGATCCTGCCCTATGCGGCACCCGTCTGGAAAGTTCTGAACGAGCGGCGTCGCGCCGGTCAGCGCATCCTTTTCGAAGGCGCGCAGGGCGCGCTTCTGGACGTGGATTTCGGCACCTATCCGTATGTGACCTCGTCCAACGTCATTTCGGGGCAGGCGGCCACCGGAACCGGCATCGGCCCCGGATCAATCGACTTTGTCCTTGGCATCGTTAAAGCCTACACGACAAGGGTCGGCGAGGGGCCGTTTCCGACCGAGCTTTTCGACGACGATGGCCAGCAGCTCGGCGAGCGGGGGCATGAATTTGGCACCACAACAGGGCGCAAGCGCCGCTGCGGCTGGTTCGACGCCGTGCTGGTACGGCAAACCTGCGTCACAAGCGGCGTGAACGGCATTGCCCTGACCAAACTTGATGTGCTCGACGGCTTTGACGAGCTGAAGATTTGCACTGCCTACGAACTGGATGGCGAACGGCTCGACTACTTGCCAACGGCGGCGGACAAGCAGGCGCGGGTGACCCCGATATACGAGACGATGAAGGGCTGGTCCGACAGCACGGCGGGTGCCCGCAGCTGGAATGACCTGCCGGGCGAGGCGGTGAAATACGTCCGCCGGATCGAGGAATTAATCCAATGCCCGGTGGCACTGTTGTCCACATCGCCCGAGCGCGAAGACACCATCCTCGTCACCGACCCATTTGCGGATTGAGCATATGACACTTTCCTGGAAAGCCCGGCGCCGGCTGAGCCTGTTGGTCCTGCTGGTCGCGATGCCGCTTTATATCGTTGCCGCCGTCACGATTGTCGGCCTGTTTGACCGGCCACCGCTTTGGCTGGAGTTTGTGATTTATGTGGCGCTCGGGGTGCTGTGGGCGTTCCCATTCAAGCGCATATTTCGCGGCGTGGGGAAGGCGGATCCGGATGCCGAAGCGAGTAAAAAATGACTGGTACGGCAACCTTTGACTGACCGACCCCATTGGGCGAATGTTATGTGCCCGCGGCGGAGTCACACTGAACCAGCGAACAATTCCGTAGTGTGCCAAGGGTTGCCGTAGCTCGAGCTGAGCAACATTTCCATTGGGCGTGGAGCCGATGGCCCCCCGCGCAATCTTCTTGGATTCTGCCAATCATCGCGCGTAATGTCCCGACAAAAGGAGCGCGCATGGAACGCAGGCTTGCAGCAGTAATGGCCGCCGACATGGCGGGATACAGCCGGTTGATGGGAATCGACGAGGTCGGCACGCTGGCGCGTCTGCGCACCCACCGGATCGAGCTGATCGACCCCGCCATCACCAAAAACCAGGGCAACATTATCAAGACCACCGGCGACGGCATGTTAGTCGAGTTCCAGTCGGTCGCCGACGCCGTGCGATGCGCGGCCGAGATCCAGGACCGGATGCGGCGGCGCAATTCAGACGTGCCCGACGATCGGCGCATTCAGTTCCGCATCGGCATCAATCTCGGCGACATCATCTTCCAGGACGACGACATCTTCGGCGACGGCGTCAACATCGCCGCGCGGATCGAACCGCTTGCCGAGATTGGCGGATTCTGCGTCACCGCGGCGGTGTATGATCAGGTTGCCGACCGGGTCGATCTTGCGTTCGAGGATCTCGGCGACAAAACCCTGAAGAACATCAACCGCCCGATCCGGGTCTATCGCGCGGTGCTGGAAAGACAGCAGCCCGACGGATACGCAGGCGCGGTCGCGGCGGCCGAAAGTAAGGCCGTGGTCAAGCCCACTGTCGCAGTGCTTCCCTTCGCCAATATGAGCGGCGACCCGGAGCAGGAATTCTTCGTCGACGGGTTGACCGAAGACATCATCACCGAATTGTCGCGGCGCCACGAATTGTTCGTCATCTCGCGCAATTCTACCTTCGTTTACAAGGGCCAGGCCGTGAACATGCCCGAGGTCGCCAAAACCCTCGGCGCACAGTATCTGGTCGAAGGCAGCGTGCGTAAGGCGGGCGAACGCATCCGGATCACCGTCCAGCTTATCGATACCGCCAGCGACAGCCATATCTGGGCCGAGAAATACGACCGCAAACTCGACGATATATTCGAGATACAGGACGAGGTGACGTCGGCGATCGTCGCCACGCTGCCAGGCAGGGTCGAAGCGGCGCAGCACGATCAGATGAAGCGCAAGACAACCGCCAACATGGTTGCCTATGAACTCGTGCTCGCGGCCAAGGTATTACATCACCGCAGTACCCGCAAAGACATCTATGAAGCGCTCAATCTGATTGAAAGGGCGCTGGATCTCGATCCCGAATATGCCCACGCCCACGCATGGCGGGCCTGCATACTGGGGCAGATCTGGGTTTACAATTGGTGCGAGGATCGTGACGCAACTTTCAAAGAGTCCGAGACGGAGCTGGAGCAAGCACTGGCACTTGACGACAATGACTCCGATGTCCACCGCATCCTCGCGGCCATCAATATCACTCGCGACGACCTCACCAAATCGCGCTATCATCAGGAGCGCGCGCTCGCCCTGAATCCGAACTACGATCTTGTCGTGGTCCAGATGGGCGAGTTGCTTACCTGGCTTGGCAACCCGGAGGAGGGTATCGAATGGATTCGCAAGGCGATGCGTCTGAACCCACACCATCCCGAACGGTTTTTTAATCATCTTGGCAGGGCGCATTTTACGGCACGCCAATACGCCGCGGCGATCGAGGCGTTCATGCATCTTTCAACGACCGACCAAACCCATCACGCCTTCCTCGCCGCCTCCTACGGCTGGCTGGGCGACAAAACCGCAGCCTCGGCCCATGTCAGCCGGATCTATGCGCTTACCCCTGAGTTCGATCTCGAAACGCATCTGTCGACCTTTCACTACAAGGAAGACGCCGACCTCCAGCACCTTCACGATGGGCTGCTCAAGGCTGGGATCGTCGGGCCCTGACCCCAACAAATCCTACTTACAAAGATAATCAATCAGCCGATCCATAAACGCCTCACCCGCCGCAAACTGCGCAATCGTGATGTACTCGTCCGGCTGATGGGCCTGGGCAATATCACCCGGTCCGCAGACAACGGCTGAGTATTTGCCGTTCTGAAAATGCCCCGCCTCGGTTCCGTAACTGACCACATGCGTGCCGTTGTCGCCGGTCAGCGAGCGGGTCAACGCCTCTGCGCTGCCGTCATTTTCCGGCTCCAGCGCCGGAACGCCGAAATAGGGGCTGACATCAATCCGCGCGTCCGCGTTTACCGCTTGCATGTCTGCCTGAACCCGCGCGACTTCTTCCAGAAACCGCGCTTTCCAATCCTCAGCGTCATCACCCGGCACAAACCGGAAATCCAGCCCGAACTCGCAATCTTTCGCGGTGATGTTGTGCGCCGTGCCGCCGGAAATCATGCCCACATGCACCGTCGTCCAGGGCGGCTCGAATATGGCTGCCAGCGCCGAAGGCGTCGCCGCGCGGTTTTCGTCATTCATCGCGTTCGCCCAGCCAACCAGCTTCGCGCCTTCCATGATTGCGTTGACGCCGGTATGCAAAAGCGATGAATGAACCTCAAAGCCGTGCATGTGAATGTGAAAGCCCGAACTACCCTTGTGGCCGGTGACAACCTTCATCATCGACGGCTCACCAATTATCGCGATATCGGCTTTGGGAACAACGCCCTGCATCGCCTCGATCAGCGGTGGCGCGCCTTCGCATCCAACCTCTTCGTCATAACTCAGCGCAATCTGCAACGGTCGTTTCAGATCGGCCGTGCGTGCCTTCGCCATCGCGGCAAGGGCAATGGCATCGAAACCCTTCATATCGCAGGTGCCGCGGCCATATAACTTGCCGTCGCGCTCAACGACTTCCCAGGGGTTAGTGCTCCAGTTCTGGCCATCCACCGGCACGACATCGGTGTGACCGGAAAGAACAACGCCACCGGGAACATCGGGGCCAATACTGGCAAACACGGCGGCTTTGGTGGCGTCTTCGTTCAGCATCCGGTGCGGTTCAATGTCCGCCGAGCGTAGAAAACCCTCGATCCAGTTTGCAAGATCGAGGTTGCTGTCCCGACTGACAGTCGGAAAAGATACAATACTATCAAGGATTTGGCGGGCGGTGGCCTTCATCAAGACTTCAAGACAAAATGCCCGGGCGCGACTTCGTCGTAGACCGACTTGCCAGGTTCATAATCAACCGGGAAGATCGGCGACGGGATCGGCTTGAAGTTCAGTTCGTGCTCGGATTTTCGCTTTCTTGGGTCCGCCACCGGCACCGCCTTCATCAGCGACCTTGTATATTCGTGCCGCGAGTCTTCGAATATCGCCTGCCGCCGTCCCAGCTCGACGATACGGCCCAGAAACATGACGCCAACCCAGTGGCTGACGCGCTCGACAACGGCCATGTCGTGGCTGATGAACAGCATCGAGATACCCAGTTCCGCCTGCAATTCCATCAAAAGGTTCAGGACCTGCGCCTGCACCGAGACATCCAGCGCTGATACCGCTTCGTCGGCGATGATCAGCTTCGGGTTCAGCGCCAGCGCGCGGGCGATTGCAATCCTTTGGCGTTGGCCACCCGACAGTTCGTGCGGAAAACGGCGAAGGAAACTGCGCGGCAATTCCACCCTGTCAAACAGGCCAGCCACACGGTCGTTTCGCTCGCTTGGCGTTCCTATGCCATAGTTCCTAAGCGGTTCCGCAACCTGATCGGATAGCTTCATTTGCGGGTTCAGCGACGCGAACGGGTCTTGAAAGACCATCTGCATGTCGCGGCGCGCGCGCCGAAGCTCGGATGGTCCAAAATCAATGATATTCTTGTCGCCAAGCCAAACCTCGCCCGATTGCGGCTCGACCAGGCGCAATATTGAACGCCCGCACGAGGATTTTCCGCAGCCGGATTCTCCAACCAGGCTAAGCGTTTCACCCGACTTGATCTGGAACGACACGTCTTCCACCGCGTGAACATTGGCGACCGTGCGGCGGAAGAACCCGCCCTTGACCGCAAAGCGCGTCACCAGGTTTTTGACGTCCAGCAGAACCTTGTCTTCCTTGGCGATGATGGGGCCGGGGTGCTTTATCTCACTGCCCATCAACTTCATCGGCTCGGGCGCGGCTTTGCCGGTCATCTCACCCAGCTTCGGCACCGCCGCCAAAAGCGACTTGGTGTACGCGTGTTGCGGGTTTTCGAATATTTGCTCGACCGGCCCCTCTTCTACCTTGTTGCCGCGGTACATGACCACCACACGGTCGGCCATCTGCGCCACAACCGCCATGTCGTGCGTGATGAACATCACCGCGGTGCCGGTTTCGCGCTTCAACCGATCGATCAACGCGAGTATTTCGGCCTGGATTGTCACATCCAGCGCGGTTGTCGGCTCGTCGGCGATCAACATTCGCGGCTCGCAGGCAAGCGCCATCGCGATCACGACGCGCTGTCGCATCCCGCCCGACAATTCGTGCGGATACTGCAATAGGCGACGCTCGGGTTCGGGAATGCGCACCTGACGCAATAAATCGAGCGCCCGTTCGGTTGCCTCGTCCTTTGACATGCCTTTGTGAACGCGCAGGCCCTCCGTCAACTGGCGCCCGACGGTGAACACCGGGTTCAGCGACGTCATCGGTTCCTGAAAAATCATGCCGATCTCGTTGCCGCGGATTGTGCGCATCAGCCCGTCTTCGGCCTCGACCACGTCCATTATGCCGCCTTTTTCACCACGATCGAACAGCAGTTGGCCGCCAGCAATCTTGCCGCCGCCGAACTCAACTAACCTCATCAGGCTAAGCGACGAGACCGATTTGCCGGACCCCGATTCGCCGACGATACAGACGGTTTCACCCGCGCTGACCTCGAAACTGACGTCTTCGACGCCCACGACGGGGCCGTCTTTGGTCTGAAATTCAACGCGCAGATTTCGAAACTGGGCAAGCGGTTGGTCGAGCATGAGGTTTCCAATGTGAGTAGCTATTGCACGCTATGCAGAGTGCGAAACCAGTGTCAAATAGTTGGAGTTGATCCGGTTTTGGGCCGAAAATTGAAAATTAACCCTGCGGCAGCGCTTGCAATTGACGGGAAAATGAGACGAAACTCGACAGGTCCGCGCCGCTCGTTCGGACGATCAACTAAAAAAGCTGGACCGTGGTGACCTTCACCCCAACCTGCAAATCTTTCAGACACTTGTGCTCCGATCTTCGGGGCCGAAGCGGCGTGACCTTATCCAAAAATGGGAGTGTAGTTATGAAACTCAAAACCGCCTTAATCGGGGCAGTCGCAGCATTTGCGCTGGCACCGATGGCGATCGCCGACGGGCACTCAGGCCCGCGCGCGCGCGACGGACATGTGAACCTGATTTACTGGCAAGCACCGTCCATCATGAACCCGTACCTTTCGGGTGGCACCAAAGACCTTGAGGCCGCAAGCCTCGTGATCGAGCCTCTGGTTCGGTATGACAATGACGGCAACATGGTGGCATGGCTTGTCGACGAAATTCCGACCGTGTCAAATGGCGGCGTCAGCGAAGACCTCAAATCCATCACCTGGAAGCTGACCGAAGGCCTTCTCTGGTCCGATGGCACGCCGGTTACGTCCGCAGACGTTAAATTTACCTGGCAATATTGCACCGCCGAAGGTGGTGGCTGCGCACAATCGGAAAAATATCAGGACGTCGCGGATGTAGAAACGCCCGACGCGCTGACGGCAATCGTTCGCTTCAGCGTCGCCAAGCCTTTCCCGTATCGGCCGTTCGTGAGCCACGAAGCACCGATCATTCAGGCGGCTCAATTTGCCGATTGCCTTGGTGCCAAGGCGCCTGAGTGTACCGAGGCCAACTTCAATCCGATCGGCACCGGCCCGTTTGTGGTTACAGATTTCCGTCCCAATGACGTAATCTCCTTTGCCGCCAACGAAAACTACCGCGACGCAGACAAGCCTGCATTTGCCACGCTGACGCTCAAGGGCGGCGGCGACGCAACTGCGGCTGGTCGGTCGGTTCTGGAAACTGGCGAATTTGACTATGCCTGGAACCTTCAGCTCGCACCAGATGTGATCGCAAATATGGAGGCCGCCGGTAAAGGCACCGTGGTCGCTGCTTTCGGCACGCTGGTCGAACGTATCATGGTCAACCTAAGCAACCCTGACCCGGCACTTGGTGACGAGCGCGCGACCGTTGCGCACCCGCATCCGTTCCTTTCGGACATTGATGTGCGCAAGGCGCTCAGCATGGCGATCGACCGCGAACTGCTGGTCGAGATCGGCTACGGCGCGGCTGGCAAGGTGACGTGTAATGTCCTTCCGGCCCCGGCGATCTATGCCTCGACTGCGAACGATACTTGCATGACGCAGGACATTGCGGCTGCAAATGCGCTTCTCGATAGCGCAGGCGTCATGGATACCGATGGTGATGGCGTCCGCGAAAAGGATGGCGTGCCGCTGAAGATCCTCTACCAGACCTCGACCAACGCCGTCCGTCAGGACTTCCAGGCGCTGATCAAGCAGTGGTGGAGCGAAATTGGTGTGGATACCGAATTGCGCAATATCGACGCATCGGTCTTCTTCGGGTCTGACCCGGGGTCGCCAGACACCTATCAGAAGCTGTTCGCCGACGTGGAAATGTATGCCAACAACTTCTCGGGTTCTGACCCCGAGGCATATATGGCCAGCTGGCATTCCGAGCAAATCCCGACACCGGAAACGCAATGGCAGGGCAACAACATGCCACGCTTCCAATCGGCCGAATATGACGCGATGGTCGCCGAAATGTCGACGACCGGCGATCTGAACAGGCGCGCCGAACTTGCAAAGGGCATGAACGACTTGCTGATGCAGAACTATGCGATGATCCCACTTGTTCACCGCGGCCGTGTATCGGCGCATTCCAATTCGCTTGGTGGTGTTTTGCTAAACACCTGGGACGCCGAGCTGTGGAACGCCTCAGACTGGTATCGGATCGGCAACTAAGCTGATTTGAACCGCCGCCCCCGGCTTCGTTCGGGGGCGGCAAACTCAGAGCCCTGAACCAAAGCGCCGCGCAATGCTGACATTCACAATCCGCCGTTTGTTTTTGTCGATTCCGACGCTTTTGTTCATTTCTCTGGTAATATTCTTGCTTTTGGAACTGGCGCCGGGCGATCCGATGGCCAACGTTCCGCTGACAGTTCCACCCGAAGTTAAGCAGGCCATGCGCGAAGCGCTGGGTCTGGGTGAACCGATGCACATCCGGTTTGGCAAATGGCTTTTGCAGTTTTTCTGGATCGAACCGCTGAGCATGATCGACAATATCGTCGGCACCACCTTCACCGAAGGCAAACAGCGGATCATATCCTGGCAGACCCGCAGCCCGGTTATGGACATCGTCGTTCAGCGCATCCCGCAGACGCTTTGGGTCGTTGGCATGTCCTACGTCGTCGGAGTGGCGATTGCATTGCCCATCGGCATATATTCCGCCTATCGCCAATATTCGGTCTTTGATCAGGTCGGCACCTTCGTCTCGATGGTCGGCTATTCGGTGCCGCCGTTTTTCTCAGGCGTCTTGGTCATCGTCATATTCTCGGTCAATCTGGGTTGGTTCCCGTCGATTTATGACACCACGCTCCGTGTCGTCGATTGGGAGACATTTACGATCCAGCTCAGGCAAATGGTGATGCCTGTGATGGTTCTGGCACTGCAAACAACCGCTCAGATCAGCCGGTTCATGCGCGCCTCGATGCTGGACAATCTGAACCAGGACTTCGTTCGCACGGCTCGCGCCAAGGGTCTGAGCGAATGGTCAGTTGTGATGGTTCACGTTCTTAGAAACTCGCTGATCCCGGTCGTGACCGTCATCGCACTTGGCGTGCCAGCGGTGTTCGGTGGTGCCATCATCACCGAACAGGTCTTCAAGGTGAACGGCATCGGTCAGCTTCTGATCACCGCGATCCAGGCCAACGATCTGCCGATGGTGCAGACGCTGACGTTCATATTCGCGGTGCTGATCGTTGTCTTCAACCTGATCGCCGACGTCTTATACGGCGTGCTCGATCCGAGGATCCGCTATGATTGATACCTCAGAAACCGAAGCTGTTGTCGTCAACGCCGACACCGCCGATCTGGCCGCACCACCGCGCAGCCAATGGCTGGATGTCTGGGATCAGTTCAAGCACCACAAGGGCGCGATGATTGGCGGCGGATTTTTCCTGTTTGTCATACTGGCCGTCTTCATCGGCCCGTTCTTTTGGACAATAGACGCCACGTATATCGCCATACTCGACCGAAATCAGGGACCATCCTGGTCACATCCCTTCGGAACCGATCAGCTTGGGCGCGACACGCTTGCCCGAATGATGGCGGGCGGGCAGGTGTCGATGGCGGTTGGCCTGACGGCGATGCTGCTGGCGCTCTTTCTCGGCACGTTTATTGGTGTAACCGCAGGGTTCTTCCGGCGTCTGGACAACTTGCTGATGCGCACAACAGATCTGTTTCTGGCACTGCCGCTGCTGCCACTTTTGCTGGTGATGGTGATGCTTTTCCGACAACCGCTTTCCAGCGCGTTTGGCCCGGAAACCGGGATATTTATCCTGATGGTCACAGCCATCGGCATAACGTCGTGGATGCCCACCGCGCGGATCGTGCGCGGCGATGTACTTGCGCTGAAAGAACGCGAATTTATCCTTGCCGCGCGATCCATCGGCACTTCGAATTCGATGATGATCGTGCGCCACATCCTGCCAAACGTGCTGTCGCCGATCATGGTCTCGGCCACGCTCGGCATCGCCAACGCGATCATCACAGAATCGGCGCTAAGCTTCCTCGGCCTTGGCTTTCCGCCGGATTTCCCGACCTGGGGACGGCTTTTGTTCGATGCGACCGACTATCTCCAGCAATATCCCGAGCGGGTGTTCTGGCCCGGTCTGGCGATCTCGCTGACCGTGCTAAGCGTCAATTACTTCGGTGACGGTCTCAGGGACGCTCTTGATCCGCGCATCCGGGGTCGCTAGTCCGGCCTGTCGCGCATCCGACGGATGACGAAAAACACCAGAACAATAACAAAAGGCGTGATGACGGCTGTTGTCCAGCCTTTGGAAAGCCCAAGCGGTTCAAGCGTCGGGTAAGCCATGTAGCTAATCAAATTCACGGCATAGTAGCTGATCGCGGCAACCGAAAACCCTTCGACAGTGCGTTGCAGATTTAGCTGAAGGCCCGCGCGGTGATCCATGCTTTCGAGTACTGCTTGGTTTTGGGCCGAACGCTCCACATCGACGCGCGTCCGCAAAAGCTCGCCGGCACGCATCGCGCGTTCAGCCAACGCTTGCAGGCGCGCCTCGGTGGAATTGACCGTCCGCATCGCAGGCGCAAAGCGCCGCGCCAGAAATTCAGAAAGCGTTTGCCCGCCTTTGAACCGATCCTCGCCCAGAATGGCGGCCCTTTGGTTGACCAGTGCACCGTATGCCTTCGTCGCGCCGAAACGGAATGACGATTGCGCCAGGATGGTCTCTAGCTCGGACGAGACTTTGAGCAGCCCTTCGAGCGTCGCATCGGGATGCGCTTCGTCGCTGGTCATCTCGCCCATGAGATTTGATAGATGCAAGTCCAGGGCCCCCATTTTGGGTTCAAGCTCGCGCGCGCGCGTCAGCCCCAACATTGACATGGTTTTATAGGTTTCAATCTCGCACAGACGCTGGACGATGCGGCCAACGCGACGTTCGCCGGCGTCGGCGCGGGCAAAGACGGCAAAGCGCATGTGCCCGGCTGGGTCGAGACGAAAGTCACCTGCAATCACAGCACTATCTTCAAGCACGCGGCTGACCGTGCGGCTCTCGCTCACAAACCAGCGGCCAATTTTATCAGTTATTGCAGTGTCATCGGAAAAAAGCTCGACCCGAACAAGGACAGACGCAATTCGCACACCAGGCGCTCGTGCCAGCCAGTCTTCGGGAAATATTTCAAACGTCTGCGCTTCGAATGGCCGGTCAGACGTGCCGTCGGCGAATATCGTATAGGTCACGAATTCGGTGTGACTTTCCCATTTCAGGCGATGGTCGCCGATATCTCCGAAATAATGCGTGGCATCGGGCTGCGGATGCGGCGCACCATACCGGTCGAGCAGTGCAATTAGATGCGCGTGGTCAGCTGCACGGTCGCGAGCTGCCGCATCGGTCGCTGGCTTGATCGCGAGATAGACCGCCCGACACGGTGCCGTCAGAACCGGAAATGGGCGGGCGTGCAGCTCGTTCACCAGGCGATAGCGCAGGGGGTGATCTTCGATCGGCGGCATGTGGTTTCCGAAGTTTGGGCGGAACCTAGCGGGAAAACTCGGTGTGTAAACGAAGAATTTGTCGCAATTCGTGAGATTAAGATATCGCCGCGGCACTCCACACATAATCCGTGAAAAAACTGTTGACTTTTTCACGGATTGAGCGTGAAAATCGCCAAGGATTTTTCACGGGATGCGCTGCCTTTGACCATTTCATCCGCTCCGGACAGCCTCGGTCGAGATCTGCGCGCGCTGCGCAAATCGCGTCGACTGACGCTGTCGGCGGTCGCGACGGCAATGGATCGCTCGGTCGGCTGGATGAGCCAGGTTGAACGCGACTTGTCTGAACCCACCATGGACGAGATCAAGACGCTGGCGGCAATCCTGAAAGTCTCGGTCTCCACATTCTTCGGGCAGGCGCCCGCGCGGGCCGGGGAAGAAGGCCACGTTGTGCGCGCCGATGCCCGTCGCCCCATCGGCAAACGCGCCGAGGGTCTGGTCGAAGAACTGCTGTCGCCCGATCTGACCGACGAATTCGAGGTCGTTCACTCGACCTTTGCGCCGGGCGCAGAGCGCAGGACCGACGTTACCCGGCCCACCCAGGAAGTCGGATACATCGTTTCGGGTGAGCTTGAGCTTACAGTTGGTAAATTGACCCACACACTTAGCCCCGGCGACAGCTTCCGTGTGCGCGGCGAGCCGTTTCGCTGGGCCAACAGAACCAACAAACCATGCGTCGCGATCTGGGTGATCGCACCGCCGGTTTATTAAAGCGATCTGAGGGAGCGACCACAAATGGCAGACTTTCCAACAACGGCACGCGTCGTGATCATCGGCGGCGGTGCCGTTGGCGCCTCATCGTTGTATAATCTTGCAAAGGCGGGCTGGACCGATTGCGTCCTGCTGGAAAAGAACGAACTGACCGCCGGGTCGACCTGGCACGCGGCGGGGAATGTTCCCACATTTTCAACCTCCTGGTCGATCATGAACATGCAGCGCTATTCGACCGAGCTTTATCGCGGGCTGGGCGATGCGGTCGATTATCCGATGAACTATCACGTCACCGGCTCGGTCCGGCTGGCGCATTCAAAGGAACGGATGCAGGAGTTTCAGCGCGCAAAGGGCATGGGACTTTATCAGGGAATGAACCTTGAGATCCTCAGCCCCAACGAGATCACCTCGAAATACCCCTTCCTTGAAACCCACGACCTTGCCGGCGCTCTCTATGACCCTGCGGACGGTGACATCGACCCGGCTCAGCTGACCCAGGCGCTTGCCAAAGGTGCCCGCACTATGGGCGCCCGAATTCTGCGGCACACGCCCGCAACCGGTGTCAGCCGCGAAGGTGGCGAATGGATCGTCCACACCGACAAGGGCGATATACGCTGCGAATTCGTGGTTAACGCCGCCGGTTACTACGCGCAGCGCGTGGGCGAATGGTTCAAACCCTATGGCGGCCGGACCGTGCCGATGATGGTGCAGAGCCACCAGTACATCCTCTTTGAAGAGCACGAGCAGGTGCGCGACTGGTCGGCCAGTTCCGGCCACAAGCTGCCGCTTCTGCGGGACGTGGATTCGTCCTATTATCTGCGTCAGGAAAAGAACGGCTTCAACCTCGGACCATACGAGCGCAATTGCCGCGCCCATTGGGCGACCCCCGACGACCCGATGCCCGACGATTTCTCGTTCCAGCTTTATCCCGACGATCTGGATCGGCTGGAATGGTATATCGAAGACGCGATGGCGCGGGTGCCGCTTTTGGCTGAAGCGGGTGTGTCGAAAGTCATCAACGGCCCGATCCCCTATGCGCCCGATGGCAACCCGCTGGTCGGGCCGATGCCGGGCGTGCCAAACGCCTTCGAGGCCTGCGTTTTCACCTTCGGCATCGCGCAGGGCGGTGGCGCGGGCAAAGTTCTGGCCGAATGGCTCACCGAGGGTGAGACCGAATGGGATATGTGGTCGTGCGATCCGCGCCGCTTTACCGATCACGCCGACCACGATTTCTGCGTTGCCAAGGGTCAGGAAGTTTACGGCCACGAATACGCCATGCACTTTCCGTCGCACGAATGGCCAGCGGGGCGAATGAAAAAGCTGTCTGCGGTCCACGACCGGATCGTCGCGGCAGGCGCAGTTTTCGGCGCCTACAACGGCTGGGAACGCGCCAATTATTTCGCGAATCCCGGCGATGACACCTCCGAAGAAGCGACCCAGACCTGGGATCGTGCGGGCCCCTGGGAACCCCGCGTTCGCGAAGAATGCGAGGCCGTGCGCGATGGCGTCGGCGTGCTGGATCTGCCCGGATTTTCGCGCTTCAACCTCTGGGGCGAAGGATCGGCCGAATGGCTGCGGGGCATGATCACCGGTGGGCTGCCGAAGGTTGGTCGGATGAACCTGGCCTATTTCTCGGACAGTCGCGGCCGCATCCTGACCGAGATGAGCGTGATGCGTCACGACGAGAACCATTTCACCCTGATCACCGCCGGCGCGGCGCAGTGGCACGACTATGAGTTGCTGAAAAACGCGCTGCCGGAAGGCCCGGAACTGACCGATCACACGCGCGAGTTTGCCACCATGATCGTCACCGGCCCGAAATCGCGGGAACTTTTTGCCGAAATATCCGACGCCGATCTAACGCTGCCGTGGCTCAGCCTGCAACGCGCCAACGTTCGCGGACGGCCCGCGCAATTGGCTCGGGTTTCCTACGCAGGCGAATTGGGCTGGGAAGTCCACGCTGCCCGCGAATATCAGGCGGCAATTTACGACAGCATCGTCGAAGCTGGCGCGAAACCTTTCGGCATGTGGGCGCTGAACAGCCTTCGAATGGAAAAAGGCTATCGCGCCTGGAAGGGCGATCTATCGACGGATTACTCCCTGCTCGAAGGCGGGCTGGACCGCTTCATCAGGTTTGACAAGCCGCAGGATTTCCCAGGCAAAGCCGCACTTCTGAGCGAAAAGCAACGCGGCTCCGCGAAACGATTTGTCACGCTGACCGTCGATGCCGGGTCATCGGATGCGCCTTATATGTCAACGCTTTGGCACGATGGCCAGGTGGTGGGCGAGACGACATCGGGCGCCTGGGGCTACCGCGTCGGAAAGTCGATTGCGCTGGGTATGCTCCGCACCGATCTGGCCGTTCCGGGCACCGCGATTGAAGTCGAAATCTATGGCGAACGCTTCGCCGCGCGTGTCGAAGAAGACCGCCCGCTCTGGGATCCGGATAACGAAAGGCTCAGGTCATGACCAGATCCTATAGCATTCAGTTGCCGGGCGAAGGACCGAACTATGACTGGTCCAACGACCACTCGTTCGTCAAAGTCTCGGCGGTTGAAACCGGCGGCCCATTTGCCTTGATCGAAGATAATCTCAAGGCAACATTTGCGCTGGGCCTGCACCGCCACGACCACCACGCTGAAACCTTTTATATCCTCGAAGGTGGTCTGGATTTCTATCTTGACGGGGAATGGTTGCGCGCCTTGCCCGCCACGACGATCCACGTCCCTGCGGGGGTTCCACACGCCTGTCGGGTTGCAAACGCCGAACCCGCCAAGATGCTGATGATCATGCAGCCTTCGGGGTTCGACGCATTCCTTGCCGAAATGGCGACGCTAGATCCTGCGGATTTCGAAGATCCCAAGGTAATGGCGGCGTTGAATTCCAAATACGACATCATCCCCATGGGGCCGGTGCCCGCGCATCCGGGCGACGAAGGACTGCGCGCATGATCGACGGTGAGGCACAGCGGATCATCCGCGATTTTTCCTTGGGCATTATTGCGACCGTTGGCCAGAACGACACCCCGGCTGCCTCGCCCAAGGGCACGTTTCTCGTGCTTGATGACACCACGATTGCCTACGGCGACTTCCGCTCGCCGGGAACGCGGGCGAATCTGAATGGCAACGACAAGTGCGAAGTGGTTTTCGTCGATCCGTTCCGGCGCAAGGGCGTGCGCGTTCGTGGGCAGGCGACGATCCAGCCCCGTGGCTCTGAACCGTTTCAGGACCTGATCAGCCAGTGGCACGATACCTGGGGCGCGCTCGCGGACCGCATAGGCGCACTGGTCATCATCGAAGTCGACCGCGTGCTGCCGCTCTCGACACCGCCTTATGACGACGGCGCGACCGAAGAAGAAATGATCACGCTTTATCGCGAAAAAAACGCCACCATCTATCCCGCGCAGGTCCAATGACCGGCATCACACTCCTCGACGGCGGCATGGGTCAGGAACTTATCCATCGCGCGCCCGAACCGCCAACGGGCCTTTTTGGCACGCAGGTGATGATCGACCACCCCGGCTTGGTGGCCGAAGTTCACCGCGACTATTTCAATGCAGGCGCTAGCATCGCCACGACCAACAGCTACGCGATACATCATGACCGGTTCGAAGGCACGCCGCAGGAAGGCCGCCAAAGCGCTCTGGTCGACCTTGCCATGGCCGAGGCCGAAGCTGCGCGTGCCGCGCACGGATCGGGTCGCATCGCCGGGTCCATCGGCCCGCTGATCTGGTCCTACAGACCCGAAGCGCACCCGGATTATGCAACCGCCACAGCGCTTTACGCCGAAATTTCCAACCTCCTCGCGCCGCGCGTCGATCTGATCCTGTGCGAGACAGTGGCGTCGATCGATCACGCCCGCGCCGCGCTTGACGGTGCCCGCACGACTGGCAAACCGGTCTGGCTATCCGTCACTGTCGACGACGAAAACGGAAGCCTTCTGCGGTCGGGCGAGCCGGTTGCCGACCTTGCGGATCTCACGCCTGACGCCTGGCTCGCCAATTGTTCAGCGCCCGAAGCGATGGGCGATGCGCTGGAGGTATTCGCCCGTTGGGGCCTGCCTTTCGGCGCCTATGCCAACGGCTTTGAAGAGATCACCAAGGCGTTTTTGAAACGCATGTCCTCCGTCGATGAACTCAGCGCGCGCCGGGATATGGGACCGAAGGCATATGCCAAATTCGCGTTAGGCTGGATCGAACAGGGTGCCACCATCGTCGGCGGCTGCTGCGAAATCGGCCCCGCGCACATTCGCGAAATTGCCCGCCAGATCAAGGCGACGAGCAATGATACTGTCTGAAGGAACAAGAACATGACCATTCCTGCGCACGCCCGTGTTGTGATCATCGGCGGTGGCGTCATCGGCTGTTCGGTCGCTTATCATCTGGCGAAAATGGGCTGGAACGACGTGGTGTTGATGGAAAGGAAGCGCCTCACGTCCGGCACAACCTGGCACGCCGCCGGGTTGATCGGTCAGCTTCGCGCCACCTCCAACATGACGAAACTGGCGAAATATACAGCCGATCTCTACACCACAATTGAAAAGGAAACCGGTGTCGCAACCGGCTATCGTCAGTGCGGATCGATTTCGGTCGCACTGACAGCCGAACGGCGCGAAGAACTGCTCCGCTCGGCCTCGATGGCGCGGTCTTTCGGCGTTCCGGTGGAAGAGATCTCGCCCGCCGAAGTCAAAGACCGCTATCCGCATATCGAGGTCGGCGACGTCACCCAGGGCCTGTGGCTGCCGACCGACGGGCAGGGCGATCCGGCCAACATTACGCTCGCACTCGCAAAAGGCGCCAGACAGCACGGCGCGAAAACCATGGAAGGCGTGAAGGTCACGAATATCCACCGCGACGCGGGCCGCGTAACCGGTGTCGATTGGGAAACAGAAAAGGGAGAGGTGGGCCACACGTCCTGCGAAGCCATTGTAATCGCTTCAGGAATGTGGTCCCACCAGGTGGGCCGCATGGCCGGCGTCAACATACCCCTTCATGCCTGCGAACACTTCTACATTGTGACCGAAAGCATCGAGGGGCTAACGCAATTACCGGTCCTGCGGGTGCCCGACGAATGCGCGTATTACAAGGAGGACGCCGGAAAAATCCTGCTGGGCGCTTTCGAGCCGGTGTCCAAACCCTGGGGCATGAACGGCATCCCCGAGACATTCGAGTTTGACCAACTGCCCGAAGATTTCGACCACTTCGAGCCGATCCTGGCGAGTGCCGTCGAACGCCTGCCGATCTTGGCCGAGGCAGGCATCCACACGTTCTTCAATGGCCCCGAAAGCTTCACGCCCGACGACGCATATCACCTTGGACTTGCGCCCGGATCGGACAACATCTGGGTCGCGGCAGGGTTCAATTCAATCGGCATTCAATCGGCGGGCGGTGCGGGCATGGCGCTGGCGGAATGGATGGAAGCGGGCGAGAAGCCCTTCGATCTGGGCGACGTCGATATCGCCCGGATGCAGCCATTTCAGGGCAACAAACATTACCTCCATGACCGCTCGGTCGAAACGCTTGGCCTTCTTTACGCTGATCATTTTCCTTACCGACAGAAAGCCACCGCGCGCGGCGTCCGCCGCACGCCGTTTCACGCGCATCTATTGGAACGCGGCGGCGTGATGGGCGAAGCTGCGGGCTGGGAACGCGCGAATTGGTTTGCCGACGACGGGGAGGCGCGCGAATACCGCTACACTTGGGGTCGGCAAAACTGGTTCGAAAACTCGGCCCGCGAACACATGGCGGTGCGCGAAAATGTCGGGCTTTATGACATGTCGTCCTTCGGCAAGCTTCGCGTCGAAGGCCCGGATGCGCAAGCGTTTCTGAACCGTGTCTGCGGTGGCCAGATGGCGGTCGCGCCGGGCAAGATCGTCTATACGCAATTTCTGAACTCCACCGGCGGGATCGAGGCCGATGTCACCGTCACGCGGCTGACCGAGACCGCCTATCTGGTGGTCACGCCTGCTGCCACGCGGCTTGCCGATCAGACCTGGCTCAACCGCCATCTGGGCGAGGATCGCGCGATCGTCACCGATGTCACCGCGGGCGAAGGCGTGCTGGCGATCATGGGGCCACGGGCGCGGGAGGTGATGCAAAGAGTCAGCCCCGCAGATTGGTCAAACGAGGTGCATCCCTTTGGTTTCGCCCGGGAAATCGAGATCGGATACGCCCACGCGCGCGCCCATCGCGTGTCCTATGTCGGCGAGTTGGGCTGGGAGCTATATATCTCCTCCGATATGTGCGGGCATGTCTTCGAGACAATCGCCGAGGCAGGGCAGGACTTCGATCTGAAACCCGTCGGCATGCACGCGATGGACAGCCTGCGCATCGAAAAAGCCTTCCGTCATTTTGGCCACGACATCACCTGCGAAGACAACGTGATCGATGCAGGGCTCGGCTTTGCGGTCAAGACGGAAAAGTCCGACTTCATCGGTCGCGACGCGGTGCTGAGGCGAAAAGAAAAGGGGCCGAAGCTGCGGATGCTTCAGTTCAAGCTCGCCGATCCCGAACCACTTTTGTTCCACAACGAGGGCATCCTGAAGGATGGCGAATTCGTTGGTTATCTGTCGTCGGGCAACTACGGCCATTACCTCGGCGCGGCGATCGGTATGGGATACGTGCCCGCTGAAATGGCAAAGGACGCAAACGGCTGGGAGATCGAAGTCGCAGGTCGGCGCGTCGCAGCGCAGGTATCGCTTCGCCCGATGTACGATCCGAAATCGGAGCGTATGCGCGGCTAGGCGATCTCCGTCTCGGCCACCAGCGATGCCAACGCCGCACCGTGCATATCGCGGTCGCGGATCGTGCCTTGCACATGCAGACGCGGGATCGACAGTTTGACGACATTCAGATCGGCGATGTCGAACCGCTTCAGCGTCTGCACCGGTGTCCCAAGCAATCCCGCGACAACCGATGTATCAAGGCCATCCCGAACCTGCTCATAAGCTTCTGAACTATCACAGAATATATCGATGGTAATCCAGAACGGCCCGGCATTTTTGGACCGTACTTTCTGGGCAATGTCGCGCAGTTCAGGCATCCACGACCTCCAGCGTAAATGCCTCCATCGGATCGTCCAGATGCATCACGTGGTTCAGGCAAAACTCATAGATCGCGCCCCGGTCAATCTCGGCCGGTGAAAAAGGGAACGCGAAGGTTGGCTGTTCTTCCTCGGCCGTCAATGGATGGTGCAGCAGGTAGGGGTTCAGGAGCTTGCCAATTTCGCCCGAAAGTGTCGCGGTCTTCGCCGTGACGATGCCCAGGGCGCCAACCTCCACCGGGTCGCCTTGCCGCATTTCAAGCGCGCCAAGCGTCGCGTTCTGGCCGATCAGACGAACCTCGATGTTGAAGTCATCTGCGCCCGCCGACGTGCGTTTTATCGCCTTTTCGGTGCATCGAACCTCGATATCCCGCGCCCAATCCTCGGCACTCTCGACGTAGCGGGGATCGCGCAGCAGTGCGAGCAGGATCGTCTGATACCCAACCACCCGCGCGCCTTCGAGCTTCACAGTATAACTTGGCGCCGTCTTCCAGCACGATCCGGTGACGCGAACCCGCTTTTCGTCCAACGCCTCGTATCGGGCATTGGTTACATCGAGCGTGCCACCCGGTTCGTGCAGCAAAAACGGGTCAGAGTTCTCGTAGAGCATGTGTGCCGACACCGTATGCGGCGTCGCATTGGCGCCATCGGCCAGCGGTGTCAGGACAAAACCGTCGCCCTCATAGTCGATCTGCAAGACACCCGATTGCGGGTTCGTCGCGCACAAAGCGCCGCACTCGCCGATCTTCGCCCCATGCCAAGCAAGCCCGGCATCAATTCCCTGCGCGATGGGCAGGGCTGCGATGATCGCGGTGTCGGTGGTTCGCCCTGCGATGATGATGTCTGCGCCGGTATCAATCGCGGCATTCACCTGCTCAATGCCAGCCAGTGCGACGATATTCGTGCAGCTATTGATCAGCTCCGCGTCAATCTCCGGCGCTGGCGTCAAAGGTGTGATTTTCCCAAGCGCCAACGCGGTCGCGACGCGATCCCGCGCCTGATCCGATTTCAGAACTGCGATCTTGGCTGTGTGGCCGGTCTCGGTCAGCACCTCGCGGGTGATTTCAACCAGCCAATCCACCGCATCACCTGCGCCGCAGGTTCCGGCAGTGCCGACGATCAGCGGGCATTTCGCGCGCCGCGCGGCGTCGATCAGGGTTGCCCATTCGGTTTTGGTCGATGATCGTGCGTATTTGCTGACGCCCCGGCCCAGATAGGACGGCCCGCTGTCGGTAGAGCCTCCGTCAATCGCAATCAGATCAGGCTTTGCCGCAATCCCGCGCTCAAGCGCTTGGGCGTCCCAGCCAAGGCCAAGCGCACCGGAGGGGACAAGAATTCGGACCATATCAATCGGTTATTGCCTGCGGCTTCTTCAGAATCTTGCGCAGGAACATCGGCGCGACAAACCCCACAATGGCTGCGATCCAAAGCCCTGTGGCAATAGGTGACGAGAAGAGATAGCTGACTTCGCCGTCCGACAACGTCATCGCGCGGCGCAGTGCGTCCTCCATATTCCCGCCCAGCAGGATGCCGAGTATCACCGGAACCGTCGGCACGTCGAGTTTCCGCAGGAAATAGCCAAGCACGCCAAACGCCACCATCAAAAGCAGATCAAAGAAACTCCCCGAAAGCGAGAAGATCCCAACAAATGAGATCATCGTCACGCCGGGCAAAAGGATCCACGCCGGCACCATCAGAACTTTGACGAAGATCTTCACCATCGGCACGTTCATCAGCAGAAGAACGAAGTTTGCAATCAGCAGCGACGCGATAAGGCCCCAGACCACCTCGGGCCGTTCGGTAAACAGCGTCGGTCCGGGCGTGATGTTAAGCGTCATAAGAAGTGCGAGCAAAACCGCGGTTGTACCCGACCCCGGCACGCCCAGCGTCAGCATTGGAACAAGCGCACCACCGGCGGCAGCGTTGTTGCCCGCCTCTGGTGCCGCCACGCCTTTCGGCACACCGGTGCCAAAGCCGCCCTTTTCACCCGCTATCGCTTTTTCAGTCATATAGGCCAGGAACGATCCCAGCGACGCGCCTGCACCGGGCAAAATACCTGCGATAAAACCAACACCCGAAGATCGCAGCATGGTCCATTTGGTTTCGAATATATCCTTCCAGGGGATTGTTACCTTCTCAAGCTTCACGCCGATGGAAGAACCCAGCCCGTGGCTTTCGATGAAAAAGAACACCTCGGCAATGGCAAACAGCCCAACGATGGCCACAAGAAAGTCAACGCCGTCAAACAGGTGCAAATTTCCGCCCGTCAGGCGCGGCAAACCGGATGACGAATCGACGCCAATCGTGGCAATGCCCAAGCCAATACAGGCAGCGATTGCGGCCTTGGCCTGATTGTTCGACGCCATCCCGCCGAGCGTGCAAAACGCCAACAGATAAAGCGCAAAATACTCCGCCGGGCCGAACAGGAAGGCTACGCGCGCCAGCGTCGGGGCAAGCAGCATCAATCCGATTGTCGCCAGCAATGCTCCAACGAAAGACGCAACGCCAGACAGAACCAGCGCATCGCCAGCGCGTCCCTGCTTGGCCATCGGATACCCATCCAGCGTCGTCATTAGTGCGGGTTCGTCGCCGGGAATGTTCAAAAGGATCGAGCTTATCCGCCCGCCATACATCGCGCCATAATAGACCGACGTCATCAGGACCAAAGCAGAAGTCGCATCAAGGCCCAGCGTGAATGTAATTGGGATCAGTATAGCAACGCCGTTGGACGGACCCAGACCCGGCAACGCGCCGATGATCGTTCCAAGAAAGCAGCCGCAGACGGCCAGAAACAACGTATAGGGCGAAAGTGCGACGCTAAATCCAAGAGCGAGGTTGGCAAGAAGGTCCATATCAATGCCCTACAAACGGAATGAGGATTGATATTGCTTCCCAGAGCTTTGCAGCAGTCGGGATCCTGTAGGCCACGATATTGCCAAGGCCCAGGGCGTATTTGAACAGCACAAACAGGCCGAGCGACAGACCCAAACCAGCCAAAGCCGCCGGACCGGCGCGGGGAGAAATTTGAAAACTCAGGATACCGGCTGCAATCGCGGTCGGAGCCAGAAACCCAAGCGGCTTCAACAAAACCGAATAGATCGCAAGCACCAGCACCGCGATCCCCATCGCAATCCATGTGCGCGAGGCGGGCCAATCAGGATCCGGGTCCGGTTTGAAAAGGATCACAAACGAACACACTGCCGCAACACCGCCGATTAACAACGGGAACAACTTGGGCAGGTATTCGCCGGAAAACATGTTCGTCTGAATTTGTGTGGCAGCCGCGAGATACGCGACTGCCGTGATCAAAGTGATCAGACCGAATATTCGGTCTGATGGCATTACTGGAGAACTCCCAGCTCTTTTGACATGGCGTTGATGTCGACAACCAGGCCGTCAACATAGGACTGGAAATCGCCACCGACTTTTGTAAATGGTGCCAGACCGTTATCGGTCATGGCTTTTGCCCACTCGTCGCTATCCGCGACTTGCTGCAACTTGCCCGCCCACTCGGCGAATTTCTCGTCCGAGATGCCTTTGGGCACGTAAAGGCCGCGCCAGTTCACGGCAACCACGTCATAGCCTTGCTCCTTGGCGGTCGGGATGTCTTCAAAGCCCGGTACGCGCTCGTCTGTCAAAACTGCGATAACGCGAATGTCACCATTTGCCAGGAAGCTGACGACTTCGGACATGTCACCGGTCATCGCCTGGGTAAAGCCACCTACGGTTTGGGTGATGGCGTCTGCGCCACCGTCAAGACCGATATATTTTACCTTCGTGATGTCGGTAAATCCGCCTTCTTTGAGGATCATCAATGGCTTCAGATGGTCGAAACCACCGACCGCGGAACCACCTGCAAACGCTACTGAGCCGGGATCGGCTATGATGGCGTCGATCAGGTCACCCAGGCCCTGGTAAGGGCTGTCGGCCGCTACAACGATGACGCCCGGGTCAGCACCGATAGCGCCAACAAAGCGCACCTGGTCTGCCGTCATGCCCGCATAGGCATTTTGCGCAAGACGCGTGGTGGTTGCCGAAGACGCGGCGATGATCAGATCGGCATCGTCAGCGCGCTCGGATACAACGTGGTTGTAAGCCAATCCGCCACCGGCACCTGGCATGTTGGTAACTTGTATGGGCTGATCCACAGCACCGATGTCAAACATGATCTTGCCGATCTGGCGGCAGGTAAAGTCCCAGCCACCGCCGGGGTTCGCAGGCGCGATGCACTCGGCAGCTTGTGCGAATCCGCCGACAAGGCAAAACGCGGCAGATAGCCCAAGCGCTCTATATTCCATTTTCATAGTGTCCTCCCATTTGACTTGGCGGTTTGCTCCGCTCATGCTGATAGACCGTATGGACCTGACACAGACCTGTCACGAAAGAAAAAACCCGCCGTCATGCGCTTTCTGCTGATCGAGGACAACCAGAACCTGGCGAGCGCCGTTGTCGAACGGCTCCAGCTCGATGGTCACGCCGTCGATCATGCGGGCACTTTGCAGGCGGCCTACGACTGTATCGCGGCGGCTGATTACGACTTGATTTTGCTGGATATTATGCTTCCAGATGGTGATGGGCGCACGTTTCTTCAGCGCCACCGTATGGCCGAAAAAAGAACGCCGGTGATCGTGACGACAGCGCGGTCTGCGGTGTCCGATCGCGTCGGCCTTCTGGACCTTGGCGCCGACGATTATATCACCAAACCATTCGATTTCTCGGAACTTGAAGCGCGGTGTCGGGCCGTCCTGCGGCGCAGGGGCGGCATTGCCGCGAACCAGATAACCTTTGCCGATGTCGTTCTGGACGCCACTGCGGGCGAGCTTCGGATCGGCGACCAGCGAGAAACCCTTCGCAATCGCGAGCTGCGTCTTCTGGAGGTTTTCTTTTCCTCGCCCGGACAGGTTTTTTCCAAATCGCACCTGATGGACCGGCTGTTTTCCTTCGCTGATGACGTCGGCGAAAACGCGATCGAGGTTTACGTTGGCCGTATCCGCAAGCGGCTTGAGCCGTCCAAGGCGGGCATTGAGACGGTGCGCGGTCTTGGCTATCGACTAGTAGACCTTCAGTGACCGAAGCCAGGATCACCGGATCGATCCGCCGGCGGTTGTTTCTGCAACTTGTTGCAATTGCAGCGCTTTTGTCGGTCTCTCTGTTCTTTGTTATCCGCGGCCTGGCCGAAACGGCGGCCGAAGCCACCCAGGACGGCATCCTGGCGGCCTCAGCCACATCCATCGCCGATGCGCTTCGATCCGACGCCGGCGCGATCACGCTCGATCTGCCCTATTCGGCACTTTCCATGCTTGGCGCGATCAATCAGGACCGGGTGTTTTACCGCGTGGTCGTCGACGGCGCGACGCTGACCGGATACGACGATCTGCCGTCCCCGGACGATGCCCCCACGATCTCGGAAAGCTCTTTCCTGACCTTCGATTATCGCGGTGACGAGGTGCGGATGGTGTCGGTAACGCGCGCCGTCAGCACCGAGGGTGCGCCTGCGAATGTAATGATATCCGTGGCCCAAACGCGCACAGGGCTGGCAGTTATCACCCGGCGGATTACCGGGATCGCGACCGCCGCCGGTGTCGGGTTTTTTCTTGTTGCAACCGCACTTAGCCTTCTTGCCGCCCGGTCGGCCTTGCGGCCCATCGGACAAATGACGGCATCAGTGACCAGACGAGGCCCCGGTGATCTGCGCCCGCTGGAAATTGACACACCGACCGAGTTGTCGCCATTTGTCGATGCACTGAACAACTTCATCTCGCGGCTCGGCGCATCGCTTCAGCGATCCGAAGATCTGATCGTCGAAGCCGCGCATCGGGTGCGAACGCCGCTCGCCACCGTCCGCGCCAAGGCCGAGGTTACGCATCGGAAACTGAACAAACCCGAACACAAACAAGCGATGCGCGAAATGATCCGCGCCATCGACGAAAGTTCGCGTTCTGCCGGGCAGCTTCTGGATCATGCGATGGTCACTTTCCGGTCTGACAACCTTGCGGCCGAAGATGTCGATCTAGTTGAGATTGTTCGGGAAACCGCCTCGCGCCTTGAACCCACCGCCGGGCTTAAGGACGTCATCATCCGAACCGAAGTCCCCAACCTGACACCACCGTTCAAAGGCGATTGGCTGCTGATTCAAAGTGCGCTGCAAAACATGCTCGACAACGCGATCAAATACTCGCCGGACGACAGTCTGATCGACGTGTCGCTTTCGCTAAATGGCGAAATACGTTTGTCGTGCAAGGATCAGGGACGCGGGTTTGGGACGACAGACGTCGACACGCTCAAGTCGCGATTTGCACGCGGCACAAACGTTGACGACATCGTTGGATCGGGGCTTGGACTGACTATTGCTGAAGATGTCGCGCGCGCCCATGGCGGACTGCTTGAGATCAAACCGAACGACAAAGGAGAGGGCGCATGCGTCTCGCTTGTCTTTCCGCTCTGATTTTTGTGATTTTGGCGCCGCCCGCGCTTGCCTTCGAGATCGAGGAACACGTCGTCTATCCCGCCGAAAACCCGCAAGCCGAACTTCGCATCATATCAACCGCAGACCGTAGCGCGTTCGAGCCGATCCTCCTTGGTTTTCAATCCGAGAACCCCGGCATCACAATCGACTATACCATCACCAGCACCACTGAGTTGATGAAGGCGGTCGCGGAAGAAAATGCGCGTTTCGACCTTGCCATCTCGTCGGCGATGGATTTGCAGACAAAACTTGCCAATGACGGATTTGCCCGGGTTTACAGATCGGATGCGACCGCGGCGTTGCCCGACTGGGCGCGGTGGCGGAACCAGCTTTTTGCCTTCACGCAGGAACCCGCCGTTCTGATCCTGTCGGACGCGGATTTCGCCAATACTCCGGTCCCGACAACGCGCAGCGAGCTGATTGAGTTGCTCCGCGAGACGCCTGAGAAATTTCGCGGCAAAATAGGCACTTACGACGTTCGAACCTCCGGATTTGGCTACCTGATGGCGACCCAGGATGCCCGCGTCTCGGAAACCTTTTGGCGACTTCTCGAAGCCATTGGGCGTCTGGACACACAACTTTATTGCTGCTCGGGCGACATGATCCGCGATATCCGCGACGGCAGGCTTGCCATCGCCTACAACGTGCTTGGCAGCTATGCCGCCGCCGAGTTGGAGAAGACCGGAGGTTTTCAGATCGTGGAACTAAGCGATTTCTCAAACGTCATGCTTCGGACCGTGTTGATTTCGACCGAGGCGGCGAACAGCGTGGAAGCCGGGGTGATGGTCGATTTTCTTGTCACTCTCGAACGCCGCCCCGAACTGGTCGCGGCCTCGGGTCTGCCGGCACTGGAAGCCGAAGCGCTGGGCGACAACGCAGCCCTCCGCCCAATCCGGCTGGGGCCGGGGTTGCTGGTGTTTCTTGATCGGCTGAAGCGGCAGAATTTCCTGCGGAACTGGGAAGCTTCGATCACGCAGGAATAAGGGCGGCCACTTGAAAATCGGCGTTGACGTTCTTGGCCACATGGCGGAATTCAACAAGGCGCGCCCCAGCGGTGTCGTATCCCTTGCCAAAGGAGGCGCCCCGTGAGCCTGCCAAGAACCCCATCTTTCCGCCTTGACGGTCAACGCGCTCTGGTCGCGGGCGCCTCCTCGGGCATTGGAAAGGCATGTGCCGTGGCTCTGGCCGAAGCTGGCGCAGTGGTAACTCTCGCCGCCCGCCGCGCCGACAAGCTTGACGCGCTCGCGGCCACAATGGAAGCCGCCGGGTTGAATGCCAGCACCTTGCCGCTCGACGTCACCGACGTCGCAGCAACCGAGGCCGCCGTTCTGGAAAACGGACCCTTCGATGTGCTCGTCAATTCCGCGGGCTTTGCCCGACACGCGCCGGCTGTAGACACGACCGAACCCGATTTTGACGCGGTGTCGGACCTGAACCTGAAAGGCGCCTATTTTCTCACGCGCGCCGTTGCCAAGGGGCTGATCGCGGCGGGCAAACCCGGCAGCCTGATCAATATCTCCAGCCAGATGGCCTTTGTCGGCGGCATCGACCGCGCGGTCTATTGCAGCACCAAACACGCGGTCGAAGGTTTCACCAAATCTTTTGCCATCGAATGGGGCCCGCTCGGCATTCGCGTCAACACAGTGTGTCCCACCTTCATTCGCACCGCCTTGACCGAAGTAACCTTCAATAATCCCGAGCGCGTGAAATGGATCGAAGACAAGATCAAATTGGGCCGTGTGGGCGAGGTTGAAGACATCATGGGACCGGTGGTGTTCCTTGCCTCTGACGCATCGGCCCTGATCACCGGCACGTCGATCCTTGTTGACGGGGGATGGACCGCAGACTGATGGACAATTTCGCCAACCATATGTTCACCAAAGCCGTGCAAGACGAGCAGGAAGCGCTGGGCGTCCGCGACCGCTTTCAGAAAATGTATCGCAACCGTTTTACTGGTGGCCTCGACGAAAACGCGCGCGACTTCATCGCAACCAGAACGTCGTTTTACATGGCGACGGTGGGCGAAACCGGCTGGCCTTATGTTCAGCATCGCGGCGGGCCGCCGGGGTTTCTGAAGCTCCTCGAGGATGACTATCTCGGCTTTGCCGATTACACCGGCAACAAGCAGTTGATTTCCAAGGGCAATCTTGCGGGCAACGATCGCATTTCGCTGTTTCTGATGGATTATCCTCGCAAAGCACGGCTTAAGATAATCGGCCACGCAAGGATGATCGCCGCCGAAGACAATGCTGATCTGGCCGAACGTCTTAGCACCGATGGCGAGGGGCTGGCCGAGCGTTTGACAACGATCCGCGTCGTCGCCTTCGACTGGAACTGCCCGAAATATATCGAGCCTCGGTTCACCGAGGCCGAGACCGAAGCGATGCTCGGGCCGCGGTTCAAGGAGTTGGCGGAAGAAAACGCGCAGCTTCGCAAAAGACTTGCCGCGATGGGGTCCGATCAATGACCGCCCGGATTGTCAGCTCTGTCGCGACCCGGGCCGCGTGATGATGACACCCAATTCCGACAAGACCCGCGACGTCTATGAGAAAAACGCGGAAGGCTATGACCGAAACCGCGCGCGCGCCTTTTTCGAGGCACGATGGCTGTCGCGATTTGCGGACTCAATTCCCCATGGCGCCCGTGTCTTGGATCTGGGCTGCGGCGCGGGCGAACCCATCGCTGCCTGGCTGATCGGCGAAGGCTTGTCCCTGACCGGCGTCGATTTTTCCGAGGCGATGCTGGATATTGCCCGGAAACGCTGGCCAAAGGGCGACTGGCGCAAGGGCGATATGCGCACGCTCGAACTGGACGCCCGCTTTCAAGGCATCATCGCCTGGAACAGCTTTTTTCACCTGACACGAGACGAACAGCGCGCCTGTCTTTCGCGGCTGGCAAACCACCTCGAACCGGGTGGGGTTCTGATGGTCACGGTTGGGCCTGAAGACGGCGTTGCGACCGGCACGGTCGAGGGTGACATCGTGTATCACGCCAGCCTCTCGGCCGCTGAATATGCAGCCAAGCTGGAAGACTGCGGACTGCGCCTGACGGCCTATATGGCCGAAGACCCCTGGTGCGATTATCACTCTGTCCTGATGGCACGAAAGGACTGAAGACATGACAAAGCTGGTGTTTGACGGTCACAACGGCGCGCTCAGCCGTCTTTGGTGCGCGAACGTCGACACAATTGCCGAATTTTCCGCCAACAAGGGCCACGTCAACGTCGATGCCTGCCGCGCCGGTGGCATGGCGGGCGGGTTCTTCGCAATCTATTCGCCTTCGACGCGGGCTGTGTATGATTTCACCGACTTCGATCCGGCAATATTTGCCATGCCATTGCCGCCAATGATGGACGAAGGCTTTGCGCTGGGCGCGGCCATCGGGCAGGCGGGCATCGCGCGCAATCTCCACGACGCTGGCCTGATCGAGATCGTTACCGATGTTCCCTCGCTGGGCCGCTCGTTCGTCAGCGATCCGGTCACCTGCATCCTGCACCTCGAAGGCGCTGACTGCATCGGCCCGGACCTTCTGGCACTGGACGCGCTTTACGCCCTCGGCCTTCGCTCGCTCGGCATCGTCTGGTCGCGCCCGACAATCTTTGGCGACGGCGTTCCATTTGAGTTTGGCCGCGACGGCGACACAGGCTCTGGCCTGACCGAAGATGGCAAACGTCTGGTCGAGCGCTGCAAGAAACTTGGCATTGTCATCGATACTTCGCATCTGACGATGAAGGGCTTTTGGGATGTGGCCGAGGTGGGTATCCCCCTTGTCGCTACCCACTCCAACGCGATCGAAGCCTGCAACACGACCCGCAACCTGACCGACGACCAGTTTCGTGCAATCGGCGAAACGGGCGGCATGGCCGGTCTGAACTTCGGCACAATTTTCCTCGATCCGGCGGCATGGAAGACGGGCAAATGCGGCATTGATGCCTGCATCCGGCATCTTTCCCACATGATCGACATCGCGGGCGAGGATCACGTCGCCGTCGGCTCGGATTTTGATGGCGCGCCGATGCCCGACGGCCTTGAGACTGCGGCAAATTTGCAGAATCTCATATCGGCGATGGAGGCTGCTGATTTTGGCGACGACCTGATCAATAAGGTCGCGCACGAAAACTGGCTGGCCTTTCTTAACCGGCACTTCGACGGCGCGAACGTTTAACCAACCTCAACTAGTCCACTCTACGCTGGCGATGTCGTTTTCAGACCAGTATTGGACAGAAATGTCTAGCGCCTGGCCCGGACCGCTACTAGCCTTCGCCTAAACTCGTCCGGAATAGGGAGCGGCGCACATGAAATCGCATTACCGCGTTGTCGTAATCGGCGGCGGCGTCGTCGGGTCCTCGGTCCTCTATCACCTTGCAAAGTTTGGCTGGACCGATGTTGTTATGCTTGAACGTTCCGTCCTGACAGCGGGCTCAAGCTGGCACGCCGCGGGCGGTATCCACGCGCTCAACGCCGACCCGAACATGGCGGCGTTGCAGGCCTATACGATTGATCTGCTTTCTGAGGTCGAAAAAGAATCCGGCCAGAACATCGGCCTGCATATGACCGGCGGTCTGACTCTTGCTGGCACGCCCGAACGCTGGGAATGGCTGCAAGCCAACTATCGCATATTCCAGTCCATCGGCATCGACGATTGCGAGCTGATGTCGCCGGAAGAAGCCCAAGAACGTTGCCCGATCATGTCGACCGAAGGTGTGCTGGGCGCCATGTGGGCCGACCGCGAGGGCTATATCGACACCACAGGCACAGTTCACGCCTACGCCGTTTCGGCCAAAATACGCGGCGCGGAATACTATGAGCACACCAAGGTCGAGGAGCTAATTCAAACCCCGGACGGCTGGCAAGTTGTCACCGACAAAGGCACCATCACCTGCGAACACGTCATCAACGCCGCCGGGCTCTGGGCGAAACAGGTTGGCCGCATGGCCGGGATCGAACTGCCGGTTTCCCCGCTCAAGCACCACTACCTGATCTCTGACACGATCCCCGAAGTGGCAGCACTCGATTTCGAAGTGCCGATGGTCGTCGATCTCGAAGGCTACACCTATATGCGGCAAGACCAGAAGGGCATCCTGCTGGGCATATACGAGGTCGATCACGAACACTGGGCGATGGACGGCGCGCCGTGGGATTACGGGATGGAGCTGTTCCAGGAACAGACCGACCGGATCGAAAATGAGCTGATCATGGGCTTCGAACGCTACCCGGCCTTGCAGGAGGTCGGCGTCAAAACCTGGGTCAACGGCGCCTTCACCTTTAGCCCCGACGGCAATCCGCTCGTTGGTCCCGTCCCCGGTAAACGCGGCTATTGGTGCGCCTGCGCGGTGATGGCCGGTTTCCTGCAAGGCGGGGGTGTCGGCAAAACCATCGCCGAATGGATGATCGAAGGCGAACCCGAGGCCGACGCCTGGCCGATGGATGTCGCGCGCTACGGGAAATTTGCCGAGAACAGGCAATATATCCGCGAAACCACCGGCCAGTTTTATTCCCGTCGCTTCGTGATGTCCTATCCAAACGAGCAACTGCCCGCTGGTCGTCCACTAAAAATGGCACCCGCCCATGACGCGATGTCCAAGGCGGGCTGCCGCTGGGGCAATAGCTGGGATCTGGAAACACCGCTTTACTTCGCACCGTCGAAGGATTTCGTCGAAAATCTCACGCTCAAGCGTTCGAACGCCCACGATATCGTCGCCGCCGAATGCAGAAATGCCCGCGAAAACGTTGGCATGGTCGATATCACCGGGTTCAGCCGCTACGAGGTCACCGGTCCCAACGCCGAGGCCTGGCTTGACCGGATGATGGCCTCGAAACTCCCCGGTCCGGGGCGCGCGCGGCTTGCACCGATGCTGGCTGAAAACGGGCGACTGAAGGGCGACCTCACGATCTTCAACTGGGGCGACGGCACATGGTGGATCATGGGGTCATACTACCTCCGTGCCTGGCACATGCGCTGGTTCAACGACCATCTGGAAGCGGGCGTCATGGTGCGCGATCTGGGCGAGGATATGTGCGGCTTTGCCCTGACCGGTCCGAACTCGCGCAAGGTAATCGAGAAGCTAACCGATGGCGACATCGCCGCGGTCCCCTTCATGGGCTGCGGTGAGTTTGATATCGGTCTGGTTCGCGCCAAAGTTGGGCGAATGTCGGTGGCAGGAGAACTGGGTTACGAAGTCAACTGCCGCATGGGCGATCACGTCAAGCTACGCCGTATCCTATTGGAAGCAGGGAAAGAATTTGGTCTCCAGGAATACGGCGTCAACGCCATGTTGTCGATGCGGCTGGAAAAAAGCTTCGGCATCTGGTCGGCGGAATTTACCCAGCTTTACACGCCGGGCGAGACCAGAATGGACCGCTGGATCGCCTGGGACAAGGGCGAATTTAACGGTCGCAAGGCGGCAATTGCCGAACGCGACGGCAACGGCCCGAACCGCCAACTGGTGACGCTGGACGTTGATGCCGACGACGCCGACGCCGGCGGCTATGACCCGGTCTGGTCGGGCGGTAATCTGGTCGGCTTCGTCACCTCGGGCGGCTATGGCCACATTGTGCAAAAGTCGCTCGCGATGGCGCTGGTGGCGACCGATCTTGCGACCGAAGGGCAGGAATTGTCCGTCCATGTCGTCGGCCGCGAACGCGCCGCGCGCGTCATTGCGCCATCGCCCTACGATCCAACCGGCAAGGCAATGCGGGGATGACCGAAACACGCGCCCGAACACGGAACCGCCGCCGGGGGCAGGCCGGTGCGGCACCTTCGCGCGAGGTCAATTATCGTCAGCTAAGAAATCCTTTTCCGCCGATGAAAGTATTCTCTGATGACCGCATCGCGGCGATCCACGAAGCAGCTTTAACAGTTCTCGAAGACCTCGGCGTCAAGGTTCTGTTGTCCGAGGCGCGTGATTTTTTTGTTGCGAGTGGAGCGACGCTCCGCGATGGCGATATGGTCCACATCGGCCGCGAGATTGTCGAAGCGGCGCTTAATTCCGCCCCGCGTTCGATCCTTGCCAAAGGCGCAGTGGCGGAACGCGACGTTCTTCTCGAACCCGGCAGCCTTGTCTTCCAGCCCGGGGCAGGGGCGCCGCACGCCACTGATCTTGTAAAAGGCCGCCGCCCCGGCACGGAAAGCGACTTTCGCGATCTGGTCCGCCTGACCCAGCATTTTGACGTGCTGCAAATGATGCCGCCACTGATCGAGCCACAGGACGTGCCGACGAACATACGCCACTACATGACGATGGAGGCGCAGCTCACGCTTTCCGACAAGCTGCCTTTCATCTACTCGCGCGGCACGCCGCAGGTCGAGGAAAGCTTTGAAATGCTGTGTGATTTCAGAGGCTTGTCGCATGACGAATTTCTGAACGACGTCCATTGCTACACCATCATCAACACCAATTCACCGCGCCAGCTTGATATCCCGATGGCGCAAGGGCTGATAGATTTCGCCCGCGCCGGGCAGGTTTCGATCGTCACCCCGTTCACGCTCATGGGGGCAATGGCCCCGATCACGGTGGCAGGCGCATTGACCCTTTCCCATGCCGAGGCGCTGGCCGCGATTACGCTCACGCAACTCACCCGACCCGGATCACCGGTGACTTACGGCACCTTCACGTCAAACGTCGATATGAAGTCCGGCTCACCCGCGCTTGGGACGCCGGAACATTTCAAAGCGTCGCTCGCCGCCGGACAACTCGCCCGGTTGATCGACCTGCCATGGCGTTGCGCCAGCGGGTCAGCCGCCAACCTTGGCGACGCGCAGGCCGCCAATGAAACCCAGTTCGGGCTTTGGGGTTGCCTTCTGGCGGGCTCGACCATCGTTATCCATGCCGCCGGTTGGCTGGAAAGCGGGCTGACCGTATCGTATGAAAAGCTCATCACCGATTTGGAAGTCCTGCAAATGGTGGCCGAGCTTTGCGCCGAGACACCCGCAGGCGAGGCCGAGATCGGGCTCGATGCCCTGACCGAGGTGCAACCGGGCGGTCATTTCTTCGCCACCCAGCAAACCATGGCCCGCTACCGAACCGAATTTTACGAACCACTTGTCGCCGACTGGTCTAACTTTGGCGCCTGGGAGGAAAACGGCGCGCAGGATGCGACGACCCGCGCAACCGGAATCTGGCAGCGCATTCTGGCCGAAGACCCGGCACCAAATTTCGACCCCGACCGCATTGCGGCACTGCAAGATTTCATCCGCCGCCGCACTGAGGCTGGCGGCGCGTTTCCGATAAGCTGATATGGGCCTCGCAAAACCTCTCCACCGGGACGACCCCACCAAAGCGCCGCTTGTCGGCAACATCAAAGTCACGCGGCAGGACTGGCTGAATGCCGCCATGGAGGTGCTGATCACGGATGGGGTAGAGCGAGTGAAAGTCCTGGCACTTGCCGACCGCCTCAATGTCTCAAGGTCCAGTTTTTACTGGTATTTCAAGGACCGCGCGGGTTTGCTTGATGCGCTTTTGGATCACTGGGACAGCACCAACACCGCGGCTCTGGTTGCCCAGACCAACGCGCCCGCCAATTCCATAACCGCCGCCGTCTGCAATGTATTTCGCTGCGTGGTAAATCCCGGACTATTCAACATCTCGCTCGATTTTGCGGTTCGCGACTGGGCCCGCCGATCAGGTGCCGTGCGCAACGTCCTGCACCGGTCGGACAACCGGCGAATTGATGCGTTACAGGCAATGTTCCAACGTTTTGACTACAAGAAAACCGACGCGCTCATTCGCGCACGGGTCCTTTACTATATGCAGAACGGTTACAACGATGCCGACCTGAAAGAACCCATCGAAGAACGGATGCGCGTTCTTCCTCACTATCTCTACGCCTTTACCGGCGTCGAACCTCAGGCCCAAGAAATCGACGAATTCCGTGCCTATTCCATTCGCGTGCAAAACGGAGAAATCACATGACCCAATCCCCTGACGCAATCATCATCGGCACCGGCGTGATCGGCGCGGCAACGGCATTTGAGATGGCGAAAGCTGGATGGAAAACACTTTCGCTTGATCGAAATACCCAGGTCGGCCACGGATCGACCGCAGGATCCTGCGCGATCATCCGGATGCACTATTCAACCTTCGACGGCACCGCTTTCGCGTGGGAAGGCTATCACTATTGGCGCGACTGGGCCGAATACCTCGGCCTTCCCGCCGACGCCGCACTGGCCGAGTTCAGGCAATGCGGCTGCATGGTGATGAAAACGCCGGAAAATGAACATCTCGCCAAGCACGTCAAGATAAGCCGTGGTCTGGATATCCCGCACGAGGAATGGGACGCCGCACAGGTTCTCAAACGGATGCCGATCTATGCGCTCAACAGTTTTCACCCCCCGAAGGCCCGCGATGACGAGGGTTTCGGCCACCCGAACGGGCGAAAATTGCACGGCGCGGTCTATTGGCCCAACGGAGGATATGTCACCGATCCCGCGCTTTCGGCGCAAAATCTGGCCGATGCCGCGCGTCTGCATGGTGCCGAGTTTCGGCTGGGCGCGGAGGTCGTGGAAATCCTCAAAGAGGGCGGCAAAGTCAAAGGCGTTAAACTTGCCTCGGGCGAAGAAATCCACGCACCAGTGGTGATCAATGTCGCCGGACCCGGTTCCGCGATCATCAACGAGATCGCAGGCGTCACCGGCGAAATGACAATCCAGACCCGCCCGCTTCGCCAGGAAGTGACGCATGTGCCAGCACCCGAAGGCTTCGATTTCGAAGGCACGGCACCGGTCATCTCGGACAACGACATCGGCGTCTACATCCGCCCCGAACACGGCAACCACATCCTGATCGGCTCGGAAGATCCCGAATGCGACCCGCACTACTGGACGACCGACGACAAAGACTATGACCGCAATTTCACCGAACAATCGACAACACAGGCGCTTCGCTATGCCCAGCGCGTGCCATCGCTTGGCATCCCGTCGCGGCTGCGCGGCGTTGTCGACCTTTACGATGCCTCAACCGACTGGATCCCGATTTATGACAAAACCTCGCTCGGGGGCTACTACATGGCCTGCGGGACAAGCGGAAATCAGTATAAAAACGCGCCCATCGCGGGCAAAATGATGGCCGCCCTTGTGGACTACACCGAGGCCGGAAACGACCACGACACCGCCCCGCTGACTTTCCGCCTGCCCTACATCGACCGCGAAATCGACGTTGGCTTTTACTCGCGCAAACGCGAGATAAATCAGGAGTCCAGCTTTTCGGTCCTTGGCTAAGGCGATCCGAAATACCGGCCCGCCCAGCACCGCTGCCAAATGCGGAGGTGCGTTTGAGCGCGAATTTCGCAGAGCGGGCGTGTCATTTCATACGATCAAAGCAGCAATCTTGGCCGAATTTGCGATTTATTAACCCTAATTGAACTCTGAATCGTCGATAGGAAACCTGGCTTTCGAAAAACGCCTGCGATGATTGCGACGAAATATTGAATAACAAGCCTAAAACACCCGGCCTTCGCGGACTAATCTCATGCGCTTTCATCTTCAGCCTGTTCACCAATCTGCTGATGCTGACAGGCCCGCTTTTCATGCTTCAGGTCTATGACCGCGTGCTTGGCTCAAGATCATAAGAAACACTGGTCGCGCTCTTCTCGCTGGTCGCGCTTCTCTACTTTTTCTTCTGGCTCCTCGAATACGCGCGCGGGCGCGTTATGGCGCGCGCAGGTGCGCATATTCAGTCGCAGCTCAACGCGCCGGTTTTCCGGTCTGTCCTTCAACGTGCAGCACTGCGTCACGGCTCACCATCGGGATCGCTTCATGATCTGGACGCGGTTCGCAGCTTTTTTTCGTCGCCGGTGGTGCTGGCGCTTTTCGACGTGCCGTGGACGCCATTCTTTCTCGCCGCGATCTTCATCTTTCACCCGGCTCTGGGCTGGCTTGCGCTCGCAGGCGGCGCGATCCTCATCGTGATTGCCATCCTCAATCAGTTTCTGACGTCCAGAAAAACCGCCGAAAGTATGCGCCTAAGCTGCCTTGCACACCGGTTCTCGCGGCAGGCCGAAGAGGGCGGCGAGCTGATCTGGGCGCAGGGCATAGGGGCTGCCTCGGATCGTTGGGTCGCGGCGCAGGACAAAGCGGTCGAGCAATCGCTTAGGGCAAACGACTGGACCGGATCTTTCGGGTCATTCTCCAAGGCGTTCCGGCTTTTCCTTCAATCCGCAGTTCTTGCGGTCGGCGCGTATCTGGTGCTGCAAAATCAGATCACCGCAGGCGCGATGATCGCCGCCTCGATCCTTTTGGGCCGCGCACTTGCCCCTATCGAGCAAAGCATTTCGCAGTGGCAGGTCGTGCAGCGGGCGCGCACCGGTTGGTCGGGCATCGGGACACTGCTGGCAAGTTCCAACGCTGAAGACGATCGAACCCAACTGCCGCCGCCTGACGCAAAGCTGGACATCCGTTCGCTGTCGGTGGTTGCCCGTCCGGGCGAGCCGCCGATCTTGCACAAGGTATCGCTCGACCTGGCCCCGGGCGAAGCGATTGGGATCATCGGGCGAAGTGGGTCGGGCAAGACAACGCTGGCCCGCGCCATTGTTGGTCTGGTGCGTCCCACGGCGGGCGGTATCCGGCTGGCGGGTGCAACGCTTGACCAATACAGCCCCGAACGTCTGGGCCAATACATCGGCTATCTGCCTCAGGACATTCGACTTTTTGACGGCACGGTCACCGACAATATCGCCCAGCTTGAACGTGATCCCGATGCCAGGCGCGTTGTGGCCGCCGCCCGAAAGGCGCGCGTTCACGACATCATCCTCAAACTGCCCGGCGGTTACGACACGATCATCGGCAGTTCGGATGCGCAACTTTCCGGTGGCCAGAAACAGCGGCTGGCGCTGGCGCGCGCGGTCTATAACGACCCCGCTCTGCTGGTTCTGGACGAGCCGAACTCGGCGCTCGATAACGAAGGTTCCGAAGCGCTGAATGCCGTCGTTCTGGCGATGAAGGCCGAAGGCAAGGGCGTTGTGATCATGACCCACTGCCCCACGGCCATTTCCGCCTGCGACAAACTCCTGGTGCTGGAAGGCGGCAAAGTTGCGGGTTATGGCCCGCGCGATGACATCATCCGCTCGCTGATGAAAAACGCAGGCGACATCCAGCGCCTGTTCAAAAGCGGGGTGAGCGCATGACGGGTCAAGGAAATCGCTGGAGCGCACGTTTCCCAATCGCCGTTGGCTTTTCCACCATCGTGCTTCTGGTCGGCGGTGTGGGTGCGTGGAGCGTCGGCACCCAGATCGCAGGTGCCGTTGTCGCCACCGGGACCGTGCAGGTCGAAAGCGAACGCCAGGTCGTTCAGCACCCCGATGGCGGCGTTGTGGGGCAAATCCTTGCCCGCGACGGCGATATCGTGGCCGCCGGTGATGTGCTGATCCGCCTGGATGGCACCTTCCTGCGGTCCGAATTGGCGGTGGTCGAACGGCAGCTTGCCGAAATATTCGCGCGCCGGGCGCGCCGGGCGCGCCTGATCGCCGAGCGTGACGGGACCGAGCCGGATTTCCGCAATGTGCCGGAATTTAGCCTGACCGACGCCGACACAATTCAGGAACAGATCAACGGCCAGTGGAACCTGTTCGTCGCCCGCACAAAATCGCTGGGTCAGGAAGTTCAGCAACTGGGCGAGCAACAGATCCAGATCGAAAAGCAGATCGAAGGCACCCAGGCGCAGCTTATGGCACTCGCCAGACAGCTCGATCTGATCGAGAAGGAATTGACGGACGTCCAAAGCCTATTTGATCGCGGCCTCGTCCAGGTGACCCGGCTTTTGGAACTGCAACGCGCCGAGGCGCGCCTTCAAGGCGAAATAGGCGGCCTGACCTCAACGGTTGCAGAAGCGCGCGCGCGGATCTCGGCGCTGGCGATTGAAAGACTGCGGCTTGGGGACACACGGCGCGAAGAAGCCATTTCCCGCCTTCGCGATATCCAGTTCTCCGAGATCGAGCTTCAGGGACGCCGGATAAGCCTGACCGAACGCCTCGCGCGCCTTAATGTCCGTGCGCCGGTTGCCGGAACGGTGTTCGGCAGCCGGGTATTCGCGGTGCAAGGCGTTGTTCAGGCGGCCGAGCCGATGATGTATCTGGTGCCGGGCGACCAGCCGCTTCAGGTCTCGGCCCGGATCAGCCCAACGGACGTGGATCAGGTATTTGTCGGTCAGAACGTGTCGCTGATGTTCACGATGTTCAGCCGACGCACGACGCCCGAAATTCCGGGGATTGTCGTGCGGGTATCAGCCGATGCCGAAACCGACGAGGCGACCGGCACGACCTTTTACGAGACCGTCTTGCAGCCCGATCGCGCGGAATTGCTGAGCCATGAAGACATAAAGCTTTTGCCGGGGATGCCGGTCGAGGCGTTTCTGAAGACCGAGGACCGCACACCGCTCAGCTATCTCACTCAACCGCTGACCGTCTATTTCAACCGCGCGTTTCGCGAGGAGTAGACCGTTACAAACGTTTGATAATGTAAGCTTAACCGCGGCTGATGCCCGGGAAAGTGTCAAATTCGAAGCTATTTCATCCAAATTCATGTTGCGCTAACCCAATTTTAACCACTGCCCGCCACAAATTTTCGTACGAAAATTTGTGCAAAGGATCGTGTTTGTCCGGGCGAGGGCGATACGGGGCTGACGCCCAGATAGGTGCAAGGTCTATGCATTTCGATCCAACTGCACCTCGCCCTAGTCGTCCAATTTCTTGCGGTTCGAAACAAAATCCTGCGCAACCGGCCCACGGTAGGCACGGGTCAACTCTTCGGGAACTTCCGAGCCATCCTTCATGAACATGAGGATACCCCGTCGCGCCGACCCGCCGCGCCCGGCCTCAATGTCCGCGTCCGACATCGTGACCCGCTGCGACATCCGACGCCCCCATCGCGAAAGCGTCTCGTAAAGCCTTGAGATCTCGGCGTCATGCGCGGCCCCTTTGCCAAGATCGTGAAACTCCTCGGGATCGCTTCTCAGATCGAACAACATCGGACGGAACCCGCCCTCGGCGTGGATCAGCTTGAAACGCCCGTCGAACACCATGAAAAGCCGCGCGTCGCGCAAAGATACCCCAACGACATCGCGCATCGCCGTGGCTGAATAATCGTATTCGCTGATCACCGCCTCGCGCCAGTTCGGTTCAAAACCGTGCAGCCACGGCGTCAGACCTCGCCCCTCAAGAATGTGATCGGCAACCGTACCGCCCGCAGCCTCAACAAACGTCGGTGCCAGATCAATCGCTTCGACCAGCGCTTCGCAAGCTGTTCCACGCGTCGCGTCCGCCTCGCCGCGCGGGTCGTAAATGATCAGCGGTATTTTCACCGACGGCTCGTGGAACAGCTCCTTCTCGCCCAGCCAGTGATCGCCCAGATAATCCCCATGGTCAGACGTCAGCACAATCATCGTCTCGTGCATCTGGCCGGTCGCCTCCAGATGATCCAATAGCCGCCCCAACTGATCGTCGGCTTGGCTGATCAACCCCATGTAAGCCGGAATCACCTTCGCGCGAACGTCGTCCTGTTGAAAAGCCGCCGCGATCCTGTTGCCCATGAAAGCCGCATATACCGGGTGCGGGTCGTCACGCTCGATATCCGCGCGAACCGCCGCGGCCACATGATTTGCGCCATACATCGCGTGATAAGGTGCCGGCACGATATAGGGCCAATGGGGTTTGATATAACTCAGATGCGCGCACCAGGGGCCATCCGCCTGATCGACAAAACGGATCGCCTCAGAGGTCAACCACGGCGTTTCGCTGTCTTCCTCGCGAATGTTTGCGGGCTGGTCCGCGTTGTCGAAAAACCAGCCGCTGACCTTCTCGCCATCTTCAATCCCGGCGTTCGCGTAGTCGGCCCATGGATTGTCGCCGTCATAGCCCTTCGACTTCAGATACTCGTTATAAGGCGACCGCCGTTCGTCATAAAGCCCGTCCGGCCCCGTCGCCCAAAGCCCGTCGTCGCGCACCCAGATATCGAACCCGCATTCGGCCTGTCGCGCACCGATCACGCTATCGGGCGCCAGACCAAGACGTTCCATGCCCGCCGCGTCCGCCGTCATGTGGGTCTTGCCGATCAGCCAGCACTCCATGCCCGCGCCACGCAGATGATCGCCCAAAGTGTGCTCGCCGACGCGCAGCGGGAAATTGTTCCATTGCGCCCCATGCGACGAGGCATATCGCCCGGTGTAAAAGCTCATCCGGCTTGCGCCGCAGATCGGCGACTGCACATAAGCGTTCGTAAACCGCACGCCCATCGCGGCAACCCGATCAAAATTCGGCGTTTCCAGATGCGGATGGCCCGCGCAGCTTAGGTAATCGTGCCGAAGCTGGTCGTACATGATGAACAGAATGTTCAAGCGCGGCTCCAGTTGATCATCCGGGCAGTTTCATTCGTCACCCTTATAATACCCGACAACGTCTCCGTCGGTCGTCGCCCCCAACCCGTTCAGCAGCCGGTTTGAGTAATTGAAATAGGCGCAGACCTGATTAACTTCCAGTATCTCGCCGTCGTCGCAACCGGCGATCTTCAGCGCCTCAAAGTCAGACTTCACCATATTTCCAACGTCGGTCGTCAATTTCGCGGCATACCGCAAAAGCGCCAATTCCTTACCCTCAAACTCATCCTCGGGCCGCGCCGCCTTCAAAGCCGCAAGAATCCTGTCCGAACGTGGTTGATCTCGCAGCAGGTTGCGAACATTCATAAAATGATGCGTCAGCGAATAGGTGCAGTCGTTCAGAATGGACGTGTAACTGGCCACGACCTCAAGATACCAGAACCGCAGGGCATTATCGCCGCTATGCAGAACCGAGCGGTAAAGCGTGACGTGCCCCTCCATCGTTGCGGGGCGCAAGGAATGCACGCGCATAACGGTGTCCACCGTGCCGTGCGGCGTCCGCGCCTGATCCAGCAATGCACGCAAGCGGTCGTCGGCGTCCTCGTCGGAAATCATTTTGATCCAGGCCGTCATGCGCAACACTCCTTGCGTTTCAACGTCGATAACCGGGCGCTTGCGCCGCTGGCCAGCAAAAAATGCCCTCTTGTCGGGCGTTCGGCGCGGCGGTTACCTTGCCCCGTCAGGCAAAGGGGCAATGAATGACGTCGGTAACGCCAGAGGCGCTGGAAGGCGCGCGCAACATGCTGGTGGCCTGCGGTGGCCTGACCGCGGGCGATCAGATGTTGCTGGTCACCGAGCTTGGCGACCGCGACTACTACCGGCCCGGCGTCCGCGCAGCGGTACTGGCGGTGGCCCGGGAAATCGGTCTGAAAGTGGATACAATCGAAGTTGCATTTGCCGAAGCGGTCGCCCAGCCGCCAGAGGCTTTAGTGACGGCCATGCGCGCCGCCAGGCTCACGGTGTTTCTGGCGCGCATGGGCGATCAGATGCGGTTTGCCCCTGATCTGGCGGGCTCGCGCGCATTGGTAAGCTACGCGCTTGACGCCAATATGCTTGGCTCACAATTCGGGTGCTTGGCCCACGACGGCATGGTCAGGGTCCGCGACGCCGCCGACAGGATGCTCGCCGCCGCCACCCATATTCAGGTAACCTGCCCGGCGGGAACGGATTTCAGCGGGCACATCCTTGACCCCGCGGCACCCACCGACACATCTACCATCCGGTTCCCGCTCTCGGTCTTCACGCCGATACTGGCAGCGGGATTTTCCGGCCGGATCGTCCAACGGGGGTTTCTGGTCGGCACCGGCTCGGCCTTCTACAAACCCTACGCTTGCGAAATCGAGGGTGATCTCAGTGTTTCGTTCACCGCCAACAAAATAACCGGCTTCGGCGGCAGCGACCGCGATATTAAGGCAGCAAAGGCGCATTACACCTTCGTTGCTGAGCGCTACGGCATCGACCCGCGTTTCATTCACTCCTGGCACGCGGGCATTCACCCCGGCTCAGCGTTCGAAGACCCCGCATCAGCAAGTTTTGAACGGTGGAGCAGTGGTGCCTTCGGCAATCCCCGCCTGCTCCATGCGCATACCTGCGGACGCTTTGCGCCGGGCGAAATATCGCTGAATATCCTGGACCATACGATCACCGTCGATGGCGTCGCGGTCTGGGACAAGGGCGTATTGCACCCTGACCGCATTCCGCGTGCCGATGCCATCCTTCGCCGCCATCCTGATCTGAAAGCGGCCTATGACAATCCCGCCCGCGCTTGCGGCGAAGGGCCAATGGGCGGGCTAAGTTTCGGCTGAAGCTTCGGCTCTGATCCGCTTGTCCACCTTGGCACGGAACCGCATCGCGCCTGCATCCAGACCGAGGTTCAGATAGGGCGTGCGGCGGTTATCCATGCCCCATTGCACTTTTTCTAATATCTCTTTGTCCTCCAGAAACGCCATTTTCGCGCCTTCAAACATGCGCTCCGAAGTTTCGGCATTGTCGGGGTCCGAATTTCGTTGCTGAAACCAGAAGTACAAGGAATTCTGCGCATCCACCGGCGTGATGAAATTGTAGGAGATATTCAGGAACGCGTCCTCCGGCAATTCCTTGTCCGCGCCGCCGGTGCCCGCGCGCGTATAGACCGACATGTTGATCGCGGTCGACGGCACCCGGCATTCGTAATGCTGCTTGCGGTCGCAGTTGTCGCCGAAGGCCAGCATGTCGTGATAATAGGGCGGCGCGGGTTCGGCAAATATCCAGCGCGTCACGATCACACCATCATCAATATCCTCGATATCCAGCGGCCGGTCGTCGGTGCCCGCACCCGCGAACGACGTTACATGCACCCAGGCGACATGGCTTGGGTCCAGAAGATTGTCGGTGACGTATAGATAGTTGCACGCAATCTCCATCGCGCCGCGCGGCGTCGCACCCCAGGCGGCATTGTCGAAATTTGGGATATCCATGATCTCGGCGGGCTCACCCTCGCCCATCCAAATCCACAGAAACCCATAGCGGTCTTGAACCGGATAGCTGCACACCCGTGCGCGCCGCGGAATGGGATCGCCCTGCGTTGGTGCTGCAACGCAGGCCCCGGTGCCATCGAAAGTCAGCCCGTGATACCCGCACTCCACGCGGTCGCCGTGCAGGTTCCCGCACGAAAGCGGTAATTTGCGGTGCGGGCACGCATCCTCAAGCGCAAATGCCGTGCCGTCCGGCCCGCGATAAATCACCACCCGGTCTTCCAGCAGCGTCAACGCGGTCAGCTTCGCCTCAAAATCCTCACTTCGCCCCGCGACGTACCAGCAATTGCGAATATAGCCGGGGTTTTCCATTGCTTATCCCCTCTCGTCCGAACCCATGCGCCGCTCCAGCCACCGCACGCCCGCACTGATGATCAGAACCAGCACCAGATATTCGAGGATCAGCAGCGAATAAAGCTCAAGCGGGCGGTATTCGGTGACCACAAGCTCGTTCGCGCGGCGCGTCAGCTCCTGCATCCCGATGACGCTGGCGAAAGCCGACATCTTCACGATGTAGATGAACTGGTTTGCAAGCGGCGGCAGGATCCGCCGGATCGCCTGCGGCATGATCACATAGCGCATCGTCTGCACATAGTTCAGCCCGATGGTCTGCGCCGCCTCGGTCTGACCCTTGGCAATCGACTGAATACCGGCGCGATAAATCTCGGCGGTGAACGCACTGTCCGAGATCGCAAGTGTGATGATCGCGCCCCAAAATGGTTCGATCGGGATATTCAGCCCCATGGACTTGAATATGATCGGCAGGCCATAAAACACCCAGAACAGCATCGGCAAAAGCGGGATCGAGCGGATGAGTTCAACGTAAATCCGATTGAACGCGCGCAGATACCAACGTTCGGCCAATCCCGGCAAAGCGACCACCAACCCAAGGAAGATCGAGATTGCCGCGGCGATCAGCGATATCGCGATTGTCGCGCCCATCCCGCTGACCAGGAATTTGATATTGATCCAGCCATTGGGTTTGGTCGGGTCGATGACATACCAGCCCCAGGTGCTTGACGACGCGCAGCCTGACAGCAGCAAAAGCGACAAGAATAGGATGAGATTGCGCATCAGTGGCTCAATATCTGGCTGAGGAATTTCTGGCACCGCCGCGATTTCGGCGCTTCAAAGAATTGCGCCGGTGGTCCCGTCTCAACAATTTCGCCTTCATCCATAAATACCATCTGATCGGCAACCTTTCGGGCAAATCCCATCTCGTGGGTGACGACAACCATTGTCATGCCCTCCTCGGCCAGCTCCACCATCACGTCCAGCACTTCGGAAATCATCTCGGGGTCCAGCGCCGATGTCGGCTCATCGAACAACAGCACTTTCGGCTCCATGCAAAGCGACCGCGCAATGGCAACGCGCTGCTGCTGGCCACCGGACAGTTGCGCCGGCCGTTTGTCCGCCTGTTCGGGTATGCGAACCCGCTCCAGATACTCGCGCGCCCGCGCCTCGGCCTCGACCCGACCAAGCCCGCGTGCCTTCATCGGACCCAGGGAAAGATTTTGCAAAACAGTTAGATGCGGGAACAAGTTAAACTGCTGAAACACCATGCCCACGTCCGCCCGGATCGCTGCAACCGAAGACGGATCGTCGGTCAGTTCAATCCCGTCCACGCGGATCGTGCCTTGCTGATGCGCCTCCAGTCGATTGATGCAGCGAACGACGGTGGATTTGCCCGACCCCGATGGCCCGCAGACAACCACACGCTCGCCTTGGCCGACACGCAAATTGATGTCTTTCAGGACATGAAAATCGCCGAACCACTTGTTGACGCCGATCATCTCGATCGCGGTTTCGGCCATGTTTTCCCCCGGGGCGGCAATTCCCCTAAGGGAACATTTCACTTGAGGTTATCGGTGGATTCCTAGTTAGTTCAAGGCGTGAATGATAATGGCGGTCCCAAGTCGGCTGCCAAACCAACCGGAGGATCCCATGAAGAAGTTTGTCACCGCTCTGGCGGCAGGTGCCGTTGCGCTTAGCCTTGGTGCTGCCGCCCAGGCCCAGTCCGCTTTGCATGAAATTCTGGATACAGGCGTTTTGAAGGTCGGAACAACCGGCGACTGGAACCCAATGACCGTCCGCGATCCGGCCACCAACGCCTACAAAGGCTTCGACATCGATGTCATGACCGAACTGGCGACCGATCTTGGCGTCGAGGTTGAATTTGTCCCGACCGACTGGAAAACGCTGGTCAACGGCGTCGTCGCGGGCCAGTACCACATGACCGGATCGGCCTCGATCTCACCACCTCGGATGAAGGTCGCAGGTTTTTCCGAAAGCTATATCGCGGTTGAAATCTTTCCCTTTACCCACACCGACAAGGTGGACCAGTTCGATGGCTACGACTCGATCAATCAACCGGGCGTAAAGATCGCGACCACGCTTGGCACCACGTTCGAAGCGCTGGTGCGCGAATGGTTCCCGAACGCCGACATCAAAGTCGTCGAAGCCCCGGCGCGCGGTTTTCAGGAAGTTATCGCCGGGCGTGCAGACGTCTTCATCACGTCAAACATCGAAGGCTCGACGCTGGTCACCAAATTCCCGATCGCACGCGTGAAAAACACCGGGCCGCGTGCGCCGACACCCATCGCGATGCTGCTGCCGCAGGGCGATCAGGTCTGGATCAACTACGTGAACAATTGGGTTAAGGTGAAAGAGGCCAAGGGCTTCTTCGAAGTCACCAAGGCTAAATGGGGTCTTTGATCGCCGCTTTTGAAAGCGAAATACCAACCGGGGCCGCGATACAGCGCGGCCCCGTTTTGTTGACCTCTTAGGTGCAAGACATGCGGCTCGATCACGCGACATGGCCCGAGGTTGAAGACTATCTCAGACGAAATCGCGGCATCATCCTGCCTGTCGGCTCCACCGAACAACATGGACCCATGGGGCTGATTGGCACCGACGCACTTTGCGCCGAGGCAATCTCGCAGCAGGCGGCGGACAAGGCCGACGCCTGCGTCGCACCGACGCTCTGCTACACGCCCGCGCCCTTCAACACCGGCTTTCCCGGAACAATCTCGGTTTCCGAGGCAACGTTCAGCGCGCTTTTCGCTGAAGTTTTGGCAGGACTACAGGCGCAGGGGTTTACCCGCGTGTTCGTCCTGAACGCCCACGGCGCAAATCTGGCGCCAATGCGCGCCGTAGTCGATGCAGGCCCGCCGGGCCAAGTCTGCATCAAAAGCTGGTGGGACTATCCAACAGTCAACGAGCTTCGCCGTGATTACTACGGCGATTGGGAAGGTATGCACGCCACGCCGTCCGAAGTCGCGATCACCCAGGCGCTTTACCGAAGTATCCCTCCCGGCGATGCGATCAACCCGCCCCGCAAACTGACACCCGACGAGATTAAGGAACGCGCGGGTGATCGCCACGGTTCGCCGGAAAAACACCGCGCCGAATTCCCCGACGGCCGCGTCGGATCGCACTCTGCACTTGCAAGCCCCGAACACGGTGCCAGTATTCTGAAAGCTGCCACCGATGCCTTGGCCGCCGACTTTACCGAATTTGCGGCGACCTAAGTTGGTGCCAGCGCTGAGTAACACGCAGGAGGGGCTGATGTCCGATGACATAGTGATCGAAAAACGGGATGGTGCGGTTGCCCGACTGACGCTCAACCGGCCGGGAGCGCGCAACAGCCTGTCGCTCGATCTGATCAACCGCCTATTCGACGCGATTACAGAACTGGGGGCGTCCAAGGACGTGCATGTCATCGTTATCGCTGCCGCCGGTCCCGGCTATTGCGCGGGCCACGACCTGAAAGAACTGACGGCGGCACGGGCAGCGGCGGACAAAGGGCGCGCCTTCTTCGAAGATACGATGGACAAATGCGCCCGCCTGATGATGGCGATTGTTAAATGTCCCAAGCCCGTAATTGCCGAAGTTCACGGCGTCGCCACGGCAGCTGGCTGCCAGCTTGTCGCAAGCTGCGATCTGGCCGTCGCCTCGGACGCCGCGCAATTTGCAACGCCCGGCGTCAATATCGGGCTCTTCTGCTCGACCCCGATGGTGGCATTGTCGCGGAACGTGGGCCGCAAGGCGGCGATGAAAATGCTGCTGACCGGTGATCTTGTCAACGCCGCAGACGCCGCAAGGATCGGCCTGGTGAACGACGTCGTCGCCGCGACCGAACTCAGGTCCGCCACCGACAGCCTGGCCCGCCAGATCGCGGCAAAACCGCCCGCGACGCTCCGCATCGGCAAGGAAGCCTTCTATCAGCAGGTCGAGATGCCGCTGCCGGATGCCTACCGCCACGCGTCCGAGGTTATGGTGATGAACATGCTGGAACCCGACGCCGAAGAAGGCATTGGCGCATTCATTGATAAACGCGCGCCCGCCTGGCGCCCGCTGACCGACGCAAACGAAGACTGAGCGAGGTTCTTACAAATATATTACCGGGCCGCAGACCGCAATACTCGCCACGTCGCGTTTAGCAGGCTATGGTTTTCTAATCGGACACGAAATTAACGTGTCCATCGCGCGCGCTAGCCGCGCAGGTTATTGTTTTGAAGCGGTCAAAAGGCCGAAAAAATAAGTGGGAGGAAAGACATGAGGAACATTAAAACAGTCATTGGCGTATCGGCCATTGCGCTAAGCTCTGCTGCCGGATCGGCCTATGCCGCCGACCTGACACTCTATTGCAGCGCGGACGACGAGTTCTGCCAGGTAATGGCGCGCGGCTTCGAGGCTGCAACCGGCATTGACGTCAACATGACGCGCAAAAGCTCTGGCGAAACGTTTGCCCAGGTGAAAGCGGAATCATCGAACCCCAAAGGCGACGTCTGGTGGGGCGGTACCGGTGACCCGCATCTGCAAGCTGCCGAAGAAGGGCTGACCATGGCTTATGTCTCGCCGATGCGCGGCGAATTGCACCCCTGGGCACTGGGGCAGGCGGAAGCGGCCAATAACAAGACCATCGGTATTTATCTCGGCGTGCTGGGCTATGGCTATAACACCGAGATCATGCAGGCCAACAACCTGCCGCTACCAACCTGCTGGGCGGATCTGCTCGACCCGGTCTACAAGGGTCACATCCAGATGGCGAACCCGAACTCGTCAGGCACTGCCTATACGACGCTGGCCACCATTGTGCAGATTTTCGGCGAGGACGAGGGCTTTGAGTTCATGAAGGGCCTGCACGCCAATATCAACCAATACACCAAGTCAGGCTCTGCCCCAATCAAGGCGGCGGCGCGCGGTGAAAACACCATCGGCGTTGCGTTCCTGCACGGCGTGGTGAAGCAAGCGGTCTCCGGTTTTCCGGTGGACGGCGTGGCGCCTTGCGAAGGCACCGGATACGAGATCGGCTCGATGAGCATCATCGACGGTGCGCGCAATCCAGAAGAAGCCAAGATGTTCTATGACTGGGCATTGAGTGCTGAGGCGCAGTCGGAAGCGTGGAAGGTCAAGTCGTTCCAGGTGCCGTCGAATGTCAGCGCCGAAAGTTCGCCGCTGGCGCCGGATCCGGCAGCGATCAAACTGATCGATTATGACTTCAAGTTGTACGGCTCCAGCGACGAACGCAAGCGGCTGCTTCAGAAGTGGGACGAAGAGGTCTCGGTGCTGCCGCAGTAACACGTGAACGCTGTAACTTCTAAAGACCGCACCCACCCGGCGCTCCTTTTCTGGATCATCGCCGGGTGGGTCGGATTCCTGGTGATCCCCTGGTACGGGATCGAAGATTTCTGGACCTTCGAATGGCTGATCGACGGCTATCCGCTTGATGACGACTACGCGCCCGCTGCGTTCCTGATCGGGCAGGGCGAAAAGCTCTGGCTGGCACCCATCGCACTGCCGCTTTTGCTGTCGCTGGTGGCACTTGGCCGTCCAAAGACCGATCCGCTTTATTCGCAATCCCTGATCATTGCCGGCGCGCTCGGGTTCGCCTTGATAATCGCGCAGGGCTTCGGGATCGGCCTTCGCGGCTTCAATTACCAGTGGCTGACGGCGCTTTTCGGCGATCTGGGCGACCGTCAGTTCGGCATGGGATATGGCGCGCTCATTGTCACGACCGCGTTTCTGTTCCTCTTCACCCAAGGCATCGCCGCGCGCGGGGCGGTCAACGGCGATGTCTTCGTCGTCGGCGCAATCGCTGGCGTGATCGTGATCGTCACAATCTTCGTCTTCTTCCCGATCGCCAAGATGCTGATTGCGGCGTTCATAACCGAGGATGGCGGGTATTCGGCCAATGTTTTTACTTCGAAGTTCTTTGACAGCCGGATCTGGGGTCTGGGATGTCTGCGCGGGGTGCGCTGCGGCGTGGCGTGGAACTCGCTGTTTCTGGCGATCATTGTCGGCGTCGTCACCACAGCACTCGGTCTGGTATTCGCACTGGTCGTTACCCGGTCCGGCTTCAGGTACAAGCGCGGGCTCAGGGCGCTTACGGTTCTGCCGATCATCACGCCGCCTTTCGTAATCGGGCTGGCGTTGATCCTGCTTTTAGGCCGCTCCGGTTCTGTCACCGTGTTTTTCGCCGATCTGTTCGGGATCCAGCCAACGCGATGGTTTTATGGAATGCCTGGGCTGCTGATTGCGCAGACACTGGCCTTTACACCGATCGCCTTTCTGGTGCTGATCGGCGTGGTCGAGGGCGTCAGCCCGTCGATGGAGGAAGCCGCCCAGACCCTGCGGGCGAATAGATGGCAAGTCTTTCGCACGGTTTCCCTGCCACTGATGCGTCCGGGGCTGGCGAATGCGTTTTTGCTCGGGTTCATCGAAAGCATGGCCGATTTCGGCAATCCGCTGGTGCTGGGCGGCAATTTCAACGTACTGTCGACGGACATTTTCTTTGCCATTGTCGGGGCGCAATACGATCAGGGTCGCGCGGCGGTGCTGGCGATGGTGTTGCTGTTCTTCACGCTTTCGGCGTTTTACGCCCAGCGTGTCTGGCTGGGCAAGAAAAGCTATACGACGGTCACCGGCAAGGGCGATGCGGGCGTACACCCGCTGATGCCAAAGCGGCTGTCACTGCCGGTATTCGCGATTGCCGCGATCTGGGGCAGCTTTACCATTATCGTCTACGGCATGATCCTATACGGCAGCTTTGTTGAGCTTTGGGGGGTGAACAATTCACTGACCTTTAAACATTACCTCACCGCCTTCAGGGTGGGCTATAACGATTTTGGAATTCAGTGGATCGGTTCGGCGTGGGACAGCTTCTGGACCACAATTCAGATCGCCGCCATCGCCGCACCGCTGACCGCCGCCGTGGGCCTCGTCACCGCCTACCTGCTGACGCGGCAGAATTTTGCGGGCAAGAATGCCTTCGAATTTGGCACCATGCTCAGCTTCGCAATCCCCGGCACGGTAATCGGCGTCAGCTATATCCTCGCCTTCAACGTGCCACCAATCGAGATCACCGGCACCGGCATCATCCTTGTCGTCAGCTTCATCTTCCGAAACATGCCCGTCGGCGTCCGCGCCGGCATCGCCTCGATGAGCCAACTGGACAAGTCGCTCGACGAATCCTCGCTGACGCTTGGCGCCAACAGCTGGCAAACGTTCCGCCGCGTAATCCTGCCGCTTCTTCGACCCGCAATCCTTGCCGCGTTGGTCTATAGTTTTGTGCGGGCAATGACCGCAATTTCCGCTGTAATTTTCCTTGTTTCGGCGAAATACAACATGGCGACCAGTTACATTATTGGCCGCGTCGAAAACAACGACTACGGCCTTGCCATCGCCTATTCGACGACTTTGATTCTCGTAATGCTGGTGGCGGTGGGGATGCTCCAGCTTTTGGTGGGAAAAACGCAGATTGGTCGTCGCAGCCAGTTTGGAACGGGGGGATAAACCATGACCCAGGGGATCATCCACGGAAAGGCAGCACCCGTTTCATTCCGGGGCGTGACCAAAGTCTACGGCAAGGACGTTGTCGCTGTCGACGATATCGATCTTGAGATTGACGCGGGGAAACTCGTCACCCTTCTTGGCCCATCGGGCTGCGGCAAGACCACGACGCTCAGAATGATCGCCGGGCTGGAAATGGCAACGACGGGGAAAATATTCATTGATGACAAGGATGTAACACAACTTCCCGCGACCGACCGCGATGTCTCCATGGTGTTTCAGTCCTATGCGCTGTTCCCGCATATGTCAGTGCTGGAAAACGTGTCCTACGGACTGACGTTTTCAGGATTTGCAAAGGCCGAGGCGCGGGAAAAGGCGCTTGCCGGGCTTGATCTTGTCGGGCTGAAAGGCTTCGACAATCGCCTGCCCAGCGAACTTTCCGGCGGTCAGCAGCAACGGGTCGCGGTGGCGCGCGCGCTGGTGCTGGAGCCTCAGGTTCTGCTGTTTGACGAACCACTTTCAAACCTCGACGCCAAGCTCCGCCGCCAGGTCCGCGAAGACATCCGCGCCATCCAGCAAGACCTCGGCCTCACCGTCGTCTACGTCACCCACGATCAGGAAGAAGCGCTCGCCGTTTCAGACGAAATTGTCGTGATGCGCAACGCCTCGATCGCGCAAAAGGGCACACCGCGCGAATTGTATGACGCCCCCGCCGACAGCTTTGTTGCCGATTTCATCGGCGAGGCGAACCTGATCCCGTGCGAAGTGCTTTCGGTCAGCGACGGCACGGCGGAAGTGTCAATCGGCGGCTTTCTCCACAAACTGCCCGCCCGCGATCACCCACCCGGCCCGTCGATACTGGCGGTTCGGCCTTCGCGCCTTGTCGTCGATGCCGCGCAGGGATTTGAGGTGACCGTCAGCAAGGCCACTTACGTCGGCAATCGCATGGAATACACGCTCGATGCCGATTTCGGGTCGATATTCGCCGTCCACGAGGCCGTCGATGTACCGCTTGAATCAGGCCGAAAAATCAACGTCGGCTTCGCCGCCCGCGGCCCGGTTCTGGTCAAGCAGGGCTAGGAAGGGTGGGAAAGGGTCAGGTTGGGCCGAACTTGACCCTTGCCCGGTGCGCCCGCCTTGGGGCCGGGCGGTTACGATCTTTCGTGCACTTCGCCCAAGCATCACTATGCTTCGGCGCCCATACAAAGCGTCCGTTTGCGTCCATAACGGCAAAAAACTTCGCCTTGTAATTAGCAGGAATCAGGGCAACCTGAGCTTCAGCCAAAATCGAGATTAAAAGTCTCATTAAAATGAATTTCCTGGGGGACTTATTGGAGGTCGACTTCGTAATCGTCGGTGCCGGGTCAGCCGGATGCGTCTTGGCGAACCGCTTGTCGGCGGATGGTCGATTTCGCGTGTTATTGCTGGAAGCAGGCCCCAAGGATACCAATCCCTGGATCCACATCCCCGTCGGATACTTCAAAACGATGGGAAATCCGAACATCGACTGGAACTACAAAACACAATCCGATCCGGGGCTAGCCGGGCGGTCAATTCCCTGGCCGCGCGGGCGCGTTCTGGGTGGCTCCAGCTCGATCAACGGGCTGCTTTACGTGCGCGGCCAGCCGCAGGACTACGACGCCTGGGCGCAAATGGGCAACACCGGCTGGTCGTGGGCCGACGTGCTGCCATACTTCAAGCGGTCCGAGACATGGAAGGGCCCAAACGGCGGGGACGTTCGTGGCACTGACGGACCGCTTTCCGTTCAGACATCACGGCTCAAGCGCCAGATCATCGACGTTTGGGTCGATGCCGCCGCCGCTGCGGGCTACAAACGCACAGATGATTACAACGACGTCGATCAGGAAGGCGTCGGCTATTTCCAGCTGACGATGATCGGGGGCCGTCGTTGCTCGTCCGCGGTGGCCTATCTCAAACATGCGCGGACGCGCAGGAACCTGAAAATCCTGACCAACACTCAAGCTGAAAAGGTGCTGATCGAAGACGGTCGCGCGGTCGGTGTTCGGGCGCGGATCGACGGCCAAATGACCCACATTCGCGCCCGCATCGAAGTTATCCTGTCTGCCGGAGCAATCGGCTCGCCGCAGATCTTGATGCTGTCGGGGTTAGGCGCCGGGGAAGAGTTACAGCCATTTGGAATCGAAGCGCACACCGACTTGCCGGGCGTCGGCAAAAATCTTCGGGATCATTTGCAAGCGCGTACAGTCTTCAAAACCGATCTTCCGACGATCAATGCCGAAACCTCGAACCTGCTGAAACAGGCGATGATCGCAGTCCAATATGCCCTCACGCGGCGCGGTCCGATGACCATGGCGGCGTCGCTTGGCACCGGGTTCCTCAAAACCGAAAACCATCTGGAAACCCCGGATATCCAGTTCCATATTCAACCGTGGAGCGCTGAAAACCCGTCCGAAGGCCCCCACGAATTTTCTGCCTTCACCGCCTCGGTGCTCCAGCTTCGCCCCGAAAGCACCGGGCATCTTGAACTGACATCGCCCGATATCGACGACCATCCGGCGATCCATCCCAATTACCTCGCCACCGACACCGACTGCCGGACCCTCGTCAGCGGCATCAAAGTCGCGCGCAAGATAGCCGCACACGAGCCGCTGAAATCACACATCACCGAAGAACACGCGCCCGGCGCGGGCGTGGCCGAAGATGACGACGATGCCATTCTGGATTGGGCGCGCCGGACAGCCGTGACCATTTATCACCCGACAGGAACCTGCAAAATGGGAAGCGATCCCATGGCCGTGGTCGATGCAAGGCTGCGGGTCCACGGAATTGACGGGCTTCGCGTCGCGGATTGCTCGATCATGCCGCAGATTGTCAGCGGCAACACCAACGCGCCCGCCATCATGATCGGGGAAAAAGCCTCTGACATGATCCTGGAGGACGCCCGCGCATGATCGACGCCGCACTGGATTTCGGACAGATAATCGTCGCGGACCTGATCCTCAGCGGTGACAATGCGCTGATCATCGGCATGGCGGCGGCCGGTCTGTCGCCCGACCTGCGACGGCGCGCAATCATCTATGGCATGGTCATTGCGGCGGTGCTGCGGATCTTATTTGCCATCGTTGCGACCAGCCTGCTTGGCATTCCGGGGTTGCTGTTTATTGGCGGGCTGTTGCTAATCTGGGTGTGCTGGCGGCTTTTCTTCGAGATAAAGGGCGAAGTCGAAGAGGGCGCGGTCCTTGCGATGGAAGCCGCAGACGATCCGGGCAGCGGTTATACCGGCCCGCCGCGCCGAACCATGGCATCAGCGCTGATATCCATCACAATCGCCGACGTCTCGATGTCACTGGACAATGTTCTGGCAGTTGCAGCGATTGCCGACGGCGACAAGATGCTCTTGGTTTTCGGTCTTGGCCTTGCCATTCTGTTGATGGCTTGCGCGGCAACTATCATCATGAAAGTACTCACGAAATACCCCTGGATATCGTGGCTGGGGCTGGTGGTTCTGCTCTATGTCGCGGGCGAAATGCTGTTCCGCGGCGCGTTTGACGCCGACCTTGGGGTCGGGCCGATGCTGGGCCTTTTCGAAGGCTGGCACATGGGAGACGCGCACTGACCGCTAGAAGATCCAAAACGCAAACTGATCCAACACCGCCGGGGCAAAACCTTCATCGCCCGGCCTATCTCTCTGGTGGACAATAATAAATGGCTCGTGAGTACCTGAAAAAAGCGCCGCGAACGTCGCAAACCGATGCCTCGGATGTTACCGCGACAGTCCAAGGCATCCTCGACGATATCGAGGCGCGCGGCGACGCAGCAGCACTGGAATACGCGGCAAAATTCGACCGCTTTGACGGCCCGCTGAAACTGACCACCAAGGATATCGCCGCCGCCAGCGCGCGGGTACCCGACAAAATAAAGGCCGATATCCGTTTTGCCCACGCGAACGTCCGTAAATTCGCCGAAGCGCAAAAAGCATCGCTCACCGATTTTGAAACCGAGATTGTCCCCGGCCTGATCGCCGGCCAAAAGACCATCCCGGTCGATGCCGCCGGCTGTTATATCCCCGGCGGGCGCTACGCCCACATCGCGTCCGCGATCATGACAGTGACCACCGCCAAAGTGGCGGGCTGCAACCACATCGTCGCCGCCTCGCCGCCGCGCGCGGGCGAAGGCATCGCACCGGCGATTGTCTATGCAGCACACCTAAGCGGCGCCGACACCATCCTTGCGATGGGCGGGGTGCAGGGCGTCGCCGCGATGACGATGGGTCTTTTCGGCCTGCCCAAAGCCAACGTGCTGGTCGGCCCGGGCAACCAGTTCGTGGCCGAAGCAAAGCGCATCCTCTTTGGTCGTGTTGGCATCGACATGATTGCAGGCCCCACCGACAGCCTGATTTTGGCGGATGCAACGGCGGATGCCCGGATCGTCGCCGCCGACCTCGTCGGCCAAGCCGAACACGGCTACAATTCACCCGTCTGGCTCATCACCGACAACCGCGCATTGGCCAAGAAGGTGATCAACCTCGTCCCCGGCATGATCGACGATCTGCCCGAAACAAACCGCGACAACGCTGCCGCCGCGTGGCGCGATTATGCCGAGGTGGTGCTTTGCGCCGACCGCGAAGAAATGGCCGCAACATCAGATGATTACGCGCCTGAACACCTGACCGTGCAGGCCGCCGATCTGAACTGGTGGCTGAACCGGCTGACCTGCTACGGCTCGCTTTTTCTTGGCGAGGAAACCACCGTCGCATTCGGCGACAAGGCATCCGGTCCGAACCACGTTCTGCCCACCGGCGGTGCCGCCAAATACACCGGCGGCCTGTCGGTTCACAAATACATGAAGGTCGTCACCTGGCAGCGCGCCACCCGCGACGGTGCCAAACCGATCGCCGAAGCCACCGCACGCATTTCGCGACTGGAAGGCATGGAAGGCCATGCCCGAACCGCCGACATCCGCCTCGCGAAGTATTTTCCGGGCGAAAAATTTGATCTCTCAGCAACGGAGTAACCCATGAAAGCGCTCGTCTATACCGGCCCCGAAGCGATGGAGCTTCGCGACGTGCAAAACCCCGAACCGGCACCGGGCGAAGTGCTGGTCAACGTGGCCCGCGTCGGTATCTGCGGCTCGGACATGCACGGATATCTCGGCCACGACGACCGTCGCCCGGCACCATTGATCCTCGGTCACGAGGCGGCGGGCACCACATCCGATGGACGCCGTGTCACAGTCAACCCTTTGGTAACATGCGGGGAATGTCAGGCGTGCCGGTCCGCGCAAGACAACATTTGCCCGAGCCGTCAGCTCATCTCGATGCCGCCCCGCGAAGGCGCTTTCGCTGAGCAAATCTCAATGCCGGAAAGCAACCTCGTCGCGATCCCCGACCACATGACTTTTGCTCAGGCCGCACTTGCCGAACCGCTGGCGGTTTGCTGGCACGCCGCACGGCTTGGTCGCCGCGCGATCGGCGGCGGCGCACGCGCACTGGTGATTGGCGGCGGCGCGATTGGTCTAGGCTCGGCGCTGGCACTTTTGGCGCAGGGAACCGTCGAGGTGACAATCGCCGAACCAAATGATCGGCGGCGGGCCTATCTTCAGGCCATGGGGCAGGACGCCCGCCCGCCCGACGCGCTCGGCGAAACCGGCGATTTTGATATCGTCGTCGATGCTGTCGGCTTTGACGCCACCCGCACAACAGCTTCGGCACAGGTTCGCCCCGGCGGCGTGATCCTGCACATCGGCCTTGGTGACGGGGCAGGGGGCCTCGATATCCGCCGGTTCACGCTGCACGAGATCACGCTGATCGGCACCTACGCCTATACGATGGCCGACTTCAATGCGACCGTTGCGGCGATGATCGACGGCCATCTCGGATCGCTCGACTGGGTCGAAGAACGCGGTCTTGGCGACGGTGCCGCTGCCTTTGCCGATATCCGCGCCGGGACCGTCGCCGCGCCGAAAATTATCCTCGTGCCAAAGGCATAGCCGCCCCGCGATTGCGAAGCCGCGATAATTTCCGTAAATCCCATGGAAAATCCCCGAGGGACAATCCGCCTTGAAAACCGTCATCTTCATCCCCGCGCGCTACCAGTCCACTCGCTTCCCCGGCAAGCCCTTGGCGAAACTGACTGGTGCCACCGGCGTTTCCAAAACCCTGATCGAGCGCAGCTGGGACGCCGCAAAGGCGGTTAACGGCGTCACGGACGTCTTCGTTCTGACCGACAGCGCACAAATTGCGGACGCCGTGAAAAATTTCGGCGGGCAGGTTCTGATGACGTCCCAAGCCTGCGTCAACGGCACCGAACGCTGCGCCGAAGGTGCTAAGCTCTTGAAAACGCAACCGGACGTCATTGTGAACCTGCAAGGCGACGCGCCGCTGACGCCGCCGCATTACATCGAGGCGCTTTTGGCGGCGATGGCGGCAGACCCCTCAATCCAGATGGCAACGCCGGTGCTTCGGACGCGCCGCGCTCACCTCGATAAACTTCAGGCCGACCGGAAGGCGGGCCGCGTTGGTGCCACAACCGCCGTCTTCGACTCCAAAGCCGACGCGCTCTATTTCTCAAAGGAAGTCCTGCCGTTTTACGACAATGCCCCTGACAACGCGGTGCCGGTCTTTCACCATGTCGGATGCTATGCCTATCGCCCCGGCGCACTGGCGACCTACGCGGCCCTGCCCGAAGCGCCCCTTGAAAAGCGCGAAGGCCTCGAACAGCTCCGGTTCCTTGAAAACGGCTTGCCCGTCAGATGCGTCGAAGTCGATGCGCGGGGCCGCGATTTCTGGGAGTTGAACAATCCCTCGGACATCCCGATCATCGAAGACATCATGGCGCGCGAAGGATTGATCTGACCGACCAATTTCATCTTTTCAATAAATACGCGTCCAGACGTCGGTACGGGCGTTCAGCCCTCAGTATCCAACCAAATGGTCACCGGCCCATCGTTGACCAACGACACGCCCATGTCCGCGCCAAATCGCCCGGTCGCCACCGGAACGCCCAAATCAGCCAGAGCGGCGGCGAAGGCCAGATACCGCGCTTCGCCCTCTTCCGGCGGTGCGGCGGTTGAAAATCCGGGCCGGTTGCCGCGCGAGGTATCCGCGGCAAGGGTAAACTGGCTGACCACCAGTGCTGCACCACCAACATCCGGCAAAGACCGGTTCATGCGCCCCGCGTCATCGCGAAAAATCCGCAGCTTGGCGATCTTTGAGGCCAATTTTCCCGCGACCTCGTCCGCATCGCCCGCCATCGCGCAGACAAAGACCAGCAGCCCCGGCCCGATCTCGCCCAGCACTTCGCCATCAACCGTAACCCGTGCCTCGCTTATACGCTGAACAAGCGCTCTCATCCCAGCTCGTCCCTTGTCGGCGGATTTGCTCCAGCGCGACCGACCGTGACCGCCGCCACCCGCACGCCAAGCGTCAGCGCGTCCCGAAGCGCTGCCTCATCCACCGAACCGATGCGCTCCTTGGACAAGAAACCAGCATCGTGCAAGGACGCCAGCACACCGGCGTTGAACGTGTCGCCCGCGCCCACGGTGTCGACCACATCGACACGATCCGCGATCACTCGCGCGCCGCCTCCGGCCATATGCCCGGTCACACCGTCCGCCCCTTCAGTCACGCAGACAACCTTCGCGCCCGCATCCAGCAATTGCCGCGCCGCGCCCGCCAGATCGTCGTGACCGGCAAGCCAGGACAGATCCTCGTCCGACATCTTGATGATATCCGCCGCCGCCATCATGGCCCCGATCCGCGCGCGATAGGCCGCCTCATCGCGGATAAAACTCTCACGGATATTCGGGTCGATCATGATGACACGGCGCCCCGCCTCGCGCTTCAAAAGCGCGTCATACGCCAGCGCACAAGGCTCAACCGCAAGCGAAATACCACCAAAAAATAACGCGCTAACACCGTCGTCCAGCCGCGGTAGATCGGCGGAAGTCAACATCCGCCCGGCAGTGTTCTCGTCATAAAACGCATAACTCGCCTGGCCATCGCTCAGCGTCACAAAGGCTAGCGTCGTCGGCCGGTCCGACCGTGCCGCGAAAGACGCATCCACACCGGACGCGGTCAAAGCATCTTTCAGCATAGCGCCGAACATATCCGTCGAAATACCCGAGAAAAAACCCGTCGGCGCCCCAAGCCGCCCCAGTGCAATCGCTGTATTGAACACCGATCCACCCGGATATGGCGCAAATGCGCTCTCGCCGCTGGTGCTTTCCCGCGGCAGCATGTCAATGAGGGCTTCGCCCGCGCAAAGGATCATCAAAAACCCAGGTTCAGAATTGGCCTTGTCTAGTCACTCGTAGCGAAGCGCGCAAGCAGGTGCGCCGCTACAGCCCGAGCCGCCAACACGAAACCCCCCAGTTATCTGCATATCCGTGGTATGTCCGTTTAGGTAATCAAACACGGAATTTGTCGATGAATCCCAGAAGCGAGAATATTGGAAGAGTTGTTTTTCTGTCGGAAAAGATGGATGCAGCCCGCGAAGCAAGCAGCTGCTGTGTTGGTGTAGAAGCGCTTCTGGAAGCCGATGCGCGTCGCGCACCAATGCAGTCTGCGACGCCTTTCCTCTCGACTAAATTGAGGTTGGAACGGGCATTTCAAAGGCTTATCAAAGCTGGTTAGCCAATTAGACGCGCCAGCATTCCAGAGCGGTTGTCCAAAGGCACAATCCTCTACCCCTGCGCATATATGTACCCCACCACAGCCGCAACAATCGCAATTGCAACAGCGGCAAACACCAACTTCCACGCCGACCATGGGCGTTCTCCGGTAACCTGCCCGGTCTGACCGTTCACGACAAATCGAAACGATCGCCCCCGGTATTTATACGCCGCCAGCCAGAGCGGCACGAGTATATGCTTGAACGTCACGTCGCTGATCCGGGTCTCGACATTTTCCACCCGCTGGCGGTCGCCGCCGATGTCGAATTTGACGTCGCGCTTGATTTGACGGTCCATGATCGCGCGCGCGACTAGAAACGCGTCCGCCAGTTCAACCGTATAGGCCTCGGCGCGAAACCCGGCCAGATACTCCGGCTGATAAGGTTCCAGCCGCGTCAGATCCCAAGTTGAAACGCCTTTCCGAAATTTCTCCGGCAGGGCCGTCGAGGCAATCACCAGAACATCGTCAAAAATCCGTGCGACGCGGCCCGAAACCCGCCGCCAGCGAACTTTCTGAACCCGAACGGTTTCGCTTTTGCCGTTTCGCGTCACGTTCCGGGATTCATGATAAACTGTGCCGCGCTGCCCATCGTAGTTGCTTTTGGTGTCGGCATCGAAGGTCCAGCAGGGCGTATAGACGCCGCTCATCCGGCGGCCTTTCCGGGCGTATTCCATCAGCCCGTTCGGTGCGAACCAAAGGTTGCCAAGCCAGTCGATCATCGCGCGGCGCGCCGCACTTTCGTCCAGCGCAAATGGCAGAACGCCGCGCGGCTTGATCTGGCGGCTTGTACCGGTGTCGGTCACGACCGGCGTCGCGCAATAGGGGCATTCGGTGGCGTGAATGTCGCTCGCGAACTCAATACGCGCACCACAATTCGGGCAGGTCGAAGCACGGGATTCTTCAATCTCGGCAGCCGACAATTCCGCCCCCACCGCAGCCTCGAAATCAAGCTCTTTGATCGCGTCCGCCCGCGCCTCGAGGCCGTGTTCGATGGCCTCAACATTACCGCAATGATCGCAAATCAACTGCTCGTCGCCTGGATCAAACCGCATGTCCGACCCGCAGGTTTCGCAAGGAAAGCGGTGTTCTTCGTTAGCCATCAAAGATACTTGTGCAGCCGCGCCGGAACCATGATCCGCAAAGCATTATCGCGCAGCATATAGTGCCGCCAGATGTGGAAACTCGCGTGCAGACCAATCCCGATAAGCGCCAGATTGAAAATCAATTCGTGAACTTCCTGCGCCAGTTCGTGCAGCACCTTCAAATTTATTGAAGGCGCTACTGGAAACGCGCCAAAGGCAAGCACAGTGTATGGCGCGAATATTGCGATCGATCCGCCGGAAAGAACCATTGCCAACACCAGCCAGTATAGACCTTTGTGTAGCAAGGGATGAAATCGTTTCCCCCAACCCGGCAATTTGGGGCCCGGCCGCCCGGCCAACCCTTTGCTCGCAAATGATGCAAACCAGACGAAGACTATCATCGCAAGTACGGTGCCAACTCCGGCATGGGTTGTCAGTGCTGCCGCGCCCGGCCGTTCCACGTTCTCAGGCTCAACTGCCCAGAAATATAGGATCAGAAGAAGGCTGGTCCAGTGCAGCCACTTGATCATGGTACGTCGCTTCATGTCAGGCTTCCGGCGGCGGCGGCGGCGCGACGGTGAACAGCTGCGCCAGCTCGGCCACGTCCTCGGCCCGCTTCCAGCCATCCTGCCCTTGCGTCCAGACCCAGCTTTCACGGCTCAGCCCATCGCCGGTTGCCATCTTCCCCAGATCGGCTTTGGAAAATGGCCCGCTTGTCTTTCCGCCCTCGGCTAGATGCCAGACGTGTTCGACTGGCGGCGGCGGTGGTGCGGCGGGTCGCGGTCCCCAGGGACCGGCCATCTGCCCCGCCATCTGCATCCCCATCCCGGCACCAAGCCCCATCCCCATCGCGGCCCCGGCGCCTGCTCCTTCGTGCCCCAGCGCCTCGGCAGTTTTATAGCGCAGATGATCATCCAACGAGCCGACAACACCCCGCGACGTGCGTTCATCCAGCGCCTTTTCCACGGCGCGCGGCAGCGAGATGTTTTCGATATAAAGCTCAGGCAATTCAAGGCCATAGGCCGAAATGGTCTCGGTGATCCCCTCCGCTAAAACGCGCCCCAGATCGGCTGTATTCGCCGCCATATCCAGCACCGGAATGCCCGCCGATGCAATCGTCCGCGTAAAGGCCTGAGTGATGATATTGCGGATCTGATAACTGATCTCATCCATCGTGAATTCGCCGTCGGTACCGACGATCTCGACCAGAAACCTGCCCGGATCGCTGACCTTCACGGAATACGTGCCATAGGCCCGCACGCGCGTCGGGCCAAATTCGGGATCGCGGATGATCACCGGGTTCTTGGTGCCCCATTTCAGGTCCGTGAACCGCCGCGTCGCGATGAAATAGACCTCGGATTTGAACGGCGACCGGAACCCGTGATCCCAGTGCTGAAGCGTTGTCATAACGGGCAGGTTGTTCGTCTCCAGCATATAAAGCCCCGGCATGAACGTGTCTGCCAACTGGCCCTCGTGCACAAAAACCGCCGCCTGACCCTCGCGCACCGTCAGCTTGGCCCCGTATTTTATCTCGTGGTCCTCGCGTTCGAACCGCCAGACCATTGTGTCGCGCGTGTCGTCGGTCCAGTGGATAACGTCGATGAACTCACCGCTTAGAAAATCGAAAATGCCCATGTGCTTCTCCTTGGCTCGCCTAGGTCGCGGGCGACATTAATTCAGTTGAAATCTGGCGCACTCGGCCCGCAGCTTCGGCTTCCGACATACCGGGTGCCAGTCGCGGGTCATACAGCATCTGCAAAAGCAGTTCGTCCTGCGTTGTCAGCCGCCCAAATTCGTCATCATCGTTGAAGATCGAAGGTCGCGCCGCAGGGCTGTCGTTGGCAAGCCCCAGCCCTTGCGCGATCTCTTCGTGAATGCACGACGTGCGCAGCCGTTCCGGCAGTTCCGCACGGATCACCGCAACCGCGTTTTCATAGCTGTTATCGCCCGCCGGGTCCGAGGAAAAGACAACGCAATAGGTCTCGCGTGGCATATCCTCGACATAGCCAGTCTCGGCGGTGGAAATTTCCGGGATCAACCCGCGAAGCAGCGCGCCCGACGACTGCAATTCCTGTTCGTTCAGGATCAGGACGTGAAAATTGCCACCCCGCGCGACCACATTCACAGGATGTCGCGTCGCGCCCTCAAGCCGTAATGCAAGCCGACGTATTGTCCGGCGATCAAACGCCACCTGACCGGGGTCAACGCTGGCACCAAACAAGGGCTCGATCTTCACCGGCACCGCCCAGCGATGCAGCGCGCTTTCCGTGCTCCGCCGGACCAGCCGACCCGACACGCCGGTAAATTCCTGGCTGAACGCCAGTGCGGCAAAATTCCGCGCCAGCATGGCATCGGTGAACGGCACGTCCGGGCCGCCGCCATCTATCCTCAACAATCCGCGCGAAATAAGCCCATCCTGCACGCGCGCAAAAAACCGCTCAATCTCAAAACTTTCCGGCGATCTTTCGGTCACCGGAAGCGTGGCTTCAATCGCTCCGTTCGGCGGCACGCCAAACCCGCCCGCACCGGTAAACTCGGCGCAAGCGGCCAGAATGGGCAGCAGGCCCAGGGTGATCAGCGCCTGCCGCATCGCCTTACGAAGGAACGCTTTCCCCGGCATTCACGCCGGTTCCGTCCTTGCGCGCTTTCGCGGACGCAAGCGTCGATTTCAACTCGGCTTCCATCTTCTGCAATTCTTCTTCGGCCGCCGCGCGTTTGGCCTTGCCCTCGTCGGCAATCGCAAGGCTTTCCTCGATCGTCGCAACCAGGTCGGCATTGGCCTGTTTCACCGCTTCGATGTCGAAGACGCCGCGCTCCATTTCTTGGCGGATAATCTTGTTGGCCTCGCGCAGGTTTTTGGCATTCGCCGTCAACAATTCGTTGGTAAGATCATTGGCGTCCCGAACAGCCTCAGCGGCATCCTGGCTGCGCTGAATGGTGACCGCCTGTGCCAGCTGCGTCTCCCAAAGCGGCACTGTGTTCACCAGCGTCGAGTTGATCTTGGTCACCAGCGACTTGTCGTTTTCCTGCACCAACCGGATCGACGGCAGCGACTGCATCGTCACCTGCCGCGTCAGCTTCAGGTCGTGCACGCGGCGCTCCAGATCGTCTCGCGCGGCGCGCAGATCGCGAAGTTCCTGTGCAGCCATAACGCCCTGATCTTCAGGCGCCTCTTCAACCGCCTGCGCCTTGGCCGGGATATCCACCCCGTCCAATCGCTTCAGCTTTTCCTCGCCAGCAGCAATATAAAGCGCCAGCTCGTCGTAGAACGCCAGCGTCTTGTCATAAAGCTGGTCCAGCGATTTTATGTCCTTCAAAAGCTTATGCTCGTGGGTCAGCAGATTGTCGGTGATCCCGTCGATCTGGCCCTGAACCTCTTCAAATCGCGCAACAAAATTGGCGATGGGGGCTGCGCGCCCCAACAGCCGCTCCCACCAGGACCGCTTGCGCCGCACATCCAGCTCGCTGATCGAGAAGCCGCGAATGGTCGACACGATATCGCGCAACGAGTCCCCCGCCGGCCCCACATCCTTGTTGCGAACATCCGCCAGCATCGACTGGCTGATCTCCTGCAATTCCTGTTGGGCGGATGATCCAAATGACACGATCGAATTGGTATCGCCCATGTCAATTTCGCCGATGCGCTTTTCAATCGCTTCGGACGTCACCGCGTCGGCGGCTTCTAGCGGCACAACGTCGGTCGCCGGTGTGATCAGTTGAAATTCGCTGACCTCTTTCACCAGCGCCACGGATTCCTCGGCTTTCTGCCGAACGGTCTCTGACATAATTGGTCCCTCTCTCTTTGACTTCAAACACTAATGACTTTTGATGCCTTCCCGCGCCAGTCTTTCGCGCAGCACTTCTATCTCAACATCCAGGCTGGATTTGTCGTCGAGCAACATTTTTTCGGTCCGCGCCGCGAATGACCCTTCAAGGTCATCAAGCAGCGCTTCATAATCCGCGCGGGCCTCTTCGTTATTTGTGCGCACATAAAGTTCCGCAAATTGAACCGTCGCATCCCGCGCACCCAGCAAATATACACCCAGAAACCGCCGCGCACCGGTCAGGTCACCGGGATCGTCCTCGACGGCGCGGAACATCTGCCGCGCGGTTCCCGAAAAATCATCGACCCTGCGGACAAGCGCTGGCACCCCCGACCCGCGAATGGCCTCCTTCATCGACGCCAGGTGGCGTTCGGCCTCCTCGACCGCGCGAGCGACCCGATCGGTCTGAAATTCGTCACCTTCCGCAACGCCTTTATGCTTTAGCGGGTCCGGCCCAAATGCCATGAAATGCAGCGCCGACCCTAATATTGCAAACAGCACAGGATTAACGAGCGTAAACCCAGCCGGATCGAGCCCCGCCGCCGCCAGGCCAGTCCCTGTCAGCGCACTTGCCAACATCTTGCGAGGGATCGCCGGGCGTTTAGCAACCCGGCGCGCGTCATAGGCCGCCTCCGCCCTCAGCCCCTCGCGCGTTAACCACGCCGCCAGCATCAGATCCGCAAACGCCACAAGGTCCAGAGCCATGCCGACTGGTGCCTGCTGAAAGGCGGTCAGGACCAGAAGGAACGGCATAATGAACAGAAAATTAACCCGCGCGCCCGCAATTCGGCGCTGCGGCAGCCCGGCCCCCGAACCGTCCGGGCTAAATTTCCCACCGAAACGTTCCGCCATTACGAAGTTCCGGACATGGCGACATAGGCCATGAGAATTAAAAGAAGGAAAAAGGATATCTTTTGCATACTGCCCCTCGTGGCGCGCGCGCCGCCTTCGCCGTCAATTTGGTCGCTATCAAAATACCGCGCAGCCCCGCGCAAAACGACGGCGATCAGCGCGAATGCGATCGCCAGCACCAGAACAGCCAGAACAAATCTTTGCATGAAGCGGGTGGTCCTCAGGTTCTTGGGGTTAACATATGTTAACCCGTCCGCCCATGCCATAGGCACGCCAAATATCGTTGGGTTACTTACGCGGCCTTGTGTGCGACTTTGCGCCGGGCCTGTGCTTGCGCGGGGGCTGAGGATTTGGATTAGCTTCGCTTTCCAACCCCAATTGGTCTCGTAATATTTTCCGCTTTATCTCCAGTAATTCTCCCGGTTTCAACTCGCCTAGTTGAAAAGGACCATAGGACACCCGGATCAACCGGTTGACCAGCAATCCCAGGCTTTCCATCGCGCGGCGTATCTCACGGTTTTTCCCTTCGCGAAGCCCAAGCGTTAACCAGGCATTGCGGCCCTGCTGGCGGTCAAGCGTGACCTCCATCGGCTGAAACCTCTCGCCGTCGATTGTGACACCCTTGCGCAAGGGTGCCAGCGCCTCATCCGTCGGGGTGCCCTTTACGCGCACCCGATATTTGCGCAGCCAGCCGGTGGTGGGCAGTTCCAGGCGCCGCTTGATCGCGCCGTCATTGGTCAAAAGAAGCAACCCTTCCGACGTCAGATCCAGCCGTCCAATGGGCATCATGCGCGGCAGCTCAGGCGGAATATCCTCAAAGATCGTCGCGCGACCCTTTTCGTCGCGCGCCGTCGTCACCCGCCCCGCAGGCTTGTGATACCGCCACAGCCTTGGCGCCTCGGCCTCGGCCACTGGTTTTCCGTCAACCACAATGCGCGCATTTTCGGTGACATTCAGCGCCGGGCTTTCGATCAACCGCCCATCAACCGCGACGCGCCCCGCCTCGATCATGCGTTCAACCTCGCGGCGCGAAGCAACGCCGCGCCGCGCCAGCACTTTGGCGATCCGCTCGCCCGGTATTTTCTTGTCACTCATGGGTGTGCCTTAGCCCGCAAAGACCCGGGGTTAAAGTCAGAGCTCACGCGCCGTGCCTTTGGCACGTCACGGTGGGTCCCGCCCGGTCCCCGGTCGCGGCCAATGTCTCCGGCGGAAGTATCTCCGGCCAGGAAGATGCAAATTTGAATAAAATTGCCCTTCATCTTTTCAAAAATACGCATTTGCCCGACGGCAGCTGCGCGAAATTGACCTTGCCGTTCCCCGCGGCCGGACGGCAAGAGGGGGCATGGCGTTTCGCTCGCATATGGATATCGCCCTCGACGAGGCCCGCGCTGCCGGCGAACGCGGTGAAGTTCCGGTGGGCGCGGCGGTGATCGGCGCGGACGGCAATGTCCTTGCCCGCGCAGGCAACGGCATGCGCGCGCTTTCAGATCCGACCGCCCACGCTGAGATGCTCGCGATCCGCGCCGCCGCTCTCGCACTCGGGTCCGAACGTCTGAGCGATTGCGATCTTTACGTCACGCTTGAACCCTGCCCGATGTGTGCGGCCGCAATATCCGCCGCCCGCATCCGGCGGCTCTATTACGGCGCAGTGGATCCGAAATCCGGCGGCATCGCCCAAGGCCCGCGCGTGTTCGACCACGCCCAGGCCCATCACAAGCCCGAGGTTTACGGCGGCATCGCCGAGGCCGAGGCGGCGGCATTGCTGAAAGATTTTTTCGCAAAACGGCGCTGATTGTGCGGCTCAGATTTCCACCGTCTCCATCACATCCGGCGTCTTGACGTCCACCCCCGGCAATCCCGCAACCAGCGCATCGGCGCTTTGCGCAAGGATCGGGAAGGTCTTATAGTGACACGGGATCACCACCTTGAAATTAAAGTATTTCTTCGCCGCCCAGGCCGCAGCGTCCATATCCATCGTATAGTGCCCACCGGCGCAAAGGATACCAATATCGGGGGCATAGTATTCCCCCATCCAGCCCATATCGGCCATGATATCGGTGTCGCCGGAAAAATAGACCGTGTGACCCTCGCCCCGGATCATGAAACCAGCCTCGCCGCCTGCGTAGAGGTCGCCGGACGGTGATTTTACCGATGAGGAATGCACGGCGTTAACCATCGTTACAGCGACACCGCCGAAACTTATCGCGCCACCCTTGTTGAACCCGATTGTCTCGATGTCACTGCCATCCGACAACAGGTTGACCAGCTCCGGAATGCCCGCAACCGGGACTTCCAATTCGGCGGCGATCCCGGCTGCGTTGGTCGAGTGGTCGAAATGGCCATGAGAAACCAGTATCCCGGTCGCGCCTAGCACCGCCTCATCGGCGCGTTCCGTCGGAAAAACCGGATTTCCGTCAATCCAGGGGTCCACCAGCAGGATCTGATCTTCAATCTCGATCCGAAAGCTGGAATGCCCGAGCCATGTAATTTTCATCTGAATCTCCCTGGGAATTTACCAGCACCATATCAGCAATGGACTGCGGCGCGACCAACATCCGCAGCTTCTTGCGGGCCGTGCGCGCCCGCGCTAAACGCACGCCAACCTTTGATGGAGCTTAAAACGACATGACCATCGACACCGAAACCGCCCGCCGCGTCGCGAAGCTTGCGCGCATCAAGGTCGAAGAAGAAGACCTGCCCGCACTGGCGCAGGATTTCAACCGGATAATCGTTTTTGTCGAACAGCTGAACGAAGTCGATGTGGACGGTATCGAGCCGATGACCAGTGTTACGCCCATGCGCCTGAAACGCCGTGTAGACGAGGTAACCGACGGCAACATGCCCGAGAAAATTCTCACCAACGCGCCGGACGCGCGCGAGGGCTTTTTTGCCGTCCCGAAAGTGGTTGAGTAAGCGATGACCGAGCTAAACACGCTGACCATCGCCGAAGCTCGCGACAAGCTGCGCGCAGGCGGCATCTCGGCTCTGGAACTGACCGAAAGCTGCCTGAAGGCCGCCGACGCCGCGACAGCGCTCAATGCGGTCGTGCACCCCACGCCCGAGCGCGCCCGCGCCCAGGCAAATGCCGCCGATGAGCGGATCAAAGCTGGTGATCCGCCCGCCATGTGCGGAATTCCGCTGGGCATCAAGGACCTCTTCTGCACCAAAGGTGTCGCCAGCCAGGCCGCCAGCGGCATCCTCAGGGGCTTCAAGCCCGAATACGAATCCACCGTGACCACCCAGCTCTTTGATGCGGGCGCGGTGATGATCGGCAAACTCAACATGGACGAGTTCGCGATGGGCTCGTCGAACGAGACCTCGGTCTACGGCAATGTCATCAACCCCTGGCGGCGCACGGGCGACGACACCGCGCTGACGCCGGGTGGCTCGTCAGGCGGTTCGGCGGCGGCCGTTGCTGGCGACCTTTGCCTTGCCGCCATAGGCACCGACACTGGCGGCTCGATCCGCCAACCCGCCGCCTTCGTCGGGATCACCGGGCTGAAGCCCACCTATGGGCGCGTGTCACGCTGGGGGATTGTCGCATTCGCGTCCTCGCTCGATCAGGCCGGACCGATGGCCAAGTCGGTGAGGGATTGCGCGATCATGCTTGGCGCGATGGCCGGGCACGATGCCAAAGACTCAACCAGTGCCGATCTGGCTGTTCCCGATTTCGAGGCCATGTTGACCGGTGACATCAAAGGGCAAACCATTGGTATCCCGAAAGAATACCGCATGGACGGGATGCCGGACGAGATCGAGGCGCTCTGGGCAACAGGTCGCGCGATGCTTGAAGATGCAGGCGCCAAGATTGTCGATATCTCGTTGCCGCACACGAAATACGCGCTGCCCGCCTATTATGTCATCGCCCCCGCCGAAGCGTCGTCGAACCTCGCGCGCTACGATGGCGTTCGCTACGGGCACCGCGCCAAACTGGGGCAGGGCGACGGCATCACCGAGATGTATGAAAAAACCCGCGCCGAAGGCTTCGGCGACGAGGTGAAACGCCGCGTGATGATCGGCACTTATGTCCTCTCGGCGGGATTTTACGACGCCTACTACAACCGCGCCCGAAAGGTTCGCGCGCTGATAAAAAAAGATTTCGAAGACGCCTTCGCGCTGGGCATCGACGCGATCCTGACCCCCGCGACGCCGTCGTCGGCATTCGCGCTGGGCCAGGAATTTGACGACCCGGTCCAGATGTATCTTAACGACGTCTTCACCGTCACGGTGAACCTCGCCGGGCTACCCGGAATTGCCGTGCCGACAGGGCTGGATGCCCAGGGTTTGCCGCTTGGGCTACAGCTGATCGGCAAACCCTGGGAGGAGGGCGCGCTGATGAACGTCGCCCAGGCACTGGAAGATCGCGCAGGCTTTGTTTCCAAGCCCGCAAAATGGTGGTAATCTCCGACCAAAGAGCAAAAAAGAGCAGGCAGATGATTATTCGAACACTGGCGTGCGTGTCGCTTTGCGTCCTTGTCGCTTGCGCGCAACCAATTCCCGACAGCAATCCCTCCCCCGGCGTCGGCTTTGAAGGCTACGATTCCTATGCCACCGAACGCGCGCGCCGCGACGCCGCCCTTCAGGCGATGCGGGCTGCGTCACCGGTGCCCGAAGGCCCGGCCATCGCGTCCGAGACGATGACAGCGCTTGCGGTCGAAAGCCCGGTTTCCGGCACCGCGCCGGTCTCAACCGCGGTTGCCGCCAATCGCGAGGCAACGGCCGGAACAGCACCGGTACAGACCACGACCATCGCAGTGACCGAGCCCACCGGCGAAAACACAGCCGTCCAGACGGCGCTGACAGACAACCCCGATATTTCTGACGAACAGGACTTCAGCGCGGTATCCGGGCGCGAGACGATCGAAAGCGACGCTGACCGGCTGGCCAGTAACCGCGAACAATATCAGGTCGTGCAACCGGGTGCTTTGCCCGAACGCTCCGGCAACGATCGGCCAAATATCGTCGCCTATGCGCTCACGACCACGCATCCGCTGGGAACGCCCATGCACAAAAGATCGAAACGCGCGAACATTGATCGGTTTAACCGGGTCTGCGCCGCCTATGGCTCGAACGATCAGGCGCAGGAAGCCTTCCTCTCGAACGGTGGCCCCGACCGCGACCGCAAGGGAATGGACCCCGACGGCGACGGATTTGCCTGCTATTGGGATCCGACACCGTTTCGTCGGGCCAGAGGCGGGTAGGCGGGTGGAAACCCGCGACCAACCGTCGCCAAACTTCGGTGACCGACGTGAAGGTGAAGCGCCGTCGCTGATTGTTCTGCATTATACCGGCATGAATGACCCGGATGAGGCTTTAGAGCGCCTCTGTAATCCCGAGGCCGAGGTTTCGGCGCATTATTTTGTTCGCCAGAACGGTACACTTTATCAGCTTGTCGATGAAGCCAAACGCGCCTGGCACGGCGGGGCCGGGCGCTGGGCCGGGCGCCCGGATGTCAATTCGCGCTCCATCGGGATCGAGCTTGATAATGACGGCGAAAGTTTTTTCGAAGAACCGCTGATGCAGACGCTGGAAAGCCTTCTGGCGGACATCCTTGGCCGTCACGATCTGCCGCTCAAAGCGGTGATCGCGCATTCCGATTTTGCACCCGACCGGAAATGCGATCCCGGCCGGCTGTTTGACTGGAAACGCCTTGCCGCCAAGGGCCTCTCGGTCTGGCCCGAACCCGCACTTGAAGGCGATTTCATGCGCCAGGCGGCGGTTTTCGGATACCCAGTCAATCTGGGCGAAAGACAGGTGACCGAGGCTTTTCGTCAACGGTTTCGGCCAACCGCCAGCGGCCCGCTTAACACAGCCGACCGCGCGCTGATGGCCGGACTGGCGCGGCAATACCCCGCTGATGTGACCGGACGCTTCAAACGCCGCACCCCCTCGCGCCCGTTTTCCTCGCTGACCTGACCGGGCTTCTTCTGTTCGAAAATACCCCGGGGAACGAGCAAAGCGAGTGGGGCAGCGCCCCAAATAACCCTAGGAAAAGATTGACGACCACGCCGTCACCGCGCTATCAGCGCGCTCGCGCGGATGGCCGGATGACCGCTTTCGTCTTCGGACGCGAGAGGAAAGTCCGGACTCCATGAAATAACGGTGCCGGGTAACGCCCGGCCGGGGCAACCCGAGGGAAAGCGCCACAGAGAACAGACCGCCTCGGGATCCGTTCCGGGGTAAGGGTGAAACGGTGGAGTAAGAGCCCACCGCGGGACGGGCAACCGGACCGGCACGGCAAGCCCCACCGGGAGCAATGCCAAATAGGGGCCTCGCGCGGGGTTGGTCCTGCAAGGGATACCGCCTCGCACGGGACATTTCAGCCCAAGAGGCCCGGGTTGGCAGCTTGATCCTGTCGGTAACGGCAGGGCCAGAGGAATGGTCATCTATCGGCGGAGCGATCCGCCGTGGACAGAATCCGGCTTAAAGGCCATCCGCGCGTTTATGAATTTGCGCCCCCTTCGGGGTAGCGGTGGGCGCGGGGAATGGCCAATGGCAGAAAAGAGCCCTTGGTCCAAGCCCGGGCGAATGTGTATGTTCAAAACATACAGAGTGGAGAGTTCCATGCCCGACCCCGCAATTTCCCCCGAAACCTTTCCGACGCTTGACGCCCTCATGGACAAATTACCCAATTTCTTGGCCGCCGCGTCGAAAGATGAGGGAACGCTCAACATGATCGTGATGCGGCCCAGTTCCGGCGAGCGCGTTTTGCAAGAGAATTTCGAAGTGCGGGCTGCTGACGGCGTTCCGGGTGATCACTGGATCCGTGGCACTGGAATGGCGCTCAAGGACGGGACGGGCGACCCGGATGCACAAATCTGCATGATGATGTCCGGGTGCATTCAGGCAATCGCGGGCGACAGGGCGAACTGGGCACCTGCCGGCGACAATTTCTTCATAGATATGGACCTCACGCCCGCCAATATGCCGCCCGGC
>CAXMNX010000055.1:0-11114 GCA_964194845.1 uncultured Boseongicola sp.
CCGTCGGCCAAAGCAGCTCTGCGAGTTCGTCGCGGGTCGCACCGCCGCCGTTAGCGGCTAGATAAGCAAGCAGTCCCAGCTGCTTCCGACCGAGGCTTACCGCGATATCGGTGCCGTTCAAGGGAATTTGTGTAGTGCCAAGGAACCGCCAGACGGGTCTCATAATTGGCTCAACTTCAAATCTGCCAGAAAGCGCGCTCAGCCTATCATGGCGCTGCTTCCTGGTAAAGTTGACGGCTCTGGTTGATGGAAACACCCAAATTGACGCTTCTTTGACGCCGAATTGCTAATAATTTGACACCACCAAAAACCTGTCTTCACGTGACCGAAGCGACGCCTCGATAGGCTCTATCCGCAAATCGCAATAAAAACTGCGCGGAGATTGCAATGATGGGGACGCAAGAGATCAGGCCGTATTTCTTACACCAAAACGGCACCAGGGAATGCAAAACTGAATGGAATTATAACCGCGCGGTCGAAAACTACGTGGGCATTGTACCCGTTCCTGTTGGTCTATGCGAGCCTCTCAGAATTAACGGTGCATCCGCCTCAGGGAACTTCGAGATTCCGCTGGCGACAACTGAGGCAGCCCTCGTTGCGTCCTACAGTCGGGGCGCGCGGTGCATTTCGAGGTCCGGCGGTTGTTCTGCGCGCGCACTTGATCGCGGCATCGGCCGAGCGCCGGCATTCATTTTCGACTCGCTCGAAGAAGCCGCGTCATTTGTTGATTGGGCATTGTGCAAGTTCGACACCTTTTGCGGCGTTGCGAGCACAGTTTCACGGTACGCGAAGCTGGTCAGCGTCAATCCGATTATCGAAGCCAACATTGTTTATCTTGAGCTAACATATCTTACAGGCGAGGCGGCTGGCCAAAACCTGGTGACCAAGGCAACTGAAGCCATTCTCCGATATATCAAGGAGGACAGTCGGCCAACGCCGCGTCGGGTCTACATCGAAGGTAACACATCCGGCGACAAAAAGCCTGTAGCCAGGGCACTATCACGGGTTCGCGGCCGCCGAACGTCAGCAGATATAGTGATCCCTGCGGGGGTGCTGCGCACTTGTTTGGGCGTTTCATCCAAAGAAATGACGGAGTACGCAGTCGTCGCTGCCAATGGTGCCGTATTGAGCGGAGCGGTCGGCTCCACCGGCCATATTGCAAACGCGCTGGCGGCTTTTTTCATCGCCTGCGGACAGGATGTTGCCTGTGTCGCAGAGTCGGCTGTCGGTGTCACGCGGTTCGAGGACCGGTCCGGGGCGCTTTACGCCTCCATTACCCTGACGAGCCTTGTCGTGGGCACCGTCGGCGGTGGGACTGGCCTGCCGGTGCAACGCGGACATCTCGATCGCATGGGGCTTGCCGGTGTGGGGAGCGCTGACGCAATGTCCGAGGTCTGCGCCGCGCTGTGCCTCGCCGGCGAGCTTTCGATTGCGGCGTCAATCTGCAGCGGCGATTTCGCCCGCGCGCACCGGGTCATGTCCCGTCGAGCGCTTTGCCCTCACGAGCGTCAGCGTCGCGCGAGCAATGGATGCTCCGATGTGCGCTGATCAGGCCATATTTCGTGTGCCGATGCGTTCGGGTCTCGAACGCGAAGTCGACTTCTCGGTTCTTCGCTACGGCCAGTGTTGGGAGGACGCCGACATCCTGCTAGATGCGCTCGGCAGAGCACCAGGTCGGGTTTTTCTTTCGATCGCATCTGCAGGGGAAAACACCCTTTCCTTGCTAGCGACGCAGCCGAAACGTGTCTTGGCCATCGATCTCAGCCCGGCGCAGATTGCCGCTCTCGAATTGCGCACGGCGGCATTTAGGACGCTCGACCACCAGGGAATGTTGGAATTACTTGGGTCGCGAAACTCGACCCGTCGCGAAGCCCTATATTCGAATTGCCGACTGGCGCTTGCTCCCACTGCACGACGGTTTTGGGACGGCCGCCGGAACGAAATCCGGGCCGGTGTGTCGGGCGCGGGCCGGTTCGAGAAGTATTTGTCGTTTTTCCGACGCTTCGTGCTGCCGCTCTGCCAAAGTCCGGGTCGGATCCGAGAGTTGCTGGACCCAAGTGCACGGCCCGACGGGGACTGGATTGCCTCTTGGGCAAACGCGCGGTGGAACCTCCTTTTCAGCGCCGTCTCCTCGCGTTTGCTGCTCAGTAAATTCGGGCGCGAACCAAGATTCTTCAGGTTTGCTGACGACATCGACGCGGCTGAATTGGCGCGCCGGTTTGAGCGGGTAGCGAGGTCACAAGAGAGCCGAGCCAATCCGTACCTGCACTGGATGGTGCGCGGATTCCACGGCGATGCTTTGCCGTTCGCCCTGCGCGCCGAGAACTTTGAGGTCATCCGCGACAACTTGGATCGCTTGGAACTGTACCAGACCTCGCTCGGGGATTTTCTCGACCAACAGGAAAGCGGCTCGGTCGACGGATTTAACCTGTCGGACGTGTTCGAGTACATGTCGCCAGACCAATACAATGAAACCCTGGCGGCGGTTGCGCGCGTGGGCCGCAAGGGTGCGTTGCTTGCCTATTGGAATCTATTTGCCAAACGCCGCCGCTCGAGCGAACTAGTCGACCTCCTGCGCAGCCATGACGACCTGTCGCGGGCGCTGCACGAACGCGACAAGGTGTTTTTTTACAGCGATTTCGTGGTCGAGGAGGTGATCTGATGCTCGGCCCGCTGGCAACATCCGTGTTCTGTATTGTCGCCATTCTCGGTCTGATGGCGTTTCTGACAAGCGCACTTCGTGCCGACGCCATCGATCGTGAAGTTGCGCGAAAACTCCTGCACCTTGGTGTCGGAGCAAGTGCGCTTGCGCTGCCGTTTCTGTTTGAATTCGCAGTTAACGTCTTCGCCATTTTAGCTGCCGGTATTGCAATCTTGATGCTGATCAGAAGCAACCCCAAGAGATATGCAGTGGTGGCAGGACCGCTTGTATACATCGACCGGCAAAGCGCGGGCGAGTTGTGGTTTCTTGCCGGAATAACGTTAGTTTATTGCTTCACTCAGGGTGCCGGTGTTGCCTATTTCGGTGCGATCCTGATCCTGACGCTCGCCGATGCCTCCGCCGCATTAATTGGGACCCGATTTGGCCAAGTTCATTTCACGATTCTGGGCAGCCGGCGCAGCGTCGAAGGTTCGGCGGCCTTTTTCGTAGTCGCCTGGGTATGCGCCAGCACGATCCTCGCATCGATGACAACAATACCCGTCCCGCTTCTGGCAGGCGTCGTCGTAGCGCTCGCGAGTTCGGCCACCGAAGCTCTGTCACCGAATGGCAGCGACAACTTCACCGTTCCGCTGATCGCTTGGCTCAGCCTTCGCGCCCTGGAGACAACATTCTCATGATGAATTCCCTCAGACGCCCCGTCGACCGATGCTTTCGGAAACTGCGCTCGACTTCGCCTAAGATAAGGCAACTATTTGTCGTCGGCTGCTGGCTTGTTTTGGCATTCGCGATCCTTCCGGCCGCTTCGGGCATCGAACAGCAACTGAGCAACGCGACACAGATCGAGCACAGCCAGTCCCAACGCCTGGATCATCTCATCCGAACTGAGTTTGCCCGTCCGACCGAGAGCCTGATCCTCGTCATCTCGGGCTTGCCCGATCCGATTTCCACAAAGGGCCAACAGGCATTGGCGTCGGTCTTGCAAAGCGTTCTGAACATCGAGAACGTCGGGAGTGTTCACTCGTATCTCTCGTCCGGCGACAGGTTGTTTGTCGGGGAGCGCGGCGACCGCTCGTTCGCAATCGTTGAATTGCAGCAGGACGGAGCGAGCGTCGAAGCGACCATGGATGCGCTCTTTCGGCGAACTGCCGAAGTCGAAACAGAAGCTGCGTCCGCATACCCCGAACTTGAACTTCTCTGGACTGGCGAAGCCGCGCTCAATGCCGATCTTCGCGAGTGGGGCGCGAAAAACGCCAGTGAGGCGGAATTGAAGGCGCTGCCTGTTGTTGGATTGCTATTGATCGTGACTTTCGGCTCGGTTGTGGCGGCGGGCCTCACGGTCGTTTCAGGACTTCTGGCCGTTACCATTGCAATCGGCGTCGTTGCAACAATCGCGCCCTTCTTCCAAATATCGACACTGGTCCTGAATATCGTGACGATGGTCGGCCTTGGGATCAGCGTCGACTACGCGCTGCTGACCGTCAGCCGGTTTCGTGACGAATTAAGAAATGGAGCGACCGTCAAGGTGGCCGCAGACACCACGGCTCACCATGCACGCCGTACGATCGCAGTATCGGGGTTCGCGGTCATGGTCGGCTTTGCCGCGATGCTGATATCGCCAATCGGTGAGATCAGGAGTATCGCGATCGGAGGGATGGCTGTTGTCGTCGTTGTGCTCGGCATAAATACGACGCTGCTGCCGGCGCTTCTTCGGCTGCTTGGAACACGGATCAACGAACTGAGCCTCGGCTGGCATTTAGAATTGCTTCCGACAGAACGGTTCTGGAAATATTGGGCAGGCATAATGTCCCGGCGACCGGTGCCGGTTTTGCTGGTGACTTTGAGTCTGCTCGCTGCGCTGGCAGCACCGATACGCACAATGAATGTGACACTGCCGGAGGTCAGCTGGCTACCGCAGAATGCTGCCTCGGTCAGAGCTATGCATGAACTCAGCAACATGGGGCGGGGCGGGGTCGTAAACCGAATTCGGATTGTCCTGAGTCTGCCAGCCGGAAAAGGCGCGGATACGGCAATAGGTTGGCAAGCGATCACGGATCTGAGCGCAGCGCTGGAGCGCGACACGCGAATTGCAATTGTCCGCTCCGCCGCCCGCACGCATCAAGGGACGGTTCCGTCACTTAGGCTCTTTCAGGCCCACGCCGATGAGCTGGCGTCCCACTACGTAAGCGACAATCTCCGCCACGCGTTGATTGAGGTCGTTCCGACCGACACAGCCTCGCAAGCTGACATCGAGAAACTGTCGCGCTCGCTGCTGCACGGGAACTGGCCGCCAGGCGTCATTCCGGTTGGTGAACTAACCGTGGGCGGCCTGCCCGCGTTCAACGCGGAATACGAAGACCGGATCCAGGAACAGCTTTGGCTGATCGTCGCGCTGGTGACACTTGTCACACTGGTGGCTTTGGCCGTTTGGTGCCGCTCTGTGTTGGTGCCCCTCAAGGCGGTGCTCCTCAGTCTCCTTTCGGTCGGCGCCGGGCTAGGCGGCGTGGTGCTGGTTTTTCAGTGCGGGTACTTTGCCGGCGCGGTCGGGATCGATCAGCCAACCGGGGCGATTTTTCCGATCATCCCGCTGCTGGTATTCGCAATCACCTTCGGGCTCAGTATGGACTACGAGGTCTTCCTGGTCTCCCGCTTACTTGAGGCCCGCCGGGAGGGACTTGACGACGGCGAGGCCCTCGCAGTCGCGCTGTCGGGAACCGGCAACGTCATAACCAGTGCCGCGCTGATCATGATATCTGTCTTCGGCGCATTCGTTCTGGGTGAGTTTCTTCTGGTCAAGATGCTGGGCTTTGCCTTGGCATTCACGGTCTTTTTGGACGCAACCATCGTTCGCCTCGGGCTTGGGCCAGCAATCCTGATCCTTGGCGGCCGCTGGAATTGGTGGCCTGGGGACTCCGGGCAAAAAACCACTCAGAAAAAGGTCAGTCAGTCATGAACACCACCATAGCCCACACAAATTATTTTGGTCGCATCGGGGTCTACTTGGCAGAGATGTTTCCTGTGGTGCCGCGCCTGATCCTCTCGGTTCTGATAGCCGTCGCGACAGTTCTTATAGTGGCGCGAGCGGCCCCGGAGCCGGCGGCCCCCGGCGTACTGTCCTTCGCGATCGCGACGTTCAACGTATTTGCGTTGCTCCTCATCCTTCGCCTCATGGACGAGCTTAAGGACCTTGAGATCGACGCCGAACTGTTCGCTTTCCGGCCTGTACCGTCGGGTCGAACCCTGCCTTCCGACATCGGCTGGTCGCTCGCCATAGCGACCGCCGTATTCATTGCGGTCAATACACTCGTTGCCGGTGTGTTTGTGTTCTCGTTGATCGCTCTTGCTTACACGTATTTGATGTTCAAGTACTTTTTCTCGCCGGGGCTGATTGCCAATAACCTTCTACTGAACCTGGCCACGCACAACCCCGTCTCGCTTCTGATTGTGTTCGGATTGGTCGAAGTCGCAGCTGAAACCATCGGCCTGTCGCTCAACCAGATCGACCGTGGCACCTTGATCGCCTTCGTCGCGCTGGTCTGGTCGCTTTTCTTTGCCTGGGAGATTGGCCGCAAAATACGCAGCGCCGAAGAGGAGACCGCCTATGTAACCTACTCGCGCGTGTTGGGGCGCAGGACCGCAACCCTAGTGGTTCTTGCCGCCGTCTTTTTATCTGCATCCCTGGCGGTGCACCTCGTTATTGCAGTTGGTCTGCATTGGGCGGCGCTGACGGTCGTAGCTGTGGCCGCCAGCGTGGCAACTCTCCGGCTGGTTCGCTTTCTTGTCTGGCCGGGTCCGCGGACTTCGGCGTTGAAGGCCGCCATCGAATCCTACCTTGTCACCATTCTGGCGGCGCTAATTTTCGGCGCCGTTCTGATCGAGTTCGGAGGCAGTTTGTGATGCGCACGAAAGACTTTCTCGACAGCCGGTCGGTCGCGACTCCCGATGACCTCTCCTGCTTCGGTCCGAAGGCGGGAAACCTCCTGCGGCTTGCACAAGGGGGCTTCGAGGTGCCGCCCTTCCTAGCCGTTTCTCAGCGGATATTCGAGCGGGTGGCAGGGCCAATTCGCAACGAGATCGAGGCGATCCTGGCGCAATTGGAGGGCGACGATGCCGAGGCGATTGAAAACGCATCCGAACTCATTGGAACCATGGTCACATCGGTCGATTTTCCCGCTGACCTTGCGGAGGAAATCGTGGCGCGCGCGTCCGACATCGGCGAAGGTGGCCTGCTGGCGGTCCGATCCTCGAATTCAGATGAGGATTCTTGCGCGAGCTCATTCGCGGGCCTCAACGACAGCTTCCTGGCGATTGCGCCGGAAAATGTAGCTCACCGGATCCAGCTCGTCTGGGCTTCGGCCTGGTCAGCGCGTTCATTGATGTTCCGTCACCGCATGGCGCTGGGTTGGGCCAACATGGCCCCCGGTGCAATCGTACAGCGGTTTGTGAACGCATCGGCCTCCGGCGTTATTTTCAGCACTGATCCCTCCGAACCGGACGCCGTTCTCATCGATGCCGTCTATGGACTGGGTGACGGGGTGACCAGCGAGTTGGCCGAAGCGGACAGCTATCGGGTCTCGAAGACTAATAGGACGGTCTCGGCGAAAGTGGCAGCGAAATCGAGCTGCGTTGTCGCGGACCCAGGCGGCGAAGGCGTCAGTGTTGTCCGTAACTTCGAGGGTGGCGATACTCCGGTTTTGGCTGAGGCCGATCTGGCCGAAATCGCGACCGCCGCTCAGAGCATCGAGACGTTTTTCGGAGCACCGCAGGACATCGAATGGTCAATGGAGGACGGCAAGCTCTGGATCCTGCAGTCGCGGCCGATAGCAGGCGCGTCCGGCAGCGGGCAGTGGCCGGGTGTCTGGGACAGCGCGAACATCGCCGAAAGCTACCCCGGGCGCACGCTGCCGCTGACGTTCTCTTACATCCGCCTGGCCTACCAGATCAGTTTTGAGGATGCGTTGTGCTTCCTTCTGCCCTTTGCCCGCGCACAGGTGCGTCGAAGCGCGGTCCCGGCGCGATTGCTGGGATACTTTCGCGGGCGGGTCTACATGAACCTCTTGAGCTGGTATTTCGTGCTTAGCCATCTGCCGAATTTTGAAAGGCACCAGCCGGTGTGGGATCGGATGATCGGGGTCGAGGGGCGGGTGGCCTGCGAACCCGCGCGTCTCGGTCGGCTGGACCGGTCGACGGCGTGGCTCATGCTGGCGTGGGTGTTTTTTGGCAATCGGATCTACACGGCGCGCTTCACCAGGCGGTTCGCTCGATTTCGCGCGGACACCAAGCGGGCAGCGTTTGACACAATGGACGAGCGCCAACTGGTTGAATTCTTTCGGAACAGTCGGGTGCGCATGCACGGTACATGGCACTTGCCGCTGCTGAACGATCATTGTGCCATGGTCTGGCTCAGCCTGTTGGAAAAGCTCGCCGGCGACCGCACGGGACGTGATGCATCGGTGAATGACCTCCTCTGCGGCACCGGACGGCTTGACAGCGCGGAGCCAATTGCCGCTCTCGAAGAAATCGCTGTACGACTGCGGACGCATGAGAAAGCGGATCGAATTCTAAGTCTGCCGTGCAATAAGGCACTTGAAGACGTGCGGGAGAACTCCGAATTCGCCGACATCGCGGCCCGGTTGGAGGCTTATCTTGATCGTTTCGGCGACCGGCGAATTGAGGAGCTTAAGCTGGAGAGCCCGAGCCTTCGCGAGGATCCGGCGCTGGTCATGGGGATGATACAGGTCGCGGCAAGGTCGAACCGTGCCCGCAAAGCACCTACGAAAACACCCGTTGGTGCACGGAAGACCTGTAGCCATCCTCTTCGTCGCCTGCTCGTTTGGTTCGTACGCCGACAGGCTATTTCCGCGATCGCCGCCCGCGAATCCATGCGAATGGATCGCGCACGGCTATTTGGTGTGGTCAGGCAAATATTTTTGCGGATCGGCGAAATCTGGGCGCGTCGGCGCGAGATCGACACTCGCGACGACATCTTCTGGCTGACTATTGATGAGATTTTCGACTGCATCGAAGGGTGTGGGACTGTGCAAGACCTCAAAGACCTTGTGCGCCTGCGCAAGGCCGAGCTGTCCACAGTATCCGCGTCGGAACTGCCCGCCCGGTTCGAAACCCGCGGCCTTCCACAGGTACGAACTTGCAATACCAGTGCGCCTGCCGACGTGATCGGCGTGATCCAAGGTATCGGATGTGCAACCGGACAGGTCACTGGACGGGCCCTGCAAGTGACCGACCCTAGAACCGCCAATGTCGATGCGACGCACATCATTGTCGCGAAATCGACCGATCCCGGCTGGGTCTTTCTCATGGCGAATGCAGCGGGTTTGGTCGTCGAAAACGGAAGCCCGTTGTCGCACACAGCGATCATCGGGCGCGAACTGGGCATTCCAACGGTTGTTGGTGCTAGGAATGCAACGCACCAGATCCCCGATGGAGCCACTCTATTCCTCGATGCCGAAAGCGGGAGGGTATCTTGGAACTGATTGGCTACGATTTCGATAATGGGCTCAGTGAGGCCTACGCGAGGTTTCGTGCGGATCTCCATGCACGCGACGAAAACTGGCGGCGCGCAGCCCGCAAGGATATCTCGGCCGATTTTGATCCGCAGCATGCCTTCTATCGGCGCGACGGGAATCGCCACCGTCATTTCCTTGCGCGGGTCGGCGACCGTGTGTTGGGGCACGTCTCGGCCTTTTTTTCCGAACGGCTGTCCCGCCAACTGGGCGTTCGAGTTGGTTGCATCGGCCAGTTCGAATTCGTCGAAGATCGTGCCGCGTCCCGAGAGGCAATTGCGACCGCTTGTAGCTGGCTGGAGGAGATCTGCAATGTGAGCAAGATCTGGGGGCCGATGAATTTCGAAATCTGGCACGAATATCGCTTCAAGACCCGAGGATTTGGAAACCGCACCTTTGCTCATGAGCCCTACAACCCGGAATATTATCCTTCGCATTTCGCCGAGGCGGGGTTCAGACCCTTACAGGCGTGGCATTCTTTTGAAGGACGCCTTGATGGTGACTTGCGCGCCGCACACGCCAAGGCCGTTCGTCGCCGGAGCGACTTCGCTGCCAAAGGGATGCGATTTGACGGCCTCGATTTTGCGCGTCTGCCCGAAGAGCTGGCCGCGCTGCACCAACTGATACAATCAGCACTCAAAGACTTTCTTGGCTTCGTGCCACTGTCGCTTGAGGAATTCCTGGAAAGCATGGCCGCAAGGCGGGGTAACTTTGATCCGGAATTGGTTGTCCTGGCGCGAGACGCTGAATCCCGGATCGCCGGATTCGCGATCGGTTTTGTCGACGTGCCAGGCGATTTCCGGCAGGGCGCCGAAGCCCCGCGCGGTGTCTGCTATCTTGGAGGAGCCAACCCGGAATTCGGTCGCGACATTGCTGGGATCGGCACCGCAATTTTCGGCGAACTTTCCGAACGATTTCGCGCCCGCGGCATTACGACGCTAGTTCAGGCCATCGTCGCAGAGGGCAACAAGTCGCGCGGCCTTTTCGGCGCCTCGAGCCCAGCACCGGTCAGCGAATATGTCCTGTTTGAGAAGGATGTCAGGTGAGTCTTGAACCAATCGTATCCATAGATCGGCGATCCGGCGGGCGGATCGTCGAACCGGTCTACGCCGGGGAATTCCTGCACTGGGCACATCAAAGCCGGTTGGGTGTCTGGCTGACTTGCGTGCTTCTGAGCCGCCCGGTCGTCTCGCGCCTCTACGGCTGGTGGCACCTGCTTCCCTGGACTCGGCGGAAGATACGGCCGTTCGCCCGGGCCCTTTCAATTGACTTCGGGATCAGCATCTTGCCGGCCGAGAAGTTCGCGAATTTTTCAGAGTTCTTCACGCGTGAAATTGACCTTACCCGTCGACCTGTTGCCGAAGGGCGTGAGGTGTGCGTTTCGCCAGTCGACGGCCGGGTCGGCGCCTATCCTAACCTTGCGCCAGGCGAGCGTTTTCAGATCAAGGGCCGGGCGCTCGACCTGAGGACATTCTTGCGATGTGAGGCGGATGCAAGGACCGTCGAGGGCGGGGCAATGCTGGTGTTTCGACTTCATTTGGCCGACTACCACCACTTTCACTTCCCGATTTCCTGTTGCCCGTCGGCGTCGCGAGAGATCCGCGGCCGGAGTTACATGGTGAGCCCGCATGTCACGCGGTGGATGCCCGATATCTATGCGGAGAACCGCAGAACTGTCACGCGGCTTGACACCGACGAATTTGGGCAAGTGCTGATGGTTGAGGTTGGCGGGTTCACGACCTCTTCGCTCACTCAAGTCTTCAATCCGATGGCCCAAGCAGCCAAGGGCGCCCGAAAAGGGTTTTTCGGGCTGGGCGGCTCTACCGTCGTGCTGCTCTTTCAGCCCGGGATGGTGAAGCTTGATGATGATCTAATCGATAAAACACGCGCCGGGTACGAGACCATTGTGAAGTTAGGTGAGCGTGTCGCAC
>CAXMNX010000056.1:0-48184 GCA_964194845.1 uncultured Boseongicola sp.
AACGAGAAAGGATCAAACGAAAGACGCTCGAAACGCGCCGCTTGCATCACAGCCAACGCGCCGCATAATGCAATCAACCAGATGAGCCGAACTCTCTCTTAGTTTAAGCCGCCTTTGGTTCCAAAGCCCTGACGACGGACATCTGTTGAAAGCGGAAGCGGCTGGCATACGTTGGATTATGGTTTGGCCGACAACTTTGCGATCGGAACGCGGACCAGTATTTATCAGTGCGGGTATTATAGTAGCGCAAATGACTGCTATGACCAATCAGCGATCAAGATTAAGAAACTCAAAATCGACTATACGCCGCCACCAGAAGTACCGCTTCCTGCGGCAGGCTGGTTGATGATGGCGGGCGTGGGCGGAATTGCGGCGCTGCGCAAGCGCAAGTCGTAAGCACCAGACAATAGACAACAAAACGGGCGGGCCAATGGCCCGCCCAATTTGTGTCTTTTGAAACGTTTCAAGCTTTATTGGAGTCCTTTTGCTTTGCCCGATCAGCAGGGATCGTCCATGTTCCCGCATCGAGATCAATCTCGTCCCATCGCGCCATCCGAACCTCGCTGGATCGGCAGGCGGTTAGGACCAGAAATTCAAGTAAATTTGGTCGTTACTCTCGAGGTTCATTTTTGACCACTACGAGAAAAGTTCAATACCACGCTGAGCGAAAACAAAACGACCATTCCTATTATACGATCGAGCGCAGTTGCGATAAAGGCGACCGATGCTTCGATCCCGACAAAAGGCGCAAGCGCGGCGGACGCAAGCTCGCGAATGCCAAGTCCCGCCGGAACAATTGAGACGGCGGAACCCAACAATGCGCTGACCGCAAATATTGTCACCTGTTCGATTGTGGCGCTGGTGCCGATAGCCAATAGGCATAATTGAATTCGAAGAATGGACAGCGCCACAAGGCCGATCTTGACCATTATGAGCAGGAATATGATCTGCCAGGTCGAGCCGAGTTTGCGCAACCAGACGATTGCAAAGACCGCTGATCCAAATCCGAAAAGCTGAAAAGCTGGGGCGATGAGTTGTCCTGAACCCGCCAGCGTATTCCCCGCAAGCAGAAATGCAATTCCAGCCCAGATCAATGCAATGGCCAACGTGACCGCGCCGCTGTCGCGCAGCCGCGCCCCGGCATTGCGAAGCGCGGCAACTCGCACCATCGCTGCACCCGGAAGCGGAAGCATGTTGGCCGCACTTCCAAGAATTGAGAGCTCGAGCGCCGATGCGTAGCCGAAACTCTGGCGAAGCGACTTTGCCGACAATTCCATCTCGACAGCATTAAGAGCCTGCGTGCCCGAAGTTCCGAGAATTGCGACGATCAGGATCGGCCACCAGACAAGATCGGCAGTGTCCAGATTTATAGCCCTCACGGCGATCCAGCTGCCCAGACCAAACGCAACGGCCGCCGCAGCGAGTGCCACTTTTCTGACGGTCGGTTTTCGCGCGATGACAAGGCCGGTTTCAAATGCAACTGCGATTTTTTGGCGGCGGATGGGACTGGACAATTTAGGACCACCCATAGCTGTCAAAAGTTTCCTGGGCCACTCGCTGCCAGTTGAAGTAGGACTGAATTTCAGCAATTGAGTTTGCGATATGTTCGGCGCGCATCTCTGGTGACCATGCCGCAATTTGCATGATAGTCCGCGCCCAAGCTTCGACGCTTTCGGGCGCGCATTTGAAGCCGGTTTTGCCGTCGATAACGGCAGCTTCCACACCGGTCGTTGCTGAGGCTACTACTACTCCTCCAGCAGCCGCGGCCTCGACAGCGACCAATCCAAATCCCTCGAACGCTGGCTTTGCACTTTCGATATTGGGGACCACCACGCAAAGTGCATCGGCATAGGCCCTGACCAGATCACTGTGTGTAAGCTTCCCAAGGTAGTGAACTTTCGGTTTTTCGAGCGCCGTTCGCTCGCTTTCGTCCCAAATAGTTCCCGCGACGTCCAGTCCCACGTCGTTTGGTAGTTCGGGCAACACTTTTTCAATGAACCACGCGCAGCCTTTGCTGGGTATTAACCGCCCGGCAAACAAGATGTTTCGCCCAACCTTGGGGATTTCGCAGGGCTCGATATCCGTTCCCAAAGGGATAGTCACCAGTTTGGCAAATCCATACCGCCTTGCGCGTTCAGTTGTGGCGGGCGAATTTGCAATCACAATTACATTTAGAAGGCGGGCACCCAAGTGCATATATGCGCCATAAATTAGGCCAAGAATGCCACCCTTATCAGGATAGGAAACGTCTGTGCCGTGCGCCGAGATGGCGATGGTCGACTTGCCGCTTCTTAGTTGACCAACCAATGCCAAAGGCCAGCTTGCCATGTCGCCGATGTGCACGATGTCCGCGGGCATTCTGGCGAAAACAAGCGCGACTGCCGCGCGCGCGCCAAATAATATTATGCGCAAAGGCCCAGGCGTGCTGCCGTCGGGATTGCCGACCAGGTAGATCGGTTCCACCTCGGCGAATTCCCCGAGATTTTTAACAAGTTTTGCAGAATAAGTTTCCATACCGCCCATGCTTGGTGGCCATTTTCGGGTTACAAATTGGATGCGGGGGCGTCGGGTCATTGCTTGGTGATATGATATTTTGACTGTCACTAGTGTGCCAATGCGTCACCAATTTGTTCCCAATATGCAAATAGTAACTGGCATACAGCCAAATTGTTGACACATTGCGCACCTAGTAGCTGCCAAAATGCACAGTGGTTCGGATCCCGACGCATGAAGTTGATCATTCAAATTCCCTGCCACAACGAGGAACATACCCTTCCCGAGACGATTGCGGCCTTGCCTGAGAAAGTCGAGGGATTTGAAACGGTTGAGTGCCTGATTGTCGATGACGGTTCAACGGACCGCACTGTCGAAGTTGCCCGGGAGCTGGGCGTTGATCACATCGTCAGGCATACCCACAACCGTGGTCTAGCCGCCGCGTTCATGACCGGGATCGAATCGGCGCTCGAAAAAGGCGCTGACGTCGTGGTGAACACCGATGGCGACAATCAGTACAAAGCCGATTGCATAGCCGATCTTGTCGCACCCATTGTCGCGGGCAACGCCCAGATTGTCGTTGGCGCCAGACCTATCTCGACAATTGCGCACTTCTCTCCTGCCAAAAGAGCGTTGCAGCGATTGGGAAGCTGGGTTGTCCGGGTCGCGAGCGGCACCGACATCGAGGATGCGCCCAGCGGATTTCGCGCATTTCACCGGGAAGCGGCCATTCAGCTTTATGTCTTTGATCGCTACACATACACGCTGGAGACGATCATTCAGGCCGGGCGGTTGGGCATTCCCATTGTATCGGTCCCAATCGAGGTCAACGACCCGACGCGGGAATCGAGGCTCATAAAATCGGTGTTTCAGTATGTCTGGCGGTCCGCCAAAACAATCCTGCGGATTGCGATCCTTTACAAACCGCTGAAGTTCCTGGCGTTCCTGGCGGCAATGCTGATGATACCGGGTCTGATCGCGTTTGCGCGGTTTCTGGTGCTTTTCGCGATGGGCGAGGGCAGCGGCAACATCCAGTCGCTGGTGATCGGCGCAACCCTGATCGCAGCAGGTGCGGTAACTCTGGTAGGCGGGATCATCGCTGATCTTGTCTCGGCCAACCGCGTTCTGGCGGCCGAAATTCGGGGTCGCCTCCTGAAGGCGGAACTCGAGCGTTCGCGGCGGCCCTGATGCGCGTTGACCTTTCGGTCAGCGCCATTGTTTTGGCCGGTATTGCGTTGGCCTTGCTGCTGGCGCTGCCATTTGTCTCGTCCGGCTTTTTCAGCATCGACGAATTCATCTATTATGCGGGCGCTGATGCGCTTTTTCGAGACGGTTCTCTATTTGTCGACAACGGCTTTTACGAGCTTGGGTCAGAGAACCTTAAGATTTGGTTTCTGGTGCAGGGCAGCCATGGCCTGACCCCGCAGTATCCCGTGGGGACGGCAATTATCGGGGCACCATTTCTGTTTGCATTCGGTGAAAAGGGGTTGATCGTCCTCAATGTCTTGGCGGGCATTGGAACGCTGTTTGCCACGCGGTCCCTTGCAAAGGAAATGTTCGGTCGCGCTGAGATTGGGTTTCTGGCGGCACTGATTTTGGTCATCGGGACGTTTTGGCCAGAGTACATATTCGGGCATTGGCCGCATTCGGTAAGCTTGTTCTTTGTCACGGTAAGCCTGCTGGCGTTCTTCAAGTCGCTGGATCGGCCCGAATATGCCATGGGCGCGGCAATCGTCTCAGGGCTGACACTTGGTGCCGCGATGCTGTTCAGACTGGACAGTATTTTGGCGCTTCCGGCTTATTTGTTTGCGATTATTCTTTATGGCCAACGACCCGTTGCCCTGATTGTTGGTGGCGCTCTGGGATTGGTTCCGGCAGTTATCTTGATCGCGGTCACGAACCTGCAAAAATTCGGGACGCTAAATCCCTTGTCTTATGGGCGCGTGACCGGAGGGTCGACGGATGCTTCCAGCCACGTCTTAGTGGCCGGCGTTTTTTGTCTGGCATTCCTGGCAGTGCTGGCGATCCGGCTTCTTTCAACCCGAGGCATACCCATTCGCCGGGTAGGGTTCGCCGCTCTGGCCATCATCGCGGCCGCATTCGCGGTGCCGATAACCTTTGAATTCATTCGCGACTTGGGGCTTGGATTTGTGCGCTTGTTTGTTGACGCCACAGAGATTGCCCCTTCGAGTTTAGGGGTTGTGCATTCGCCAGATGGCACCGCCTCGTTTTGGGGATTTCCAAAAAAGGCGCTGGCGCAAAGTCTTCCCTGGCTGGGGATATTATTTCTCGTGATCTTTCGGTCCCGCGTTCAACACACGCGGTCGATGGTTGTGGCCATGATATTTTTGGTTGTCTGGATGCTGCCGTTTCTTGAAAGCAGCTGGCACGGCGGCCTTGGGTCGAACATGCGGTATTTTCTACCTATGCTGCCGGTATTGGCTTCCACTGCGGCGTATTTGATTTTCGATCTTTTCAAGCAGACGAAGAACGCGCAGAGAATACTGGCAATCGGATGGACGTGCGGGGTCGTGCTGGTGTTTGGTTGGGCTGAACTGCATCCGTCCAATTGGTTTGGCGCCCATCAAATATTCCCAACTCTGGTATTTTATCTTTCAGCATTTTTGATTTTGCTGGCGGGATTGCTGAGCGATTCTGGCAAACGAACAAGCATGACGACTTTGATGTTGGCTTTTGTTGGCGCCGGGATTGGAGTTTCATCCGTTCTGGCCATTTCAGATTTCCACAGCAGCCAAACGCGACGCGCAGCGATGGACCTGCACAGCCGAAACGCCGGAACCGTTCACGAACGGGCCCTGTTTTATGGGGCGCCAGAGCGATTTGCCTCCGCCATTTCCAACCGCGAACATATTGTGGCGTTGCCAAATCGGTTAACCGGAGAAATTGACACCAATCTGATAAATGATGCGTTGGATGCGGGCTTCGTCGTGCTTATGCCGCCGCAATTCGCCAAAGCCCCCGATATCGCTGACAATGACTTTATTGTCGTCGAGAATGCCAGATGGACAGAAATGAGTTTGGTCCAGATTTTGCGGCGTTAGTGCGAGTTACCGCTTGGTCCCTGGGGCTTTTCGGTCAGCCCCAGAATGGCGGTCCAAAGCGCCTCGCTTACTTCAACAGGATCATACGTCTTACGGTTCATTCCGGGAATTCTGACATCCGGGTCGTTTTTGATGCCGTCGAGGATGCGGTCAAATCGCTCTGCCAGCGTTGTCGCATGAGTGTCAGGATCAATCAGGATATAGAATTGCCCAAGATCGTGCGGCGATCCGGACGGGGCCTTTAACCCGGCCACATCAAGCGAGCCTACCGAGCCGGTCAGCCCTGCGGCGAATAATTCGACAACAAGTCCAAGCGCCCAGCCTTTATAGTCCGCCGCGCTGACCAGCGAACCTGCCAGTGCGGCTTCCGGGTCTTCGGTCGGCGTGCCATTGGCGTCAACCGCCCAGCCGAAGGGGATCTTCTCGCCCGCCGCCTTGGCCATGGTGATCTTGCCAAGTGCCACGGCTGCGGTCGAGAAATCGGCATGAAATCGCGGTGCTTCGTTGCCGGGGATGGTTATGGCAATGGGGTTTGTGCCGATGATCGGGGTCTTGCCACCTGGTCCCGATACAATAGCCGAAGCGTTGGTAAGGCCGATTGCAATAAGGCCATTCGCGGCGATCTGCTCGGTGAAAAAGCCAAGCGATGTGCAGGTGTGCGAGTGCGCGATGGCAAGGCTCGCGATGCCACAATCGCGGGCGGCTTCAACCGCAAGCGGCAACCCGCGTGAAAATGCAGGTTGGGCAAACCCCAGCTGTGCGTCGACGGTCACCGCGCCCGGGCGTGACCGCATGACCTTCGGTTCAACGGTCCCATTAACGCGACCCGTCCCGAGCTGTTTGCAATAACTTTCAAGGTAGTAGAGGCCACAGATAACGTTGCCCGTCTCCTCGGCGCGGGTCACTGCGCGGGCAACTTCTGTGGATTGCCATTCGCCTGCGCCATGCGTCAGGAGGGCCGTTTTGGAGATTGCTTCGATATCGCCGAGTGAGATTTTCATGGGTCGGACCTGTGTGTTTGTCAGTCAGTATTCATGCGTCCGGGCCTGCGCCCGATGATCTGGACTGTTCGGTTTCGGGAACCAGGGTTTTGGCCGCAAGCGTTTCCAGCGTCTTCCAGGTCTTAGCAGATATTTCTCGACTGGCTGGCGTTGCGGGCACTGCGTGTTCTGGCGGTTCTGACCTTGCGACCGATACGAATTTGGCAGGTCTGTGCATCTCAAGATCGCGAATGTTGCTCGCGACACCATCGCGGCAAATCCTCAGTTCATGGCCGTCAATTGTAAGAATGTAGGAAGCCCCGGTGCGACACGCCGCCAGCACCAAGGGTGCCGCCAAAAGCATCGGCCCGATGATTTCGCCCAATTCCATGGTGTCGTCAGAACATACTTCCTGAATTCGATCGGAAAGCCTCGCGGCAGCCTCAATACCGCAAGCAGGTCCCGAAGTTGCGCCGGAGCAAGGGCAGGCACGATCGGAAGACAATATCGCAGCCACGCAGTCCGACCCGGAAAGTCCGACGCTTTCAAGCACACGCGCGGCGGTTCCAGCCTCTTCGGCCAACCCCCAATGGCATCCGGTACCCCGGGCGGCTTTTTGGCAAGTCGAGGATATTTCCGACAATGTGCGGGTTACACCGGGCCCAGTCATGCCGCAGTCCTGTCGGCAAGGTCGGGGATGTCGGGGTATATCCAATCGTCTTCGGGCATCGTGTACAATTCGTCAGGAAACGGTGCGTTCTGGTACATTGTGATCCGCACCCAGCGGTCCGATCTTGGGTCAAATCGTGTGGCCCCGAAGAACGAGAGCTTACAGCGAAGCATATCTATTGGCATCAAGTCGGCGCAGATCAGGTTGTCCCGGATTTCCGAGTATGGTGCAGCAGACGCAAGCTGCGCACGTCGAACTATCCGGCGATGCTCAGGATGCGCGGCCAGAAAATCTGCAAGCGGCGTATGTGTCGGCCATGTCGCTAAATCTTCGGCAAGTCGGGCCGCGCGTCGTCCAATATCTAACGGTTGTTCGCGATCAGCACCCGGTTCGTCGTATCGCTCACCAAGGCGCGGTTCGAGTTTCGCCTCTGACACATACCAAAACCGCGCGGAGTGGTTTGGCATTTCGTAGTCCGGGGCGTCGGCCCATGGGTATTTTTGCTCGATAACGGACTTCAATTCGCCCAAGGATCGAGAGGCCTCGATCTGAAAATATTCAATCTCGTCAACGCCCATTTCGTCGGCCAGTTCATCAATCAGTTCGCCGTAGGGCTCTAGAACCAGCGATGCGACGAGTTCCTGTGCCTCCACGGAAAGGTGATCCGCTGCCCAGCAATAAAGATTGTCCCATGGGCGGTGTTGGTCCAGTCCCTTGTGGGCGATGTGGTCGCTTAGTGAAGCCAGATCGGCCTTCAGCCCAACCACGCGGATCGCCTGCAATTCGTGCGAAGTGCCCCAGCAATCGACCAGGCGGCACGCACGCGCGAAATAATTCTGAAAGACCTCTATCGCTTCCGGTGTTGCCCGCGCGATGTTCCGCACCTTCGCCAGCGCTGTTTCCCGGGCAGTGATCCACGCATTCAATAGACCCGGGTGATTGACAAGAAACGGTGCCATCCCCAGACCTGTCGAGTTGCCAATACCGAGCATCCGGCGAATTTCCGGGTCGATGCCGACAGCAACAGGTCCACCCTTTTGCGTCGCAATCTGTTCGACCAGATCCAGCGAAAAACATCTGATCAAGTATACCGCCAGCATCTCGGCGCGGAACGGGCCGCCAAGAATGTCTCGCCCCGCCAATACCTGAAAATCCGCGGTGCCGAATTTGCCCGAGCCATAAACGGCGGTCGTGCGCATCAGATAACCGACGCTTTCAATCATTTCGCGGTCGGGTTGCTGTCCGGCGGCGAGGCGTTCGACGACATGATCCCAAAGCCGCACCGACCGATTTGCACGCGACAGCGACAATTCGCTGTCCGAGACACGCCCCGCTTCCTGCAAGGGGACATTTTTGCGCAGCCGCTCGATGTCGGCGTCCGTAGGCGTGCCGTCAAAAAGCGCGTATGTTGCGTCCCAGGCAGTGGCGATCACCCGATCTGATCGCATGTCGTCTGGCAGATCGTGGGCAAATGCCACAAGCGAGTAGGTTCGGCGCGGACCAATTGCCCGATAGACGGCGGTTCCGACGCCGTTTTCATCAATTTTCCAGACAGGTCTGTCGAATTGCCAGCTATCCCGTCGCAGGTTTCGAAGCAGCACCCGCATAAAGCTTAGCCTTGTCTGGTGCGCCGCCCCCATGCGGTTCAGGCGCATGACGATCTCTGGTGGGCGCAGATCGACGGTCACGGCGCGGGCCCGAAACTTTTGTCAAAGAAATTCAGCCAGTTATCGCCAAGGATTGCGCCGATGTCATCTTCGCCGAAACCCACGGCGCGCAGCCCGTCGCCAAGGCCACGCAGATGGCGGTTGTCTTGAAACCAGTCGGGCATAGTTGGAAATCCGGGTGCATCGGCCGATCCTTCGCCGTAGTCGATGGACTTGGTCCAACGTCCAACGCGCATCCACTCGACGATGCTGTCCGGTTGGTCCTGGCAAAGATCGCTGCCGATGCCGATATTTTCAACGCCCATCAACTCGGCTGTTTCAGCGATCATCCGACAAAAGTCGTCCAGCGTGCAGGCAGATTTGCCTTTCAGATGGTGGGGGTAAAGCGAGAAACCTAGCATCCCACCGGTTTCCGCCAGAGCGCGCAGAACTGTATCGGATTTATTGCGCAGCGCCGGAACCCACGAAGCCGGGTTGGCGTGAGTGATTGCAATCGGCCTGGACGAAATTTCAATGGCTTCCAGCGTTGAGCGTTCAGCTGAATGGCTCATATCAACGACCAAGCCCACGCGGTTCATCTCGGCAATCACCTCGCGCCCCATGCGGGTGATGCCGGGGTCTTCGGCCTCGTAGCATCCGGTCGCGAGAAGCGACTGGTTGTTATAGCTCAGCTGCATAAAACGGATGCCAAGCGTGTGGCATATCTCGACAAGGCCAATGTCGTCTTCAATCGGGGCAGCGGTTTGGGTGCCGTATATGATCGCCGTGCGACCAGAAGATCGCGCCGCACGCACGTCTTCGCCGGTTTGGCCATGAACGATCAGGTCGGGGTATTTTTCCAACCAGCGATTCCAGGTCTCGATATTGCTGACGGTTTCGCGAAACTGTTCGTGATAGGCGATCGTCACGTGAACCGCATCCACGTCGCCCGCGCGCATCTGGCGAAAAATTTTTTCAGACCAGTTCGCGTATTGCAGGCCGTCGATGCAGTATTGTTCGGGCATATTTCGCAATTCTCAGGTCAGCGCGTCATGTGTTGGAACTTTCGCCATAATGTTGAGCCGGACGCAACGCTTAATAAGTGCGTGCCGGTGGCCATGCACAATTACCTGTTCGCGACCAATTAGCGAACAACATGAACCGAGCATTTTGCGTGGCGGACAATTCGCGACGCATTGGGTCCAAGCAGAAAATCCTTCAAATCCGGGTCATGCGCGCCGATGACGATAAGGTCTGACCCGGCCTTGTCGGCGACTTTCAGTATCTCCTGATAGACTGAACCGGTTGCTACAATGTGCCGCGTATCGTGGTTCGCCTCATCGCCCAGAACCGAGGCAGACAGCGCCATCAGCTTATCTTTGACGTCGACAACCAATTTCGCGTGGTGGCCTTCTTCGAAGAAACTACCAACCAGCGAATTGCCGAAATCCGGAACAACCGAGACGATATCCAGTTCCGCATTATCGAGCCTCGCAAGTTTGCCAGCTACCTTCAAAACAGCGCTGTCTTCCTGAGGCGCATCGACATCGACGGCGCACAATATTCGCTTGTTCATGCTTCGGCTCCTTCGGATTCGCGCGCCCGGTTTGCCCGACCGCGCTGCATCAATGCAACAAGACCAAGAAGCATCAACGCCGGAATGAATATCAGCTCTTTCGGAAGCTGGCTGGAGGGCGTCTGCGCGGACGATATCCGAACCGGCTCGTCCGCGTAAAAATCGAACGATGAAACACCATCCGAAATTGCTGTGCCGAATAGCGGCTCGTCCAGTTTAATTAGCCCGTCTTCCTCAAGCGTCAGGAAACCAAGCGCTTCAAGCCGTTCAGCGCCAGTGGCACCTTCGCCGATGTTCACAACAAGCGTCGTGTCTTTCATCTCCAGGGTGTCGAAATCGGGACCGGATACGATGATCCTCAGCTCGTCACCTTCCGTCGAGCCATCAAGCGTGGTGGCCAGTGCTGCCGGTTCAATCTCCTCGAATGGCGGCATGATGCGGTTCATGAAATAGTCCGGACGGAAGAGCGCGAAAGCGATGAAGATCATGATCACGCTTTCATAGATGCGGTTCTTGGTCAGGAACCAGCCCATTGTGCCGGAGGTGAAGACCAGGATCGCAATCGACGCTGATATCGCGACGAGAACGCCTTGCCACAAGGTCACGTCGATCAACAGAAGGTCTGTGTTGAAGATGAAAACGAAGGGCAGGGCGACCGTCCGCAAGGAATAAAAGAAAGCAATGAAACCGGTGCGCATTGCGTCTCCGCCGGATATGGCTGCCGCCGCAAAACTCGCCAACCCCACAGGCGGCGTCACGTCCGCCATGATCCCGAAGTAGAAGACAAAGAGGTGCACCGCGATCAATGGCACGATCAACCCGTTTTGCGCGCCCAGTTCAACCACGACGCCTGCCATCAGCGATGATACGACAATGTAGTTTGCTGTTGTTGGAAGGCCCATGCCCAGGATCAAGGACAACACCGCAACCATCACCAGCATCAAGATGAGATTTCCGCCTGACAGAAACTCGACCAGACTAGCCATAACCTGGCCAACGCCGGTCAAGGTTACTGTGCCGACAATCACCCCTGCGGTTGCGGTGGCCAGGCCGATACCGATCATATTTCGTGCACCGTCGATCAATCCCTGGATCAAATCGGCAATGCCGGACCGAACCGAATTCGCGGTGTCGCTTTCGCCACGGAACATCGATTTCAGCGGCTTCTGCGTCAGCAGGATCAGGAACAGCAGGGAGGTGGCCCAGAACGCGGACAGACCCGGCGATTTCTGCTCGATCATCAGAAAATAGACCAGGACGATGATTGGCAACAGGTAATGCAGACCGGCTTTGTAGATCTCGGCTATGACCGGCAGTTCAACCTCCTTGGCGTTCGGATCATCCGGTACCAGATCATCGGTTTTCGACGCCAACCAGAGAAGTGTAACGTAAGCGGCGGCAACCAGCGCCGTCAGGAACAGCCCCGACGATGGCAGCGTATTTGTGATCCAGCGAACTGGGAACTGAACGCCATAACAAAGTGCCGCAAATCCGGCAAAGAATAGTCCCATGCCGCCGACGGTTTTTCCCATGCTGACAACCCGATTGCCCAGTGTCGGCATGTTTCGTTTCACTGCTTCCAGATGGACGATATAGACCAGCGCCATGTATGAAATGGTGGCAGGCAGGAAGGCGTGGGTAATCACTTCGACATAGGAAATGCCGACATATTCCACCATCAGGAACGCCGCAGCCCCCATCACCGGCGGCATGATCTGGCCGTTGACCGAACTGGCAACCTCTACCGATCCCGCCTGTTCCGAGCTAAAGCCAACCCGTTTCATCAGCGGGATTGTGAATGTGCCGGTGGTGACGACATTGGCGATTGATGAGCCAGAGATCAGCCCGGTCGCGGCTGAACCGACGACAGCGGCTTTTGCGGGGCCGCCGCGCAGGTGGCCAAGCGCGCCGAACGCCATCTTGATGAAGTAATTGCCCGCGCCCGCCTTATCGAGGAGCGCTCCGAACAGCACAAAGAGGAATACAAACTTGGTCGAAACGCCAAGTGCGATACCGAACACGCCTTCTGACGTGATCCACATATGGCTCATTGCTTTGCGCAAAGATGCGCCTTTCCAGCGGATGACATCAGGAACAAGTTCTGACGATCCAAAGAAAACATAGGCCAGAAATACCGTTGCAACGATCGCCATCGCCGGACCCAGTGCCCGCCGCGCGCCTTCGAACAAAAGAACCAGCCCGACAAGCGCGAACCACTTGTCCGTGTTGTCGGCAAACTGCCCTTGATCCACCAGTTTCTGGTAGAAAACATAGCCATAAAGCGCGATGGAGGCACCAACGAGACCCATTATCCAGTCTTGCACCGGAATGTGATCCCTGGGGCTGGATTTCAGTGCCGGATAGGCCGCGAACGCCAGAAACATGGCGAACGCCAAATGGATTTGCCGGGAATTATTGATTAGGTCGCCGGGTAAGATAATGTTTGACCAGGGCGACGCAAGCACGACCTGAAACAACGACCAGACCACCGCAACCACGGCCAGGAATGTGCCAACCGGACCGACCGGATTTCTCGCGCCCGCATCGGTGGACGCCACAAGATCCTGTAGTTCTTCTTCGCTCAGCGGTCGGTTGGTATTCTCGGCCATTGATTGCTCTCCCTGATCTCGCTGTCCGGCTCAAATTCATTGAATGATTAACAAAATGAGGGGCGGCACGCCGCCCCCCTTCGCAGCTATTTTTTGGTGAACTACTCGATCCAGCCCTGTTCGCGATAGTATTTGGCCGCGCCGTCATGCAATGGTGCTGACAGCCCCGCTGTCGCCATTTCCTGCGGATCAAGATTTGCAAATGCCGGGTGCAGCTTTTTGAAGTCGTCGATATTTTCCATGACCGACTTAACAACAATGTACACTGCGTCCGCAGACACGTTCGCGGATGTCACGAAAGTCGCGCCAACGCCGAATGTCATCGTGTCACCGTCGTTGCCGCGGTACATGCCGCCGGGAATGGTCGCCGAGCGATAGAACGGATTGTCGTTGATCAATCCGTCCACTGCCGCGCCTTCAACCGTCACCAGAACGGAATCGCAAGCGGTCGTTGCTTCCTGGATCGAGCCAGATGGGTGGCCAACGGTATAAACCATGGCGTCAATCTGGTTATCGCAAAGTGCTGCCGACTGCTCAGCTGCCTTAAGTTCGGTCGCCAGCGCAAAGTCATCCGTAGTCCAGCCAAGCGCGTCAATCAGAACTTCCATGGTTCCGCGTTGGCCAGAACCTGGGTTGCCGATATTTACGCGCTTGCCCTTCAGATCATCAAAGCTCGCGATCCCTGAGTCGGCGCGCGCGACTACGGTGAACGGTTCGGGGTGAACCGAAAAGACCGCTCTCAGACCCTCAAATGGCCCGGCGTCTTCAAACTTGGAAGAGCCGTTGTACGCGTGGTATTGCCAGTCCGATTGGGCAACACCAAACTCAAGCTCGCCTTCGCGGATCGTATTGATGTTGTAGACCGAGCCACCGGTCGATTCGACCGAGCAGCGAATGCCGTGTTCTTTCCGGCCCTTGTTGACCAGACGGCAGATCGCACCACCGGTTGGATAATAGACACCGGTGACACCGCCGGTTCCGATTGTAATGAACTCTTCGGCGAACGCCGCCGGAGCCATCAATGCCGCTGCGGCGGCACCGACTATTGTTAATTTGAAATTGGCAAACATGTAAATCTCCCTTTTTTGCCTTTGTTTATTTCTGCGATTAGCCGTCCCACACTTCGTGAAGACGGCGGTTGCTCTGTTCAACTTCTGCGATCCGTCGCTGCGCCTCGGGTCCAGCCCGGCTCAGCAACATGCCTGCCAGAACTTCGACCAGCACCAGCGTCGCAACATATGACGAATAAAAGTGCGGACTGTCGGACGGCACGATGAGGCTGTCAGACGCCGCACCAAGTGCCGGAAATGTGTGGGTGTCGGTTATGACAAGCGTATAGACCCCACAGTCACGCGCCATCTTGGCGGCTTGAGTTGAGCGGGTCGAAAACGGCGGCTTTGTTACGATGATCAATGCATCGTCAGCGCCAAGACCGGACAGGCTTGCCCCCAACGACGCGCCCATACGACCCGCGAGATGCCATTCATTGGTGAAGAAATGTGTCATGTAGGACAGGTATTCGACAATGCCAGTCGACCCCAACCCACCCAGAAGCGCCACTTTTTTGCTGGCGTGAAGCCGGTCGGCAATTCGCTCCATGCGATCGCGATCAATGTCCGACAACAAACGATCAAGATTGTTGCGGCAGGCGCTTACATGAGCGTCAAAAAATGGCACGGCACCGCGTCCATGTTTTTCGATGAGTTGCTCTGCCCGGTCGGCAAAGTTGTTCACGCGCCGGTCGATCTTCAGGCGCATGTCCTCGCGCAACGATTCGAACCCGTTGTACCCCAGCGCCATTGCAAGTCGTGAATATGTCGCCGGTGACAGGCCGCTGTCGCGTGCCACCACGCGCAGGCTTCGGGTCGCGGCGTTGACCGGGTTCGCGGCAACATAGTCGCCCGCTTTGCGCAGCTGCGTGCTTAGGCCATCATAGCTATTGGCCAGCCTTTGCTCGAACGTCACGCTCACCGCGTCCGACCCTCCACCCAGGATAATATCTCGCGAGCGTTTCAATTGTTTCAGCTATTGTCAACAGAGGATCCGTATGTTTCATTTCGCCAAGGCCACTATGGGGAATGATCGGTCGATGTCTCATGTGTTTCCGCGCCACACGCGCAGCAATCTTCCACGAGCGGCCAAAGGGCGCGGCGTTTACATTCTTGACGATCAGGGGCGGCAATATCTGGATGCCTCGGGCGGGGCCGCAATCTCGTGCCTTGGTCATTCTGACACCAACGTTATCGCGGCAATTCAGAACCAGGCCACCAATCTGGCCTTCGCCCACACGGCATTTTTCACCACGGACGCTGCCGAAACCCTTGCCGACCGGCTGGTCGCCGCCGCGCCCGAGAGTATCGAGCGCGTATATTTTTCGTCCGGTGGTTCGGAATCCATTGAAGCTGCGCTAAAACTGGCGCGGCAGTATTTCGTCGAAGTCGGGCAGCCAGAGCGGCGAAAAATCATTGCGCGCCGCCAGAGCTACCACGGAAATACCTTGGGCGCGCTTGCGACCGGCGGAAGCACATGGCGGCGCGAACACTTTGCGCCGCTTTTGTTCGAGACCACGCATATCGCGCCCTGTTATGCATATCGCGATCAAAGGGACGATGAGACTTCCGAGGAATACGGTCGCCGCGCCGCCTATGAGCTGGAAGCCGAGATCCTGCGGCTGGGCTCGGAAAGTGTCATTGCCTTTGTTGCGGAAACGGTGGTTGGCGCGACGCTTGGCGCGGTGCCGCCCGCACCCGGATATTTCAAGCATATCCGCGAGATTTGTGACCGCCACGGGGTGTTGCTTATTCTTGACGAAGTGATGTGCGGCATGGGCCGGACCGGTCGGATGTTCGCGTGCGAGGAAGATGGGATCGCGCCGGACATAATTGCCATCGCGAAGGGATTGGGTGCGGGCTATCAGCCCATCGGCGCGATGCTGTGTTCTGGCGAAATTTACGAGGCAATTCGCAACGGAAGCGGTTTTTTCCAACACGGACATTCATATAACGGCCACCCGACGGCATGTGCGGCAGCCGATGTCGTTGTTCAAAAGTTAACCGATGGTGGTCTGGTAGAACGTTCCGCACAGATGGGCGAGAAACTGGCCCAGGCATTAAACGAGGCTTTTGGTCAGCATGGACATGTCGGGGATATTCGCGGGCGCGGGCTGTTCAGGGGCCTTGAGATTGTCGGGGACCGCGACACCAAACGACCGTTTGATCCGGACCGCGGCATAGCAGCCGCAATCAAGGCAAAAGCGTTTGAAAACGGGCTGATCTGCTATCCGATGGGCGGGTCAATCGATGGTCATCGCGGTGACCATATCCTGTTGGCTCCACCATTTATCATCGAAGACAGCCACATCGACGAGATCGTCGGAAAGCTCGCAAAAACACTGGGGCAGGTTCTTTAACGCCAGCTATTTGAACTTCGCGACCATGTCCATGATGCCGGGAATTGTGTGCAATTGCTCAGCGTGTGTCGGTTGAAAATATTGTCTCAGGCTGCGCTGGCTAAGTCCGCCGAGGATGGTGAAGTAATACATCTCGTAACCCGGCAGCGCGCAGCAGGGATGATAGCCGTTGTCGATCAGGATCGTTGAACCATCGACGATGTGATAGGCGTCGCCCGGCTCGTTGTCAGCGCGCTGCAACATTTGAAGCCCGGACCCGTAGTTTGGCCTGAAGCGAAAATTATATGTTTCATCATGCCGCGTTTCGTCCGGCAGGCGGTCGGTGTCGTGCTTGTGGCTTGGAAAACCAGACCAGCCTCCTGCACCCACGGTATAAAGCTCGGACACCAGTAACCGGCCGACCCGGTCGTGATGGTTGGCGCCAAGTATGTGTTTGATCTTGCGGTGGGTTTTGGTTTCGTCCGAGCCGTATTGCACCAGGTCGAGTTCGGCCGCGCGAACAGCGAATGGCTTTAGCTGTTCATCGTATTTCGCACCGGCGACGAAAACTTCGGTGTCGGTCCGGGCCGTAATTCGAACGCCTGCGCCGGTCGGCACATAGACGCCTTCCGGGTCGCCGTCCCAAACATCCACGCCGCGAATGCCGATGTCCGCGAATGTCTCGCCCATTGTCTCGACAGTCACGGTGCCCGTCGCAGGTGCGACGCATGTCTCATAGCCAGCAACCTGATAATCAAATTCTTCGCCTACCTTCAGCTTGACGATATTGAAGTAAGTAAGCGGCACCAGCGGATGATCGGCGGCCACAATAGGCTGATTATTATTGTCGTAGGGTGCGATGTGCATGGAACGATCCTTGTGGCGCGACCAATGGCGCGCCGATTGCCAGTTGCCACCGCCGCAAAGTCACGTTACTCGTTTTGCAACCGGTTGCAAAATGGAATTTCGCGGTAGGTTGAAATGGCGAAAATTGGCATTGGGGTTATCGGCGGGGGATATATGGGCAAAGCCCATTCCGCCGCCTTTGCAAGCGTCGGAACAGTCTTTGAAACCAAGCTGAAACCGCGCCTGGAAATGATTTGCGGGTCCACGCCTGAAAGCGGCGCGCGCTATGCAGCGGCGTATGGATTTGCGCGCGCCGCCGGTGACTGGCGAGAACTTGTTGCTGACGAGAAGGTGGAGGCGGTGATCATTGCCTCGCCGCAGGCGACGCATCGTGAAATCGCGCAGGTGGCATTTGCGCTTGGCAAGCCTGTGCTCTGTGAAAAACCCATGGGTTTAGGTGTCGACGACGCGCGGGCGATGGTTTCGGCTGCGGCTGACGCGGGTGTCGCCAACATGGTGGCCTATAATTACATCCGCACGCCTGCGTCACAGTTCGCGCGGAAACTGATTGGCGAGGGTGCGCTGGGCCAAATCACCTGGTTTCGCGCCGAGCACACGGAAGATTTTCATGGTGACCCGGATGCGGCGATTGCCGCCTGGCGATATCGCGGTGACGCCAACGGATGTCTCGGTGATCTTGCACCGCACATCATCAACGCCGCCCACGCGCTTTTGGGGCCGATTGCCGAGCTTAACGCAATGATCGAGACAATTCACCCCGAACGCGGCGGTATCCCGGTCACGAATGATGATCAGGTTCAGATGATGGTCCGGTTCGAAAGTGGTGCGATGGGGCATATCTCCTCAAGCCGTGTCGCGACCGGTCGCAAGATGGGCTACGCCTACGAGATTGCCGGAACCAAGGGCGCTATCCGCTTTGATCAGGAAGATCAGAATGCGCTTTGGCTCTATGAGGCTGATGTCAGCCCTGAGTTGCGCGGTTTTCGGAAGATCCTCGCGGGTCCCGCGCACCCGGACTATCTGGCTTTTTGCAAGGGTCCGGGGCACGGAACGGGATACCAGGATCAGATCATCATCGAAGCCAAAGATTTCCTGAAGGCGATTGAAACCGGCGAACCGGTCTGGCCGACTTTTCAGGAAGGTCTGGCTGTGCAACAAGTCGTCGCCGCTGCGCGGGCCTCGGGCGCATCGCGCGGCTGGACACAAGTCTCTGAATATTAAGCCTGAAAGGGTAAGCACATGACCATTCGTATCGGCAATGCGCCTTGCTCGTGGGGTGTCGAGTTTTCGAACGATCCACGCAATCCGCCTTGGCGCAGGGTTTTGAAAGAAAACGCCGAAGCTGGATATACCGGCATCGAGCTTGGACCGGTGGGTTATATGCCTGAGGATCCGGCCGTATTGGCAGACGCACTTGCGACGCACGAATTGTCCCTGATCAGCGGCGTGGTGTTTCGCGCCTTTCACGACCCGCACCAATGGGACGACGTGCTGGATGGGGCGGTTCGCACTTGTCGCGCGTTGGTCGCCCATGGCGCGGAACATCTTGTATTGATCGACGCCATATCACCCCGCCGTGCGCCGACCGCAGGTCGCGCCGACGAGGCCGAGCAGATGGATAACGCGGAATGGGCGGCGTTTCGGGACAGAATTGCGCATGTGGCCAAATTGGGTTCCGAAGAATATGGGCTCACAGTCGGGATGCACGCCCACGCCGCGGGGTTTATCGACTTTGAACCTGAGCTTGAACGTTTGCTGGATGAAGTTGACGAGGACATCCTGAAAATTTGCTTTGACACAGGCCATCATTCCTATGCGGGCTTTGATCCAGTGGCATTCATGCAGCGACACATTGATCGCATAAGCTATATGCATTTCAAAGATATCGACCCCAAAGTTAAGGCTGACGTCATTGCCAACCGCACCGGCTTTTATGACGCTTGCGGACAGGGAATATTCTGCAATCTGGGCGATGGAGATGTTGATTTCCCGGCTGTGCGGCAAATCCTTCTCGACGCGAATTTTAGGGGCTGGTGTACGGTGGAGCAGGATTGCGATCCGACGCTTGATATCAACCCGATTGACGATGCGCGCGCGAACAGGGCTTATCTGGAAAGCATCGGATTCTGAGCGCCAGTCTGAGACAAGGGTAATTGACATGGGGAAATTAAGCTGGGGCATGATCGGCGGCGGTGGAGGAAGCCAGATCGGCCCCGCGCACCGGTTGGGTGCGGCCGTGGACGGCGAATTTGCCTTTGTCGCCGGTGCGCTGGATCACCGCCCGGACGCGGGCCGTCAATTTGGTCAGCAACTAGGGCTGGCTGGCGATCGTTCTTACGGCGACTGGCGCGAAATGCTTGCAGGCGAGACGGCCCGCGACGACCGGATTGACCTTGTGACCGTCGCGACGCCCAACGCCACGCACTTCGAGATCACCAAAGCCTTCCTTCGGGCGGGGTTTAACGTGCTTTGCGAAAAGCCGATGACGATGACGGTGGAAGAGGGCGAAGATATTGTGCGGACCGCGCGAGACTCCGGGCGAATTTGCGCGGTGAATTATGGATATTCCGGCTATTCGCTGGTGCGCCACATGAAGGCGATGGTCGCGCGCGGCGATCTGGGCAAATTGCGTCTGGTCGTTGCCGAGTTCGCGCATGGGCATCATGCCGACGCCCAAGACGCCGATAATCCCCGCGTTCGCTGGCGCTATGATCCGGCACAGGCGGGTGTCTCGGCACAATTTGCCGATTGTGGCATTCACGCGCTTCACATGGCCTCTTTCGTTACCGGTCAGGAAGTTGAACGGCTTTCGGCAGATATCGTTTCAACCATCCCAAGCCGCGAACTTGAAGATGACGCGATGGTCAATTTTCGCATGGATGGCGGCGCTGTCGGGCGTCTTTGGACATCGTCGGTCGCCATTGGACGCCAGCATGGATTGACGCTTCAGGTCTTTGGCGAAAAAGGCGGGCTGCGCTGGTCGCAGGAACAACCGAACCAGCTTTTCTGGATGCCTTTGGGCGAAAGGCTTCAGGTGATCGAGCGCGGCGAGGCCGGGCTTTCGCCCGAAGCCGACAGGTCCAGCCGCGTCACCATAGGCCACGCGGAAGGTATGCCGCTTGCATTTGCAAACATCTATTCCGATCTGGCCGAGGCAATTCGTGCCAAGAACGAAGGGCGCGATATGATCCCTGCGGCAGATATTTATCCGCGCGCCGAAGATGGACTTCGCTCAATGGCGGCGGTCTTTGCCGTGGCCGAAAGCGGCGGGCGAGATGGTGCGTGGGTCGACGCACGGCCTCCGATGTTTCGATAGACCACCGGGTTGGGGGCCTGATCATATGAATATCGAAGGGCAAACTGCGATTGTGACCGGCGGCGGGAGTGGTCTTGGTGCCGCGACTGCGCGACATCTTGCGGGGCTTGGTGCAAAGGTCGTTATCTTCGATCTGAATGCGGAAGCGGCGCGGGCGCAGGCGGCTGACATCGGCGGATTGGGCGTTCAGGTGGATGTGTCCGACGCCGCGTCGGTCGGGGATGCGTTCAAAGCACTACCCGAACCGCCGCGCATCGCCGTCAGTTGCGCCGGTATCGCGCCTGCGGCCCGCGTGGTTGGTCGCGAAGGAAAGCTGTCGCTGGACACGTTCGAGGCGGTGATCAGGGTGAACCTGATCGGCACATTTAACGTGCTGAGCCACGCCGCGCTGGCGATGTCAGGGCTGGAACCCATCGGCGAAGAACGCGGCGTGATCATCAACACCGCCTCGATCGCGATGGAAGACGGTCAACTGGGGCAGGCGGCGTATTCGGCCTCGAAAGGTGGCGTCGCCTCTATGAGCCTGCCTATCGCACGCGAGTTGGCGCAGCACTGCATTCGGGTTGTGGCAATTGCGCCGGGGCTTTTCCTGACACCCATGATGGAAGGTTTGCCGGACGAGGTATCGGCAAAGATCGCGGCGAATATCCCTTTTCCGGGGCGGTTGGGCGACCCCGCCGAATACGCAATGCTGGTTCAGCAGATTGTGGAAAATCCGTATCTGAACGGCACGACGATCCGGCTGGACGGTGCGGTGCGTTTGCCGCCGCGATAGCCGCATTTTCAAATCTCGCCTGAAAGAGATTTGTCGTTTTCATATGGCGCTGAATAGTTTCCTTGGCGCGCCGGTCGGTTTATCACCGTTGGCAAGCCTTAAAAGGACAACGCCCCATGACCCGATACCCCCGCGACATGACCGGCCATGGCCCGACGCCACCCGATCCCAATTGGCCGGGTGGCGCGAAGATCGCAGTTCAGATCGTGCTGAACTACGAAGAGGGCGGCGAAAACAACGTGCTTCATGGCGACGGCGGCTCCGAAGCGTTCCTGTCCGAAATTGTCGGTGCCAGTGCTTGGCCAGGTCAGCGGCATCTGAATATAGAGACGATTTATGAATACGGCGCGCGCGCCGGATTCTGGCGGCTTCACCGGCTGCTGAAGGATTTGCCCGTCACCGTATTTGGCGTCGCAACCGCTTTGGCTCGTGCGCCAGAACAAGTTTCCGCAATGAAATCCTCAGGTTGGGAGATCGCGTCGCATGGTCTGAAATGGATTGAATACAAGGATTTCTCGGAGGCAGACGAACGCGCGCATATGGCCGAAGCGATTGAGCTGCATGCGCAAGTTGTGGGTGAGCGTCCGCGCGGTTGGTACACAGGCCGCTGTTCCATGAACACGGTTCGCCTGGCCGCCGAAGACGGCGGTTTTGCCTACGTGGCTGACAGCTATGCAGACGATCTGCCGTATTGGATGCGGTTTGTTCGCCGTGACCAGCTGATCGTGCCCTATACGCTTGACGTCAATGACATGCGGTTTGCGACCCCCCAGGGTTTCAATTCCGGCGACCAGTTCGAGGCGTATCTGAAAGACAGCTTCGATGTGCTTTACGCCGAAGGTCAGGCGGGCGCGCCCAAGATGCTTTCCATCGGACTGCATTGCCGATTGGTTGGGCGGCCGGGCCGGGTGGCAGCATTGAAGCGCGCCATCGACCATATGACCAGCCACGATGGTGTCTGGTTCGCGTCTCGGCTTCAGATCGCCGAACATTGGACGGCCAGACATCCGCCCCTGACAACCGACCGCCCGTCGACAATGGCGAAAGAACAATTTGTCGAGGCGTTCGGCGGAATTTTTGAGCATTCACCCTGGATCGCCGAACGGGCGCATGGGCTGGAGCTTGGGCCAACGCATGACACGGCGGCGGGCGTTCATTCGGCACTGTCGCGCATTTTCCGCGCATCAAGCGAAGACGAGCGCTTCGGCGTGCTGACGGCGCATCCGGATCTTGCCGGAAAGCTGGCTGAGGCCAAACGTCTGACGGCGGAATCGACCGCTGAACAGGCTTCGGTTGGGCTTGATGCCTTGACCGATGAAGAACGAAACACTTTCACGGAACTGAATGACGTCTACACCGAGAAGTTTGGGTTTCCCTTCATCATTGCTGTGCGCGACAACACCAAAGCATCAATAACGGCGGCGTTTCACCGCCGCATCGAGCAGGATCGCGACACCGAATTTGCCGAAGCATGTCGCCAGGTCGAGCGGATAGCCGAGCATCGCCTGCGCGAGCTTTTGGGATGAGCCGTGAGATTGCCATCCAGCCGCTGACCGCCGAGGCATTTGCGCCCTTCGGCGACGTGCTGGATTGTTCCGGCGACCCCGATAAGATCATCAATCAGGGCCTTTGTGGCCGCTACCACGACCGAGCCGCGCTTGATTTCAGCAACAGTCGTGCCGGGATAAGCCTGTTCAAAGCAGAACCGCGCAAGCTTCCTCTGACGCTGGAAATGGTTGAACGGCATCCCGAGGGTAGCCAGGCATTTGTGCCAATGAGCGCCGATCCGTTTCTGGTCATTGTTGCCAAGGATCAGGCGGGAGTTCCCGGAACACCACACGCTTTTAAGACTGAAGCGGGGCAAGCAATTAACTACCACCGAAACACCTGGCACGGCGTGCTCACGCCGCTCAGCGTGCCCGGTATTTTCGCGGTGGTTGACCAGATCGGGCGCAGTGAAAACCTTGAGGAATATTGGTTCGACGAACCGTTTGTCGTCGCCTAGTTATTTCCGTTCCGGGCAAAACGGCCAGCATCTTCAGCGGCCATTCTGATTGCCCGGGCTTTAGCTACCGTTTCCTGGTATTCCGCTTCTGGGTCGCTGTCCCAGACAACCCCGCCACCGGCCTGTATATACAGCTTTTCGTCCTTCAGAACCGCCGTTCTGAGCGCGATGCACATATCCATGTCGCCACCCGCCGAGAAATAACCGACGCCGCCACCGTAAACACCGCGTTTCTCCGGCTCCAACTCGTCGATAATCTCCATCGCACGCACTTTCGGCGCCCCCGAAACCGTGCCCGCAGGCAGTCCCGCCAAAAGTGCCGACAACGCGTCATGATCGTCGCTTAGTTCGCCCACGACATTCGAAACGATGTGCATGACGTGCGAATACCGCTCGATCAAAAACTCTTCCGTGGGCCGAACCGTGCCGATCTTGGCAACGCGCCCGACGTCGTTGCGACCAAGATCGAGCAGCATCAAGTGCTCAGCCAGTTCTTTTTCGTCGGCCAGCAGATCGGCTTCGTAAGCGCGGTCTTCGTCCGGCGTGGCACCGCGCGGACGGGTGCCTGCAATTGGGCGGATGGTCACCTCGCTGTCGAACACGCGGACAAGTATTTCGGGGCTTGCACCGACAACCTGAAAACCGCCGAAATCAAAATGAAACATAAACGGCGACGGGTTGGTGCGCCTCAGGCTTCGATAAAGCGAAAATGGTGACAGCGGGAACGGTTGCGACCAGCGCTGCGACGGAACGACCTGGAAGATATCGCCAGCCCTGATGTAATCGCGCGCTTTTTCGACCGCAGCAAGGTAGTCCGCCTTCGCGAAATTCGACACCGGGTCGGGCGCTTCAAATTCCGCACCAAGATCGCGGTCCGAACCCGGAACCGCGCGATCCAGGTCGCGCACTGCATCCATGACACGCTCGGCGGCCTGGGCGTAAGCCGCGCGCGCGTTCAGGCCGGAACCGGCCCAGGCGGGAGCGACCACAATCACCTCGCCCTTAACGCCGTCCAGGACCGCGACAACCGATGGGCGTAAAAGGACTGCATCTGGCAGGCCCAAAGGATCAGGATTGACGTTCGGCAGGTGTTCGACAAGCCGGATCATATCGTAGCCCAGATAGCCAAACAGACCGGCCGCGGCGGCTGGCAAATCGGCGGGCAGGTCAATCCGGCTTTCGGCGATAAGCGCGCGAAGCGACTTGAGCGGCGCCTCACTTTCATCGACAAAAGCACGGCGATCAAACCGGGCGTTGCGGTTAATTCTGGCGGTGTTGCCGCGGCATTCCCAAACCAGATCGGGTTTCATGCCGACGATGGAATAGCGTCCGCGCACTTCGCCGCCGGTCACGCTTTCCAGCACAAAGGCGTCCGATTTGGCCCCCGTCAGTTTCAGCATCAAAGACACCGGCGTGTCCAGATCGGCCGCCAGTCTTGTATACACAATCTGGTTTCGCCCGGCTTCGAACCCGGCCACAAAATCGTCGAATGCCGGGAAAAGCGCCATTACTGCATCTGGCTATGCACGGCCGTGAGCGCCGATTGATTGACCGATACTTCGGTGTCTTGCAACAGCGCCTGAATAAATGCATCTAACAGGCCCTGGGAAAGTTTAACGGTAGTTTCCTGGGAAAATTGCAATCGAACGGCCTGGGCCACAGGCGTCGTCGGATCAGGTGCCCGCATAAAGTCCAGACGGACCAACCACGCGTTGCCGTCAGCCGCCAATACCCGGACGTCATTGGAATTCATATCAAAAACGGTATTCGTAAACTCAGGCGGCGTCTCTTCGATGAAACCGTCCCGCACAAGCCCGCGATCGGCCCTGAGCGAAAGCCCCAGCCCGGCCATTTCAGCGCCCTGACGAATCCGGTCCGCCAGATCTTCGGCCCGCCTTGTCAACGCGGCTTCGGTTTCGCGTGCTTCCCAGCGCGTCACGACCTGGCCGCGAACGTCTTCAAACGGGATCTGCGATGGTGGTTCGATGTTGTCCAGAACAAGCGCGAAAATGCCGCCATCATCCAAACCGGCAACCTCGGCAAATCCACCAACCTCTGCGCGAAGGGCTGCCGCTCGGAAATCCTCATATCCTGCGATGCCGTCGGTCATGCCTTCGCGCCATTCGATGCTGCCGGTCTGCATGTCGGTCCGTTCGGCCAGTTGTGCGATGCTTGCGCCGCCGGCCAACAGATCTTCAACCTGGCTCAGACTATCGGCGATGATCCGGCGCGCGCGATCGGCCGCGGCCTCGGCCTCAAGGTCGGCGCGGGCATCTTCGAAACTGATCTCCTGTGCGGCCAGAACCGCGTTCATCCGATAAATCGCGGGCCCAAATGGCGAAGGCAGCGGCCCGACAACGCCGGGTCCGGTCAGCGCAAATATGTCCGCACCGGCTTCGCCCAGATCCGCGACTGCGACATCACCCAGGTCGGCGTCTTCAAGATCGAGGCCGCGTTCTGCGATCAGGTCGTCGAAGGTAACGTCGCCTGCGTCAAATCGCGCTTTGGCGGATCGGGCTTCGGTGTCGTCGGCAAAGGCAAGCCGCTCGACAAGGCGGCGCTCGGGCTGAACGAACTGGTCAATCCGAGAGGCATAAAGCTCGCGCAGACGCGCGTCGTCGACCTCGATCTGATCAACGATCATGTCGGGCGTCAGCCAGGCGTATTGAATGACGCGCGTTTCATCTTGGGTGAAAAATTCTGCGTTATCCCGATGAAACTGCCGAAGCACAGTGTCCGATGGATCCGGCAGCGGAACCTCAAGGTCGTCGGCCGTAAGTCGCGCCCACGTCACATCGCGGGTCTCGCGGGCGTAGTTGAAAAGCGTATCGATGAATAAATCCGGGGTTTGAACGCCGTCCAGAACGGCGCGGCGCAGAATGCCAGTGGAAACGTCGCTGCGAACGCGGTTTTCAAACTCGCCCACGCTTATGCCGTTTTGTCGAAGCGCAAGCTCATAGGTCTCGCGGCTAAAATCGCCCGATAACCCTTGAAAAGCTGAACTTCGGGTAATCTCTCGGCTGACATTTTCGTCACCGATCGAGATGCCGGCGTCCGCGGCTGCGTTGGCCATCGCGACGTCGCGGATGACTTGCGCCAAAGCGGATCGGTCGAAACCAAGCGCGCGGGCCTGTTGAATGGTCAGCGATTGACCGGTGAGCCGCTCGTAACTTTGCGCCTGATTTTCAAGCGCGCGGGCGTATGTCTGATAGTCAATTTCGGTGTCGCCGACCGTCGCGACTGCGCGTGCAGAACCGCCGAAATTGGTCAGGCCAAAACCACCAAGACCCGCGATAAGCAGCGCCATCATGATCCATACGAATAGGTTCGAAGCCTTTTTCTTAGCCATATGCGTGCGTCCCATTTGACCGGTCGCGACTTCCTACGCGAGCCACTGGGGCAGGGCAAGGGTCGCGGGCTAACTCCCTAAGTTGGCAAGGCGATTGGCGAGTTTCTTGATCCCTGCCTCGTCAATATTCGCGAAAGCGATGCGCAGACAATCTGCGCCAAGCGGATCGTGAACCGGCGTGAACATCGTGCCCGGAAGTGCGAGAATGCCGGTGTCGATAACCAGCCGTCGCGCAAGTTCGTCGGACGGTTCATCAAACGGATGGCGGACATAGGCGAAATAGGCACCGGAACATAGGATTTTCCAGCCTTCCAGCCCACCCAGTTCGGTGTCAATTGCCGCGCGGCGCGCAAGTATCTCAGCGCGTTCGCCTGCAAGCCATTGGCGCAGGTTTTGCATCCCCCACAAAGCCGCCAGCTGTCCAAGCTGGTTTGGACAGATTGCCACCGTATCGAGAAATTTTTCAACCTGCGACAACCGTTCCGGCGACGCCACCATCGCGCCGACACGATGACCAGTCAGCCGATAGGCTTTTGAGAATGAGTAAAGCTGGATCAGCGTGTCGCGCCATTCGGCATCCGCTAAAAGACCGTGCGGCGCGCCGTTCTGGCTGTGAAAATCGCGATACGTCTCGTCAACAATCAGCGCGATCCCGGCCTCACGACAAAGTTCATAAAATGCGCGGACGGTTTCGGCCGGGTATTCCGCGCCGGTGGGGTTGTTGGGCGTGACAAGGACAATCGCGCGCGTGCGGTCCGTCACAAGTGCGCGTGCCGCTTCGGCGTCCGGGACCATCCCCGATCCACATGGCAGCGTGACCGTGTGAATGCCAGACATATCCAGCCACATTTTATGGTTAAAATACCAAGGCGTTGGAAGGATAACTTCATCAGATTTTCCGGCCAACGTTGACATGGCCGCAACAAATGCCTGGTTGCATCCTGATGTGATCGCGACGTCACTTGCGGAAATGTCACCGCCATAACAATCGGACCACTCGCGCGCGACTTCCGACCGAAGATCGGGCAGACCCAGAACCGGACCGTATAAATGCGCCGTGGGCACCTCGACCGCGAATCTCGCAATCGCCTGGCGAAGCGCGTCCGGCGGCGGATCAACCGGTGCGGCCTGGCTGACGTTGATCAACGGGCGGTCTGCGGGGAAACTGATGCCATCAATCCAGCGCCGGGCTTCCATCACTGGTGGTGCCTCGGTGGCAGCCATGGCCGGGTTGATCAGCACGCTACGCTAGTCCTTGCCGCGATAGGGCTCGACATATTGCAAGGCCATATCCCAGGGAAAAAATATCCAGGTGTCCTGGCTGACCCCGGTTATGAATGTATTTACCATCGGTTCGCCCTGGGGCTTGGCATAGACAGTGGCGTAGTGGGCGTTGGGATAAAGATCGCGTACCAGCCCCAGGGTTTTGCCGCTGTCGACCAGATCGTCGATGATCAGAATGCCGGTGGCGTCGCCCATCATCTCTTTATTTGGCGACTTCAGGATTTCGGCCTCGGATTGCGACTGATGGTCGTAGGATTTAACGCTGATCGTATCGACGGTGCGCACATCCAGTTCGCGCGCAATGATCATCGCTGGCGCCATGCCGCCACGGGTGATAGCGACGATTGCCCGCCACGCCCCGTCGTCGGGCCCATGTCCGTCCAGGCGCCAGGCGAGCGCGCGCGCGTCGCGATGGATCTGATCCCAACTGACGTGAAATCCTTTTTCGTGTGGCAGGCGGTCGGTCATCGGCGTCAATCTTTCTTTTCGTAGGTCATGTCGGGTGCATCGAGCGCCTTCATGCCGACCACATGGTAGCCGCTATCCACATGATGAATTTCGCCGGTGACACCGCGCGAAAGATCAGAAAGCAGGTATAGCGCCGCACCGCCGACATCCTCGATCGAGACGTTCCGGCGTAGCGGCGAATTGTACTCGTTCCACTTCATGATGTAGCGAAAATCGCCAATGCCGCTGGCCGCCAGAGTTTTGATGGTGCCCGCGCTGATTGCATTACAGCGAATGCCGTCTGTGCCAAGGTCTTCGGCAATGTAGCGCACCGAAGCTTCAAGCGCGGCCTTGCAAAGGCCCATGACATTATAGTGCGGCATGACTTTTTCCGCCCCATAGTAGGTTAGCGTCAAAAGCGAACCGCCGTCCGGCATCATATCGGCGGCGCGGCGGCATATCGCGGTGAAGGAAAACACCGAGATGTCCATCGACATCGCGAAATTGTCGCGAGTTGTATCGACATAACGGCCGCGCAATTGGTTTTTGTCCGAAAATCCGATGGCATGGACGACAAAGTCCAGTTTTCCCCAGCGATCTTTGACCGTTTGGAACAGCGCGTCGATAGACGCCCCGTCGCCCACGTCGCAGGGCAATACAAAGTCTGAACCAAGCTGGGCTGCCAATGGCTCGACCCGTTTTTTCAGTGCGTCGCCCTGATAAGAAAAGACCAGCTCGGCGCCTTCGGCTGCGACCGCTTTTGCGATGCCCCAGGCAATGGATTTGTCGTTGGCCAGTCCCATGATGAGACCACGCTTGCCCGCCATAAGTCCCGGCATCCTGACCTTGTCCTTCGTCCCGTTTACGGTGCGTCGGGTCTATGTCATCAAGGGGGACGCTTCAAGTGCAGGGAGGCCCGGACATGGCCGCGCGTTCTGGAATTTTCGACGGCGACAATCCGATCACGATCATCCGGCGGTGGCAGGAAGAAGCCTGGGCCACCGAACCCAACGATGCAAATGCTATGGCGCTTGCCACCGTCGATACTACCGGGCTGCCGAATGTCAGAATGGTGCTGCTTAAGGAAATCGAGGATGATGGCTTTGTTTTCTTTACGAACTATGAAAGCGCCAAGGGGATTGATTTGGCAGCAACCGAAAAGGCTGCATTCGTAATGCATTGGAAGTCATTGCGCAGACAGGTTCGGGTGCGGGGGACAGTGACGTGCGAAGACGGCGCGCAAGCCGACGCCTACTACCAAAGCCGACCACTTCAAAGCCGGATCGGTGCCTGGGCGTCTGCCCAGTCTCGCCCGCTTGCATCGCGCGAAGCACTGGTGGCCGCGGTCGCAAAAATGGGACTGCGGCATGGAACACACCCGGAGCGGCCGCCATACTGGGGCGGGTTTCGGATCACCGCGGTCGAAATCGAGTTATGGGCCGACGGCGCATTTCGGTTGCATGACCGATTTCGCTGGATCAGATCGGGCGACGGGCGTGCCTGGCAAGCAACACGGCTTGCTCCTTAGTGGCTATTTCCGGCAATTCCTTGTAATTTGGGATCTTTAACCTTGCAATATCGCGGGGGCTTGCCTCAGACTGACGGCCAAAAGGGCCTAAGGCTCGAGGGATGTTGTTGATGATGTCGGACGCCGAGAAAGACGGGACACGTGTCTCGGGCACCGTAAAGTGGTTTGACCCGACCAAGGGTTTTGGCTTCGTCGTCGCGAGCGAGGGCGGGCCGGATATCCTGTTGCACGCCAATGTGCTTAGAAATTTCGGACAGTCCTCGGTCGCCGACGCGGCCGGCATCGAGGTGATCGTGCAGGAAACTGCGCGCGGCATTCAGGCGGTTGAGGTGCTTCATATCGAGCCGCCCGTGGGCGAAGAGATTGAAGATCCCGAATCCCCAGGTGCCGAGATCGCCGAACCGGTAGACCTGTCGCTACCGCTGGAACCGGCGCGGGTCAAATGGTTCGACAAGGCGAAAGGCTTTGGCTTTGCAAATGTCTTTGGCCGCGACGAAGATGTGTTTCTGCACATCGAAGTATTGCGACGTTCGGGACTGGCGGATTTACAACCGGGCGAGGCGGTTTCATTGCGGGTGGTCGACGGAAAGCGCGGACGAATGGCGACGCAGGTTACGAGTTGGGAAGCGGCATTAAAGCACGACGAGTGATTCGAGCGCGCATTTCAGCAATTTTGATATCGGTCTTCGCACCCTGCATTGCGATTGCGGCGTGCGATTTGGATCGCGTCGATATCCGCGGCGATTGGGGGCAGGCACGTTTCACGATCGAAGTTGCCGACGATATTGAAGAACGGTCGCTGGGCCTGATGCACCGCGAAAACCTTCCGACCGGCGCGGGAATGTTGTTCGCTTACGACGAACCACAACGCGTCGTTTTTTGGATGAAAAATACGCTGATCCCGCTGGATATGTTATTCGTGGATGCCACCGGCCTTGTGACACGCATTCATGAAAACGCGGTCCCGCAGGACCTTACGCAAATCGAAGGCGGTCGTCAGGTCATGTTCGTGCTCGAGATCAACGGCGGACTTGCGCGGCGGTTGGGTATCGTTGAAGGCAGCGAGCTTCGCCACCCGATAATTGGTGCGGATGCTGTGTGGCCCTGCAACGACGGCTGATTATTCGCCATTGCGCGGATCGCGCGAAGTGACTAATCACTGCCGCGTCGGGGCGTGGCGCAGTCTGGTAGCGCACCTGTTTTGGGAACAGGGGGTCGTGAGTTCGAATCTCTCCGCCCCGACCATCTGAACAAAATGTCAAATCCTGCGAGGTGCCGGCGCAATCTTTTCGGCATTTTTGATGTGTGGTGTCGCGCTGTTTCCTGTGCGTGCAACCGCGCAGAAACCCTCAACGCTCAGTCCAAAGATGAAAAACGTCCGGCAAACGCCTGACATATCGTCTCCTTTTCGGTTGTCGAATTGCGACGGACAAGCGACCGGCATCCACCGCTATTTGCCGGATCGCCGCCAATCAAAAAAACTATCACTGATGCGTGATTTTTCCGTTGACGTTTGGGTGCATCCTACGACAGGGTGTGTAGGCCGGTCAGGATACCACAACATATAGTGGTTGCGGCAAAAGGACGAAAATCAATCCGAACGCGCTCCCCCAAGGGCGATGTTGCGGGCCACTTAACTGGGCCGCACGCCGGTGATTTTTGTCCGCCGCACCTGACCGGCACAAATGACGAGGCAGAGTAGGCCAGAAGGCACGCTCAATAAAAAGAAACGGAAGCGGGGCACATGAAGATCGATCGCACATTCACGGTGGCAGGAAAAGACGCATACGCGGCGCTTGAATTTACGACGACAACATCAGAGATCCGAAACCCGGACGGAACAATTGTATTCCGGCTGGATGAGCTGGATGTTCCGGTCGGCTGGAGCCAGGTCGCGTGCGACGTCATCGCGCAGAAATATTTCCGAAAAGCCGGCGTTCCGGCCCGCCTGAAGAAAATGCGCGAAAAAGGCGTGCCTGAATTTCTCTGGCGTTCAGTGGCTGATGACAAAGCCCTGGCCGAAATCCCTGAGGATGCCCGGTTCGGGGGCGAGTTCTCGGCGCGCCAAGTTTTCGACCGCCTTGCCGGTGCCTGGGCATACTGGGGCTGGAAGGGCGGCTATTTCTCGACCGAGGAAGATGCGCGGGCGTATTTCGACGAGATGCGATTTATGTTGGCGACGCAGCGTGCGGCGCCGAACTCGCCGCAATGGTTCAACACCGGGTTGCACTGGGCTTACGGCATCGACGGACCCAGCCAAGGTCACCACTATGTCGACCATAAGACCGGCAAACTTACAAAATCAAACTCCGCATATGAACACCCGCAGCCACACGCCTGTTTTATCCAGTCCTGCTCAGACGATCTGGTGAACGAAGGCGGGATCATGGATCTGTGGGTCCGCGAGGCGCGGCTTTTCAAATACGGCTCGGGCACCGGCACCAATTTCTCGATGCTGCGCGGCGAAGGCGAAAGCCTGTCTGGCGGTGGCAAATCCTCCGGCCTCATGGGCTTTCTGAAGATTGGCGACCGCGCGGCTGGCGCAATCAAATCGGGCGGCACAACCCGTCGGGCGGCAAAGATGGTGATCTGCGATGCGGATCACCCGGATATCGAAGCCTTCATCAACTGGAAAGTTATCGAAGAGCAGAAAGTCGCCTCGATCGTTGCCGGATCAAAGATGCACGAAGCGAAGCTGAATGGAATCTTCGCGGCGATCCGCGAATTTGACGGAAGCGAAGAAGGTGCATTCGATCCAAACACCAATCCGGCCCTGAAAGTCGCGGTTCGGGATGCTAAAAAGAACGCAATTCCAGAGACATACGTCAAGCGCGTGCTGGATTATGCCAAACAGGGCTATGGCTCGATCGAGTTTCCCACTTACGACACAGATTGGGATTCGGACGCCTATTCAAGCGTGTCCGGGCAGAACTCGAACAATTCGATCCGCGTCACGGATGCGTTCCTGCAAGCCGTCAGAGATGACGCCGACTGGGAGCTGATCCGCCGCACCGACGGTAAGGTCTCCAAAACAATAAAAGCCCGCGAGCTTTGGGAACAGGTTGGGCACGCCGCATGGGCCTGCGCCGATCCCGGGATCCAATACCACGACACAGTGAACGCCTGGCACACATGCCCCGAAGATGGGCCGATCCGTGGATCGAACCCCTGTTCGGAATATATGTTTCTGGACGACACTGCGTGCAATCTGGCGTCACTGAACCTGCTGACGTTTTACAAGGACGGTCAGTTTCAGGCCGACGATTACGTTCATGCAACACGGCTTTGGACGCTGACGCTTGAGATCAGCGTAATGATGGCGCAGTTCCCGTCAAAGGAGATTGCCCGGCTTTCTTATGATTTCCGCACGCTGGGTCTGGGTTACGCCAATATCGGCGGCCTTTTGATGAACATGGGCTACAGCTCCGATTCCGACGAGGGCCGTGCGCTTTGCGGCGCGCTGACCGCGATCATGACCGGCGTGGCCTATGCGACATCTGCTGAAATTGCCAGTGAACTTGGCCCGTTCCCGGGCTACAAGAAAAACGCTGACCACATGCTGCGGGTGATCCGCAACCATCGTCACGCGGCCCATGGCAATACCGACGGCTACGAGGCGATGAACGTCGCGCCTGTGCCGCTTGATCACGGCAACTGCGCTGATCAAAGGCTGGTGGAACTGGCGAAGTCTGCGTGGGACGAAGCGTTGGCACTTGGCGAAAAGCACGGCTTTCGCAATGCGCAGGCCACCGTGATCGCGCCCACCGGCACGATCGGTCTGGTGATGGATTGCGCTACCACCGGGATCGAGCCCGATTTCGCGCTGGTAAAGTTTAAAAAACTTGCCGGTGGCGGGTATTTCAAGATCATCAACCAGTCAGTTCCGGCAGCCCTTGAGATGCTTGGATATGGCGCGGCGGAAGTTGAAGAGATCATTTCCTATGCCGTTGGCCACGGCACAATGGGCAATGCGCCCGGCATCAACCACACCACGCTCATCGGACACGGCTTCGGCTCGGCCGAGATCGACAAGATCGAAGCGTCGCTGCCTGCTGCTTTCGACATCCGGTTTGTCTTCAACCAATGGAACCTGGGCGAGGCTTTTTGCACCGGAACGCTGGGCATCCCACCCGAAAAACTGCGCGATCCGGGCTTCGATCTGCTGCGCCACCTTGGCTTCTCGAAGAAGGAAATCGAGGCTGCAAACGACCACGTCTGCGGGACGATGACACTGGAGGGTGCGCCGCACTTGAAAGAGGAGCATCTTAACGTTTTCGATTGCGCCAATCCCTGCGGCAAGAAGGGCAAGCGCTTCCTCGACGTAAACAGCCACATCACGATGATGGCCGCCGCGCAGTCGTTCATCTCGGGCGCAATCTCGAAAACGATCAATATGCCCAATGATGCGACGATCGAGGATTGCAAGGACGCCTACGAGCTTAGCTGGTCGCTGGGGATCAAAGCCAACGCACTTTATCGCGACGGATCGAAACTCAGCCAGCCGCTGGCAGCAGCACTTGTTGAAGACGACGATGATGCGGCGGATGTTCTTGAAAGCGGATCGCCGCATGAAAAGGCCGCAGTTCTGGCCGAAAAGATCGTTGAAAAGGTGATCGTCAAAGAGATGGCCAGAGGCCGCGAACGGATGCCCGAACGCCGCCGGGGCTATACGCAAAAGGCGATTGTCGGCGGCCACAAAGTTTATCTCAGAACCGGCGAATACACCGATGGGTCTTTGGGTGAAATATTCATCGACATGCACAAGGAAGGTGCGGGTTTTCGGGCGATGATGAACAACTTCGCCATCTCGATATCAGTCGGCCTGCAATATGGCGTGCCGCTGGACGAGTTCGTCGACGCCTTCACGTTCACCCGGTTTGAACCCGCGGGCATGGTGCAGGGCAACGATTCGATCAAGAACGCGACGTCGATTCTTGACTACATATTCCGCGAACTGGCCGTCAGCTATCTGGACCGGACCGATCTGGCGCACGTGAAGCCGGGCGGCACGTCGTTCGATGACCTTGGCCGCGGCGAGGAAGAAGGACGCCGCAATTTCGAAGCAGTGCCGGACAGCCGCCGCTCAACCTCTTTGGAAGTGCTGAAGCAGGTGGCGTCGTCAGGATATCTGAGGAATCGCGTGCCACAGGAGCTTTTTGTGCTGCAAGGTGGCGTCGGTGCCGTTGCACTGGCCGACGCTTCGGACCCGGCGGCAGCACTCGCGACGCTTGTACCCGAGTTAAATGCGGCCGTGGCCGAAACAGCGGCTTCCGCTGGGGCAGTCGACGTTAATTTCCGCGCCAAAGCCAAAATGCAGGGCTACGAAGGCGACCCCTGCGGCGATTGCGGCAACTACACGCTGGTGCGCAACGGCACCTGCATGAAATGCAACACCTGCGGAGGAACAAGTGGGTGTAGTTGAAGAACAAAGGTTGGGCCGATCGCGCTCAATCGTAAGGGGTGCGGGACTCCGCAGATTGCTTGGCAATCCGCTCTATCCCGCTCCGCAGGTTTCCAAGGGAAATCCGCGGTGGAACAGGGTGGGGCGGCAACGTCTCCCCACTCAGATCGGGGGCGGGTGCGCTCGCCCTGGACGCGGGTCAGGCCGCAGGCAGAAACCGGGCGGTATAAAAAAGTGAGCCTGACAAGCGAAACTGGGGGTCCGAAAGGGCCCCCACTTTCTTTTTGGGCGCGATCATCGCATCACGAACGGGTTCGCCATAGGCTCGCCCGAGGTGTTGATCCAGGTGGTCCGCGTGCGCGTGTAGTCCAGGATCGCTTCCATCCCCGCCTCGCGGCCATAGCCCGATTGGTTGAAACCGCCAAAAGGCGCAATCGGCGAAATGGCGCGGTAGGTGTTGATCCAGCAAATGCCCGCCCGCAGGCGCTGAGAGACCCGGTGCGCACGGGCAAGATCGCGCGTGAAAATACCCGAACCCAGCCCAAACTGGGTGTCGTTGGCAAGTGCTACGGCTTCGTCCTCGGTATCGAACGGCAGAAGCGACATCACCGGGCCAAACATCTCGACGACCAGGGTTTCGGTCTCCGGGCGCGGGCATTCAACAAGCGTCGGCGCCATGTAATTTCCCGGCCGATCAACGGCTTTGCCGCCAAAGCGAATTTTGGCGCCCTGTGCGCTGGCCGCATCCAGTGTCGCCGCGATCCGCTCGATCTGAGTGCTGGTGCAAAGTGGCCCGACGTGTGTCCCGGCTTCCAGCGGATCACCGACCACAATTCCCTTGGCCTTGTCTTCAATCCGCTGGGCCAGCTCCTCGAAAACCGGGCGATGAACCAGCGCGCGGGAACCGGCGACGCAGGATTGGCCGGACGCCCCGAAATTCCCGGCAATCAAACCGTTAGCCGCCCCGTCCAGATCGGCGTCCTCGAACACAATGATCGGCGATTTTCCGCCAAGCTCAAGCGTCGTCACCGCGAAATTTTCTGCTGAATTTCTCACAACGTGCCGCGCCGTTTCGGGTCCGCCGGTAAAGGCGACGCGGTCCACCAGCGGGTGACGGGTCAGGGGAACCGCACAATTTTCGGCATCACCTGTAATGATCGAGACGACACCTGGCGGAAACCCGGCTTCTTCGATCAGACGCGCAAATTCCAGCATCGGTGCCGGTGCGATCTCAGACGCTTTCAGAACCACCGTGCAACCGGCGGCAAGCGCAGGCCCAAGCTTTGTCGCGGTCAGAAACATCTGCGCGTTCCAGGGGACAATGGCTGCGACAACGCCGATGGGTAAACGCGTTGTAAAGACGTGCATATCGGGCTTGTCGATGGGCAGAACGGCACCTTCGATCTTGTCCGCCAGCCCGGCGTAATAGCGATAGTAATCGCCGACGTAAGCCGTCTGGCCGGTGGTTTCGGCCAACAATTTGCCGCTGTCGGTCGTCTCAATCCGGCCAAGGAGCGGGGCGTTTTCTTCAACGAGCGCCGCCAGCCGGTAAAGCAGCTTGCCCCGCGCAGTTTGCGAAATGTCGCGCCAAGCCGGGTCATCCGATGCGCGCGCAGCGGCGCTGACAGCGCGGTCCACGTCCTTCGCTGAAGCACAGGCGAAAGTCGCCCATTTGGACCCGTCGGCGGGGTTGGTCGTGGCCATCGTCTGACCGGCGCTGCCTTCGGTCCACGCGCCGTCGATGAAAAGCTGATAATGCGGGTTTTCTGTCATATTGATCTCATGCGAAGGCTGGCATCACGTCGTCGATAATGCGCCGCAGCGATGCCTGCTTGCGCTCGCTGCTCATGCCGCTGTCCATCCAAAGCGAAAACTCGTCATACCCCAGGTCTTCGTATCGGCGAATTTGGTCGATCACTTCCCGCGCGGTTCCAATGGTAAGGTCGCGATGAATATTTTCGGGGCTCATCATCTTGTTTGCCGCTATTTCTTCGTCAGAAAGCGGTGCGATCATGCCTTGCGTGACAGGGCGCTTATTTTGGAACCAGGCACCGAAGTAGCAGTAAAATCGGCTGAGTTCCCTTGTTGCAATTTCGGTATCTGCGTCGTCCGACGCGACATAAGTATGGTGCAACAGCATAATCTTCGGCCGCTTCACGCCTTGCGATGCCACGGCATCGTTGAAGCGCCCCATGAGCAATTCAATCTCGTCGATCCCTTGCCAAAGTGGCGTGACCTGGACGTTGAAATCATTGCTGACTGCAAACTCGTGACTGTTTGGATCGCGCGCTGCTATCCAGATTGGTGGGCCACCAACCTGTGACGGTTTCGGCGCAGATGTTGTTGAGGGAAATTGAAAAAATTCGCCCTCGTGCGCACAGTCGCCCCGCCAGATCTGGCGCAACAACGGCACGATCTCGCGCATTCGAAGCCCCGCTGACATCGCGTCCAGGCCGGGATGAATGCGCTCGTACTCAAAACTGTATGCACCGCGCGCGATGCCAAGCTCCAAACGTCCGCCGGTCATCAAATCCGTGGCAGCGGCTTCACCGGCAAGTTTGATCGGATGCCAGAAGGGCGCGACGATGGTGCCGGTGCCAAGGCGAACGTTCTGGGTGTGATGCGCCAGATCGACGATCGAAAGGAAGGGGTTGGGCGCAATAGTGAACTCCATGCCGTGGTGCTCGCCGGTCCATATTGCTCGCATTCCGCCCTGATCCGCCATCTGGCAAAGCAAGATAAACTCCTGATACAGCGCCTCGTGGGTTTGATCGGACGTTACGCGTTCCATGTGGGCAAAGAGCGAAAATTCCATGGATCGTCCCCTTTAGGTGTGCGTTGGTTCAATTGTGCCGCGCCATCAAGCCAAACAAAGAAAGCAGCTCATCGTGACACGTCCCTGAAAAAGGACAAGAGGGCTCGGTTCACTGCATCGGCGTGCGTCATCGGCATCATATGGGCTGCACCTTCAACAATCAGTGCGCGTCCGTTCGGCGTAAGCGTCGCCATCGCGCGGGCCATGTCGGGCGTTGAATTGGGCTCTGCACTTCCGGTCATGAATAAAGCCGGGCAGGCAAGAACGGAAAGTGCTGCATCGCAAGGACCATCTTCGGTGGCAAAAATTCGATAGGCGGCGCGGTAACCAGTTGGATGAACTGCGGTAAGCCAATCGAGGCAGGCGCTTTTTTCGTCTGAATTGCTGTCCCCAAACCAGCGTTGAAGCGTGGGTTCGGGATCGGGATTGTTGGCATCATTCAATGCTTTCGCGCGCGCCTGAACCGCGGCTTTGGCTGCCGCGTCTCGTTGAAAGATTGCGTTTAACGCGATGACGCCGCGCACCTTTCCGGGGTATCGGATGGCCAGATCCAGCGCGACCATCGCGCCCATGGAATGCCCGACGACAAATGCCGGGGCTTGCATCGCCGCTGCGATCCGGTCGGTGACGTCTGAAAGCTGATCGTCGGCGTCCAAACAGCCGCTTTCACCGTGACCCGGCAGATCCGGCGCGAGGACAGTATATTCATGAGAGATAGCGTCAATCTGCGCCGCCCATGCCTCGGCGCACAAACCGACACCGTGAAGGAGAAGCACCGTATCACCAACGCCTTCCCGGATAGCCGCTAAATTTCCAAATGAAACCCGGGCACGCGCGCCCCAAAGCGTCGATGCCGCGAGCCAACTCGCTTGCGAACGGCCTCTTTCGCCGGATAAGTCGTCCGAATTCATCGCCCTGCCTTAAGTAGTCGCAGGGTCCTGTCTAGCAAATTGTGATTTTCAAGGTAGTGGGATAATTCGCGTCATTGCATCCAAACGACTGCAATGTTCTGCGATACCGGCTCGTGGAAAAGCTCGTGTCAGACTTTGCCGGTTCTTGTGCCAGCGCTTAGCGGTTGTGTCTGCGCGTTTGCCAAATGAACGATCAGCGTGGTCTTACGGATGTGCATGAAAAGCGTCGCACCGTCGATTGTCTTCAGTGACGGTTCACGCGGCTCAGGCCGGGAAAAGGCAATTACATTACTCATCCGTACATCTCCACTTCCAATGGCAACAATTAAATCCCACTTTGTGACCAAGTATGGGCACAATGAAGGTAATAGTTCGGTTAACATTGCGCGGATTTGAAGCCGGGTTCACGGCATTGCGAATAGCCAGAGCCAGATCGTGCCTATGGAAAGGATCGTTCCAAGCAGCACCGAGGATGCCGCGACGCGGTGGGCCGAGCCATACATGTTGGCAAAGAGGTAAGTATTCACGCCCGGTGCCATGGTCGCCGTAAGTGCTGCCGAACGGAACGCGTCCCGGTCCAATGCAAAAGCGGTAGCAAGACCGTAGGTTATGATCGGATGTAGGATCAAAGAAATACCGCAAGCCATTAAAATAACGCGGATATCACCGTCAGGCCGGTAACGGAAAAGCACGCCCCCAAGTCCAAACAAAGCAGCCGGGATTGCCGCGCGGATCATCATGTCGACCGCATCAGTGAAAACTCCGGGAAGCGGCAGACCGGTCATATTCACGAAAAATCCGAGTGCTATTCCGATGACCAGCGCGTTGCGAAACATGGCGCGAAAAACCAGTTTCACGGTCACCATGAAACCACTGTTGCTGCTGCGCGCAATTTCCATCGCTGTCACACCAAGCATGTAACAATATGGCGCGTGGAGGGCGACGATGGCATAGTTTCCAGCCAATGCTGCCGTGCCATAGGCGCGTTCGGTGATCGGCAGGCCAAGAAGGACCGTGTTGGAGAATAGACAAATAAACCCGATGGCGACGCAATCGGTCCATTCGCGACGAAAAAGGATACGCGCGCCGAATATCCCCAACATGAAACTCACGGTCGCGCCGGCGTAAAAAGCAAAAAGCAGTGGAACATTGAAGCTGGCACCAAGATCCAGTGTCGAAATGGCGCGAAAAAGCAAACATGGAATAGCGAAATTCTGGGTGAACCGCATCAGGCCATCAACACCGGCGTCGCTGAACCAGTGCCGCCAAACGGCAAAGTAACCAAAGGCAATCAGCAGGAAAACCGGAAGAATGACGTCGAGAAGGGCCTGCATCTGGCTCTAGTCTTCCACTACAATACGCATCCCGTCATAAGCGGGTTCGACATTATCCGGCGTGTCGCGGGCAACTTCCTCGAAATCCATGTCGATATGCATATTCGTCAGGACAGCACGCTTGGGCCTTGCGCGTTCAATCCATTCAAGCGATTTTTCGAAATGCACGTGGGTTGGATGCGGGGTTCGCCGCAGCGCGTCAAGGATCCAGACATCGAGCCCGGCTACACTTGGCCACGATGCGTCAGAAATCTCTGCAACATCCGGCAGATACACGATGTCCTTCACGCGATATCCAAGTGCATCAATGGCCCCGTGATCGACCTTGAACGGATGAAATTCAATGGCACCGCCGGCGCCGCCAATGGATACAGTCCCGTCGATTGTGTGCAAGTTCAAAATCGACGGATAGGGCGATCCCTCGGGTTGAACAAAGGCGTATCCGAAACTGGCCAGCAATCGTTCCTGCGTTGGTCCGTCCGCCCACACGGGCAATCGCTCTTTCCGGTTGAAAACGATCATTCTCAGGTCGTCGATGCCGTGGACATGATCGGCATGGGAATGTGTGAAAATCACCGCGTCGAGTGTGCCCACACCTTCATCGAGCAACTGCTCGCGCATATCGGGCGAAGTGTCGATCAAGACCCGCGTTGTGCCATCAGACGTCACCCGCTCGACCAAAAGCGAACAGCGTCGGCGGCGATTTTTCGGGTTCTTGGGATCGCACGCACCCCAAAGCCCGCCCAGGCGTGGAACGCCACCCGACGACCCGCAGCCCAATATCGTGAATATCAGCTGCGCCATGCCGCTGCCTTTCGAAACAGACGTTCGAAGTTTTCTTCAGTTGCTGTCGCAAATTTTTCGATCTCAACCTCAAATACTTCGGCCCCGACACGCGCTGTGTCAGCCACAAAAGACGGCTCGTTTCGTTTGCCGCGGTTTGGCGGCGGCGCCAGATAGGGGGCGTCGGTCTCAACCAGAATGCGGTCCAGCGGAGCGGTTGCAATTATGTCCCTTAGCGCCTGACTTTTCGGAAACGCGGCAATGCCCGACATTGAAAGGTAAAATCCAAGCTCCAGCGCCGCCTCGGCAAGTCCGCGCCCGCTGGAAAAACAATGCATGACGCAATCATAAGGTCCGGCGCGATGTTCTTCGCTCAATATGCGCGCGATGTCACCGTCCGCGTCGCGCCCGTGGATGATCAGCGGTAAATTAGTGCGGCGCGCCGCTTCGATGTGGATACGCAGGCTTTCCTGCTGCGCGTCTTTGCTTTCTGCTGTGTAATGATAGTCAAGCCCGGTTTCGCCGATGCCGACGCATTTGGGATGCCGGGCAATGTGTTCAAGATCCTCAGGCGTCACCATCGGTTCCTTTGCGACGGACATCGGATGTGTGCCTGCGGCAAAGAATATGGCGTCGTGCGCCTCGGCCAGCCCCTGTACCGGGGCAAGCCCGCCGAGCCTGGTGCAGATCGTCACAACCCTATGGACGCCGCGCGCGCGCGCGCGCGCCAGCAGTGCGTCAATCTCGCCGTCAAACTGCGGAAAATCGAGGTGGCAGTGGCTGTCGGTCAGCAAAGGAGCGATTTTGGCACCGTCGGACATGGCACCCGTATCATCGCTTTGAACATGGGCGTCAAGAATGCCTGGCGGCCTCGTTAATCTTCAGAAGCGCATCCAAAACAAGACTTTGCGGATCAACATTTACCGCACGCCCGTGCCCGGTGCGGGCGGAAACTTCCTGTTGCAAGCCAGCCCATTTGCGCGCCGCAATTGGCGATGGCGAAAGTTTTCCAAGGATCGCAATTTCGCCGGGGGCGGCTTCCTTTTCCGGGGTAAGACCCGCGCCAGTTCGCGCCAGCCGTGAAAGCACCAGATCAATCAGGTAAAGCGCCGCATCAAGCCGCTGGTCCTTGCCGCGCTGTGCGACGCTTTCGGCAAAACTTAAAGCCCGCGATCTATCCATATTCGGGCAATTGCTCAGAAGCTCGACGATCAATCTATACAGCTCTGGCCCGTCGTTGGTGCGCAGGCGGATTGCTTCGCCCACCGAGCCATTTGCGATCATGCGCAGCGCGGGCGATATCTCGCCCTCAAGGCCCGCTTGCACAAGTGCCGCGTCCAGATCGCTGTCTGCAAGCGTCGAAAGGCGCAGCTCGCGGCAACGCGAGCGGACGGTCGGTAAAAGCCGGGCAGGGGCGTGGGAGATTAAAAGAAGTGTAGATTTTCGCGGCGGTTCTTCCAGCACTTTCAATAGCGCATTGGCAGCCGAAGCGTTCGCCTCGTCAACGCTGTCGATGATGACAACGCGCTGGCCGCCATCAGCGGAAGAAAGGCCAAAAAAACCGCCCAGCTTGCGCACTTCGTCAACGGTGATCTGTGCTTTCAATCGCTTCTTGTCGGCGTCCCAAGCGCGGCGGATCAGCATAAGGCCGGGCTCGCTCAAAGCCGAGATCCTGCGGCTGACCGGTGTCTCGGGGGATACGTCAAGCGTGTCAGGCGCTGTTGGCGCATCGTTCAGAAGTCCGGAGTTGGCGGGGACGTTTGCCTGCGACAGCAAAAACCGCGCGACCCGCCAGGCGAGGCTGGCTTTGCCGACGCCGCGTGGACCAGTGATAAGCCAGGCATGGTGCAGATGCTGGCCGACGTATGCGTCAAGAAATGCCCGTTCGGCTGCGTCGTGGCCGCGAAGTTGGTTCGTCATACGCGGATGCGACGCGCCGTCGATACAGTCGGCCTCGGGCAGAACCTGGTCGCTCATATCAGCGCGTCGGCAATCGCCGTTATATCGGCGGCGACCGCTTCTTCGCAGCGTTCGCCATCAATTAAACGACAGCGATCCGGCCAATCCGCAGCCAATGCGCGGAACCCCAATTGCAGTTTTTGTTGAAAGGCGGCCCCCATATCCTCGAACCGATCCTCGCCGGATTTCCGCGCCAACCCGCGCGCCAGTGCAATTTCTGGGTCCATGTCGATGACAAAAGTCAGGACGGGCTCAAAGGCGATGACAGCATTATGAAGCGTGTCCACCAGATGGCGAAGATCGCCACGCGCCGCACCCTGATAGACTCGGGTTGAATCGGCGAAACGGTCCGAAATAACGACCGCGCCGCGGTCGAGCGCCGGTCGGATTGTCTTTTCCAGATGATCGCGGCGCGCCGCCGTAAAAAGAAGGATCTCGGTCTCTGGCGACCAGCGTTCGGGATCACCCTCGACCAGTAACCGGCGAATTTCCTCAGCACCTGCCGAACCACCCGGTTCGCGGGTCAAAACTGCGTCATGACCGGCATTTTTCAGGCGGTCGTGCAACAGCCGGGCCTGCGTGGATTTTCCAGACCCGTCAATACCTTCAAATGTGATAAATCGACCCCGGCTCATTCCATCAGGGTCTGCACCTGTCCCATAGCCTTGTCAAACAGGACCAGTGCCGAGGCACGAATGCGGGGAAGAAATCCACCATAGACGACGGTTCGATCCGCAACCAGCGGTATCCGTTTTTCCGGCATGTCGGGTGCGGTAACCACCAGATGAGCAACCTCGGCACCTTCTTCGATTGGCGCCTCAAGTGGTTTGCGATACTCGACTTTGGTTTCAAGCGCATCCTGGCCGATGGCCGGGATCAGCAGTTTGATATCATCGCGCGCGACAAGATTAATCTGTTGGTGGTCCCCCAGCCATACCGGCGCTTCGGCCACGACCTGACCGGCGGTGGCGACCTGTTTTTGAATAAACTGGCGAAATCCCCAGTTGATGATCGATTCCGCTTCCTGCCGCCGGTCGGGCTGGTTCTCGAGCCCGGTGAAAACGAACACGATCCGCCGCTCGCCTTGATGTGCCGAACCGACCAGACCGTATCCCGCCTCTTCAGTGTGTCCGGTTTTCAGCCCGTCCGCACCCATCCCCAGGCCCAGGACCGGGTTCCGGTTGAACCGGTTGGACGGTGACCGGCCGTCGTAATCGTATTCTTCCAGCGCGAAGTTGCCATAGTATTCCGGGAACCCGACAATAATCCGCGTCGTCAAAACCCCTAGATCGCGCATACTCATCCGATGGTTCGGATCGGGCCATCCCGAGGCATTGGCAAAGGTCGAATTGGTCAGGCCGATTTCAGCACCACGCGCATTCATCTGGCGGGCAAACGCATCTTCGCTACCGGCCAGGCCTTCTGCCACGACGATGCAGGCATCATTGCCCGACTGCACGATGATGCCCTTGATCAACTGCTCGACCGTTGGCCGGTCGGTTTCGTCCAGAAACATCGTCGAGCCACCCATCAGGCGGGCTTTGGTGGAAACGCCGAACGTTGTCTCAAGTGTTATACGGCCGTCGCGCAATGCCTCGAATGCCATGAAAAGCGTCATGAGTTTGGACATCGAGGCCGGCGGCAGGGGCGCATCGGCATTTTTCTCGAAAAGCACGGTGTCGGTGGTGATATCGTATAGGTAAGCCGCTGTTGCGCGGGTCTCGAAGGCCGCGCGGGCTGGCTTGGGAATCACGGTCGCGCAGGCCGAAAGTGCGATTGCAACGACAATTGTAGTGGCACGGCGGAGCATATCTAAGCCTCCGTTTTGGTGATCAGTTTGGCGCCAGGAAAGCGTCGGTGTAGCCAAGTGCGCGCACCTGAGCCAGAACCTCTGCCTGGTCGTTTGCGTTTGTTACCGGGCCGACAAGAACGCGCCAAAAGCGGCTGTCGCCATTCGCGCCCTCGGCAATCGTCGGCACAATTCCGCTTTGGCGTAGATTGGCGGCAGCCGCGCTGGCGTTCGCTTCGACCGAAAACAACCCGACCTGAACAAAGGGATTTTTCAGACCAGCCACGACCGGCTCGGGCGCGGTGGTTTCCGTTTCCGGTTGCTCCAGTGTTGCAGTGTCTTCTTGGGCTTCGTCGATCGCCGCTGAGGCCGCCGCAAGCGGGTCCAAAGGCTCGGTATCCACATCGGGCACAGATGCGTCTGCAGCGGTCGCGCTACTTCCGGCAGTTAAGGCATCGTCGGAAGGCTCGGGTTTATTTCGCAGGCTTTCGCGGAAGTTTTGCCAAAATCCCGGGCGTTTTGGCGGTGCCTCGGCGGCGGCCGATGCGACCGCGCCAGCGACCGCGGCACCTGCCGTGTCGTCGAAGGAATCATCTTCGACCGTCTCGGCTTCGTCAGCAGTTTCATCGACAGGTAACGGGGCAGGCTCGATGACCACCTCTTCCTGGCGCAAAACAACGATGTTTAACTCGGTCGGCTGCCCCGCGAGCACAGCAAGTGCCGCCGCGGCATCCGACGACAATTGAATGCGTGGGCCCGGGTTGGCGCGCTCGCGACGGAAAAGCGCGCCTAGAATGGTCTGGCCGTTGGTGGTGTTTTCAATGCGCACGCGCTCGGGGTCGGCGACATCGGGATGGGCCACCCATATCCCGCCAAGTGACGGGCGTCCGTCCCAAAGCGCCAATTCGGTGGTGCTGAAGATATCGCCACGTTCGACTTCCTGTATTTCAACGCGGGCGGCGGGCAAAACGATTGCCTCGTCGCCATCGCCAGGCGCAAGCAACTGACCTTCTTCGCAGCCCGACAAAGCCAATGCCAGGGTTGCCGAGAACATCAAAACTCGCGCGGTGACAATTGTCATTCTGCCTGCTCCTTCGACCCTTAAATCGGGCCACGACGAATGGCCGAACGGCCGACGTGCCTCACCCCGGCCTCATCCGGGCCGGTTTGGCGGCGAGCTTACAGGGAACTCCGCAGAGATGAAAGTATCGCACAGGCACAATCGGCGCGGAAACGCCGGGCTCTCAATAATTCAAAGCGGTGCTTTCTCCGGTCTTTCAGAATCGGATGCGCCCGCGTAGGACTGGCCCGCCGGAGGAGTGGCAGAGTGGTCGAATGCACCGGTCTTGAAAACCGGCGTGCGTGAAAGCGTACCGTGGGTTCGAATCCCACCTCCTCCGCCACCCATCAATTTTACCCAATGTTGATGAATAGCGTTAATGCTCAATAAATCCTTATTTTGCTGGACTTGACCGAGACTTTCAATTTCTTTGGCTTTTCTTCGGTTATGCCTGTATGCTTTCGTTGAGTGGTAGGGAAAGTGGTATTTCTGAATGGCCCTGTCTGGGAAGCTGACCAAAAAGCTAGTGGAAAATCTTGGCCCCGGCCGTCATGGCGATGGCGGTGGGCTTTATCTTGTTGTGGATGATACCCCGAATGGCGCAAGGCGCTGGATTGTTCGTGTTGTCGTGAAGGGGCAGAAAAACAAAAAGGGGGCCCCGCTTAGAACCGATTTCGGTCTGGGTGGGGCTGATATTGTGACGTTGAACCAGGCCCGGGACCGAGCCCTCGAATATCGTCGCATGGCAAAGCAAGGACTACACCCGCGCTTCAATGCCCGCATGGAAATACCCACGTTCGCGGAAATCTCTCAGCAGGTGCATATCGACCGCCTGCCAACTTGGAAGAACGCAAAACATGGTCAGCAGTGGCTCAACACGCTGCGCGATTATGCCTTCCCAAAAATCGGTCGCATGCCTGTCAATAGCATCGGCCAGCCTGAGGTGCTTATGTGCCTGTCACCTATCTGGACTGAAAAGCACGAAACGGCCCGACGTCTTTCCCAGCGTATCAAGACAGTTTTGGATGTCGCGAAGTCGAAAGGATTTCGGTCGGGCGAAAATCCAGTGACCGCAATCCGTGACGCTAAGGTTCTTCCCGCAGTCAGAACCAAGGCAAAGCACCATGATGCAATGCTATGGCGGGACGTGCCTACATTTTATGCCAGCCTTAGGTCCCGCAACGCGATGGCGGCCAAGGCGCTGAGGTTCACCATACTGACCGCCAGTCGCACCTCCGAGGTTCTGGAGATGAAGTGGCCAGAGGTAGATTTTGAGAACCGGCTATGGACCGTTCCAGCCGAGCGCATGAAAGGCGGCAAGGCGCACCGTGTGCCCCTCACAGATGAAATGCTGGCTATATTGGAGCCACTACGGTCGATGCATTCCGAGTATGTATTCGAGGGGCAGAAACGACACCGCCCTCTGTCAAATATGTCGATGCTGATGCTTCTGCGACGGATGGAAGTAAATGGCTTCACTGTGCACGGTTTCCGCAGCAGCTTCCGAGACTGGGCTGCCGAGGCAGCCAACGCACCTCGTGAACTGGCGGAAGCTGCACTGGCCCATCAAGTTGGTTCGGATGTTGAGCGCGCATATGCCCGCTCAGACCTTCTGGACCGTCGCCGCGACTTGATGGGACGTTGGTGTCAATACGTCACTGGTGCCAATGGCGACGTGATCCAGCTTCATGGGTGACTTTCAATATAGTTGGGATTTTTCTCGGTTCCAAAGAAAGTTGTCCGACTATCTGGATGAACAGTGTCCGATCCCGGAGAACGGTGAGCCTCCTCCAGAAAAGATTTCGAAGCTCCAGCTATCCATTGCGGAGACCATGTGCTCTGGTGAATTTCTCGTTCCAGACAACTATGCCAGTGAATTGAAAAAACTGCTGAAATCATTGGTAAAGGTTCGTGAAGGACTAATAAGCGTCGTTCCAGATACTAGTGCTCTGAGTTCAATAAACTCGGCGATCAAGCAGTTGGACTACGAGAGTGAATTTGCGTCAAAATACTTGGGGCAACACAAGCGCGCATCTTGGCTAGCTCGGTATGTGGCGGAAACGTGTGCATTGCAATACTGGCTCGCCACGGGAAAAGAACTCACACGCGGCACAAGCGCCATAATCAATGACAAGCC
>CAXMNX010000057.1:0-30221 GCA_964194845.1 uncultured Boseongicola sp.
ACGACCGGCCTTTCCACCGTCCTTGAGTTCGGCCTTGCGGCTTTCGAAAGCATCAAGGGCAACATCTTCAAGGCAATGCAAATTACGCATGGCTTCGCGCCGTTCACGTTCGCGCTGTTTGATTGGGTCCAATCCCTGACGCACAACGCCGCGCCAGTGATCCGCATGTTGCCGGGCTTCCTTTAGCGAAACGTCGCGCATTGAGCCCAAACCCATTTCGCGGCGGCGTCCATGGGCAGTAACTCTAAGGAACCATTGTCCGCCCCCATCGCGTCTTTTGTGGAACCAGAGGCCACCGCCGTCATTGTATTTTCCCGGCTTGGCCGCCGTTATGAATGATGCGGTCAGCTTGTTGAGCGCCCGGTTCATTGATCCACCCGTCAATCCACCCATAGAATGTGGAATATCATGAAACACCGTGACACGCTATGGGGTCATGGAAATCAATATTATCAATGGATTGCGATTGGTTATGGGTTGTAGAGATACGCATTGAAACAAGGGTTTGATGCCGCCCCCGGGCACCATTCAATCTTTTGATTTCAAATAGATATTTCGCAATAATTGTGAATTTCTCCCTAGGGTTTGACGGATTTCGGGAAGCGTTTGACAACTTTTGATCGCCGTTCGTTCGCTTTTTCGAGCGCATCCATCGTCAGACTGTTTCGCTCGGCAAGGTTGGCAGAGCGGGAATAATGGCGGGCCATTGCGGGTGTTCGTTGCCCGAGCAAGTCCGCGATCTGCCGCTCGCCATGTCCAGCTTCGCGGAGAGTTGTTGCTACTGTGTGCCGCAAACCCTTGAGAGTAAGACCAGGGTGCACGGACCCCTCAGTTTCCAGCCTCATCCTGAAACGATACCAAACTGTTGAAAACCGGTTGTAGGTCCATGGTTTGCATTTCGAATTGGCCAGTATCGTCACTGCGTCGTGCAATGGCGCGGCGTCCAGTGCGCGCTGAAGGGTCGGGCCAATAGGGATGGCAATTTCTTCATCTGCCTTGCTCCTGACGCCCCATATGGTTGATCCGTCAATCTGGCGACGGATTGTCGTCGATACCAGTCATCAGCGGGGTATCAATCGCGGAAACGGGTGTGTCGCGGATCGGATAAAGGAAGTCTGCACATTTGCGGTAGTCGCGGTGCGTGCTCTGAGCCAAGCTCTGAAAGTGCTCCGTCTCGAAATAGGTCCGCATCAACTCGCCAAGAGTGTCGGGCCGCGGGGTCTGTGATCTTCTAGCCTCGGCAATGGCTGAGATGCGAGCGCATTCCGCAAAAAACTCGGACCGAGACGTTTAGCAGGACGGGTTGGCAGGTCATAAATGGTACATCAACACTCGACCATGTTGTCCAGAGGGTCGTGAAACCGGGTCAAGATGTAAAATGCACTTTTTCGCACGTGCAAGAGAACCAGAGGGGCTAGACATGTCAGTAGCCCGGAAATGCGACCGGAACAATTGGACCGACGACGCAAGCCGGAAACACAACTGCGCCCCCGATACATTGGATACAATCTGCCGCCGTTCCAAAGCTAGTGCGCGCGCCGGTATTTTTTCTACCGGGGGGCGCGCCTCCTGACCTGCCAGGAACTCGCTCACGGCTTCACGCGTGTCCGTCGCAAGGCTATTTGGACCCATAGGCGCTGACGTCAGACAGCCTCGTCCTCTATCAGCACTTTCTTGAACCGGATCGCGAGGGTCACACCCCAGCCGATACTACAATATCCGTATCGCGCCCTGTTCGATCGACAAAACATAGCCCTGTCGCGCGATGGTCTTGACCAGTAACTCGGCGACAATCTGATTGCCCAACGCATCGCGAAGCCGTTTGATGCGGGTGGCCCCCGCGGCTTCTTCGCAATCTTCAAGCGCTTTACCTGAAATCATCGCTTCGATCTGAGCGCCCGTTAAGACATCGCCGTCCATGCGTGCCTCCGCCAGCACCGACAGGGTTTCCATCGCGGCGGCGGTCAGTGAAAACTCCATGTCGTTCAGCGCCACGGCGTTTTCGTCGCGACTGATGACAAGCGATGATACCTGAATACCCTGGCGCTCGATCTGGCCGATGCGGCGGTTCAGCAAAACGATGGTCACGACGAACACAAGGCAGGCGATCAAAAGCCCGGTCGCGAACAGCATCAGCACGAAAATCACGAACCGATAGCCGTCAAGCGTTGTGGAAAAGGCCGTGCCAGATTGGGCGAGGATCTCCAGAAGTCGGATTTCGGTTTCAGACGTCAGATCGGCGTTTTCGACGAACAACCGTTCGACCCGCGCATTGAAGGCGTTAGCGTTGGGAAGCCGCCACAACAAAAAAGCCGCAGCACTTCCCAGAATCAGGACGACGCCAATTATACCGACGGCAACGACGCGCGTCCCCGCTGCGCGGGCGTCAGAAACGGAGGAAATAGGCTCCCGCATCCTTTTTCTTGGCCTCCAGGCTTCGTTCGTCAAAAACTGACCGAACCTGCAAAAGTGTCCAGCCGCTCCCGACGAGACGGTTCTTGGCCGTGTTCGCTAGTGCTTTGGACATCTGGCAGGGCTCGGCGTCAAGTTGTATGACACCGTAGTGAAGCTTGAGCGGGTTTTCTTTCTTGGCTTTGTAATCTGCGTAACACGCTGCCGATGCGGGTCCGGCTGCCAGGAAAACGGCAAGCGTGGCGACATATCTGAACATACGAATACTCATGGCGCCGACCCTGCGGGCTTGGGCGCTGAAAATCAATAACATCAGCGGGTCCAGCGCCTGTTATCCCATAGCAAAGTGCCGATATTGCTTGTCTTGGCCCGGCGGCCCCAGATTGGTTGCAAGACAAATGCGTCGACTAGATGCGGCGCAGCCATATCATCAAATTCGACTGCCATGGGGGGCCGACATGAAACTAATTACAGCAACTATTGCAAGCATCGCCATGGCGGCAAGCCTGACTGCACCGGCAACCGCCAGGGCCGATGGCGACGATATTGCAAAGGCTATTGTCGGGATTGCTGCAATCGCGATCATCGCGAAGGCGATCGACGATCGGAACGACCGGGACAATTTCACCACGGTTGGTTCGCGCAGGTTGGGATCCGTCAACCAGTTTGATGGACGCAGCGTGATCGACGGCAGAATTCGCCGCCTTGACAGCAGACGTGGCCCAAAGGCCAGACGCGGCTACAAAAAGCAAGCCTTGCCGCGCACGTGCCTGCGCGTGGTCGAAACCTCGCGTGGCGATCGCCTGGTCTATGGATCGCGCTGCCTGAACCGCAACTTCCGGTTTGCGGCAAAGCTGCCGGGAAACTGCGAGACAGCTGTGCGGACACGGCGCGGGTTTCGGACCGTCTATGGTGCGCGTTGCCTCAGGCGCGACGGGTGGAAGGTTGCGCGACGTTAAAGAAGAACAGCATACCGGCGCGGATATCCCGCACATCTCCATCCGTGCCGGTGGGTCGGGGCTTTCATCCCCCCCCGACCCGAAGTCGAGTAACGAGTGGGGTAGCGTAACGGTTTGACGAGTGACGCGTAAGGGTTTCGGCAGTCTGACGAGTGGTGGGGGTAAGAGTTTCGGCAGTCATGTGAGTGGTGGGGTACGAGTTCAGAGGGCGGCGCGCACATGGGGCGCCGCCCTTTTCTTGTGATCTTGCCGGTTCCCGTGTTTTGTCAGCGCATGACGGGGCCGGATTATTCTGAAGAACTAATTTGGCGGGCGCAGGGTGCGGCACTGATCGCCGGCGTCGACGAAGTTGGGCGCGGACCGCTTGCCGGCCCTGTTACCGCGGCGGCGGTGATCCTGAACTTTGACGACATCCCGGAAGGGCTGAACGATTCCAAGAAACTGAGTGCTGCTGCGCGCGAACGTCTTGCCATCGAGATACATAGCCGCGCAAAAGTTTCGGTCGCACACGCCAGTGTTGAGGAAATCGACCGCATCAATATCCTCAGGGCATCCCATCTGGCCATGATCCGCGCAGTCGAAAACCTGGGTTTGCCGGTGGATCACGCGCTGATCGACGGCAACATGATCCCCGACGGTCTGCTCTGCAATGCGACGGCCCTTGTCAAAGGCGACAGCCGGTCGGCGTCAATTGCGGCGGCTTCAATCGTTGCCAAAGTGGCGCGCGACCGGATCATGGTGGACTTAGCGCAACAGCATCCGGGCTACGGCTGGGAAAGAAACGCCGGTTACCCGACAAAAGTGCATCGCGAGGCGCTCCAAATTCTTGGTGTAACCCCACACCATAGACGTTCGTTCAAGACCGTCCACAATATGTTGTGACAAGCAAAATTCGTAACGCCTTGATTCAAAAAAGAATTTGACGGCGAATCGCTGATGACTCATGTTTGGCCCAACAAAGATGTGGGCCGCCAAGCACGCCCCGGGACAGAGGCAGAGATGACGACCAAGGCGCAAAAGGCAGCCGCCAAGCTGCCCTTGAACACAATTATCGACGGCGATTGCATCGCGGCGATGCGTGCGTTGCCCGAGGCGTCGATTGACCTGATCTTTGCCGATCCGCCGTATAACCTTCAGCTTCGCGGGGATTTGCATAGACCTGACAATTCAAAAGTCGATGCAGTTGACGATGCCTGGGATCAGTTCGGATCATTTGCCGCCTATGACGAGTTCACGCGCAATTGGCTGGCCGCGGCCCGCAGGCTTCTGAAACCCGATGGCGCGATGTGGGTGATCGGCTCGTATCACAACGTTTTTCGTCTGGGCACCGAGCTTCAGAACCAGGGTTTCTGGATCCTGAACGATGTGGTCTGGCGGAAGTCAAATCCAATGCCGAACTTTCGCGGCAAACGCCTGACCAATGCGCACGAGACACTGATCTGGGCGTCTAAGGCCGAAGGTTCAAAATACACATTCAATTATGAGGCGCTGAAGTCGCTGAACGAAGGCGTGCAGATGCGGTCTGACTGGGTGCTGCCGATCTGCACTGGTCACGAACGACTGAAGGATGCGAACGGCGACAAGGCGCACCCAACGCAAAAACCCCAGGCCTTGCTGCACCGCGTGTTGGTGGCTGCAACCAATCCGGGCGACGTGGTGCTGGACCCGTTTTTTGGCACCGGCACCACCGGTGCGGTCGCCAAGATGCTGGGCCGCGACTTTATCGGGATTGAACGCGAGGCGAGCTATCGCGAGGTGGCCGAAAAACGCATCGCGAAGGTGCGCAAGTTTGACAAGGCAGCACTTGAGGTTTCGACCTCGAAACGTGCCGAGCCGCGCGTGCCGTTTGGGCAATTGGTCGAACGCGGCATGTTGCGACCCGGTGAATTGTTAACTTCGCCCCGTGGCAAAGCCGCGAAGGTGCGTGCTGACGGAACGCTTGTCGCCGACGATATCAAGGGCTCGATCCACCAGGTCGGCGCGGCGCTCGAGGGCGCACCAAGCTGTAATGGCTGGACATACTGGCACTTTCGCAAGGAAGGCAAAGATATTTCCATCGACGTTCTGCGTCAGCAAATCCGGTCGGAAATGAATTGAATTTTGGAATTACCGCCGGTGCCTGTGGCCGCCACAGCACCAACCTGACCCCGCCTTGTGCGGGGTATTTTTTTTGTGGGCGGCTCCTAGGGGGACCAAAAAACAGTCAACAATTCACCGTGATCACCTGATTTCTCGGGCAGATCCCGCTTTCGGCCAATCAGTGATCGCGTGAGAGTGTCATATGACCGAATATCTCACGCCGGAAGAAATCGAAAACTGGACGCCATCCGTTGTCGATGCTGGCGGTCATGATCAAAGGCTACCTCTCAGACAGGCCCTCGCCCAATGCGGCCAGTTCCACGCGCGCCAGACGGCCGGAAGATTTTACCCGATGGCGTGCGTCGCGCTTGAGGTGACACAACGCTGCAATCTTGATTGTTCGTTATGCTATCTTTCAGATCACGCCGAAATGGCGCACGACGTGCCGCTTGAAGTGCTTTTTCGGCGCATTGACATGATCGCGCAGCACTACGGGCGCAAAACGTCGGTCCAGATCACCGGCGGCGATCCGACGCTTCGTGCGCCAGAGCATCTTGAAGCCATCTGCCGATATATTCGCGGTCGTGGAATGCGGTCTTGCCTGATGACCAACGGAGTTCGCGCAACAAGCGAATTGCTGGGGCGATTGGCTGGCGCGGGGCTCGATGACGTGGCGTTCCACGTCGACCTGACGCAAGAGCGTCGGGGATTTGCGACTGAAGTTTCGCTCAATTCGGTTCGACAGGACTATATTCGGCGCGCCGGTGCCGCCGGACTGCGCGTGCTGTTTAATACCACGGTATTTGACGGCAATTTGAGCGAAATCCCTGAAATTGCCAGATTTTTCCGGCAGAACGCCGCGCGCATTACTTTGGCGTCATTCCAGATGCAGGCTGATACCGGCCGGGGCCGTCTTAGGGAACATTCTGAGTGCCTTACAACCGAGGGCGTTATGGCTCTGTTGGAGCGTGGCATCGGCGCACGAATCAACTTTGACGTGCAAGCGGTCGGGCACACGTCCTGCACGCAGTTCAGCATAGTGCTTGTCGCCGGCGATAGTGCCGCAGATGCCTTGGACAATTCTGCTTTGTTTGCGGATTTGCTGGCGCAAATGGAGAAACATGAAGTGCGCGTTGGCGCCGTCACCAAAGTCGGAGCAACGCTCAGGAAGCTATTGCCAAGGCACCCCATTCTGACTTTGCGGCTGGCATCCCATTTGGCCGTAGTCCTGTGGCGCCTGCGTCGCGGACTTTGGTCAAGCAAGGGCCGCGTTCATCGCATGTCCATAATGGTCCACAATTTTATGGACGCCGAAAAACTTGAACGGGATCGCTGTGCGAGCTGCGTATTCATGGTCGCGACCGAACAGGGGCCGATATCCATGTGTGTTCACAACGCGCGCCGGGATGCACATATTTTTGCACCAACGCCGATTGAAACGCAGGGCTCCCGCAAATGGTGGAGCGCGCGAACGGGCAAGGTTACGGATTTACCTGACACAAACATGCCCATTGAAATGCCCTTAAAGCGATTGAAGGGTCGCCTGCGGGAAGATGCAATCGCGGCGAGGACGCAGAAGAGTCAACAGCGGTGAAGATCCTCGCAGCCTTGATCGTTCTGGTACTCGTGACATCCATCGCGTTCATGATGCGACCGGGATTTGGGTCGTTCGAACGCTGGTTCGCGCCCAAAGCAGTTCTTTGGCCAAAGTGGCAAGCCGACGACGCCAGATCAAAAGCCGAAATAGAACACAGCGACTGGAGCGCATTCCTGGAAAGATACCTCAGCCAGGATGAACAGGGTGTGGCTCTGGTGGACTACGGCGCGGTAACTTCGGCAGACCGTGACGCGCTGGGGGATTACATACAGCGCCTGTCAAATATTGAAATCGGTGCCCACAACAAAGACGTCCAGCTTGCCTATTGGGTCAATGTTTACAACGCATTGACCGTGCAGGTCGTGTTGGACAAATATCCGGTCGCAAGCATTCGCGACATCAAGATTTCCCCCGGATTGTTCGCCCTCGGCCCATGGGACAAGGCGTTGATTACAATCGACGGCGAACCCATAACGCTCAATGACATTGAACACCGGATTCTGCGGCCGATATGGCGTGATCCGAGGCTGCATTATGTTTTGAACTGCGCGTCAATCGGATGCCCGAACCTGGGCAGTGCGGCCTATTCTGCCGGTGCGGTCGAAGACCAGCTTGACGCGGCAGCGCGTGCCTATGTCAACAGCGATCGCGGCGTCTGGGTCGAGAATGGACAAATATCAGTGTCCAGGATTTACGATTGGTTCGTGGAAGACTTCGGCGGCACCGAGCAGGCGGTATTGGAACACCTGTCGGTCTATGCCCGCCCCGACTTAAGGGGCCGGTTGTCCTCGATTGGCCGCATCAGCGGTCAGCACTATGACTGGTCGCTGAACGGCGTTGTCCAATAATCTCGGATATCACCTACCGCAAATACCCAATCGCATAGGTCGGCGTGAGGCGCTGGGCGGCGACATAATCGTCAAGCGCGGCTTGGTCTGGTTGGTGAACGGTCCGCGTCTCTTCCCGCGCCAATCCGCCTGTGATGAACAGGCTGTCGAGGTCTTCGCCCAGCGCGCCGCGAATATCCGTCAGGATGCCGTCGCCCACGGCCAGAATTCGACTGTCGGGCGGCAATTTGCCAATCTGCGCCAACCGTTGCCGTGCGAGGTCATATACCGGCGGATGCGGTTTGCCGAAATAAAGGCTCTCGCCACCCATCTCGGCGTAAAGCCTGGCCAGCGCGCCAGCGCACCATTCCCGCGCTTCCCCCCTGTCAACGATCAGATCGGGGTTTGCGCAAAGAAGTTTCAGACCTTTTTGCTTGGCGTATAGGAACTCGGGTCGATTGACGGAAGGATCGGCATAAGCGTCAAACGGGCCGAGACACGCGATGCCTTCGGCCTCATCCAACGGGACTCGCGTGATTTCAACCGGTTCTGACACGACTTTCGGCGGTTCAAAAAACGTCAGGTCACGGTCAGGCCCCATGAACCAGACTTTGTTGCCAATGGCACCCTGAAACATCGCGACGCGGGCGCTGTCGCCGCTGGTCGCAATCGTGTCCCAGCAATCTTCCGGAACATTAAAGCGCAATAGCTGCTTGGCGACTTCGGCGCGTGATCTGGGCGCGTTGGTCAAAAGCACCACTTTGCCACCCTTCGCCCGATACCCGCGCAGGGCCTCAACCGCTTCGGGGAACGCCGTTAACCCGTCGTGCAAACAACCCCAAAGATCGCAAAAAACCGCGTCATAGCGGCTTGCAATCTCGTCCAGGGTTTCAACGATCTGAACCAAAGCGTCAGACCTTCAGCGCCGGTATAATCTGCTTTTTCCGACTGACAACGCCCGGCAGCACGGCGATGTTGCCCTTCACGGCGATATCGAAACTTTTCTCGGCGATCGATTTGACCGCATCGTTCGGGATGAAAAGCAGCGCCTCTTCGTTCAGGATATCCACCAGGAAGAACAGCACCTGATCAACGCCGTCTTCTTCGGCAACGGCACCCATATCTTCGATCAAACCGTCCTTGCGGGCCAGCACGGTTGCCGGAGATGTTGTCTCCAGGACCGACACGCGGAACTTGGTGCCGTCGACTTCGTATTGCTTGCTGTCCATCCGCAGAAGTTCACTGTTTGAGTAGGAGGACACGTCCGATTTTGCCGTGAACATTTCAGAAGCATATTCCTGAATGCGGATCCCCAGATCACTAGCCAGCGCCTGAGCCAGGTTCCGGTCAACGTCAGTCGTCGTCGGCGATCGAAATGCCAGCGTATCGCTTAAGATGCACGACAGCATCGCGCCCTTAATCTCGTCCGGCATTCTGGCGGCGTCGGCACCCATCAGATCGTGCATGATCGTCGCGGTACAGGCCACGGGGCGCACGGTGATATTTATCGCGCCTTTTGTTTTCAGACCGCCCTGAAGCATATGGTGGTCGATCACTTCGATGACTTGGGCCTCGTTTATCGACGCAGGTAACTCGGCCACGTTGTTGGTGTCGACGATGACGACCTCGTCGTCGACTGTGACATCTTCAAGAAGTTCCGGGCGATCAAGGTTCCAGTGCCGCAGCACAAACTGGGCTTCGGTGTTTGGCTCGCCCAGCAGCCGGGGTTCAGCCGCGACGTGGCGGCATTCGTTCAGATACCACGACCAGATAATCGGCGATCCCGTGGAATCGGTATCGGGGGATTTATGGCCAAAGACCTTGATCGTCATTTTGCGCTTTTCACTTTGTCTTGGATTTCGCGTTCTCTTAGCTGCTGGTCTGCCCGTTGTCACGCATCCCCGCCTGCCGATATGGTCGCAGGTGAGCGAGGAAGGCGATGTTTGAGACCGAACTCTATCCGCCGATCAAATTGTTTCTTGAAAACCAGGGCTTTGAGGTGAAGGCTGAGGTCGGCGCCGCCGATGTTGTTGCCCGTCGCGGCGACGAGATGCCGGTGATTGTCGAGCTGAAAACCAGATTTTCACTCGCACTTATCCACCAGGCCGTTGCGCGCCAGGCGGCCAGCGATGCCGTCTATATTGCCGTTCCGCGTCGGCCCGGAAAGCAGTTTGGGACCGCGCTGAAAAACATGAAATCGCTTTGCAGACGTCTGGGTCTGGGTTTGATCACGGTTCGTTTGCGCGACGAACTGGTCGAAGTGCATTGCGATGCGGCCCCGTTTCGCCCGCGAAAATCAAAGATCAAATCCGAAAAGTTGTTGCGCGAGTTTGCGCGAAGATCAGGCGACCCGAATACTGGTGGTTCAATGCGGACCGGCCTTGTGACCGCCTATCGGCAGGACGCTTATCGGTGTGCCGCGTGCCTTGCCGAAAAGGGGCCATCGCGCGGCGCGGACGTTGCCGCCCGAACCGGCATTGAGACGGCAACACGAATGATGGCCGACAACCACTATGGCTGGTTTGGCCGGGTGGATCGTGGTGTCTACGAGCTGACGGAAAGCGGCCGCCAAGCTCTTTCAGTTACCGACGATACCGCCTAAGCACGGCGATAATGATGTCAGATACTTATCTCGTTCTGGGACCGGACCTTTTGATTGCAGCCGCGCTTTTGACGTTTGTGGCAGGCTTCGTGAAAGGCACAGTGGGATTCGCGCTTCCGATGATCATGATCTCGGGGCTGGGTTCGATCATGCCGCCCGAAGCAGCACTGGCCGGGCTGATCATTCCGGCATTGGTGACGAACCTCTGGCAATCGCTTCGAAACGGTTTGGCGGCGGCGATCAGGTCGGTCCAAAGCCACTGGCGATATCTGACGATCCTGATGGTTTGCCTAGGCTTCAGCGCGCAGCTGGTAACGCGATTGCCGGACAACACGATGTTTCTGGTGCTTGGTATTCCGGTGACGATATTTGCGGCCCTGCAACTGGCCGGTTGGGAGTTGACATTTGATCCCCGAAACCGGCGTCGGATGGAATTGGGGCTGGGTGCCTTTGCCGGTAGCTTCGGCGGTATATCGGGCGTTTGGGGGCCGCCAACTGTGATGTATCTGACAGCACTTCGGACGCCCAAGGTCGAACAGATGCGTGTTCAGGGCGTCGTTTATGGCGCCGGTGCGGTCATGTTGACGTTGGCGCATTTGCGTTCGGGTGTGCTGAATGCCGAAACCGCAAAACTGTCGGCAATGCTGGTCGTCCCGGCGGTGCTTGGATTTGCCCTGGGCTTTGTGGTTCAGGACCGCCTAAGCCAGGCGAAATTCCGGCGCGCAACGCTCTTTGTGTTGGTGCTTGGCGGGCTGAACCTGATCCGTCGCGGTCTTATGGGCTAGGCGACCTCAATTCACCCGATCGCAACCGCTTTTACATCATCGTCGATATGGCTTTCGTATTTAGCGAAGTTTTCCGCAAACATCGCCACAAGCTTGGCGGCCTGCCGGTCATAGGCGTCAGGGTTATCCCATGTCCGGCGCGGGTCCAGCAAGATATCCGGCACCGCGCTGGCGCGCACGTGGGTCGGAACCTCGAAGCCAAAATTCTTGTCCTTGCGGTAGTCTGCGTCTTCCAGTGACCCGTCCAGTGCGGCGCTCAGAAGCGCGCGCGTTGCCTTTATCGGCATCCGGCTGCCGGTGCCGTATGCGCCGCCGGTCCAGCCGGTGTTGACCAGCCAGCAGGTGGCACCGTGGGACGCGATTTTGCCACGCAAAAGCTCGCCGTAGACCTCCGGGCGGCGCGGCATGAACGGTGCGCCAAAGCAGGTCGAAAACGTCGGTTGCGGTTCGGTGACACCACGCTCGGTCCCGGCAACCTTGGCCGTGAAGCCGGACAGGAAATGGTACATCGCTTGCGCCGGCGAAAGCCGTGCAATCGGCGGCAGCACCCCAAATGCGTCGCAGGTCAGCATGACGATGTTCTTGGGATGTCCGCCGACGGCCGTTTTCGAAGCGTTCGAAATATAGTGCAGCGGATAAGCGCAGCGCATGTTGGCGGTCAGGCTGTCATCCTCGAAATCCAGCGCCTTGGTCTCGGGGTCATACACCATGTTTTCGATGACGGTCCCGAACTTGGTCGTCGTATCGAATATCTCAGGTTCTGCATCGCGGCTGAGGTTAATCGTCTTTGCATAACACCCGCCTTCGAAATTGAAGGTGCCGCGCGCCGACCAACCGTGTTCGTCGTCGCCGATCAACACACGTTCGGGGTCAGCCGAAAGCGTGGTTTTGCCGGTACCGGAAAGGCCAAAGAATATGGCGGTGTCGACGGGATTTCCAGGCGCGTGGTTGGCCGAACAGTGCATGGGCATTACGCCGCGCTCGGGCAGCAGATAGTTAAGAAGCGTGAACACCGACTTCTTGTTTTCGCCCGCGTATTCGGTACCGCCGATCAGGATCAGTTTGCGGTCGAAATTCAGGGCGATCACGGTATCGGATCGGCAATCGTGCCGCTTTGGATCGGCGCGGAACGATGGCGAGTTGATCACTGTGAACTCGGGGACAAATCCGTCAAGCTCGCCGCGTTCGGGGCGGCGCAGCATGTGGCGGATGAAAAGCGAATGCCAGGCAAGTTCGGTCACGACACGCACATCAAGCCGATGGGCAGGGTCAGCGCCGCCAAAAAGATCCTGGACGAAATAATCGCGCCCGCCCATGTGGGCGATCACGTCGGTGTAAAGTTGGTCGAAACCTTTTTCCGACATCGGGCGGTTGGTATCCCACCAGATTGTATCCTCGACAGAAGCTGTCCGCACAACGTGCTTGTCGTCGGGCGACCGCCCGGTAAACTTGCCCGTTGTCACCAAAAGTGTCCCGCCTTTGCCAAGGGTGCCTTCACCCAGGCAAAGCGCCTTCTGGATAAGATCGGGCTCCATCAGGTTGTAGTAAACTGATCCCAGTCCTTTGATGCCTTGCGCGTCGAGGGTTTGATCTGGGTTCACCCGGCCTTCAGTCATGCACCTGCCCTTTTGTTGGCTATCCTTCGCCAATATACGATCCTTGCGTTTCTGATTTGCTTATAGACGGGCCAATTTAGCCGTGAACAGGACAGGAGCGCACAGTTAGCGCAACCAACTGCCCGGAATTGCCGGTTTAGCGCCATCATTCTGCGGCAACCCGGCAGATCTGTGGCGGATTAGCCGAATTTCAACATAACAACGTTCTATTTTCGTGGCGAATACCCATGATTCGCAGATTATTGTTGAATTACCGCAAGGCAGACACGAATATGCCCGAAAAAAGACATCGTAGAATGCGCCATTGATAAGGCGTTCGAGAGAGCAGCAAAGGAATTCACTTATGTCCAGGATCGCACTGGTCGATGACGATCGGAATATTCTGACGTCTGTTTCAATGACCCTTGAAGCCGAAGGTTTCGAGGTAGAGACATATAACGATGGGCAAGCTGCCCTCGATGCATTCAACAAGAAACTGCCAGATATGGCCGTATTCGATATCAAGATGCCGCGCATGGACGGCATGGACCTGTTACAGCGGGTTCGGCAAAAATCGGCGATGCCGGTAATCTTCCTGACCTCAAAAGATGATGAGATTGACGAGGTTTTGGGTCTGCGCATGGGGGCTGATGATTATGTCAAAAAACCCTTCTCGCAGCGCCTTCTGGTCGAGCGTATTCGCGCACTTCTACGCCGGCAGGAAGTAATTGCCGGCGACGTCGAAGGCGAGGTTGATCAGGCGCAGGTCATGACCCGCGGCGAACTAAGAATGGATCCGCTGCGGCACTCGGTGACCTGGAAAAGCAGGGACGTGTCTTTGACCGTCACTGAATTTCTTCTGCTTCAGGCGCTGGCGCAGCGCCCGGGCTTTGTCAAAAGCCGCGACCAGCTGATGGATGTGGCATACGACGATCAGGTCTACGTCGACGATCGCACCATCGATAGCCACATCAAGCGGCTTCGCAAGAAAATGAGGATGGTCGACGATGATTTCTCGGCAATCGAGACGCTATACGGGATCGGTTACCGTTATAACGAAGAGTAAATGCTCTCTTCGGGGGTGAACCTGGTGGGCGCAAAGCCAGCCAAGCACGCCGACGTTGTTCTGGGCGAAGACTGGATCGGACCAGACGCGGCGGCAGAAAGTGAAGCGCGGGCCAAGCGGGACCGACGTTGCGTTATCGCTATGAACCGGTCGCCGCTGGCCCGCAAGATTATCACGTTCAATCTTCTGGCAATCCTGGTTCTTGTGGCAGGGGTTCTGTTCCTGAATCCGTTCCGCGACAGTCTGGTCTTTCAGCGCGAACGCGGTCTGGTCATCGAGGCCGAATTGATCTCGGGATTTTTCGAAGCGCAGCTACCGAAAGACGCGCCGGTTGATCTGCGCACCGGCGATGGGCTGGACATCAAAGGCACGCTTGCGGCGCTGCAAATCCCCAAGGCAGTGGAAATTTTCGTTTATGATCAGTCGGGTGAACTTATCACCTCGACAGTAGGCCAGGAACGCCGCGCCAGCCCGGTGGATAATCTGACGCGCAATGATCGTTCGACGATCATCACGGATTTCCTGAACGGCGTCTGGGAAAGTGTCTCAGGGCTATTTGGTAAAGACAACGAAGGGCCAACCGTGCAGACCGGCAACGAATTGCTGGTCAAGTCACTGGTCGCTTCAGCCTTGGAACGCGGCACCAAGGTCCAGTCATCCACCGACATCTTCGGCAATACAATCTTCACCGTCGCGACCCCAATCGTTCAAGGCGAAACACCCGTCGGCGCTGTCGCGATCGCAAGTGCGGCGGGCGAGATTGACCAGTTGGTGCGGTCCGAACGCGAACAGGTTTTGCAGATGTTCGTGATTGCGATCCTTGTGTCGATCGGGTTGAGCCTTGTATTGGCCTCGACAATTGCCAACCCGCTTTCGGATCTTGCCGCAGCCGCCGAAATAGGACGCGAGAAAAACTCGCGCCGGTTCAGCCCGAACCGCGTGCGCATTCCCGACCTGACCGCACGCCCGGACGAGATTGGGCGACTTTCGGGCGCGCTTCGCGGGATGGTTGCAGCACTATATGATCGCATTGATGCCAACGAACAATTCGCCGCGGATGTGTCGCACGAGATCAAGAATCCGCTTGCCTCGTTGCAGTCGGCTGTCTCGTCGCTTCGCAGCATAAAGCGCGAAGATCATCGCGCCAAACTGTTGGACGTCATCGAACACGACACAGTCCGGCTGGATCGCCTGGTCAGCGATATTTCCAATGCGTCTCGCCTGGACAGCGAACTTGTCAAGGAAGACGAAGATCAGTTCGATCTGTTGAAAATGATTGGCAATATCGGCGATTTCCTGGGCAACGATGCCCGCGACAAAGGCGTCGAGTTTATCACCGACATGCCGTCCGAGCCGATTGTAATCGACGGGCTTGAAAGCCGCCTCGCACAGGTGTTCGTAAACCTGATAACCAACGCGATATCCTTCTGCGAGGATGGCGACGCGATCAGGGTTTGGGTGCGCAAGCGCGAAAACCGTGTTTTGGTGGTCGTCGAAGACACCGGTCCCGGCATTCCCGAACAGGCGCTGACCAAGGTCTTCAACCGGTTCTATACCCAACGCCCGGTCAGTCACTTCGGCGACAATTCCGGTCTTGGTCTTTCGATTTCGAAACAAATCGTCGAGGCACATGGCGGCGTGATCTGGGCCGAGAACATTCGCCCGACAGACGCGGATGTTACGTCGGAACCGCTGGGTGCGCGTTTCGTCGTCGGTCTTCCGGTCTGACGCAGCGCTTGGGGCGAAATGATATGGCCCCTGTCGTGCTCCATGCCTCTGCCGTCGCAATCGGCCGATCAGGGCTGTTGATCCAGGGCCCGTCGGGTGCGGGAAAATCATCGCTCGCGCTGGAACTGATGGCCCTCGGTGCCACGCTTGTCGCCGACGATCGCGTCCGGATCACCGCGTCGCAAGACCATGGCGTGCTGATGACGGCACCAAAAGAGCTGGAAGGTCTGATCGAGGCGCGCGGCCTTGGCCTGATCAAAGCGCCATTTCGGCCCGCGCGCCTGAACGCCGTCGTCGATCTGGCCACGTTGGAAACCCAACGCCTGCCGGATTACCACGAGACTGTGATCGCAAATGTCGCTTTCCCGACTTTTCGCAAGGTTGAGAGCGCCAGTTTCCCGTCTATGTTAGTAGCTTACCTAATCGGGGGGCGCGCCGCGCCATGACGGACGACATCAACGGTGATCACATAATCCCGGACCCTTTGCGGCTGGTTCTTGTGACTGGCCCCTCGGGCGCGGGCCGCTCGACCGCGATCAACGCGCTGGAAGACCTGGGCTTTGAAGTGATCGACAATCTGCCGTTTTCGCTTGTCGAGCGTCTTTTAGCCGGCCCGCCTCACAGTATGCCGCTTGCACTGGGCATTGACGTGCGCAACCGTGATTTCTCGTCCGATGCCATGGTCGCACTTCTGGATGATCTTGAAACCAACCCGGGCATCGACGCGGATGTGCTTTATCTGGATTGTATGGCCGATGTTCTTGTCCGTCGTTACTCGGAAACCCGCCGTCGTCATCCCCTGGCACCGTCCGAGACGCCCGACATCGGGATTGCCCGCGAGCAGGAATTACTCATACCGATCCGTGGGCGCGCCGACATGCTGATCGACACATCCGAACTCACCGTTCACGACCTGAAGGCCGAGATTGGCCGTCTGCTGAATGCCGCACCGGGTGAGCGGCTGGTGGTTTCGGTCGAGAGTTTTTCATACAAACGCGGTTTACCGCGCGGCATCGACATTGCCCTGGATGTGCGATTTCTGTCCAACCCGCACTGGGAAACCAAACTGCGGGATCGCGATGGGATGGCCCCGGCCGTGCAGGATTTCGTCACCGCCGACCCAAAATACGCGGATTTCTTTGAGCGCACGCTCGGCCTGATCGAAAGCCTGCTTCCGGCCTACAAAAGCGAAGGCAAATCCTATCTGACGCTGGCGTTTGGGTGTACTGGGGGGCAACACCGTTCGGTTGCCGTTGCGGAAATGACCGCCAAGGCCCTTGCAGCAAGCGGGTGGCAAGTGTCAACTCGCCATCGGGAGCTGGAACGGCATGGTTTTGTGCATCGCCGTGGCGAACTGGGAACACGCAAGTGATCGGTATCGTGATCGTCGCGCACGGTGGTTTGGCGCAGGAGTATCTTGCTGCGGTCGAGCATGTCGTGGGCAAACAATCCGGTGTGCGCGTGGTCTCGATTGATCCGGAACACGATCGCGTCGCCAAACAGGCCGAGATATGCGCCGCCGCCGATGGCGTGGACACCGGTGAGGGCGTGGTCATGGTCACAGATATGTTCGGCGGTTCGCCATGCAATCTGAGTTTGCGCGCCTGTGGCCCCAACGACCGCAAGATCATATACGGCGCAAATCTTCCGATGCTGGTGAAACTCGTGAAGTCGCGACACCAGCCGCTTGGGCAAGCAGTTGACGCCGCCCTGGCAGCAGGGCGTAAATATATCGACTGTTTTGACGGCTGACCTGAGGGAATAAATGTCTGATCGCGTTAACCGCTCGCTTACCATCGTCAACGTTAAAGGACTGCACGCGCGCGCTTCGGCAAAGCTGGTCGAGCTGGTCGAGGAGTTTGACGCCGAGGCGGATGTTTCAAAAGACGGAATGTCGGCTTTGGGCGACAGCATCATGGGGTTGTTGATGCTGGCGGCGTCAAATGGGTCGACAATCGAAGTTGAAACCCACGGACCCGCAGCCGCCGAACTGGCCGACGCGATCGCCGCACTGGTTGCAGACAAGTTCGGCGAAGGAATTTAGGTTACGCCTTAGCGCGTTGGAACCGGTGTTTCGCCGCGATAGTCGTAAAATCCGCGCTCGGTTTTTCGGCCCAGCCATCCGGCTTCGACATATTTGGTCAAAAGCGGGCAGGGGCGGTATTTCGTGTCCGCCAGACCCTCGTGCAGCACGTTCATGATCGCCAGGCAGGTGTCCAGCCCGATGAAATCGGCCAGTTCCAGCGGCCCCATCGGATGATTGGTGCCAAGCTTCATCGCGGAATCGATGGATTGTACCGACCCCACGCCCTCGTAGAGCGTGTACACAGCTTCGTTGATCATCGGCATCAGGATGCGGTTGACGATAAACGCCGGAAAATCTTCGGCACTTGCAGCGGTTTTCCCGAGTTTTTTGACGACGACAAGACAGGCCTGATAAGTCGCGTCATCGGTCGCGATCCCTCGGATCAGTTCGACCAGCTGCATCACAGGGACCGGGTTCATGAAATGGAAGCCCATGAATTTTTCCGGGCGGTCGGTGCGGCTGGCAAGCCGGGTGATCGAGATTGACGATGTATTCGATGTCAAAATCGTAGTGGGTTTCAAATGTGGTAAAAGGTCTTCGAAAATCGCCGCTTTTACCGTTTCACGCTCGGCCGCGGCCTCGATAATCAGGTCCGTCTGGCCAAGGTCGGTCAGCGTCTTCGTCAATTTGATCCGCGGCAAGGCCGCGTCGCGGTCCGCCGTCGATATCTTTTCCCGCGCAACCTGCCGATCCATGTTGGCTTTGATGATCGACAATGCCTGATCAAGGGCGTCTTCGCTGATGTCGGTCATCAGGACGTCAAAACCGGCAATTGCAAGAACATGCGCGATGCCATTGCCCATCTGGCCCGCACCGATCACTCCAACAGATTGAATTTCCATGTCAGGCCCTTTCGCGCTCGGCCAGACCATAGGCGGACGCCGGAACGAGGTGCAAGTGGCGCGGGCGCCCGCACGATCGTTAAAATGCGTGGTTTAGGCAATTCTCAACGTCGATCAGCGAATCTCTTGGCAGGCTGAGGATTAATGTGTTGATTTGCTGTGACGCTGAACAACCAATCAGAAACGGTCATTAACTACAAACCATGGCGCCATGGTGCGTCGCGCATTGCGTTTCGCGGACCAGCGCAGCAACTGGACGAGGCTTATGTCGCGATCGTCGGCGGAAGCGAGGCATTTGGCAAGTTCGTCGCACATCCGTTTGCCGATCTTCTACAGGCCGAAGTTGACGTGCCGGTCGTCAATCTGGGGGTCATGCACGCCGGATTAAGCCTTATCGCTGACAATCCGGTTATTCTTGATATCGCCTCGAAGGCACAATTGACCGTGGTACAAGTCCTGGGCGCCCAGAACATGTCGAACCGGTACTATTCGGTTCATCCCAGACGAAACGACCGGTTTGTCGGTGCATCCAGACGCATGAAGGATATGTTTTCTGACGTCGACTTTACCGATTTCAATTTCACCGGCCATCTTCTTACAGCACTGGAAAAAGCACGACATCCTGCATTTGACGATCTGGTCATTGAATTGAAATCTGCGTGGGTTCAGCGAATGCGGGCAATTCTCGGTTCAATCGACGGTGAACGCCTGTTGCTGTGGATGTCCGACAGAAAACCCGAAGGCCCATCGAATACGGCAAATGGCCTTGATCCGCTTTTTGTCGACCGCAACATGCTTGAGGAATTGTCGCCATGTATCGGCGGAATAGTCGAAGTAGTGGCAAGCCAAGCGTCCCGCGCCGAAGGTCTGCGCGGGAAACAGTATCATGTTTCGGAAAAACAGGCGGCCGCAGCGATGCCGGGGCCAACGTTTCATTGCGAAGTGGCGGCGGCACTGGCAAGAACAATCGGCGATCCAGACGGAAAACGGCACGCCGGGCAGCCCGACGCGCCGCTTCTAAAAGATCGACCGGTCAGAGCTTCTCGATAAGTTCGGGAACCGCGCTGAACAAATCCGCAACCAGACCATAATCGGCGACCTGGAAGATCGGCGCCTCTTCGTCTTTGTTGATCGCGACGATAACCTTGGAATCCTTCATGCCCGCCAGGTGCTGAATTGCGCCGGAAATACCGACGGCAACATAAAGATCGGGTGCAACTACCTTGCCGGTCTGACCGACCTGCCAGTCGTTCGGGGCATATCCGGAATCAACCGCTGCGCGCGACGCGCCCACAGCCGCACCAAGCTTGTCTGCCAGCTTCTCGATCAGCGCAAAGTCATCTTCCGATCCCACGCCACGACCACCTGACACAACGATCCCGGCAGACGTCAGTTCCGGGCGGTCGCTTTTGGCGACCTTGTCCTCGACCCATTCGGAAAGGCCCGGGTTTTCGACCGCTGAAATGGTCTCAATAGGTGCGTTCCCGCCCTCGCCCGCTGCATCAAATGTCGACGTGCGGATCGAGACGACTTTGGTGGCATCGACGGATTTCACTGTCTGGATGGCGTTGCCTGCATAGATCGGGCGCTCGAACGTGTCGCCATCAACGACGGCAGAGATATCCGTTATGACCATCACATCCAGAAGCGCTGCGACCCGTGGCAGGACATTCTTGGCGTCCGTGGTCGCGGGCGCGACGATGTGGGTATAGTCGCCCGCCAGCGAAACGATCAGCGCGGCGGTCGGTTCGGCCAACCGGTGCCCAAGCGACGGATCCTCGGCCACCAGCACTTTCGACACGCCATCAATTTTTGCAGCAGCGTCACCAGCCGCGGCCGCAGACGCCCCGGCGCAAAGAACTGTCACGTCACCCAGCGCTTTGGCCGCCGTGACAGTTTTAGCGGTTGCATCCAGTGACAACTCGCCGCTGTTCACTTCTCCAAGCAAAAGAACACTCATGCGATGGCCCCCACTTCCCTGAGTTTCGCCACAAGCTCATCGACGGAACCAACAATCTCGCCAGCTTTTCGCGTCTCGGGCTCGGTGGTGGTGACGATTTGCAACCGTGGCGAAGCGTTGACGCCATAGTCGGCAGGTGTTTTTTCATCCAAGGGCTTTTTCTTCGCCTTCATGATGTTCGGCAACGACGCATAGCGTGGCTCGTTCAAGCGCAGGTCGACCGTCACTATCGCCGGCATCTTGACCCTGATCGTCTGCAATCCGCCATCGACTTCGCGGGTAACCGTGGCGCTTTCGCCGTCGATTAAAAGCTCTGACGCAAAGGTCGCCTGAGCCCGTCCTGTCAACGCGGCCAGCATCTGGCCGGTCGCGTTCATGTCGTTGTCAATCGCCTGCTTGCCGCAAAGCACCAGACCGGGTTGCTCTTCGTCGCACACAGCTTTCAACAGCTTTGCAACCGCCAGCGGCTCGATATCGGTGTGAACGTCGTCGGCGGCAATGATCAGGATTGCCCGGTCGGCACCCATGGCCAGCGCGGTCCGCAGGGTTTCCTGCGCCTGCCTGACCCCGATGGATACCGCGATCACTTCGTCGGCCTTTCCGGCCTCTCGCAGGCGAATGGCCTCTTCAACCGCAATCTCGTCAAACGGGTTCATCGACATTTTCACGTTCGCAAGATCGACGCCGGATCCGTCCGCCTTTACGCGAACTTTCACGTTGTAGTCGATCACGCGTTTGACAGGCACAAGCACCTTCATTTGCGCAAACTCCTTGGTCCGCAGGGGACAGCCCCCCGCCATTTCCCCGTGGGTGTAGCGAAGCCGGGCTTGGGAAAATAGTGCAAAATCGACGCGGATTGGGCTGGATACGCCGCGTTCATATCATGGCATGCTATGATCAGGCGAAATTAGTGGAGATCGTATCATGGAAAAGGTTCTGGGCGTGGGCGGGATTTTCTTTCGCGCTGAAGATCCCACAGCACTTGCCGAATGGTATGCTAAGAATTTGGGCGTTAGCCCGGCGCCGACCGACATGGAAACGCCGCCGTGGGTATCGTCCGAAGGCGTGACCGTGTTTGCGCCCTTTGCCGCCGACACGGATTATTTCCCCGCGGATCGCCGGTTCATGGTGAATTTTCGTGTCAGTGACCTGGACGCCATGCTTGCGCAACTGCGCCGCGCCGATATCGAGATAACGCGCGAAGAAACGATGCAAGGCGTCGGTCGGTTTGCCCGCATCCACGACCCCGAGGGCAACCCGATCGAGCTGTGGGAGCCGGCAAGCTAGTCGCGGTTGGCACCGGGCTGCCACAAAACATCCGCGCCCCCGTCGTCATTTGCTATTCGTGCCGCACAGAAAAACCAGTCCGACAGACGGTTCAGATAGGTGATCGCCGCTTTGTTGACCGCTTCGACCGCCGCCAATTCCACGGTCAGGCGTTCTGCACGACGCGCCACTGTCCGGCAAACGTGAAGCTGCGCGGCCAGCGGCGAACCGGCTGGCAAAATGAACGACCTTAAAGGTTCCAACCGTTCCAGCATTGCGTCAATCTCGCTTTCCAGACGTTTGGTCTGTGCGGCGGTCATACGCAGCACCGGATACCCGGCTTTATCGTCCTTTTCCATATCGGGGCGGCAAAGATCGGCACCAAGATCAAACAGGTCGTTCTGGATCAGCGACAGAAGATTGTCAGTATCACCATTCGCCACAAGGCGCGCCATGCCAACCGTGGCATTCAGTTCGTCAACTGTTCCGTAAGCTGACACGCGAAGCGAATGCTTTTCAACGCGCGTGCCATTGCCAAGTGCTGTTTCACCGGCGTCACCGGTTTTTGTGTAAATCTTGTTCAGAACGACCATCGTTTACTCTCCAGATCCTCGTAGCAACACGAAGACGAGGATCAGCGCAACCGCAATAAATTGCGCATAGATCCGGTATCGCATGATGCGATTGGCGTGCTTTTTGTTGAAATCACCGCCTTTGGCGAACCCGCCTATGCCAGTCAGCAGAATGCCAAGCACGATCATAACGGCGATGACGACGACTATGAAAAGCGGATCCCGAAGCATTGCGTACCTAGTTTCGAATGACTGCGACGGTCAGCCGCGAACCAGCACTTTGTCAAGCAGGGCTGTTGGCAACAGTCGGCGAAGAATGTTGGCACCAAACGTGGGAACCGTCACGAAATACCGCGCTTTTGGCCGCGGATGTTCGACGGCGTGGATCAATTTCTTTGTAACCGCCGCTGGCGGAAGCATGAATGTGCTGGAGCCGGTACCATTGTAAAGCCGGTCGAGCAGCCCATCCCGATATTCGTTGACGCGCGGTGATTTTTCCCAGTCGACCCATTTTTCGAACTGCTTAACGGCGTTCTTGCGAAAATTGGTGTCGATCGGGCCGGGTTCGATAAGCGAAACGTGTATTCCAGTGCCTGTCATTTCCATTCGAAGCGCGTCCGCCCATGCTTCAAGCGCAAATTTTGTGGCGCTGTATGATCCGCGATAAGGCGTGGAAACCAGCCCCAGCACCGACGAACAATTCACAATGCGACCGTGGCCCTGGGCGCGCATTGTCGGAAGCACTTGCACGGTCAGATCGTGCCAGCCCAGCAAATTTGCGTTGAATATAGCCGACATGGCGTCACGCGACAGGTCTTCGATCGGGCCCGGAATTGCATATGCGCCGTTGTTAAAAAGCGCGTCCAGCCTTCCGTCGTTCGCGCTCAGAACGTACTCAACCGCCGCCGCGATACCGTCCCGGTCCTCATAGTCCAGATAAAGTCCGTCCAGCCCATTCTCTGAAAGCCGGGCTGCGTCCTCAGGTTTCCGGCAAGCCGCGAATACATGCCAGCCTCGCGAAGCAAATGTCCGGGCCGCGTCCAAGCCAATGCCGCTTGCCGCGCCGGTTATTAGGATGGATCTCTCGCTGCCCGCCATCTACGTTTCCTCAAAATCTGGAGGTTGGACATGGCAACGCACAATGCCTCGTGTCAATGCGGCTCGCTGGTTCTCGAGGCGATTGACGACCCGGAATTTGTCATCGCGTGCAACTGTCGCGCCTGTCAAAAACGAAGCGGCTCGCCATTTGGCACCGGTGCCTATTTCCGCAAGGACGCCGTGACCGTCAGCGGCGAGCGGCAAAGTTGGGCTCGTGTGGCAGACTCTGGTCGGCGGCTGGAGAATATCTTTTGTCCGCGCTGCGGCTCGACATTATTCTGGACGCTGGAAATGCGGCCCGATTACATTGGGGTTCCGGTGGGGGATTTTGATACGCCACCGCCAATACCAATTCGCGCCATCTGGACCGAAGAAAAGCACGATTGGGTAACATTTCCAAAGGATTGGCCGACGTATCCCCAAGGCTCGCCCGCCTGAAATCAATTAACCCGGCGCTGTTTCCGTCAGGAATTTCGATGAGATCCAGCCCGCCGTGCCGTCCGCCGTTCGAATTTCGATCCAGTCGGCGGCGGTGTCGCTTAAAACTTCAGCCTCGGTGCCAATGGTCAGGCGCGCGACCACGGCATTTCCGGTTCCAGGGCCTTCGCGCAGGTTCACGCGGGCGGCGCTGACATACCAAAAACCCGTCGCCATGCTGTCGCTTCGGGCGACCGGCGTGACTGTCGAAGCGGTCGTCACGATGTCGCCGCCATTGACGCCGCTCCGCTCTGCGCGAAGCAATTCTCCGGCTTCGATTGCTAATCTCACGGCCTCGTGGTCAGACAACGCCGAAGCCGGTGCCAGCTCGACGGCTTTAATCTCGTCCGACTGCGGAATGAATGCGGCAAAGGAAAACTTGAACGCAGGTCCGCGTTCGCTTTGCGACGCTTCCACGCGACGTCCCTCGTCGCCGAAGACGAGCAAAACGGCGACGATGGCGGCCACAGTGGCCACAATGAGTTTCAACATGGCAGCATTCCCCTGGAACGACGATTTGGCACTCATCCCTGTGGGGATCTTTCTTATACGATTCGGGTTGCGAGAGTCCCGGGGAAAAGCCGGAACATTGCGTCAGTTCTGCACTTTACGCTTTTGGCGGCCAAGGCTACACATCATCTATGGCTAAAGCCCCCGACAACCCCAATATCGGCCCTTCGCTTCTGGCCGAACCGCTTCGCCGAGCCATTGGCGAACGCTATCTGACCTATGCACTTTCGACGATCATGCACCGCGCACTTCCCGATGCGCGTGACGGTTTGAAGCCGGTTCACCGCCGAATTCTCTATGCAATGCGGGAACTTAGGCTGTCACCCACGGGCGGATTTCGCAAATCGGCCAAGATCTCCGGCGATGTTATGGGCAATTACCACCCGCATGGAAATCAGGCGATCTACGACGCGATGGCGCGTCTGGCGCAGGACTTCAACGTCCGTTATCCGCTGGTCGACGGGCAGGGAAATTTCGGCAACATCGACGGCGATAATCCAGCCGCTGAACGGTATACCGAAGCACGTCTGACCGCCGCTGCCGAGGCGCTGATGGACGGGTTGACCGAAGACGCGGTCGACTTCCGCCCAAACTATGACGGCACGCTGGACGAACCTGTGGTTCTGCCCGCCGCATTGCCAAATCTTCTCGCCAACGGCTCGTCCGGCATTGCGGTGGGCATGGCAACCAACATACCACCCCACAATCTCGACGAATTGTGCGACGCCTGCATCCACCTGGCGAAAAAGCAAAACAGCGAACATGTGCGCGACGACACCCTGATCGAAATGGTTTCGGGCCCGGATTTTCCAACTGGCGGTGTCGTGGTTGAACCACCGGCGGCGATTGCCGAGGCGTATCGAACCGGGCGCGGCGGGTTCCGGGTCAGGGCGAAATGGGGCGTCGAAGACCTTGGGCGCGGGCAATGGCAGATCATTGTGACCGAGATCCCGTATCAGGTGCCAAAATCGCGCCTGATCGAGAAGATCGCCGAGGTCATTCAGACAAAGAAAGTGCCGATCCTGGCAGATGTGCGCGACGAAAGCGCCGAAGACATTCGTATCGTGCTAGAGCCGCGCTCGCGCAACGTCGATCCCGATGTCTTGATGAACATGCTGTTTCGAAGCACCGATCTGGAAACCCGGTTCAGCCTGAATATGAACGTGTTGATCGACGGCCTGACGCCCAAGGTCTGTTCGCTGAAGGAAGTGCTTCGCGCGTTTCTGGACCATCGGCGCAACGTTCTTCAAAGGCGGTCGCAGCACCGGTTGGACAAGATTGATCACCGTCTTGAGGTGCTGGAAGGGTTCATAACCGCCTTTCTGCACCTTGATCGCGTGATCGACATCATCCGCTACGACGACGACCCGAAAGTGGCCCTGATGCGCGAGGACTGGTCGCGTGATCTTGTGCGCGCCACATCCGAGGTGGATTATGTCAGCCCGCCGAAAGGCGAAGGTGACCTGAGCGAAGTTCAGGTCGAGGCAATTCTTAATATTCGCCTGCGCGCCTTGCGTCGCCTTGAGGAAATCGAGCTTCGCCGCGAGTACGACAATCTATTGATCGAGCGGGCAGAACTTGAGGATTTGCTTGAAAACGAAGAGCGGCAATGGGATCGGATCGTCGCAGAGTTGCGCGAAGTGAAGAAAACCTTCGGTAAAAGTGCCGAAGGCGGCGCGCGGCGGACAGCTTTTGCCGAAGCGGGCGAAGTTGAAGACGTGCCGCTTGAGGCGATGATCGACAAAGAGCCGGTGACGGTGGTTTGCAGCCAGATGGGCTGGATACGCGCGATGACCGGCCACATTGATCTTAGCCGCGCGCTTAAGTTCAAAGACGGCGACGGTCCAAGCCACCTGTTTCACGCCGAGACAACGGATCGGCTGCTGGTATTCGGGTCAAATGGGCGGTTCTACACGCTTTCAGCATCCAGCCTTCCGGGCGGCAGGGGCATGGGCGAGCCGCTCCGCCTGATAATCGATTTGCCGAACGAGGCCGAGATTGTCGCAATTTTCATCCATACGCCTGGTCAGAAATTGCTGGTGGCTTCAAGCGCCGGCGACGGGTTTGTCGTGCCGGAGGATGAGATTGTCGCGCAGACCCGCGCCGGGAAACAGGCGCTGAACGTCAAGGGCGATACCCGCGCTGCGGTGTGCCGCCCCGTCGCGGGCGACCATATGGCTGTCGTTGGCCAGAACCGAAAGTTGCTGATATTTCCTGTCGCCGACTTGCCGGAAATGTCGCGCGGCAAAGGCGTCCGCCTGCAAAAATACAAAGACGGCGGCCTCAGTGATGCGCGCACTTTTTTGCTGGACGAGGGGCTCACGTGGCTTGATCCGGCGGGCCGCACCCGAACGGTGACCGAATTGGAAGAATGGCAGGGCGCGCGCGCAAGTGCCGGCCGTATGGCGCCGCGTGGATTCCCGCAGGATAACAAATTTTCACCATAATTTTGGGGTTTGACCCTTCGAAAAAGGATTGCCGAGCAGAAAAGGACATTTGATGACCGATATTTCAGCTGGCCTGAAGGGCTCCTATTCAGGTAACGCAAATTCACTGTTTAAGCTCTATTTCAAAACATCGCTTCTGACCGTTCTGACACTTGGCATTTACCGCTTCTGGGCCAAGACGCGGATCAGGAAATACATCTGGTCATCGGCGTCGGCAGGCGGCGACACATTCGAATATACCGGGACCGGGCTTGAGAAATTCCTCGGCTTCCTCGTCGCGGTTGTCATCCTCGGCGTTTATCTCGGTCTGGTTCAAATGGTGCTGTTCTATTTCGGGCTGAATATCTTTGCGGTTGAACCGGAAAGTGTTGAAGAAGCCATCGCGCAGATGGCAGCTTTCTATCTGACAGTTCTGGCGATCATGCCGCTTTGGTATTTTGCCAGGTACCGTGCGCGCCGCTACAAACTCGCCCGCACGCGCTGGCGCGGCATTCGCTTCGGCGCCGAACCTGCGGCCTGGGGCTATGCCATCCGCGCGCTCGGGTTTCAGTTGCTGACCATCGTGACGCTTGGCCTGCTTTTGCCCCTGCAAACCTTCAAGCTGGAAAAATTCGTGACCGACCGCAGCTGGTATGGCTCCGCGAAATTTCACCAGGAAGGCAAGTGGACTGAACTCTATCCGGCCATGAAGCATCTGTTCGTCGGCGCGGCTTTCGTCGTTCTCGCGGCCGTGATCGCGGCAACTGACAGTTCCATCCAATTCGCATTGCTGACAATGGCCGCAGGTTATGTCTGGGCGCTCGTCGGCTTTGTCTACTACCGGATCAAGTCCTTTGAGTATCTCACGCATAACAAGACCCTCGGCGACCAGATGCGCTTCAGAACTGCCCCGCGCACCGGTCATGTCATTAAGATCGCCATATTTGGCGGTCTCGCGGTTGGCGTCGTCGTCGCGATACTTTTTGGCGTGATTGGCGCGATCCTCGCCGCAGTTGCTCCCGGCTTGATAGCTGGTGGCGGAAGCATCGGCCCGGGCATCGTGATCGTAGCCGCTCTCTACATCCTCGCCCTCATCACGATCAACGGGCTAACGCTGTCCTGGATCACCCAGCGCATCCTCGGACACGTCATCAGGGTTACCGGATCACCAGAAGCCTCGGAACTGGCCCAGATCGAACAGCGCGAGGCTGATCGCGGTGCGGATGCCGAAGGATTTGCCGATGCGCTGGATGTTGGCGGCGCTTTCTGATGCGCCGCCCGGACGGGCCAGTTGCTGCCGTTTTCTTTGACGGCAGGACCGCGAACCGTCACGACGTTTCGGTCACAATCCACTGGCAGTCGCCGCCGACGCTGGAGATCACTGGCCAGGCTAAGGGGCTGCCGCTTCGCTGGCCGCTTGGCGACTTGCGCGGGCTGTCGGACCAGTCTGATCCCGATACGCTGGTCGTCACTCGCTTGGCACCGACCGACGACGAAGCCCCGCGCGATCCTGCACGCCTGATCATCTCTGATCCGTCGCTTCGCGACTGGATCCGGCATTCCCGCCCCAACCTGCATCGCAAGGACGTGTTCAAAGGAACCGCTCTGAAGGTTTTGGGTCGCGGTGCCGCGGCGCTGGTTGCGTTCGGCCTGATCCTGTTTGTTATCCTGCCCCGCCTGGCCGACACGCTGGCCGTCCTGATCCCGCCCGAACGCGAGGCCGCCCTTGGCGCGGCCACGATCCGGCAGTTCGAACTGTTCTTCGGCGACGAAGATGGCGGTTCGCTTCGCTGTGATAATTCCAAGGCGCAGGCTGTGTGGGACGATATGGCGACCCGCATGGCGGCCAGCGGCGGCTACAACGGCCCGCTGACCCTGATCGTGCTTGATCATCCGATGGTCAACGCATTCGCGGCACCGGGCGGCCATGTGGTTTTCTTCCAGGGCATGATCGACGCGGCAGAAACCCCGGACGAGCTGGCGGCGGTATTATCGCACGAGATCGGCCATGTGGCGGCGCGCGACCCGACAAGGCTGGCGCTGCGGTCGGCGGGAACAGTGGGCATTCTTGGTCTGATCTTCGGTGATTTCACCGGTGGCGGCGCTGTTCTTATCCTCGCCGAGCAACTGATTAACGCCAGCTACAGCCGCGAGGCCGAGGCTGCGGCGGATGTCCATGCCTTCGAAGCGCTTACCGCGGCAAATATCGACGCGGCCGCGCTGGCAGATCTCTTCCAGCGGCTTCGCAAAATATATGGCGACAGCGATGGTCTGATTGCGCACTTCGTCAGTCACCCCTCGCTTGGTGACCGCATCGCCAATGCGCGCGCGGTGGGCGATCAGCTTGACGATCCGCGCCCGGTGATTTCAGACGCAGACTTCGACATCATCAAAGCGACCTGCGACTAGTGCGGTTTTCAATTCCGCCTAAACCAGAAACGCACTAACTTGCGGCGGCGGGCTTCGCACGGTAATCCCCACCAAAGGCGGTTGGGAGGCGATCGGGATGATACGAGCATGTGTGGTTGTAGCTGCCGCGTTGCTGCTGGCGGGCTGTGCTGCCGACGAAGACCTGTCGCTTCCACCTGAGCCACTTGGCGAGTTTCGCCTGGGCCACAACATCGCGATTGCCGACGATACGGTAAGCGGCCCGTTCTCGCGCGAGTTCACCGAAATCCAGATGGAAGCGGCGGTTCAGAACGCCGTTGCCAAACGGCTTCGCCGCTATGACGGCGATGGCCTTTACCATCTTGGCATCGTTGTTGGCGGCGTCGTTTTGGCCCAGCCCGGCATCCCGGTTATCTACGCACCAAGCTCGGTCATGCTTTTGGACGTGACAGTCTTTGACAATTCGACCCGGGAAAAGCTGAACGAGGAACCCAAGCGCATTCAGGCGGGCGAAGGCTTTAGCAATACCGTGCCGTTTCTGGGTTCCGGTCTTGTCCGCGGACCGGAAGAACAGCTGGCGAACCTTTCGGCCAATGCCGCGCGCAAGATCGAAGCGTGGCTGCGCGACAACCCTGAGTGGTTTGCGCCGAAGCCGGGACAGGTGCGCGTGCCTTATGATATCAAAACGCCCGCCCCCGACATCGCCGCGCCCGAAGATGTCCCGGATGCCAACTGACGCTTGATTTTCCCACCCTGATGACCTAGGTGCCCCCGACATCTGACCCACTTAGAGGCGACAAGGGCTATGGCGAAGGCAAAGTTTGACCGTTCGAAACCGCATGTGAACATCGGCACGATTGGTCACGTTGACCATGGCAAGACGACATTGACGGCGGCGATCACCAAGCAGTTTGGCGAATTTCAGAGCTACGATTCAATCGACAGC
>CAXMNX010000058.1:0-88965 GCA_964194845.1 uncultured Boseongicola sp.
CAGTGTGTGTGTCTTTTATGGACTCTAGCTTTATTAAGATAAAGTTGAGGGGGTGAAGTCGTGTCTTGCACGGACGGACTGTGACACGGTATGAGTAGGTATGGTTGTACATATGGATATACATACATTAGGTATACATACTATGTATAAAGAAATAGTAGCTCCGGTTAGGAAGCTACCTTGTATACGCCATCCTTGGCGATAACAGTGCCGGACTTCTTGAGTGCGGCAAGTGCGTTGGAAACGCTTTGCTTTGCTTTCTTGTCATCTGCATTCATAGCAGAATGAATGTCGGAAGTAGCAATGCCATTAGTCTTTTTGATAACGGCCAAGAGTTTTTTGCGAATACCAGTGCGGCGGGTAGTGCCACCGTCTAGTACCAGTTTGTAGTTGAAGCCAAGTGAGTTAAGGTCAGCTATTGCTTTCTCAGCGGATGCAAGAGACTCCTTTTTCGCATCAGCAAGCAGCTTTGCCTTCTGCTCGTCGAGTTTTTTAATTTGGTCGAGTACAGACATTTAATCCTCCAGTTTGAATTGTAGAGCAGTTACTACACATTAGTTTGCCAGAGCAAGAGCGAGTTGGGGCTGGCGGTGAAACCAGCCCCGCTCTCTTTCAAGAGCCGTCAAGTGCATCACGTTCAAAGATACGATTGCGTATCCACTCATCAATCTCACTTTCCACCCACGCCACTCGAAACCCAAGCCGTACCCTAGTGGGAAACAACCCTTGTTTCTCAAGTCGGTCGATATGGGCAAAGCTGTAAGTAGTACGGTCACGCACCTCTTTTTTTGATAGCAACTTCATCGGAAAACTCCAAAAAAGGAGCCACCGATGGCTCAGGTTAACGAATGCCTAAGCGATGATAGCCTGTATGTGTTGCTCATAAATTTCAAGGGCAGTGCGCATTTCTTTGAGGTAATTATACCGATTATAGATGGCAGCAACGCCAGAGATGGAACCAGAGCGGTGGTCAAGCAAAGTTTCCACCACATGAATTGGTGTGCCAAGCTGAGCGTGGACCGTAGCAAACGTTCTACGCAAGTCATGCACCGTCCAGTCTGCAAGGCCGGTATGTTTGTCCAGGCGAACCTTGGCTTTGCTCCACCCATTGAAACTGAACGGCTGTAGGTACTGCTCAGTTAGTGGGCAGAGCGGTATAGTATGGCTCTCACCATTTTTCATAATTTCGGCGGGAAATACGATTGTATTCTCTTTCACCCACTCGGGCTGGAACTTCCATATTTGTGACCGGCGTTGGCCGGTTAAAAGTAGGAGTTTGAGTATGGTGGTGTAGGGTTGGTGGTCGTAGTGCCAAAGTGTCTTGATTTCATCATTGGAAAGAACACGCTCTCGCTTATTGAACTTGGCGGTTAGATGTAAAAACGGGTTGCGGTCATAGACCTCGGTTCGCACCAGCCAGTTGAATAATGCTTTGTATGTCTTGATTTCATGTGCAGTCACAACCTTGACTGTGCTTTTGTTGGCTTGGTCAATGCGTATGTCGGACGCGTGTTGTAGGACGGAATGATAGGCTTTGACTGACGTTGCCCTCAATCGTCCTTCACAATCAGCTAAATACGCCTCGCAAGCGTCTCTAAGGCCGGTTACGGGTTTGGTGTCGCCTGCGCCGGAAAAAACCTTGATGGCCGCCCTACGGGCTTCTGAGAGTGTCAATTCTGGATAACGGCCAAGTGTTTTAAGTTTCCGGTCTTTCCCATACATAACCATGAAGGACTTGGTTTGTGCTGTGCACCTGACCCCGAAGCCTGGGGTTTTCGTGTCCCAGTATTTTATGTTGCCCTTGGCGGGGTTGGGGAATTTGCGTATAGCTAGGTCAGTAAGGTGAATTTTCAACTTTGTCTCTTTTTGTCTCGCATATGTCGTGCATAACAGCGTTCGGCATGAGGCTGTATGGTGACGCAAATACCAATAAGATAACGGCAATTCAATGGTAAAGATGGTGTATGAGTTGGTATGAATAAGGGGGTTTTTCGCTTAGGAGGCGGTTGCTCTATCCTCTGAGCTACGAGGCCCGCGCCTTCTTTTCGCGCGTTCGGGGCTATATGGCAATGACCCTGGCGCACGCGCTTGCGCCAGGGACGGTTAGCGGTAACGATGCCGCAAATCAAAGACAGCCAGGGGCATTGTTGGTGGCGAAATTCCATGACTGACAAAAAGATCATTCCGATGAGCGACGAGATCGAAATCCCGCCAAGGCGCCCGCTGACGCTTCGCGATGTTTCTGAAGCCTCGGGCGTCAGCGAGATGACGGTCAGTCGGGTTCTTCGCAATCGCGGCGACGTCTCGGATGCGACCCGCGAAAAGGTTCTGAAGGCGGCCAAATCGCTGGGTTATGTGCCAAACAAGATCGCAGGCGCGCTGGCGTCCAGTCGGGTCAATCTGGTCGCGGTCATTATTCCAAGCCTTTCGAATATGGTCTTTCCCGAGGTGATGACTGGGATTTCCGAGGGACTGGACGACACGCCCTTGCAACCCGTCGTCGGGGTGACGAATTATCTGCCCGAGAAAGAAGAACAGGTGCTGTTCGAAATGCTGTCGTGGCGGCCCTCGGGCGTGATTATTGCCGGGCTCGAACATACCGAGGCCAGCCGTGCGATGCTTCGGGCCGCCGGCGTGCCTGTGGTTGAAATTATGGATGTCGACGGCGAACCGATCGATGCGATGGTTGGCATCAGCCACCGCCGTGCCGGGCGCGAGATGGCGCGCGCGATCGTCAAATCCGGATACCAGAATATCGGCTTTCTAGGCACCAAGATGCCCCTGGATCACCGGGCCCGCAAACGCTTCGAAGGCTTTACCGAGGCGCTGGCCAAGGAAGGCATCGAAGTTATGGACCAGGAATTTTACTCTGGTGGTTCGGCGCTGGCAAAGGGGCGCGAAATGACCGCGACAATTCTCAAGCGGTCTGAGGACCTCGATTTTCTGTATTTTTCAAACGACATGATCGGGGCGGGCGGGCTGCTTTACTGTATTGATCAAGGCATCGCCGTTCCTGCCGACCTGGGGCTGGCCGGATTTAATGGCGTTGAACTTCTGGACGGGCTGCCACAAAAGCTTGCCACGATGGATGCCTGCCGGATCGAAATAGGTCGCGAGGCGGCGCGAATCATCGCCGGTCGAACCGACGGGTCGATCACAAAACCGGGCCAACGTGTTGAATTGACGCCAAAGCTGGAACCCGGTCAAACGCTTCGCCGCTGGCGGCGATGACACGTCGATTGCATTGTTGCTAAATTAAGCGCGTATCCGCGATCCTGGTAAGGATTGTTTCAGATTTATCGGTGTAAATTCTTTTTATCGCGCGGGGCGAGGGGGCTGGCCGGTGCGTGGTTCGTTATTTGTCGGACCTGTGTGGTGAGAGATGAGTAAATTTGACTGCGCCAGCTGGCGCGGTCGCGGCGCTTGGCCGGCCCAGGCAACGCGACCATTCGGCCCGACCAATTCACGGACACCCGACCGTCAAGTTGCGCGAGGGTTTCGAAATGATTGAAGACAAATTCGCGTTCATGACCTTGGCGGACGAATTCGTGCTCGATGATCCTGCCCGGAAAGAAAGCTCCCAGACTGCCAACGGCAATGTGCCGGTTTTCACGATGGGTCAGATGGCCCACCAGCTGACGCCCGGTGATTGGGGCGGGAATTTTCATGCGTTCGACGCCGCCCCGGACAGTCCCGTGGCCGCCAATCTGCGGGAACAACCTGAAATAATTGAGGAGCGCTTCGCGTTCACGCCCTTGGCGGAGGAATTCGTGCTCGACGATCCTGCCGCGACAGAGGGCTCCCAAAGCGCGAGCAGCAGCCTGCCGGTTTTCACGATGGATCAGATCGCCAACCAGCTGACGCAAGACTATTGGGGCGGAACCTCGTACGCATTCGACGCCGCCCCCGGTGATACCCTGACCGTCGATCTGACCGGCCTGACGCAGGCCGGGCAGGATATGGCGCGCCAGGCGCTTCAGGCCTGGACCGATGTGACAGGCATCAATTTCACTGAAACCCCGGCATCCCAGGGTGGGCCAACGGCCGTTGTGTCCGAAGGGCCGGATGCCGCATCGGGAATATTCACCGCCTATTCAATGGATGTCGGCGAAGATTTTGAGGGCGCTCTGGCGGGTGCGGCTGACCGCGACGGCATCGCGATCACGCTTGCCGCGGGCGAGCGGATCACAATCTCGCTCGAAGGCGACGACCGAAGCGGCAATGCCCTGATTGATCCATACCTACGGCTTCGTGACGGCACCGGTGCGTTGCTTCTAGAAAATGATGACGTCAACGGTTCAGACAGCCTGATTGCCTTCGCGGCCCCGACGGCGGGCACTTATTACATTCAGGCCGCTGCCTATAACGATGCCTATCTCGGCGATTACCGGGTCGAGGTTCGGTCTGGCCTTACCTCCGCCGATATCAGCTTTGACGATGAAAATTCGGGTGCCTATGCGCAATTTTCTACGTCGGGTGGATCCATAACCAGTGCGACCATCAACATAGACGACAATTGGGCGGGCGGATTGAACCAGACGGACAGTTATTATTATCAGACCTATCTGCACGAGACTGGTCACGCGTTTGGCCTCGCGCACGCCGGTGACTACAACGGCAGCGCCACATATGGCGTCGACAACCACTACCTGAACGACAGCTGGCAAGCGACGCTGATGTCTTACTTCGACCAGTCCGAGAACACCTATGTCGATGCAAGCTATGCCTATGTCATCACGCCGCAGGTGGCGGATATCATCGCGGTTCAGAACCTATACGGCACACGCGAGCTTCGGACCGGTGACGATACTTACGGAAACAATGGCACCACAGGCACCTATCTGGACAGCGCGCTTAGCCTCTCAAACCCGGTGACATTCACGGTCTTCGACACTGGCGGCGTCGATACATTCGACTTCGCCGATTATTCAGATGATCAGCTTCTCGACCTGCGCGAAGAGGCATATTCGAACGTCGCGGGTCTGACCGGCAACATCGGCATCGCCCGCGGCACGGTGATCGAATACGGCAAGACCGGCGCGGGCAACGACACCATCGTGGGAAACGATGCCGACAACGGGCTTTCCGCCGGTGACGGGGCCGATACAGCGTCGGGCGGCGACGGCCACGACGCGATCAGCGGCGGCGATGGCGGCGACGATGTACAGGGTGACGGCGGGCGCGATCTTGCCCAAGGCGGTATCGGTGACGACATCATTGATGGCGGCGATGACGCGGATTTGCTGTTCGGCGACGATATTACACTGACCGATCTGACAACGCTTTTTCCAACCTGGACCCCGCCCCCGGACGCCGCGACGCTGTTGGGCGACGGTGATCTTCTGGCACTTTGGGATGACATATTGTTCGACGTTTATGCCATTGCCTAGGTCGGTTTGCGTTTACGTTGAATCAAAATTCGCCGCCCCTCTATCAGCATCCTGCTGATTTCGAACGCAAATACTGATGCGCGGTGTTTCATTGAAAACGCAACGCGCTTTGGCCGGTCAATCGGGTGTCAGGCGATTTCGTCGCCATAGATCAGGTCGCCGCCCGCCCCGCCGTCAATGAAGTCATCGCCGCTGCCGCCTTCGATGGTATCGAGCCCAGTGCCGCCATCAATTGTGTCATCACCGCTGCCGCCGTCGATAATGTCGTGGCCGTCGCCGCCAAACAAACTGTCGGACCCGGCGTTGCCCATCAGATCATCATTGCCGCCAGCACCGTCAATTGTATCGTCGCCTGGGCCACCGGCCAGCGTGTCGGGGCCGGTACTGCCGATGATTTCCTGATGAACGGTCAGCACCGGGGGCCGGTCGATGTTCAGGATATCGGCGTTGGTCAATTCGCCTGCTGTCAAAGGGGCCGTGTCAGACGTGGTGATCTGAATGACTTCATTGGCAAAAGTGATTGTCGCGCCATCGACCGTCGGGGTGACGGTTAACTGACTGACATCATACAGAAAATCAAACCCAGACAGGTCCAACTTGTCGACCCCTCGCTCGAAATCCAGAACCGCGTCCGTGACGCCATCCTGGGAAAATATGAACAGGTCCGCGCCGGAGCCACCGGTCATGGCATCCGCACCCTGCCCGTCGATCAGAATGTCGTCGCCCGCGCCGCCATCGAGGATATCACCGATGTCCGATCCGATTAGCTGATCGTCCAGTGCGGTGCCGAAAAGATTGCCGCCGCCACCGATCAGCACCGCGCCCAGCGCCGAGACATCATAAGTTATTCGGGTCAGACCGGGCTCGAGCGCCGATGCCGCCAGGATCTCGATCGCGCCCGGTGAAAGCGTCATTGTTACCGACGACACACGGTAAAGCGTCGTCGAGCTGTCGTCGGCGATAGTGTCCAGATGAACCAGCCGCCCACCGGGCAAGACAGTGAAAAGGGATAGCCCGCCGTCCGTCCCGCCCGCCGTCACAAATGCGAAATCGCCCACCGTTATGGCGTCAAGGCTGGCGACCCCCTGAAACCGCGTCGCGGTATTATCCAGGATATGATCCGTCAGCCATGGATCGCCGTTGCCGTCAATTCTGAGCGTTGACAGCGATGATGTGCCGGACGCGCCGACAACAGCCAGCGTTTCGCCAAGCCTTTGAATGATGTCCAGATCCGTCGGTGTATTGATCGGAAGACCTTCCACCACGCCCAGAGATCCGGTCACTGTTAGCGTGCCGGTGTCGCCCACCTCGGTGACTGTGACGCCGTTTTCGGTGCGCGACGCTGTAATCAGGTAATCCGCCGCGCCGATCCGAAACGACGCACTGGCGCTGACATCGGCCAGATAGGTGGTGGCGGTATCGTTAAGTCCGGCGCTCCAGCTCAGCCCGCCGCCCGCGTCCAGATAAAGATCCAGGCCACCGGTGGAAGATCGCCCCGACACCAATGCCGCACCTGCCGCCAAAGAATATCCCACTGGCGCGGCAAGTTCGCCAACGCCAGCCTCGGTAACTTGCGACAGAAGCGTGCCATCGGCATCAAGATCAACGAAGCTGCCCGCGGCTGGGTCCATCCCGGCAAGTGTCAAACTGGTGCCACCTGCATCAGTATAGCTTCCAAGGGCGGGAATGCTGCCGACGGAAAAGCCGCCGGACAGCGACAAGGTGCCAACAGGCGTCAGCGTGCCGTCTGCGCCGATCGTCACTTCCGCCAACGCGCCATCCGTCCGGCCAAGGGCGTAAAGAACCGTCCGACCGCCGATTTCTAACACAAGCAGATCGGTCAATCCCCAGGTCAGGCCCAGGTCGGTTCCCGAAAGAACCTGATTGACGGTTAACTGTGGCACCTTCGGCTCCCCCGAAATGGGGCATTGACAAGGTCACACCACCCCAATCCTGTTTTCGGGAGACATGGTTAAGAAAACGTTGCCAAGGGCGCTGCAATATCAGGAAATAATTTCGAACTTGTGGACATCAACCATGCCGCGATCAGTGATTTTCAGCGCCGGAATCACTGGCAGCGCGAGGAATGCGAGTTGCAGAAACGGCTCTTCCAGCGTGACGCCAAGTGACCGGGCGGCACCCCGCAGTTCATCCAGCCTGCTGTGCACAAATTCAAACGGCTCAGGGCTCATCAGGCCAGCAATTGGCAGTGCAAGCTCGGCCAAAACCGCGCCGTCCCGCGTCACGACAAACCCGCCTTCGATTTCACCCAGCCGGTTCGCCGCCAGCGCCATGTCGTCGTAATCGATGCCGACGCAGGCGATGTTATGATGATCGTGGCACACGGTCGAGGCGATGGCGCCTGCGCGCATCCCGAACCCGCGCAAAAATCCGGTCGCGATATTGCCGTTCTTGCCGTGGCGTTCGACAACGGCGATCCGCACCAGATCGCGGTTCGGGTCAGGCCGCTTGTCGCCATTTTCAATCGGGATTGTCTCTTTCAGGTGCTCGGTAAGTATCTTACCTTCCAGAATGCCGATGACATCGGTTTCTTCGCGGTTGCCCGACGCCCGGAAGTTCGCGGCGCTGACAGGCGGGGCATGAACCGAATTGCGTCCCACTGGGACGATACTTTCGCGCCCCGCAAACGCGGCTGCATCTGCAATTCGGCCACCGCAGATCACAAGCTGCGCATGGCATCCCTCAAGGCCGTCAATCGCCACGATGTCTGCGCGTTTACCCGGCGCAATCTGGCCGCGATCCTTCAGGCCAAAAGCCTCGGCTGCCGACAAGGAAGCGGCGCGATAGGCCGCCAGCGGCGGTGTGCCCAGCGCGATCAGCGTGCGGATCATGTAATCCAGATGCCCGTGTTCCGCGATATCCAGCGGGTTCCGGTCATCCGTGCAAAGGCACATATAGGCCGATGTGCGTTCGGTCAGCAGCGGTTGCAACGCGTGCAGGTCCTTGGATACTGAACCTTCGCGGATCAGAACCCGCATCCCCTTTTGCAGTTTCTCAAGCGCTTCCTCGGCGGTCGTTGCTTCGTGTTCGGTGCGAATGCCCGCCGCGATATAGGCATTCAGATCGCGCCCGCTGAGAAGCGGGCAATGCCCGTCGATATGGCCGCCCTCGAATAGCCTGAGCTTGGCCATCGCGCCGGGATCGCGGTGAATAACGCCGGGGTAATTCATAAATTCCGCCAGCCCGATAGCGGATGGATGCCCCATCAGTTCGGCCAGATCATCGGCATCAAGCGCGGCACCTGACGTCTCCATGTCCGTTGAAGGCACGCAGGAAGAAAGCTGCACCCGGATATCCATCAGCGTGTGTTCGGAAGCCGCCTGAAAATAGCGGATGCCTTCGGCACCAACGACATTCGCGATCTCGTGCGGATCGCAGATTGCCGTCGTGACGCCGCGCGGCGTCACGCATCGGTCGAACTCAAATGGAGTGATCAGCGAGCTTTCGATGTGCAGGTGGGTGTCGATAAATCCTGGAACCAGCGTCAACCCAGTGACGTCAATCACCTGTTTCGCATCGTAATCGTCAGCGATGCCGACAATCGTGTCGCCTGAAATAGCAACGTCGCCCTCGATCATCGCGCCGCTGATCAGGTCGAAGACCTTGCCGCCACGCAATACCAGATCGGCGGGCGCATCGCCGCGCGCCTGAGCGATGCGGGCTTCAAGATCGGCAGGCTTTCGCATTCAATTCTCTGTTCTTCCAAATGTCGGGCTAGAAGATCAGAACTGTTGGCGATGTGCCAGAGGTTGCATCAGGCAACGCGCCCGCCATCCGCATCGAAGAAATACGCCCGGTCCGGCTGATAGGCCATGCGGATTGTGTCGCCGATCCCGACAGTATGTTGTCCAAACAGGCGAACGGTGATCGGGTCTGCCTGGGTATTCACGATCACGTTCGTGTCGCCACCAAGCTGTTCGACGTGGGAAACTTCGCCGGTCAACGGGCCGTCGTCGCGCAGAAAGATGTCTTCCGGGCGCACGCCCAGCGTCCGCTGGTCGCCTTCCGTCACAATATCGGCTGGCAGAAAGTTCATCGATGGCGATCCAAGGAACCCGGCAACAAACTGGTTCGCGGGATTGTTATACAGCTCCATCGGGCTACCGATCTGTTCGACTCGCCCGTCGCGCAGCACCACGATCTTGTCGGCCAGCGTCATCGCCTCGGTCTGGTCGTGGGTCACATAGATCATCGATGTTTCAAGTTGACGGTGCAGGTTTGCAATCTCGATCCGCGTGTTCATCCTTAGTGCTGCATCAAGGTTTGAAAGCGGCTCGTCAAAAAGGAACAGCTTCGGGTGGCGCACGATGGCGCGACCGATAGCCACGCGCTGACGTTGGCCACCGGACAATTCGGACGGTAACCGGTCGAGATAGTCTTCCAGGTCCAGCATGCGGCTTGCTTCGGCCACACGCGCGTCGATCTCGGATTTCGATTGGCGTTCCTGCTTCAACGCCAGCGTCATGTTGCCGCGGACATTCAGATGCGGGTAAAGTGCGTAACTTTGAAACACCATCGCGATGCCGCGCTTGGCGGGCGGTGTAAAGTTGACCATTTCGCCGTCAATGCGAACTTCACCGGACGATGCATCTTCAAGACCGGCAACTACTCTTAGAAGGGTTGATTTCCCGCACCCTGACGGGCCGACAAACACGACAAACTCGCCCTCTTCTACATCAAAGCTGATGTCTTTCAGGACGTGAACGTCCCCGAATGATTTGTTGACGTTGGTTAGCGACAAGGCGGTCATTTTGGCCTCCTAAAGTATCACAGGATTGCCGGTCCGGATGCTTTCATCCGCGGCAAGACAAATTCGAAGCGATTGAACGGCGTCGTTCATGTGGCGGGTCAGGTCGATGTCTTCGGCAATTGCGCGCAGCATGTAGGCCTGTTCGGCATTGCAAAGTTCCTGATGGCCGGGTTCGTCCGGCATTTCGATCCGCCGGTCACCCTGCGTGGTATGCACAAGCAACCCGCCGACTTTGGTGTGACCGTCGATGTCGGCGGACGCGCCTTTGTTGCCCTCGGTGATGGATACCGACCCGTTCGGGCTGACGATGTCTTTCACAAAAAACGCGGTTTCAGACATCATCGGCCCCCAGCCGGCCTCGTACCAGCCGACGGACCCATCCTCAAACACGACCTGAAGCTGACCGTAGTTATACATGTCGGGCGCAATTTCATCAGTCAGCCTGAGCCCCATTCCATTGACGCGGACCGGGCGTGCATCGGTGATCTGGCACATCACATCGACATAGTGCACCCCGCAATCGACGATCGGGCTGGTGGTCTGCATCAGCGCCTTGTGAGTTTCCCATTCTGAACCGCTGGATTGTTGGTTGAGGTTCAGCCGGAAGACATATGGCCCACCCAGGTTGCGGGCTTCGGCAATCAGCCGCGTCCACGATGGATGGTGGCGAAGGATATAGCCGACGACCAGCTTGCGACCAGTCTCGCCTGCCTTGGCGACCACGCGTTCGGCATCCGCCACGATGGTTGCCAGTGGCTTTTCGACAAATAAATGCGCGCCCGCGTCCATCGCCTGACAGGCAAAATCGGCGTGGCTGTCCGAGTATGTCGCGATGACCACCAGATCGGGGTTGGTTGCCATGCCTTCGTCGAAGGTCGGAAATCGCGGGTAAGCGCCAAGCTCATCAGGCAAGTCAACCGGGCTTCGGTTTACCAGCCCCACGATTTCGGCGTCCGGATGGTGGTGATGGGCCATTGAGTGGCTTAGCCCCATATTCCCAAGTCCTGCGATCAGAACGCGTGTCATTTGACGGCACCGGAAGTGATACCGCGGATCAGTTGCTTTGAGAAAATAACGTAAAGCACCAGCACCGGCAGGATCGCCATGGAAAGTGCTGACAGAACCGCGTTCCAGTCGGTTACGAACTGACCGATGAACACCTGGCTTCCAAGCGTCAGCGTTTTGGTTTCCTCGGCGGGCGCCAGGATCAGCGGGAACCAAAGGTCGTTCCAGATCGGGATCATGTTGAAGACTGCCACTGTTGCCATCGCCGGGCGTACCAGCGGCAATACCAGCCTGAAGAATATCGTGTATTCGGTTAGCCCGTCGATCCGGCCTGCGTTTTTCAGGTCGTCCGAAACCTGCCGCATAAACTCGCTCAGGATGAACACCGCCAGCGGCAGCCCCTGCGCGGTGTAGACAAGGATCAGCGCCCAGAGCGAGTTTACCAGACCCGTCGCCACCATCATCTCAAGGATGGCGACAGTACCGATCCGGATCGGGATCATGATGCCCAGCGCCAGATACAGCCCCATCCACATATTGCCGCGAAACCGGTATTCGCTGAGCGCGAAGGCCGCCATCGCGCCGAATAGCAGGATGAAAAACAGCGACCCGACTGTCACGATCATCGAGTTCTGGAAGTAGAGGAAGAAATCCCCCTGCTTCAACACCGTCTGGTAGCCGATCAGGCTGAAACTGTCAGCATCTGGCAGCGCCAGCGGCTCGCGGAAGATCGCCTTGCGGGTTTTGAAGCTGTTGATCAGGATCACGAAAACCGGGAACAGCGCAATCAATGTGTATAGGATCAGCGCCCCGTGCATTGCGGTCACGTTGAAAGGATTTTGGCGGGCTTTGTTCATGTCCAAATCCTCACATCTGATACCGGCGCATCCGGGTCTGGATGCCGAACAGGTAAACACAGACCCCGATCAGAATGATCGCGAACATCGCGCCCGCTATCGCCGACCCCATGTGCGGATCGCCCAGTTGCAACTGAAAGCCGAAGAACGTGCGATACATGAATGTGCCAAGAATATCGGTGCTGAAATCCGGCCCCGCCAGCGCGCCTTGCGCGGCATATATCAGGTCGAAGGCGTTGAAATTGCCCACGAATGTCAGGATCGAAATGATGCCGATCGACGGCAATATCAGCGGTAGTTTGATCTTCCAGAAGGCCGACGTGCCGGTAATGCCGTCGATCTCGCCCGCTTCGATGATCTCTTCTGGGATCGACAAAAGTGCGGCGTAGATCAGCATCATCGGAATACCGACGAACTGCCAGACCGAGACCAGCGCGAGCGTTGTCAGCGCATATTCTTCCCGGCCAAGCCAGGGTGCGAAAAGCGCCTTTAACCCGACAAAGTCCAGCATCGATGGCGCGATGCCCCAGATCGGTGACAGGATCAGTTTCCAGGCGAAGCCAACAATCACAAAGCTCAGGATCGTCGGGATGAAAATCGCCGAGCGATATAGCGCGGCAAAACGCAAACGCGGGTGGCTGAGGATTGCCGCCAGCGCGATGCCGATCGGGTTTTGCACCAGCATGTGGATCAGGAAGAACCAGAAGTTATTGCCCAGCGCGTTCCAGAACGCATCCGACCAGAACGGATCGCCAAACAGCCGCTGAAAGTTGTCCAGCCCGACGAAGATGCGGTCCTGATCAATCTTGGTGTAAAGCGCCAGTCTGAGCGTGTTGAACAGCGGAAAGATCATCACCGCCGTATAGACAATCACAGCGGGCGCCAGGAACACGATGATGTGCCAGCGAAAGCGTGGGCGATCCATGGAAACCTCCGGTATGTGACCCGGGCGGAATGCCCGCCCGGGAAAGCCGCAACAGCGGGAGAATTACTGGTGCGGTGCGTACCAGCTGGCCAGGCCAGCCTGAAGTTTTTCGCCCAACGCCGCGGGATCGGATGTGCCTTTGATGGCAGCGACTGATGCGCCCCAAGTGTCGTTCTCAAGGTTCGGCGTGCCGCGCGACAGGATCTGGTAAGTCGAGCGGATCGTGCTTTCGCACTGTCCGCGCCAGCTCACAAATTCCTTCGCCAGCGGATCGTCGAGTTCGACCGGCGTGTTCGAGAGCGGGAAGAAGCCCGGAAGTGCATTGCCGAAGATCGATGCAAATTCCGGCGATGCAACCCAGGACAAAAACGTCTTTGCCGCGTCAGGATTGGCCGAGGCTGCGTTCATGCCGATACCGATATCGGTGTGGTCCGAGATATAGCAGGTGTCGCCCGCGTTCTGGACCGGTGGCTTGAAGGCACCCATTGCAAAGTCAGCCTGCGCGTTGAACCCGGTGATCTCCCAGCTGCCCGCCGGATAGATTGCAGCGCGCCCCAAAGTGAACAGGTTCTGGCTGTCGGGGTATGTCTGGGCTTCATAACCGTCGCCCAGATAGTCGCCCCATTTCGCCAATGTTGCGTAAGGTGCGACCCAGCCTTCGTCGGTCAGCTTCTGGTCGCCGGCGATCAGAGCCAGACGGCCCTCTTCGCCTTTCCAGTAGTTCGGGCCAATGTTGTTATAGCCCATCGTCGCGGCTTCCCACTGGTCGTTGGTGCCCATCGACATCGGGATATAATTACCGTCTGCCTTAATCGCCTCAAGTGCGGCAAAAAATTCGGCTTCGGTTTCCGGCACGCTCAGCCCAAGCTCGTCGAACGCATCTTTATTGTAGATGAAACCGTGGATCACGCTGGCCATTGGCACGCAGAAGCTGGCCGATCCGTCATCGGTCTGCCACGCCGACTTGGCGACATCCGAAAAGTTTGACATCGCTTCCATATCGTCGAGATCGGCAAGATGCCCGGCATCGAAAAGTGCCAGCGAGGCATCAAACGGGCGGCAGGTGATCAGATCACCGGCGGAGCCAGCTTGAAGCTTTGAATTGAGCACTGCGTTGTATTCCGTCGGTGCCGAAGGCGTAAAGTTCACCTTGATGCCGGGATTCGCAGCTTCGAACGCCGGAATTATCTGATCCTGCCAAAGCACAAGGTCGTCATTTCTCCAGCTTTCAATATTAAGCGTCACATCCTGCGCCATCGCGCTGGTCGCAACCAGTGCGGTGCCAGTGAATGCCAGTCCTATTAGTCTCAGTCTCATTGGTATTCCTCCCTTTATGAAGTCAGTTTCTATTTTGAAATCAAAGTGATCCGGTCAAGCGCGGGTCGTAGATGACCGCCCGTTTCGCGCAACAGGCCGTGGGCTTCTTCCACCGATCCGCCACCAGCAGCGACCAATGTCGCCGCTTTTATGTCGCCGTCGGCGGCAACAAGCGCCGCGCCAGCTTCATCGTCGCCCACCTTCGCGATCCGGCCAACGATCCCCTGCGCGCGTTTATGCAGCTTGGCGTTGTCGGCGCGCAGGTTGACCATCATTCCGTCGTACACATGACCCAGGCTGATCGCCATCAGTGTCGACATCATATTCAGCGAAATTTTCTGTGCCGTCCCCGCCCCCATGCGGGTCGATCCCGACACCGGCTCGGGCGGCGTTGCAAGAAGAATGGCGTGCGTGCTTAGCGTAAAAAGCTCGCAACCGGCGTTGTTGGAAATTCCGATGACCGTGGCCCCGGCTTTGCTGGCAATCCGTGCCGCTTCCAATGTGTAAGGCGTGCCACCGCTGGCTGAAACTGCGATCACGGTGTCCTTCGCCGATAGATCGGCCAGTTCCGCACGAAGCGTCGCGGTTGCGTCTTCCGTGTCGCCCGGCATCTCGGCCGAGGTTGGCAACCCGCCCGCCATCATTATGCGAATACTGTTTGCGGGAATGCCGTAAGTGCCGCCCAGCTCCATCGCATCCGCTGCTGCCATCAGACCAGACGAACCGGCGGCAACATAGTAGAGCTTTCCGTCCGCCCGTAGGGTCTCGGCCATGGCCACAGCACCCTGACAGATCGGATCAATCGCGCCTAAAACAGCCTGCGACGCCGCAACCTGGCCTGCCGCCAGCACCGTCGCCGCTTGCGCCAATGGACGGGCATCCAGCCCGATCGCATCGTCGTGTAGCTGTTCAGTGACCCGCATCAGCACGTGATTCCCCCTGCGATTCCCTTGATCATACCTTTGTAATACCATTTGTCGATCATTTTATTCTCAGGCCGGAATTGGCATCTAAATTGCCCCTTTCCGGCCGAACTAATTCCGCTTTGGTTCTATTTGGGTCTTTGAATTTCACTAAAGGTATTCTAAAGGTATTTATATGCTGGATGTAACTCCCGACTCAGTGATTGCCGTTGATGGCGGCGGAACGCGGTGCCGGGTGGCGCTCGCCGCGGCCGACGAAACTTGCGTAGTCGAAGTTGGTGCTGCGAATATTTCCACCGATTTCGATGCTGCGGTTGCCGAGTTGACGCTGGGATTAAACCAACTTTGCGCGAAGACCGGTCTCAGCAAGGATCAGGTCAGCGAATTGCCCGCCTATCTTGGTATCGCGGGCACGACCGGCACAGCACTGGCCGACCAATTGGCAAAAGCACTGCCACTGGACCACGCGCATGTCGAAGATGATCGCCGCGCCGCCTTGATCGGGGCGCTCGGGGCTGGGGACGGCGCGATCGCGCATTGCGGCACGGGTTCTTTTCTAGCTGCGCGCACGACTGGTGCAATTCGACTTGCTGGCGGATGGGGTCCGACCCTTGGCGATGAAGCCTCGGCCCAATGGGTTGGCCGCAAGACGCTTGCCGCGACATTGAACGCGCTTGACGGTCTTTCGCCCCGGACGCCGCTGGTCGATAAATTGCTCAGCCACTTTGGATCAAGTGCAGCAATCGTTGCGTTTGCCGCCCATGCGTCACCTGCGGATTTCGGCCTTCTGGCGCAGCGGACAACGAGGTCGGCGGCAGACGGCGACACGATTGCAGTGTCTGTTCTTGCGCAAGCGGCAGATCATATCGCGCGGGCATTGCCAAAGCTTGGGTGGACGCCGGACATGGCGCTTTGCCTGACCGGCGGGATCGGGCCGGAATATGCAACATACCTTCCAGCCGATTTGCAATCGTCACTGGTCGAACCGGCGGGCACCCCGCTTGATGGCGCGATCACCCTGGCGCGCAAATTCTTTCAGGAAATTGCAATATGACAGTATCCGAATTCCTCCACCCCGGCGGCTGGCTCGGTCGCGATGCCGGGCCGCGCTACGTGCAGTTGCGCCACCGCCTGGAAGAGGCGATTGAGACCGGCCTTTTGGCGCCGAACAGCTCGCTCCCGCCTGAACGTGAAATTGCCGAACTGACTGGTCTGTCGCGCGTCACGGTTCGCAAGGCGATCCAGGAGCTTGTCAAAAAAGGCAGCGTTATCCAGAAACAGGGGTCCGGCTCTTTCGTTTGCGATATCGGACCGCGCGTCGAGCAATCACTTTCGCAGCTTACGTCCTTCACCGAAGACATGCACAGGCGCGGCATGGAAACCACCTCGACGTGGCTGGAGCGCGGCGTTTTCATGCCGTCACCCGAGGAGATTATGGCGCTTGGACTTTCCGCCGACGCATCGGTGTCGCGCATTTACCGGCTACGCGAATCCGGTGGTCGCCCGATGGCATTGGAGCGTGCGGCCTTACCGCTGGATATCCTGCCCAATCCCTTGGACGTAACAACGTCGCTTTACGAACTGCTCGAACTGACCGGCTGCCGCCCGGTGCGCGCGGTCCAGAAAATTTCCGCGATTAATCTTGAGCCCGCCGAAGCGCAACTATTGCGCGTCGCGGAAGGCACCGCGGGGCTTAGCATTCAACGAACGTCCTACCTTGAAAGCGGGCGTGTGGCCGAGTTTACCCGATCACTTTATCGCGGCGACGCCTACGATTTCGTGGCCGAGCTGCGGCTCTCAAACTGAAAAGGCTGCCTCAATGAACTTGCCCACCACGCAAATGCGCCGCGAGATCGAAGAGATCCCGCAAGCCGTGGACCGGTTGCTGTCGCAAGGCGGTCGATCGGTTGAACGTGCTGCGTCTGAAATTCGCAGTCAGGATGTGCGTTTTTTGATGTCGGTCGCACGCGGATCGTCCGATCACGCCTGCACCTATCTGAAATACGCCAGCGAAATATTGCTGGGCCGCCCAATGGCCTCGATCGGGCCGTCCGTCGCTTCGATATACGGCGCGACGCTTGATGTGCAGGGCGGCATTTGTATTTCGGTATCCCAATCGGGCAAAAGTCCTGACATCGTGAAAATGACCGAAGCGGTGACAGACGGCGGGGCGTATTCCGTCGCGATCACCAACGAGCCAGCGTCGCCATTGGCGCTGGCGGCGTCGGCGACGATCCCGATCCACGCCGGACCCGAGCTAAGCGTGGCCGCCACGAAAACTTTCGTGACATCGCTGGTGGCGGGCCTGTGGCTTTTGGCCGAAGTGGATCGGAATGAGGAGCTTCTGCGCGCCATCCGGGCACTGCCCGAAAAGCTTGGCCCCGCGTCGAAATGCGACTGGTCGGAAGCGGCAAACGCAATCACCGGACAATCGCTTTTTACACTTGGGCGCGGGCCGTCGTGGGCGATATCCAATGAAGCCGCGCTTAAGTTCAAGGAAACCTGCCAGATACATGCTGAAAGCTATTCATCAGCCGAGGTTCTGCACGGGCCTGTGTCCATCGTGGATCGCGGATTTCCGGTTATTGGCTTCGCGGCCAATGACGCTGCCGAAGACGCACTGGTCGACGTGGCTGACACGCTCGCCGAAAAAGGGGCGCTTGTATTCGTGACCAGTGCAAAGGCGAAACACGCCACGTGCCTTGAACACGTCCGCACTGATTACTGGATGACCGACCCCATCGCAGCAGTTGTGTCGTTCTACGCCATGGTCGAGCAAGTCGCCGCCGCACGCGGCATCAACCCCGACGCACCGCGCCATTTGAAGAAAGTGACCGAGACGGTATGACAGCGGCGCGCACGATCTATGGTGGCGGACCAATATTCGATGGCGTGACGCTTCACTCCAACTGGGCGCTTTGCGTTGACGATGGGCTGATTGTGGAACTTGGCCCGGCGGATGAGGTCTGTCGCGACGGCGCCCATGTCGATCTGAGCGGTGACATCCTTAGTCCCGGCTATGTCGATCTTCAGGTGAACGGCGGCGATGGTGTGATGTTCAATGACGCGCCAACGGTCGAAACGCTCGGGCGGATCGCATCGGCGCACCGGCGGCTTGGGGCGACAACTATCCTGCCGACGCTGATCACCGACACGCCTGAGAAAACTATGGCCGCCATCAAGGCTGTTAAAGCTGCAATCGCAGGCGGTGTTCAAGGCATTGGCGGACTGCACCTCGAAGGACCGCATTTGTCGGTGGCGCGCAAAGGCGCGCACGATGCAGCGCTGATCCGGCCAATGGCGGACAAGGATCTAGCGGCTTTGGTTCGGGCGGCCAGCGATCTGCCCGTTCTGATGGTGACCATCGCGCCGGAAATTACCACACTGGAACATGTTCGCGCTTTGGTCGAGGCAGGTGCGCTTGTATCGCTTGGCCACAGCGACGCCGATTTCGACACCTGCTTGGCATACGCAAGTGCCGGTGCGCGTTCGGTGACGCATCTTTTCAATGCGATGAGCCAGCTGGGCAATCGTGCGCCCGGCCTTGTTGGTGCCGCTTTGTCTTCGGGCAACATCTCGGCAGGTCTGATCGCCGATGGCATCCATGTTCACTTTGAGACCATACGCACGGCCTGGGCCGCAAAGCGGGCGCCGGGGCGGATATATCTTGTCAGCGACGCGATGGCGCCGGCAGGCAGCGACATTCGGGAATTTTCGCTGGAAGGTCGTAGGATCACCCGCGAAGGTGGGCAACTGACGCTGGACGATGGGACGCTGGCGGGTGCCGACTTGGATCTTACAACTGCGGTCCGCAATCTTGTCGGCCATGTCGGCGTCAGCCTTGCGGACGCGCTTCAGGCTGCGACGTCGGCGCCCGCGCGCCTGGCAGGGATGCCCGATCACGTCGGCGCACTTGCCGTCGGCGGCCCCGCCGACTTCATCCGGATACGCGGCGATCTGGCCGGCGTGATGGGACTGCTTTAGGCGAACAAAGCCGCGCATTCACGCAAATTCACGCTTATTCGCGGCCAATTCACTCAGAACTCTCGGCGCTTGTCGGCCTCAAGCACAGGCAATTCACAGGCGATCCGCACCTTGCATTCATCGAAAACGACCAACGCAAGGAGAATTTATCATGTCGTACCTGATCAACAGCTGTTTTGGCCCTGAAGACGCCGAACGCGCATCCGTCCCTTTTGTCATCGCCAACGCGGCTGCCGGAAGAGGCACTGCGCGGGCATTCCTGACCAGCGACGCGCTGAACCTCGTCGTGAAAAACCGCGCCGAGGATGTGGTTGCCGAAGGCTATACGCCGGTAAAGACACTGATCGACGAATTTGTCGAAAAGGGTGGCCACATCTGGGTCTGCCGGGTCTGTGCCGCGGCAATGAACATCACCCAGGACGACCTGATCGAGGGTGCCGAAATTGGCGGCGCGCCGAACACGATGGCGTTCCTCGACGAAGGCGCGAAGGTTCTGATGTAAGCCAATCGGTCGGTGCTGCCCGAAGCCGCGCCGACCGAATTTTGCGAAAGGATTGAATTATGGTTCATCTCGGAATCCTGCTTGCCTGCGAACACTATCCGGTAGTGTCGTGCGACCCCGCTAAACTGGATGCTCAGCTGCGCTGCTGGCTTGCAGGAATTGGCTACCGGGTCACTGAAGTATCGGTTTTCAATTGCTATCTCGGCAATACTCCACGCTCGGTCGGTGATTGCGATATCTGGATCACCAGTGGCAGCCCCGTTGGCTGCGACGCAACGGGCTTGGATTTGCGTGGACTACTTTTGGAGTTTCTTCGCGGTGTCGCCGCAAGTGGTCGGCCGGTATTTGCAATACACCACGGCGAACATTTGCTTCACGCGGCTCTAGCCAGTCCTTCCTCGTCCGCGCCCCAAACGCCAGTCACCATGCGCGTGATCCGAAATCCATTTCGCAGTTTCCGGCAAAGTGATACTTTGTTCCGGTTTGAGGTAATCCGCCGCAGGATTACGCCCGCGCCAAGGCCGATGGCCTTGAAAATCGCGGCCTAGCCCAGTCCAGCTTTCTCAAGCCCCGAAACATAGAGGTCGATCTGGTTGGGGTCGCGTAGATAAAACAGTCGCTGCCGCACAAAATCTCTCGTAATTCCCGGTCTTTGACGCTTTAGAGACGCAACCGCCGCTGCTGCGTCCTCTTTGCGATCAAGATGTGCGAGCGCGGATGCGCGGATTGCTGTCGGCCAATAGTGCGAGTTTGGAACCGTCTCGGCCTCAGCCGCCCATTTTGCCGCCTCCTCAAATGAACCCTTGAACAGAAATGCCGTCGCGCCATAGCTTAGAAACGCCCAACGATAGGGGTCCGCAGGGCTGATGCGCACCGCTTCTTCAAAACACCCGATCGCGCGGTCAAGTCGACCGGAATAGGCCATCGCATCGCCTAGCCCACAATGGGCCTGCGCCATCCCCGGATTAAGCTCGATCGCTGCCTTCAGGTCAGCAATCGACCGATCATATTCACCGCGCGCCAGAAAGACCCGGCCAAGCGCAAATCGCGCCACCGCGTCATCGGGTTCGTGCCGCGCCGCGATCTGGGCAAGCTCAAGCGCCTCATCAAGGATACCAGCGACATCCTCGGCTTCGAAGTATATCGCCGAGATCACCATGGCATAGGACAATCGCGCGTGCGCCAGTCCAAAGTTCGGGTCCAGTTCAATTGCCCGGCGAAAGTGCTTTTGCGAGGCCAGATTGGTGTCTGCGTCAAATTCATACTGGATTGCCAGCCCGCGGTGATAGCAATCCCAGGCGCTCATGTCCTGAAACGCCGTTTCGCGCGTGCTGCGCCCGGCCAATCGCTCGATCTCGGCTTCGATCGACGCGGCGATTGTATCGGCCAGATCATCCTGAAGGCCAAAAAGATCGTCGAATTCGCGATCATAGCGCGTCACCCAAAGATAGCGGGCGGTCTTGGGATCGGCGAGCTGCACAGTTAGCCGAAGTTGCGTGCCCAGCGCCCGCAAAGAGCCATGGACGACATAATCCAGCCCTAACTCCTGACCCAGAATGCTCATCTCGGCGCTGGTCAAACGTGGCCCGCGATTTTCGACGCTTGCCTTCACATCCAGCCAGCTAAAGCGCGAAAGGTTTGTCGTTAGGTCTTCGGTCAGACCCGCCGCGAACAGCTGGTATTCTTCGTCCGTGTTCAACGTTGCAAAGGGCACCACGGCGACGCTTGTTCGGACTGAAACTGCCGGGGATGCGCGCGCGGGCTGGGGTGGCGACGCCGGTGGAAACGCCGCATCCGCCACCTTCGCCATAAACCCTTCGCTTTTGACCTCGTCCATGAGCTTCAAAAGTTCAGGACCGGCGCCTACATCCAATTCCCTTTGCAATAGCGCTTCGTGTGCGTTGAATTGTTGGACCGCGGCGGGCCGTTCGCCGTGCTGCGCCAGTATCCGGATCAGGACGATCTGCGACGCGTCGCGCAGCGGGTCCAAAGCCACCATGCGCCGGGCAAGAGCCACCGCCTGGTCTGTATTACCGTTCTGAAGCTCCAGTTCGGCCGCGCGTTCCAGTACTTTCAGCGACATCGTGGAAAACCGCTGCCGCTCGGACGCGATCCAGTCCTCAAACTCGGCCTGCTGACCATAAAGCCCGTCCAGCAGCGGCCCGGTCAAAAGTGCGACACCCCGCAGCGTCGCTTCGGGCGATGGATTATGCACAATCTGGGCGAACGTATCGACATCGACGGTCACAAGGTCCGGGTTCAGTCCAACGCGGTCGTGTTCAGCCAGGATGACCTCGCCCTCGGTCACATCCAACGTTCGACGCAGTTTCGCGATCGCCTGCCTTAGGCTTTGCCGGGCCTGATCGGTGAACCTGTCGCCCCAGAAAAGCGCCATCAGCCGATCCCGCGACGGCGGCATCTCGGTATTCAGCGCAAGATATGCGACCAGCCCCAAAGTCTTGGCGCCGGTCAGGGGAATTGGACTTCCGTTTGGATCCAGAACCGAAAATTTTCCGAAAAGACTAATAGAAATCATGAATCCATCCCCAGCCACTTGTTATCATTCGATGCTTTCGCGGCGCAATGCCGATGATATCAGGGGATTTTAGCCGAATATTCGACAACAGGTGCGTTTATTTTGCAAACTCATTGCGAATTCACATCCCCTTTCACGCCCGCTTCACGGCCACGCTCGCCCGTCGTGGGAAACCGGAGTCATCAAAGCATCTCGCCACTGATCGCCTGAGGCGACCAGCAATCGACAGAAGGGGCTTCCTCATGACATATTCTGCCAAACAGAACGGTTTCACCGACGTCGGCTCAGGCCACCGCGCAGAACCCAATGGGATACACCAAATGACCGGCATCAAATCATCCATCCTCGATACCGTCGGCAACACGCCGATTGTCCGGATCAACAACCTCGGCCCGAAGAATGTCGAGCTTTACGTCAAGCTTGAGGCCTTCAACCCGCTTGGGTCGGTCAAGGACCGCTTCGCGCTTGCTGCAATCGAAGACGCAGAAGCCCGCGGCGCGCTTAAACCCGGCCAAACGGTGATTGAGGCAACGTCCGGCAATACCGGCATCGGCCTTGCCATGGTCTGTGCCGCCAAGGGATACCCCCTGGTCGTGACAATGGCTGAAAATTTCAGCGTCGAACGGCGCAAGATGATGCGATTTCTGGGCGCGCGGGTTGTGCTGACGCCCGCGTCCGAAAAAGGCACCGGCATGGCGAACAAGGCCGAAGAACTGGCCGAGAAGCATGGCTGGTTCCACGCGCACCAATTCGAGAACGAAGTCAACGCGGATATGCACAGCCGCACGACGGCTGAGGAAATACTAGCCGATTTCGCTGAATTGGGACTGGACTATTGGGTCACCGGCACCGGCACCGGCGGCACCTTGAAAGGCGTCTCGCGGGTTCTGCGGGCAAAAAGCCCGGACACGAAGATTGTTGTCACCGAACCCGACAACGTTCCGGTCCTTGCCAGCGGCATCCCGCAGAAGCGCGACGAAAACGGTCGCCCCAGTGCAAGCCACCCGATGTTCCGCCCGCATCTGATGCAGGGCTGGTCGCCTGACTTTATCCCGAAGCTCGCCGAAGACGCGATTGCAGCTAATGTTGTCGACGCGTTCCAACCCGTTGACGGCAATGACGCCCTAAAGGCCGCGCGCGATCTCGCAATTCGCGAAGGTATCTTTTGCGGCATCAGCGGTGGTGCAACGTTCGCCGCTGCCCTGAGTGTCGCCGCGACCGCGCCTGACGGTTCCCGCATTCTGGCGATGATCCCGGATACCGGCGAACGTTATATGTCGACGGTGCTGTTTGATGGCATCGCCGAGACCATGACCGACGCGGAAATGGACATTTCGCGCTCGACCGAGGGTTATCGTTTCGATGTCAGCGGTGGCGGCGGTGGCGCACAATCTTCGGATGAAGTTGCGAAACCACATATCACCGAGCTTGTTGAGACAACGATTGCCGAGCAGCCAGTGGTCATGTTCGCGCTGGAATGGTGCGAGTTCTGCTGGTCGGTGCGCAAGATGTTCGCCGAGGCGGGAATTCCGTTTCAGTCGGTCGACCTCGATTCGGTGGCCTACCAGAAAGACAACCTGGGCGGCGATATCCGCGTTGTCCTGCGCAATATGACCGGCGCTCCGACAATCCCTCAGATATTCGTCGGCGGTGAACTGATCGGCGGCGCGACCGAGGCATTTGACGCCTTCAACGATGGCACTTTGCAAGATCGGATGACCCAAGCCGGGGTCGGCTTCGATGCGTCGATGACCCGCGATGCTTACAGCTTCCTGCCGACGTGGCTGCATCCGCGATGAAACAATTGCCGCCCAATGGTATTGACGATGCGCCGCTTGCCTGTGCCGCAGAATATGGCCGAACCTTCCGTCAGAAGGTTCGGCCATTGCATCCAACCGCCAGCGCCGATGATCTGCGTCGGGCATTCGCGATCCCACTACCGGATGACAAACGTGCCGGGACCGAGGTCATCCAGGCGCTGATCGAAGCTGCCGAGCCGGGTCTGGTGGGAAACACCGACCCGAATTTTTTCGCCTGGGTCATGGGAAGCTCAGACCCGGTCGGTGTCGCCGCTGACTGGTTGACGTCGATCTGGGGTCAGAACGCGGCAATCTTTCAAACCTCTCCGGCGGCGGCGATCGCGGAAGAGGCTGTGGCCGGTTGGCTGCTCGATCTGCTCGATTTGCCGCGCGAATGCTCTGTCGGATTGGTAACCGGGGCCACGATGGCGGCTTTCGTTGGTCTTGCCGCCGCACGCAGCGAGGTTTTGGCGCGGGCAGGTTGCGATTTCGAGAAAACCGGCCTGCAAGGCGCGCCGCTGGTGCGGATATACGCCAGCGATGATGCGCATACGACCAACTTTGCCGCACTTCGCCACCTTGGCTTCGGCGAGCCCAATATCATCCGCATCCCATCTGACGATCAGGGCTTGATGGGCATCGACGCGCTAACGCGAGCCATGGCAGCCACCGATGGCCCGAAAATAGTCATCGCGCAGGCGGGGCACATCAATTCGGGCGCGTTTGAGGATTTTAACGCCATCGCCGGTCTGGCGCGCCTGCACAATGCGTGGGTGCATGTGGATGGCGCATTCGGACTATGGGCGCGCGTCTTGCCCGAAAATCAACCTCTCACGCAGGGTCTGGAACTTGCCGACAGCTGGTCAGTGGATGGACACAAATGGCTGCAAATCCCTTACGATTCCGGGTTTGCGATTGTGCGGCACGCTGGCGCGCACAAGCGGGCGATGGACATCAGTGCTGGCTATCTCAACCAGTCGCCCGGCGATGGGCGAAACCCGACCGAATTCAATCCCGAATTGTCACGCCGTGCGCGCGGCTTCGCTGCATGGGCGGTTTTCCAGTCGCTCGGGCGTTCGGGGGTGAAAGAGATCTTCTCGCAGCATTGCACGGCTGCCACGCGCCTTGCGTCGGAATTGCGCGGCCTGAAGGGTTTGGTGCTACAGAATAAGGTTGACCTGAACCAGATCGTTCTTGGCGCCGAGGCCCAGAATAATAGGGCGCAGTCCGACCAGCAGATCAGCGAACTCGCTGATTCTCTGAACCGTGACCATGGCGTATTCGTCCGCCAGGCAACATGGAAAGGTCAGATGGTGCTGCGGATCTCGGTGATTTCGCAGGGATCAGATTGTGCGCATATCGTGAAACTGGCGAATGCAATACGAACTTCCTGGGCAGAGATCGCCGCCCGATAGCAGTCGCCAGCGCCTAGATCGACTTTACCATCCGATTGCGCCGACGATCCCGCAAGACGACCAATAATCCGCCAACCGCGATCAATATCGCACCCGGGAACATGTCATTTACCGGTGCCTCGCCAAAGAATATCCAGCCAAAAAAGAAAGCCATCGGAATTCCGAAATAGCTGAACGGGGCAAGATTACTTTGCTCGGTCATCCGGTAGGAGATGACCAAAAATAACACGGCTGTTCCACCAAACCCGCCCATAGCTGCGATCCAACGAAGATCAGACTGGCTTTGAATTGGGGTAAACCCACCAAGGAAAATCGCCAGCGCCAAAGAACCTGCGACCGCGAAGACCGAGGAATAGAGGTTTGCCAGAGCACTTGGAACATCCGCGTCGATAAGCCGTGCCGAAACGCCAACAAGCGCATAAAGTGCCGCCGCACCCAGCGGCAGAAGCGAGTCCAATGTGAACGTCTCGCGCCCCGGGCCAACCACCATCAAAACGCCGACAAAACCGACCAATACCGCCGTCCAACGGATCACCCCGACCCGTTCCCCCAACAAAATTACCGCAAACCCGGTCATGAAAAGTGCGCCCGAATAGGAAATGGTTGTCGCACTGGCAAAAGCGATCCGGCCCAGTGACAGATAGAACATGAACTGCGCGAAGGTGACGATCAGACCGCGCGAGCAGATCAATACCCATTGGCGCACCTTGATACGACGGCCACCCCGGTGCCAGGCAGGGGACGACCAAAGCGCGATGACGGCGGGAATTGTTCCGAAGATGTTGCGATATACGGACAGTTCCGCGGCACTATAGCTCGGCGACAAAAACTTGATCACCAACCCCATCAGATCGAAGAAAACAAGCGCCAGAAGGCTGAGAGCAATCGCGCGTGCGACGGTGCCAGACAGGATCAACGGGTTTTTCCCGACAGATCGGCATCTGCCAAAACTTCTGAACGACCCTGCGTGTTGCTCCACAAAGCTGGCGTCACCAACCCACCTGTTGCCAGATCAGTTCGGAAAACCTTTCGCCGCGTTCCAGAAACTGCGTTGCCGATGATCGCCGCAAGCAGCAGGCAGCCACCGAGAAGCGTGTTGATCGTTGCGGTTTCGCCGAGAAACAGCCAGACCCACAGCGGTCCAAGCAGGACTTCGGCCAAAGACAAGAGCGCCAGTTCCGCGGCAGGCAGGGTTTTTGATCCAAGGGTGTATAGGACCAGCCCGGAACCCACCTGAAACACCCCCATTCCCATCGCAATGCCGCCATCACTTGCGGACAGCAGAAACGGCAAACCGAGGTTCCAGCAGATTGCTGACGTGATCAGAATTGCGAATATCCCGGACAGAAATACCGATGGAAGCATCTCACCCGATTTGCCCCAGCGAAGTGCGACAGTGAACACAGCAAATCCCAAGGCCGATCCGAGTGCGGCAAGGCTGCCCGCCATCGCAGCGCCTGCGAATTTGTCGGCAACCATGATGCCAATGCCGATGATAGCGACAAAAATCGCAATCCAGGTGGCGCGTCGAACGGGCTCGTGCAGAGCAATCCTACCAAGGATGGCTGCCAGGAACGGTGCCGATGCGAACAGCAGCATGGCGTTTGCAACCGATGTGGTTTGAATTGCGTAAATCGCCCCGGAATAGGCGGCCACCAATGATAACGCGGCAACCACGCCGGGAAGACCCGACCGGCGCGCTAGCTGGAACGGGTTTTTGCGAGACCGGATGAGGATCACAAAATATAGGAAAAATGTAAGGCTGACAGATCTATAGAGCAGGATTTGCCAGACTTCCGCGTCGTGGATGAGCCGGATGCCAAGCCCGACCGTCGACCACAGGACACCCGCCGCGAAGACGAACATCAGCCCCCGCCTGTGGTTTCGGCCCGCGTCCAAGCTGAGGCTGGCGTCCAGCATCAAAGAATCCTGCGAAGCAATTCGATCCCGAAGGCGTAGCCGTGAATGGATGCCGCCGACCCTCTGTTCGCGACCTCAATTGTCGTGAGGGCCTTAATCGTGCGGGGCGAGATAAAGTCCGCAAGTTTAGTCCTCAGGTTATCAGTCGGCTTTGCGGTTATTTTTTTGAATTTGCGCACCTTGTCTGGCCAGCGCGCGAACGGGGTTCGAAGCAGCGACTTTCTTTTTCGCTGAAAGCAATCGCAGGTTTTCTGTAATGGCCTTAAATTCGTAGGCGTAATTGACCATGGCTCCGAACGATTGCGCCAAACCGTTTGCTGACAGGTCGGCGTCAGCGTGGATCGCGCGGATCTGCGCGCCGTTCTGCAAGTGAAATCGCGCAACCGGATCAAAGGGCTCTTGGGCGTCGTTTCTCACTTGTGTCAGATAATAGGCGGCTAGTTTCCGGACCACCGCCGGGTCGCCATTCTTTGTCGAAATGCCGCAGCTGTCGAGCCAGTGGCACAGTTTTGGTATCGGCGACAGCGTCACGAAATTCGAGATCCCAGGCAATTCCATCGAAAGGTCGCGCACAACTTGCTTGATCAACGAATTTCCAAAGGAGATCCCGGTCAAGCCTTTCTGGCAATTCGAGATGGAGTAAAAAACCGCTGAATCAGCGGCACTGGCATCCAAGACTTCACGTTTGTCCGTCAAAACATCCTGGATTGAGCTTGGCACGCCCTTTGCAAGTGCGACCTCGACAAAGATCAGCGGTTCGTCGGGCATTGCCGGGTGAAAGAACGCAAAGCACCTGCGGTCGCCGGGGTGCAACCTGCGACGCAGCTCGTCCCAGGTCTCGATCTCATGCACGGCCTCGTAGGCGATGATTTTTTCAAGAATCGAGGCAGGGCTGTCCCAGGTGATCTGGCGCATGACCAGAAACCCACGGTTGAACCACGCGCGAAACATAAGCTTGAAGTCGGTGTCGGTTCGCGCAAGATCTGGATCTTCGCGCATTTGTGCGCGCAGGTCGGCCCGCATTCGCACCAGCACCGCAGTCGCGCCCGGTGGCTGGTTCAGGCGCCTCAGAAGCTCATATCGTTTGGGTTCAGTCGCGCGCGCCAACCGGTGGTAGTTTTGCGGTGACGTGTCTGCTGCATAGGCTTTGGCGGCTGCCAATAATTCGTCTGTGTCGACGTCCAGGCCATCATTCAAATGCCGAAAGAACGCAACTTTCCCTTCCGCATCCAGTTCGGCATAGCAATTGAGGATGTCAGCCGCCGACGCCAGATTGGACACTTCTGTCTGCTCTTCGAGAAGGGCCTCGCAGAGACGATCCAAAGAGCCATTGCCAGGCCCTTTCAACAAACGGCGCGGGCGCTCCAGTAGCGTGCTGAGCATGTCGCCCAGATAACTTGTTCTAGCCATCGGGTGTCCGTCAGCTCAGCTTGGCAAGGCCGGTCGACAGCCCGACTGAGACGTTTAGACTGCCTTCGTTTACCAACCATTTACGCAAAATGAACTTGCGCGCGCCGGATCTGTGCATTGGGTCGCTTTCGGCGATCTGCTGCGCGTCTTCCTGTGATTTGGCCCGATAGATGATCATTCCAACTCCGTTCATGTTTTCACCGCTTTCATCCGAGACTGGCCCAGCCAATACCAATCGCCCGTCTTCTTCAAGCGAACGTTGATAGGCCAGGTGATCCGGAAGCGCTGCTTTCACCGCCTCGGGATCGCCGTCGGGCGTCGATTGAACCACAAACAGCTCCAGCGCCAACGCCCCACGTTCCTTCGCCTGACTCTTGTACTCCGTCCATGCGACCATCGAGATTCCTTTCATTGCCGACCCATCCAAAATATCGATTTTATTTGACAAGTCAAAAAAAACTGGGCAAAAATTTTCTATCACTTGGAACCCACGGTGGGCCATGATTGCATTGACTGGGCATGACCTCGAAGCTGCGCGAGCTGCGGCCCAGGCAGCATTTCGCGATTTGAAAGCTCGTGTCGACATGCTCGACCAGGGCGCAATAGACCTGATTCTACAGGATGCCAGATCACATTATGCATGGCGTGACGAGCCCGTAAATCCAGAGATATTGCACAGGATTTACGAAGTTACTGCTGCCGGCCCCACAAGTATGAACGCCTGCCCGGCCCGGTTTCTATTCGTGACATCGCCGGACGGCAAAGAACGGTTGGCGAAAGCGCTAAAAGCCACGAATATAGACAAAATGATAGGTGCGCCGGTCACCGCAATCATCGCCTACGACCTGGAGTTTTGGCGGCATCTGCCATTTCTGTTCCCCCACGAAGACAGACGCTCGCACTTTGAGGGCAAAGAAGCCCATTCCGAAGTCACGGCGTTTCGAAACGGCACCCTTCAAGGCGCCTATTTCATGATTGCCGCGCGCGCACTTGGTTTGGATGTCGGCGCGATGTCGGGGTTTTCCAACGAAGTCGTCGATCAAGAGTTCTTTGCGGGCACGACGCTGAGGTCAAATTTTCTGTGCAACTTAGGTTATGCTGACGAAAGCGCGCTGTTCCAAAAACTACCGCGCTTCGCGTTTGACGAAGTTTGCTCGTTCGTGTGAGGGATCCATGGTAATCCGGCAAAAAACAACTCTAACAGTCAAGCTAACCGGCCGTGGCACAAGCCATGCCCGCAGCGAGGTCGACGTGGACGTGGACGTGGACGGCCAGAATGTGGTGATCGACGAACCCGTCGCAAGAGGCGGGACCGGCGAGGGCCCCTCGCCGACCGCGACTGCCTATTCCGCCCTGATCGGCTGCACAAACGTCATTGGGAACAAGTGTGCCGACAAGCTCGGTGTCGACATCGGACATCTGACGTTTGAGATGGAGGTCGACTTTGACCGTCGCGGCGTGCTTTTGATGGAAGAAGTGGACATTCCGTTCAAGGCGATCCGTCTCAACGTCGCGGTCGGTGGGCCCGCCAGCGAGGCAGAGATTGCCCAGGTCGCCGCTGAGACACAAAAATACTGTCCAATCTCAAAACTTTACGAGAAATCCGGCACCAATCTGACGGTGATCTGGACGAAGGTCTGAACGAAATCAAGGGAGGAAGATCAATGATCATGCAATTTACTCGACAAGCTGCGATTGGCCTGGCACTGGCCATGGCCGCAGGACCAGCAATGGCGACCGAAACCATCAAGGCGGTTGTCATCGACGGCTATCCGGCGCGCGCACTTTGGGTCAAGGAGTTCACGAACTTCTTCATCCCCGAAGTTGACAAGCGTCTGGCGGCATCCGGCAACTACGCGATGGAGTGGCAGGAAAGCTATGGCGGCGCGATCGTGAAACCAAAGGGCGTGCTCGAAGGGATCGAGCTTGGACTCGGCGACATTGGCATTGTCACCACGATATTCCACAATTCCAAGCTGCCCAGTCAGGCAATTTCCGCTGTGACGCCATTCATTGCAGCCGATGCGCGCGCAGTGGCGAAGGCAGTTGACGAGATCGCGAAGGAATTTCCGACCATGCAGAACGAATTTGCCGCTCAGAACCAGGTGTATCTGGCGACCGGCGTTGTTCTGGACACGTACCAGCTGTTTTCTAAAAACCCGATCAACTCGCTGAAAGACATCGAAGGCGCCAAGGTGGCCGGTGCCGGTATGAACCTGCGCTATCTTGAGGGCATTCCGGGTGCGGCCGGTGTGCGCGGAGGTCTGACTGATTTCTACAATATGTTACAAACCGGTCTGGTCGAGCATGCGATGCTGTGGCCGGAAGCCGCCAAAACTTTCAAGATCGCCGAAGTGGCACCATACATGCTGAGCGTTGATCTGGGCGCGGTGAATACCAAAACAGTCACGGTCAATAAAGACTACTGGGATGGTCTGCCCGATGAAGTCAAAGACGTCCTGAAAGCAGTCGCCGTGGATTATCGTGATCACGTCGCGGGCCTTGCAATGGATCGCGCCGCTGCCAGCCGCGACGCCTATGTGGCATCCGGCGGAACTGTCGTGGAAATGGACGCCGAAGGGCGCGCCGCATGGGCCAATTCCATGCCCAATATCGCATCGGAATGGGCCGCAAGTCTGGACGCAAAGGGCGAGCCCGGATCGGATATGCTGAACGCATATATGGGTAAACTGGCCGAAGCGGGTTATTTGCCTGTGCGTGACTGGGCGGCGGAAATGTCCAATTAATCGGACGGCTTTGCGGATATGAAAAATGCCTTCGATGGCACCCTGAGAATTGCCAACGGCATCGCCATTTCGGCGAATGTCGTTGGCACTTTGGTTGTTCTGGCGCTTGTCGGTCTGGTGAATTACGACGTCATCGCGCGCGGCTTTTTCAATTCGCCGTTCCTGGGCGCGGTCGAACTGGTTCAGTTCTCACTGGTGCTGATCGTTTTTCTTCAGCTTCCGGATGTGGTGCGGGTCAACAGGTTGGCCGCTTCGGACGGGTTTCAGATCGTGATCGGCAAGCGGTTCCCAGGCTTCACACGAAACTTGCGCCGGGCCATCGATCTGCTTTCGGCCGTCTTTATGGGCCTGATCGCCATCGCGATTTTCCCGGAATTCGTGAAAATGTGGGTGAGCCAGGATTACTTCGGCATCCCGGGCGTTTTCACCGCGCCGTGGTGGCCGGTTAAGCTGGTTATCTTGCTAAGCACCGCTTTGTGTACCGTGCTTTATGTCTTCAAGATCGTGAAGCCTGCCGACCGGATCACGATGATCAAACTGCTGCCGGAAACCGAGGATGACCCACGTTGAGCCCGCTTGAGATTGGTCTGGCATCAGTCGCCGCCATCGTCTTTCTGATCTATCTCGGCGTCTATATTCCCATCGCATTGGGTGCGGTGTCATTCGTTTCGATCTGGATCATGCGGGACAATTTCACGCTGGCCATGAACCTGCTGAAGATCGCTGTTGGTGACAGCGCGATGGAATACACTTTCGCGACCATTCCACTGTTCACGTTCATGGGGCTGATCGTGTCGAAGGCGGGCTTGGGAAGTGACGTCTACGAGGTTATGAGTTCCGGCTTTCGCAAAATTACCGGCGGGATCGGCATGGCAACCGTTGGGGCCAACGCGGTTTTCGCCGCCGTCACTGGCAGTTCAATTGCCTCGGCCTCGGTCTTTTCCAAGGTCTCGGTCCCGCAGATGATCAAATACGACTACAACCCGCGCTTTGCGGTCGGCGTTGTGGCCGGATCCTCGGTGCTGGGCATGATCATTCCGCCATCTGCGATGCTGATCATCTATAGCTTTGTTGCCGAGCAGTCCGTGGGCGATATGTTTTTGGCGGGGATTGTTCCCGGCATCTTGCTGGCCGCGGCCTTTATCGGGGCTATCTGGGTCATGGGGCGCGTCACCCCGGGCTTCGTTGGTGGCCGCGAGGCATCGGAATACGAGCCGATGGGCTGGTCCGAGATTGCCTCCAAAACCTTGCCAATCGTCGGGCTGATTTTCGTTGTGCTGGGCGGGATCTATACCGGCTGGCTAACCCCGGTCGAAGCCGGTGCGGCGGGGGCGTTGGTTGCCCTGTTGATCGCGATAATTCGCCGGTCGATGTCACCGAGGGATTTTTGGGAAGCGTTGCTGGAAACCGGCCATATCACGGCCTTCCTGCTGTTCCTGATCACAGCCGCTTCGATCTATAGCCGGATGCTGGGCCTGGCCGGCGTTCCCAATCAGCTTGGCGACATGCTGGCCGGTAACAACGCCAGCTTTTTCCAGATCATGCTAATCTATGTGATCCTGATGCTGTTCCTTGGAACGCTTCTGGATACCGCATCGATCATACTGATCGTCGTGCCGCTTTTCCTGCCGTTGATTGAACCGATGGGGTTAAGCCTTGTCTGGTTTGGGATCGTTACTGTTGTCGGGGCCGAGATTGGCCTATTGACGCCGCCCCTTGGCATTTCGTGCTTTGTTATCAAGGCAACGCTTGATGATGACCGGATCAGCCTGAAGGACGTATTCCTGGGCGCTTTGCCGTTTGCCGTGGTCATGTTGCTGGCGTTAATCTTGCTCATACGCTTCCCGGCGATCAGCCTTGCAATCCTGAACTGAGAGGGCAATTCCATGCGCAACGTCACGCAGGACAACATCACGGATGTCTTTTTAGGCTATTTCGGCAGGGACACCGATCCGCGCCTGATGGAGATCATGACATCGCTGGCAAATCATCTGCATGGCTTCATCAAGGAAACTGGCCTGACCCATGCTGAATGGGAAAAGGGTATTCAGCTATTGGAGTGGGCGGGCGAGATATCCGACAAGGAACGGCACGAATTTGTGCTGCTTTCGGATGTTCTGGGTGTCTCGTCGCTGGTGGACACTATCAATTCGGTTGCCGGGGGCACGTCCAGTTCCGTGCTTGGGCCTTTCCATATCTCGGGCGCGCCGGAGATTCCCTTTGGCTATGACATGAAGCGCCACTACGACGGCCACGTCTTGCTGGCGACCGGTGTAATCCGGGATCGCGATGGCGGTCCGATCGAAGGCGCACGACTGGACATCTGGCAGACGGCACCAAACGGTCTGTATTCCAGTCAGGACCCGGAACAGGACATCTATTCCTTCCATGGCATCCAGACGACCGGTGCGGACGGACGCTATGGTTTCACGACCGTGAAGCCCGTTAGCTACACCGTCCCCACCGATGGCCCGGTCGGAGAAATACTTAATGCGACCGGCCGTCATCCGTGGCGCCCCAGCCATCTGCACTTCATCGCCAAAGCGGATGGCCATCGCACGCTGGTCAGTGAGGTTTTCGCGGATGACGACCCGTATCTGGATCAGGACACGGTTTTCGGGGTGCGCGAAGATCTGGTGATGAATTACGTTGAGCATCCGGCGGGTTCATTCCCTGCCAGCGGATACGAACTTTCCGGCAAGGTCGACGGGCCCTGGCTTCGGGTTGATTTCGATCTTGTCCTGACGCCCGCCGACTGAACCCGCGCCGAACTTCAACCGATCTGTTCTGCCAGGAACGCGCCGGTGTTGCGATAGTGGGCGATCAGGCTGGCGCAGACTTTTTCCACATCGCGCTTGACAGCCGCATCCAGAATTTCACGATGTTCGGCCTGAACGTTTCGCCTGCCGTAGGATTTGGATTTCCCTGCCAGATAACGATAGCGGACGTTCAAATCGTAAAGCTGGTCACAAAACCTGAGCAATATCGGCGACCGGCAAGCGGCGAGCAGCGTCATGTGAAAGTGCTTGTGATGCGTCTCGAAACCTTCCAAATCGCCGCGGTCTGCCTGGCTCATATGATGATGCGCCAATACCAAGGCGTCTTCCCATTCACGATTGCTGCTCTCCAGGCTGTCACGTAACGCCATTGCCTCCAGGTTGCATCGAAGGTCCAGAATCTCTTCGAACTGGGCGCGGCTGGTCTTTGCAACGCGAAACCCACGCTGGTCCAGACGTTCGACAAGCTGATCTGATGTCAGAAGGCTCAGCGCTTCACGCACCGGCGAGATCCCGGTCTGAAGCGTCTCTTTCAGCGTTTCAACTTTCAGCCTTTCGCCCGGCTGGACTTTACCGGTTATGATCGCGCTACGAAGTTCAAGGTACGCTCGCTGGGTTGAAGATTGCGTGCCGTTGCCGTGCTTTTCGCTTGCTGTAGTGTCCATAGTTTACCCTAGAAGCAAATGCGCAATAATTTCAATTAATATCGATTTTTTCTTCAGACAGCGCCAATCCGGGCATCCTCGCCTAAACTGCTGATTGCTTGAGGATATTTCGGCAACTCCTGCAATAACTATCGTCGACAGGACAAAACGCGAATGGCGGAAATTCAGTTTTTCGGCGATCACCACAAAATATAGGTTTTTTATTGTTATCTATAAAAATATATGAGAAAATTTTGATTGATCGGACCGACAGAAACCCTGGGGGTAAACATGCGCGAAAGCCATTTCGAAGAAGGCAAATGGTGGGTCAGCCCATACAATTTTGTGCCGGAAGTTCGCGGAAAGCTTCAGTTGCCGCCAAGCGTTCAAATCCACGACGCAACGCTGCGCGACGGCGAACAAACGCCCGGCGTGGTTTTTTCGGTGGAAGACAAAGTGGCCATCGCGTCCAAACTAAGCGAGGTCGGTGTCGAACGGATCGAAGCCGGTATGCCCGCCGTGTCGCCGCAGGATGCCGAAGCCATCAAGCAAATCGCCGGTTTGGGGCTGAATTCCAGGATTTTCACCTTCGCCCGCGCCCTGAAACAGGACATCGACATGGCGCTGGAATGCGGCGCTCAAGGCGTCATTATCGAAGTGCCGATCGGCTACCCCAAGCTGGTCACGCAATTCGGCTGGACCTGGGAAGATGTATTCAAGAAAAGCCGTGACGTGATTAACTATGCGCGTGAACAGGGCCTTTATACGGTCTTTTTCCCTTACGACACGACGCGGGCGCGCGCTTCGGATCTGGAAAACCTTTGCAAGGCGATCATGAACGAAGCGCCGCCCGACGCCATCGGAATAGTCGACACGATGGGGTGCGCGACGCCAGAGGCCATAAAATATATGGTGCGCTGGGTGAAAGAGATGACGGGACTGCCGATCGAGATCCACACCCACAATGATTTCGGTATGGGCGTCGCGACCGAGCTTGCCGCCGTCACTGCCGGCGCAGAAGTCGTTCACAGCTGCGCCAACGGCCTTGGTGAGCGCACCGGAAACGCCGCAATGGAAGAACTGATGATTGGGCTCGATCTGCTTTATGGATACGAGACCGGTTACAGGCTGGATCTGCTGCCCGAACTGGCCGAGCTGGTGTCAGGCATCGCCAACATACCGATTGCCCGTAACAAGCCGGTTCTGGGCCATGGGAATTTCATTCGCGAAAGTGGAATTGGCATTCAGTACGTGATGCACGATCCCTTGGTAATGTTCGGCACACACCCGGCACTTACCGGGCGTTCGGGCGAAGTGGTGCTGGGCAAGAAAAGCGGCAAGGCGTCGATCCTTTACAAATTGGAAGAAATGGCCATCGAAGACGTGTCAGAAAACCAGGTCGGTGAAATTCTGGGCGCCGTCAAAGAAAAGGGCATCGCCAAAAAGGACATCCTTACGGACGACGAATTCACCGAAATCGTCCGCGATATCACCGGCTAAGTCGGTCGCGGGCCGCAATCAGTTCGCGATAGAGTTTTTCGGCACCAGAATAGTCAAGACGACCATCAAGTTTGAATGTCTTCACTTTGTCCACTGCTTCTTCCCAATTTAGGCGACACAGCAAGATCGTCGCATCGCGGCACCGATCGCCCGCGTCTCTTCCGAACAGGTCTTTAGGAAAATTCTTAAGATATGTCTTCCAGATATTCGGGAAAACACAGCGGTTTTGAGCAATTGGAATTGTCAGCCGTTTGGCAAGCCGCCTTAGCTTAGTGCTGAACTTTCTTCGAGGTCGAAGATCATCGGCAGATCCCAGAAATTCTGCAATTCCGCTTCGCAAGCATCGCGTGCATCGCCGGGGATTTCTGGAATTCGTTCAACACGAAATCCAAACCGCTCGAATCCTGTCGACGGCAATGGGCTAAGAATTATTGGCGTTACTTTTCGTTCAACCGCAAGCGTCGCCAGCCGCCGCGCCGCTTCGGCCAGATTTTCGGGGCGTGCCAAAACTCGCACGCCGATGCACGCCCAATTTTCCGGCCTTGCCCAAAGCGCGGGCGATTTCGCGTTGCCGAAACTTTCCAAAACCGATGAGCCCTGCGCCTCGTCGAACAGAAGATCGTCCAGATCTACCGGCGAATTCGGTGTCAGGCGGGACAGGACCGCGCTCCATGTCTCAGCTGTCATCTCACGCTCCCCAACCCAAAAGACGCGCCGCTTCGGCATTCCCTGTCGGCGGAAGCTCGGCCTTTTCCAGCGCATCTGACAACGCATCACTGCGCCCGGCCTCGAGGCAGGCCGCAACCGTTTGCTCAAGCTTCAGCAATTCATCGGCCAGCACAATTTCGGCCAATCCGCGTTCAGCCGCGGCGCGGGCACGCCGTTCCTGATCGTCCATATATTCGGCACTTTGCGGGATCAGAATTGTCGGCACGCGGTGATAGAGCATTTCGTGAAATGAATTGTAACCAGCCGCCGATATCGCCAAATCAGCCGCGCACAAAAGTACCGCCGACGCGCGCGTAGTGATGACGCGGGTGCGGTTCCAGCCATAAAGGTTGGGTGCGACGCTGGCGTTCGGCCAGACAAGGATCAGGTGAAGACAATCCTGCCGACCTTCCATCATCATCGACAGCGACTGAAGCTGTGCTGATCTATCCGCCGCCACACCGCCGCCCAGGGCAGACATAACCAACGTGTCAAACTCAACGTCGAAGCGTTCGCTCAGGTCACGTCTTATTTTATCGCGCGATGTTTTGGGCCGCTCCTGAACAATCGGCCCGACCCGTGCGGTATTCATACGGAAACGATTGTCGCTATTTAGCTCATCAAACGCCTCAAGTGGCACGATCACCTGATCAAAGGCGTTCTCGCGCTCGGGCGTGATTGCGTTCACATGCACTTGCTGAAGAAGGCCGCGGCGTATCCAGGTCGCCTTGCAGCCGGTTTCGACAATTGTGCGAAGAACCGAATCGAAGATATAGCCGCCATCGAAAACAAGATGATCGGAAGCGGTAATGCTGGCGCGCAGACGAAGATAGTTCACCAGGTCATTTGCGAAGCTCTCGGGATGGGTGTCGCTGCGTGAGACTAATGGCAGGCATTGGAATCCCTTGCCCTGCAACAGCGGCAGGCAGCTTGGGAAGGCCGCGAAAATTGTCTTGTCCGGCTGCTCGAGTTCCGCCGCGATCAGCGAGCACCGCTGCGCATGGCCCAGACCATTACCATTTGTCGGGAAGAATACGTGGCGCGACTTGTCTTGCTTGGACTGCTCAGGGGGCGCCGGGCGCGCAAGGCCCAGCTCGGCCTCCAGACGCTCGATCCTTCGTGTGGCGATCCAGGCGCTGTCGTTCACATGGCGCCCGATGGCGTCCAAGTTTGGAAACACCGAATGTTCAAGATAGGGCGGAAGTGCGGCCAGTTCTTCCGGCCCGCGAAGCGCCGGCGCGCCGGCGCGTTCAAAGACTGCCGGAACAGTCGCGTCGATCACCGCTTTGCCGGCACCCATCAGCTCCAGCGCAAATATGGCCATTCGCTCGCCCGGCACGCTGTCGCCGAAAAACGCCGCGACGTCGGCGCGTTGTGCCAGAGCAACCGGGCTAACCTCGGAGTAGCTGAACACGCAAAGCTGCGAATACCGCGACGCGCGGATCAGCTCTTTTCCTTTTGCCGGGGCAACAATGCTCAGACGGAAACCGCCCATGTTGTCCATCGCCGCCAGGACCGGAACGGTCGCAGGTTCATCGGCGATCTCGGGCGGCAGAAATACGAATAGTTCGGGAATTTTCCGGGCAGCCGCCTGCGCGGACGCCGCGCCGGACACTGCAAGTGGCGAAATGGCGGTCACGGGCAATGCGGCGGTATGCAATGCCGCCAGATCCACCATCCTGGGCTCGCGGCCCAAAGCATAGGCAAGCCGCGTCTGTGCGCCGATAAACGCCTGATGATCGTTAAAACGGCCAATCGCCAGGATCGGAATGTCTGGCGACAAGGCGTGCCCACGCAGCCTTAGCAGTGTTTCATTGTCTATCTGCTCGGCGCCGATCACCATTACCTGACTGATGTCGGTTTTCGCGACTGACGCCAGATAAGGCGCAACTTCATATTTTTTGTGGCGATCAAAATCGTCGGGTACTGCGCTGTCGTCGATAACAACCTTATGGCCACGGGCGGCAAGCTGGGCGGCAAAGATCGCCGTCGCGTCAAATGCGCGGTCGCCTTGGGGGCCCGATTCCAGCAGGATCATGCCGCGGCATCCTGTTCGAGGCCAAATATACTGCCCTGCAATTTCAGAAAGCTATCTGGCGAAAACGCACCTAGATTACTCTGCGCCTTTTGCACGTGTGCGACATAGTCACCGGGCCGCTCGATATATCGCCGGATGATGTCATCCACTTCCTCGGGCAGCGCCGATATGACCCCGCCCCCGAACGTGGCTGCTGTGTCAGGATCGGAGATCACCAGTTTTCCAGCGCCAATCGCCTCGGCAAGCACGCGGCCGAAACTTTCACGCTATGTGGGGGCCGTAAAATACACCATGAAGTCGATCATTTCAAAATAATCTTCAATTTCAATGCCTTGAAATGGCAGCAAAGTCCAGTGCGGGCGATGCACATTGCCATTTAGCCAATTGTCGCCGCCAAGAATGACATTGGTCTCCGCTGCTTCGGGAAAACATATGTCCATAACGTCAAGCGGCGGAAATTTCTCAAAGCCAGGGCGGGAATGTCGGCCGCGCCGATCGCCGGGCGTGGCGGTTGGCGCTGTATAGCTGGCGGCGAAGATGTTGTGCCAATCATCCGGAAGAACCGACCAGACATCACGCTCGCGCCGATCACTAAGCCATCCCAGAACCGTTTCACGGTTCCAGCGCGAAATAGGTGCCAGCGTGCGTCGAAGTGCGAGGCTGCCCGCCGCAAGCCGTTCGAGACAGCCAGCAACGTCAAATGATTCCGCGCCCCCCGGACGGGCGAAATTTTCGTGGCAAACGACCACCAGGTGCCGCGTCAGAATTCGAAGATGTGGCTCGCTTTCAAATTTCAAGAACGACGGGTTGTGAACGATGACGGTATCCGCTGCGATCTGGCGGGCATCCCAAATAATATGCAGCCGGTTCCGATCAAGCGCTGCGGCCAACGACCTGGCAACGGCGTCACCTTTGAACATCCGTGACGTATACGCATGTACTGCGATGCGCGCGAAGGGTGCGACAGCATCCAGTTCCGCTGCAATTGCCGAAGACGTCCCGCCCGGAAAGCGCGGGTCAATCAGGTAGGCGATGGTCGGCTGTTCGGTCATTCTGCGTGCCCCATCACCCTGCGCATTGCTTTAGTAAGGCAGGTCGAGAGTTGCAGTCGCCGTATCCAATGGCGTTGCAACCGGCGTCGAGCTTTTGGCCGCAAGGCACTGGATCAGCCCTGTGTCGACGCCAAACGCAAATTTGCGCAGCTCTTCCGCCAGCGGATCCGCGCCTTCGATAATAGCGGGATTGTCCAACAGATATCCCCGCAATCCACCGCAGTTCTTCGTGGTCACCAGCTGCTCAATTTTGCGAAGTTGATCGATAGAATAGGCAGCCTGCAGGCCAGAATGCCCGCCAAAGTAAACCAGCGCCGTGATGATCGCGAGAAGCCGGTTATTGGGCATGTCTACCTCGAAGGTACGGTCGGATTGCCGGGGTTTTTGGGGATGCGGGATTCACAGGTGATCCCCACGCCGCAGACTTTCGACCAGGCGGTCGCGAAGTTCGATAAATTCGCGGTCAAGTTGGCCGGGCGGGGATCTGTCCTGCGTCGCGGTCCGGCGGGTAATCGCGGAACCGGAAAGGAAAACCTCCAGCGTTCCAACTGCCGGAGACGGGCGGAAGTTGGTGAAATCGCGCGCTCGCGCCCCGATGCGTGCGGCCAACGCGGCGGAAGCGACAGCATCGCGTCGGTGAAAATAGCGTACCTGGTTGAACGATATTTTGTAGCCAACGCGGTTAAGCTTGCCAAGCGGCAGGCCCGCCTGGTCGATCACGGCCTCAACATCGGCAAGGTTGTCGCTGCTTAGCGATCCAGACCATTGAACGTGCACCCGGTAGCTTTCAAGGCTGCCAATACCTGTCAGCCGTGGTGACGGTAATACTGCCGCAGGGGGGGCCTGAGCGGCATCAACCGAAGCGCCGGTGTCGCCCTTCACTGGCGAAAGCGTTCTGGGTGAGGCGATTGGAATATTCGGCGTGCTCAATCTCAGCGGTAGCGACGGAAGCTCATCCGGGCTGTCCAACAGCGCCAAAATCTGGGTGCCTGGCGTGGACGCGACCCTGGGGGCCGTCGAAAGGAGAATATCGGTTGCCTCGCTATCGACCGCACCGCCAGGCGAAATTGTCAGCGCAGTTTGCGTTGCACGCGGCTGCGGGCGGGCGTTGGGAATACGTGTCGACGCGTCGGCAATGGGTTCGGGAACCTCCGCCGGCGCTGGCGACATCAGCGGCAGCGCTGGCTGCACCACGTTCAGCGCCAGCCTTTGTGGTGCTGCACGGTCAAGCGCCAAGACACCTGTGCCGCCAAATTCTGACGGCAGCGGCGATACGGCAACCTGTGCGCCGCTGGGTTGCTGCGGCGCACTGTCTTGCACAACGGCCGTCGATGGTGGTGTGACCAGCCCCTGAAGTCTCGCGACGATCAACGGACCGGCGAAGATGCCCAATCCAAACCCGCCCAAAATCGCTATTCCAACAAATACGGCGCGCCGACCAGACAGGGATTTGCGCGCTTTGGGCGGCTCGGAATAGGCAATATCCGTGTTCGCGGCAACCGGACCGGCAACCTCCACCCGGCCGACGTTATTTCCAACATTTTCGGATGTGTCGGTCTCGCTGGATTGGGGCAGCGGCGCGCAAACGGCGTCTGAACTCGGCGGTGTGTCAATGATCTGCTTAGCCAGTGCTGCTTCGAGCGCACGGGCGTTCGTCCCCGCAGGGCGGGCGCGCGGTATATCCTGCGCATCGCCCAAATTCGACGCCGATGATTTCGCCGGTTCGGGCGTGCGTTCCGCCGCAGCTTTAACGGCCCGAGCCGCCCTGTCTTTCTGTTCCAGGACAATCTGCCGCCGAGCACGCGCATCTTCTAGGCGTTTTTCAAAATTCATGATCTTCTGGACCGCATCGAGATCCGCACGGTTCCCCGTTCGGACTGTCCGCGAAATATTCCCCCAACTAAATCACACAACTCGCAACTGCGAACTCATTCGCATCCATCCCTCTTCGCCCGCCAGCGCAATTCCCGGACGCAATGCGACTCGGAAGGATGAACCCTTTAATATTGGACTTTATCGCGCCTTGGGTCCAGTCGGAATATGTCAGTAACGGCGCGGATCAAGGCCCGATTGAAACCAAGAAACAAAGCTTTCCGCAGTAAAAACCGGGCAACCAACGACTTCCCGGATATCGGCCGCATAGGGTGTCATGTTTGTGCATTCCAGCACCAGCGCTCCAATATCGGAGTTTGTTGTCAACAATGCCGCTGCCGCATCGACATTGTCGCGCCTAGCAGCATCAACGTCCATTTCAAGCGCATTGCCTAGTATCGCCGCGGAAAATTCCCGGCCGCCTTCGGTGGTGCCGATCGGTGTGTCTTTCGGAACCCCCGCCGCCGCCAGATGTTCTTCGGTAAGCGTGCTGGCGGAAATTGTGAGGATGCCAGCGCGCTTGCCCGGCGGCAGCGTGGCGTTCACTAACCCGACCTGCATCAAAGATGACGTGGCAACAGGCACTTGCACGGCTGCGGCAAGTTCATCCTGAAAAAGCGACAGAAATCCGCAATTCGTCGTGATGCCATCGACGCCTTCGGCGACCAGTTCCCTTGCCGCGTCAATGAAGGCTGCCAGCAACCCATCCGCGCGTTGCCTGACGACGCGATCTGGCGATGCGCCTTTGACGATTTTGTAATGCACTGGAAATGGCCACGTTGTGGCGTTGCCCATGTCACCGGGAATGCGCGGAAACCTGGCGTCGAGCATCAGAATGCCCAGCGCTGCCCCGTATATTGCTTTGCCACCGGAAACCTTCATGCGCCCGCCCTTTTCGAGAAAAGATTCGGCGCATTATCAACGCCAGCGGGCCGTCTTTCCATGGGGTGCGTTCGATTTCCATTTCCACAAGCGTCTGTGTCAACGGCCGTCTGGCAGATACAGGCCCGAGAATCATCGACATTCCTGAACCGTTTGCGATGATCCGCTGACGGTTCAAAAAGCAGGGCGTTTGGTGAAAAAAACAGTTGCCATTGTTGGCGCGGGCATTGTCGGGGTTTCGACGGCAATCTGGCTGCAACGCGACGGCCACGAGGTCATTCTGATCGACAAGAAAGGCCCCGGCGAAGGCACAAGCTTCGGCAACGGCGGCGTGCTGGCGGCGGCAAGTGTGGTCCCGATCAACGTTCCGGGTCTTCTCGGCAAGGCCCCTTTTATGCTCTTTAGCCCAGACCAGCCGCTCTTTTTGAAATGGAGGTATCTTCCGAAGCTGCTTCCCTGGCTCTTGAAATACTTAGGCAACGCCAATGCCAAAGCCGTTCGCCACCGCGCATCAGCGATTTCCCACATCATCGGCAACAGTCTTTCCGATCATCAGGCGCTAGCCGCCGGAACCGGGGCGGAAAAGTGGATCGTGCCATCTGATTATGTGTTTCTTTACAAAGATATGGCGCATTTCAAAAGCGACGCGTTCGGATGGGAGGTGCGGCGGGAAAACGGCTTAAAGTGGGATGTTCTTGAAGGTGCGGCCCTTCGTGACTACGACCCGGCCTTCGGGCCGGAGATCAATGTGGGTATCCGCAACAAAAACCTTGGCCGCATCGCCGATCCGGGTCGGTATGTGAAAGCGCTTGCCGCGCACGCCGAAGCCAATGGCGCGAAGATCATGATCGGCAATGCGGAGGATATCACGCGCGAAGATGGCCGGGTGACAGGCGTGCGTGTTGATGGCGAAACCGTCGGTTGCGATGCCGTAGTGCTTGCGGCGGGCGCCTGGTCGGGCCCGCTTGCCCGCTCGCTTGGCGTCAACGTGCCGCTTGAAAGCGAGCGTGGCTATCATCTGGAATTGTGGGAGCCGAATATCATGCCGCGCTCGCCGGTCATGGTCGCCTCGGGCAAATTTGTTGCCACCCCGATGGACGGACGATTACGTCTGGCCGGGATTGTCGAATTTGGCGGGCTGGATGCCCCTGCATCGCGCAAACCATTCGAGCTTTTGGAGCGCAATATCCGAAGTGCTATTCCCGGGATCGAATGGAAAGAAAAGACAGAGTGGATGGGCCACCGGCCATCTGTATCTGATTCGTTGCCATTGATCGGCGAGGTCCCGAACGTTGAAGGCGCATACTTCGGATTTGGCCATGATCATATCGGGCTGACCGGAGGCCCGAAAACCGGGCGTATCCTGGCGCAGCTAATCTCGGGAAACCATCCAAACCTTGACCTCGGACCCTTTTCCCCCGCACGTTTCGCGGTATCGGGGAGAAAATAATCAACAATCAGAATTCGATAAGGGAGAAAAAGATGACCAATCTAACAAAAATTGTATCCGGGGCTGCGATTGCGGCCGCAATGGCCGCACCGGTCGCGGCTGAAACCTGGGACATGCCGATGGCCTATTCGGCGTCGAACTTCCACTCGGCGAATGGTGCCGAGTTTGCCACGTGTGTGACCACCGGTACTGGCGGCGATATCGAGATCGTAACCCATCCAGGCGGCTCGTTGTTCCCTGGCGCACAGATCAAACGCGCAATCCAGACTGGCCAGGTGCCAATCGGCGAGCGTCTTTTGTCCGGTCACCAGAACGAGAACGCGTTGTTCGCTTTCGATTCTGTGCCGTTCCTGGCCACTTCTTTCGATGACAGCGACAAACTGTGGGAAGCCGCCAAGGGTCCGTTGACCGAGCTTCTGGCCAGCCAGAACCTGACACTGCTTTACGCCGTGCCGTGGCCGGCGCAGGGGCTGTACTTCAAGGACGAAGTCACCTCGGTGGCCGAAATGGAAGGCATCAAGTTTCGCAGCTACAACAACGCCACATCTCGGTTGGCGGAACTGACAGGCATGCTGCCGGTTACCATCGAGGCGGCTGAAATAAGCCAGGCCTTCGCCACCGGCGTGGCGGACTCGATGGTGTCTTCGGGCTCCACTGGATATGACCGCAAGGTTTGGGAATCGCTGAACTATTTCTACGACGTCCAAGCTTGGCTGCCGCGCAACTATGTGATGGTGAACTCGGATGTCTGGGCGGCCACATCAGAAGCCAACCAGAACGTCATCCGCGGCTGTGCCAGTCTGGCAGAGTATTCCGGCACCTGGCGGTCGAAGGAATACACCGGGTTCACGCTGCAAGGTTTGCGTGACGGCGGCATGTCCGTTGGCCCGGCAAGCGATCAGATGGTCGGTGAGCTGAAAGTGATCGGCGAGACCATGACCAACGAATGGCTGGAAGCGGCCGGAGCGGAAGGCCAGGCCATCGTCGATGCATTCAAGGCCATGCAGTAACATCTGACAACGGAGCGGGCGACGGGGCAGCCCATCGCCCGTTTCGGCACAAAATCCACGGGAGGGGTCAACATGAGTAACGCCGGGCGGCTTCGGGCCGCGCTTGACATGCTGTATCTGGCCTCGGGCGTTCTGGCAGCACTTTGCCTGATTGCCATTCTGCTTCTGATCGTGGTGCAGATGACGGCGCGCTGGACCGGCGAGGTGTTTCCGGGCGCGCCGGATTACGCCGGTTATGCCATGGCTTCTGCCTCGTTCCTGGCCTTTGCCAGCGCGTTGAACCGGGGCGCGCATATCCGGGTTTCGATCCTGATAAACGCAGTCGGCCCGCGCGCGCGATGGGCTCTGAACGTCTGGTGTTTCGGCATCGGAACGGCAATTGCCTGGTATTTCGTCTACTATGCGCAAAGGTTCGTCTACTTTTCGTGGAAGCTTAACGACATCAGCCAGGGCCAGGACCGCACCGCATTGTGGATCCCGCAATCGGTTATGCTGTTTGGGGCGGTTGTCCTGGCCATCGCGCTGACCGATCATCTGATAAGCCTGTTTTTGACCGGCGATCACCGCATTAAGCGCGACGTGGTCGATATCCACGTGGAGGAGTAGATCCATGGGCGATTTATCCATCATCATGCTATTCCTGTTCGTCCTGTTTCTGCTTCTGGGCACCGGGGTCTGGGTCGGGCTGGCCCTGATGGGCGTGGCCTGGGTTGGCATGGAGCTGTTCACGACCCGACCGGTTGGCGACGTCATGCTGACAACCATCTGGACATCTTCGTCATCCTGGACATTGACGGCGCTGCCGCTGTTCATCTGGATGGGCGAGATATTATTCCGAACGCGATTATCTGAAGACATGTTCAAGGGCCTTGCCCCGTGGCTTGCGCGGCTGCCCGGCGGGCTGGTGCATACCAATATCGTGGGCTGCACGGTGTTTGCGGCCGTGTCTGGTTCTTCGGCGGCGACACTGACAACTGTCGGCAAAATGTCGATCCCGGAACTGCGCAAGCGCGAATATCCCGAGACAATGATTATCGGCACGCTGGCCGGTGCCGCAACGCTGGGCCTGATGATCCCGCCGTCGCTGACACTGATCGTCTATGGGGTGACAATCAACGAAAGCATTTCAAAGCTGTTCTTCGCCGGTATTCTGCCGGGGCTGTTTCTGGCGACGTTGTTCATGGCCTATGTCGCGATCTTCTCGCGCGTGTCGAACAAATGGCAGCCCAGGGCGGAACCGGCGATGAGTTTTGGCAAGAAGGTCGCCAATTCACGGTTCCTGATCCCCGTCTTCCTGCTGATAGGCTTAGTCATCGGGTCAATGTATCTGGGTTTTGCCACTGCAACCGAGGCAGCAGCTTTCGGGGTGATCGGCGGGCTGGTTTTGGCGGCAGGCCAGGGATCGCTGACGTGGACTACCTTCACGCAAAGCCTGATGGGGGCCACGCGAACAAGCGCGATGATCGCGCTGATCCTGGCCGGGGCCTCGTTTCTGTCGCTGTCGATGGGCTTTACCGGGCTACCGCGCGGGCTTGCGGATATGATCGCCGGGTTCGAACTGACCAAGTTTCAGCTGCTGATGGTCTTGCTGGTGTTCTACATCGTACTGGGCATGTTCCTCGACGGTATCAGTTCTGTGGTTCTGACCATGGCGGTTGTAGAACCGATGATCCGGCAGGCCGGGATCGATCTGATCTGGTTCGGCATCTTTATCGTTGTCGTCGTCGAGATGGCGCAGATCACACCGCCGATCGGGTTCAATCTGTTCGTTCTTCAGGGCATGACCGACCACGAGATGGGGTTCATTGCCCGCGCGGCGTTTCCGATGTTCCTGATCATGGTGCTGATGGTCTTCGTGTTGATCGCTTTCCCCGAACTTGCGACCTGGCTGCCGGATAATATCCGAAAAGGGCCGGGGGGCTGAACCCGCTGCCAAGCCGCGCATCGTCGTGATCCGCGCGCTGGGATTTGCCGCGCGTCACGGTCGCTGGTGCCTTGTCCTTGGCCTGATCGCCGGGCTGTCGCTGCCCCAATTGGCAACTATCCTGACGCCCTTTCTGCCCGAGATGATTGCGCTGCTGCTCTTTCTGGCAGCCCTCAGGATCGGTCCCCGCACCACCATAGGTAGTTTACGCGACGTCCGGCGAACGCTGGGAACTGTTGTTATTTATCAACTCGTTGCCCCGCTCATCGCGTTAACGGCAGCCCTGGCGCTTGGGCTTGCAAGCACTGCGGCGGGGCTGGCACTGGTGCTGGTTCTGGCGGCCCCGTCGGTCACGGGTGCTGCCAACTTTACTATCCTGATGGGCGGCGCCCCGGCAGCGCCGATGAGGATCCTGCTGGTCGGGACAGCGATCTTCCCGCTGACCGTTATCCCCGTGCTTTGGCTATTGCCGGTCGTTCCGACGTTTGGCGGCGTCATCGAAAGTGCCCTGAGACTGCTCATGGTTATATTCAGCGCTGTTGGGATCGCCTTCGCGTTTCGCCATTGGGTCTGGCCGGAGATGGCGGATCGACATCGCGCAGCACTTGACGGGGCCTCGGCGATTTTGCTTGGCGTGGTGGTGATCGGCTTGATGTCGGCGGTTGGCCCGGCGATTTCGGACGAGCCCTGGCGTTTTGTCCAGTGGCTAAGTTTTGCGTTTCTCATAAATTTCGGGCTTCAGCTTCTTTCTGCATCCCTGATGCCGGTGGCGTCGCCCGAGGATCGCGCCGGAACAGCGCTGGTTGCCGGCAACAGAAACATCGCGCTTTTTCTGGTGGCACTACCGGCAGAAGTCATGGCGGACATCCTGCTGTTTATCGGCTGTTATCAGGTGCCGATGTATCTGACGCCAATTCTTATGCGGCGGTTTCTGGTGCGCGATTAGGCGCGCGGTGCGTGCATCCGCTTCTTGCGCGCCCGTGTCTCGGCTGTCGCTGCATCGCTGCCGTCGTGGAAAGACCCGAATACCCGGTCCCATGGCATTTCGATCGTGCCGTAGTTGCACTCGAAATAGCGGTGATGAAGCTGGTGGAAAAAGACCCCGGTACGCACGCGGGTTTTGTCTTTAACCAGTATGCCTTCAAACCCGGAATGCGAAAATGCCGGGTTCAGACCCTGAAGATAGGCGTGAAGAGGGAAATGGACGGGATGCGAGGGGACGATGAAATGAATAAGAAGTGATGAAAAATAAATCGCCGTCTCGATCGGGTGCATCGAGATGCCCGACTATGGCCCGATATTGATGTTTCGGTGGTGAAGCGAATGGGCCACCCGATATAAGGGCGGCCAGTGCAACAGCCTGTGAATCCAGTAGAAATGAAAACTCGACCAGATCCGGATCAATACCAGCCAAACAGCGAACCAGATCGGATGCTCGGCAACGGAAAGTTGCGGCGCATATCCATTTGCAGCCCCCCAGAAATACAAGACCTCGTATGCCGTCCAGGCCGTGATACCGCTGGCAATGGTCCAGAACATGTTGTCCCAGACCTGATTTCGAAATGTATACGTGCCGTTTGACCGATTGAAGTCGCGCGCATCGAATTTTAGCGCCTTTCCCTGGGCGTCAAACCTGTAGAACCACAGGTGCAGCCCGCCCGCGACAAGGCAGATCAAAACGATGTTTCTGGCCCAGATCTGCGCGACCCATCCCGGCGCCAGCGTCGCCATCGTGGTCCAGTCCGGCTGGAACCACCAATAGACGACCACCGCAAGGGCCAGGTTCACCGTCATCGAGCCCAGCGCCAGCCAATAAGCCGATATCCATTTCAGCCAGGCCAGCGGTCGGGGCGGCCATGCGAAAATCGGCGATAGCGGGATCGGCAGGCTGGGGTGAAAATTCCAGTCCCGGTTCGATGATCGATCGTCGCGTTGCTCAGGCGTGTCGCTCATGCGAAGCCCTCCAGTTCTACCACCATTCGGCACGACAAATCGCCGCCGTCTGGTTCAAATCCGACATCTTTCCATCCTGCCCGCGTCACAGATCGTTGCTGTCGGGTGGACGCGCCCGGGATGCTGGCGCAGTCTGTTATGCAAGCAGCGCAGATAAGGATATCGCCATGCCCCAGCCCGATCACGTCTCAATCTTCGATCTGCCCGATATGGAAACGCTTGATGACGATACGCGGGCCTACTTTAACATCTGCATCGAAAAACTTGGCCTCGTTCCAAACGTGTTGCAAACCTTCTCACGCGACCAGGAAAAATTCCGCACATTTTCGGCCTATTATAACCAACTGATGTTGGCTGACTCGGGCCTTTCCAAGCTTGAACGCGAAATGGTCGCGGTCGTGGTTTCCTGCGTAAACCGCTGCTTTTATTGCCTCGTCGCACACGGGCGGGCGGTGCGGCAATTGTCCGGCGACCCGGAACTGGGCGAGATGCTGTTGATGAACTACCGCGTCGCGAAGCTCGAGGCGCGCCAGCGCGCGATGCTGGATTTCGCCTGGAAACTGACAGCCGAGCCCTGGGCGGTAGATGAGCCGGATCGGCAAGCACTGCGAGATGCGGGCCTCAACGACGGCGAAATATTCGATCTGGCGGATGTGATCGGTTTCTTTAACATGTCAAACCGCTTCGCCATCGCCACCGACATGATGCCCAACCGTGAATATCACGCGATGGATCGGTAGCTGCAGCTAATTCATCTTTTCACAAATACGCAATCCCGCACCGGGCGCAGGCGGTCGCGAAATTCGTCAGTGATTGTCGCGCGGCAAGTGCTTTCGCGCGATATCTCGATACTTCGGCGCGCCGTCCAGAACCATCCCCTCGGCGAACGGCCGGACTTTCTCGCGGAATATCTCCTGCCAGGGTGACTGGCTCTCAGGTATAAACGTCCCTACGTCCAAATCAGCCCGCCGCGCGTCCAGAACATCATCACCCACCAGAATATTTGCCGAGCATTCGTTCAGATCAATCCGCACACGGTCGCCTGTCTCAACAAGTGCCAACCCGCCGCCAGCAGCCGCCTCGGGCGATGCGTTCAGGATCGACGGTGACCCGGATGTGCCCGATTGACGACCGTCGCCGACGCAGGGCAACGCCTGCACGCCGCGCTTCAAAAGGTAGGCCGGTGCCCGCATATTCACGACCTCCGCACCGCCGGGATAGCCGATCGGTCCAACACCCCGCATGATCAGAATGCAATGCTCGTCGATCCCGAGGCTCTCATCGTCGATCCTCGCGTGATAATCCTCCGGCCCGTCAAATATGATTGCACGTCCTTCGAAGGCGTTCAGGTCGTCGGGGTTCGACAAATACCTGCCCCGGAACTCATCCGAGATGACGCTGGTCTTCATGATCGCGCTGTCGAATAGATTGCCCTTGAGGTTGATGAACCCGGCATCCTTCAGGAGCGGCGCATCGGCTGTTTTGATGACGTCTGTGTTTACGGTGCGCCGTGCGCCGCAGTTTTCGGCCATGCTTTTGCCGTTGGCGGTCAACGCATCAGGGTGCGGCAACAAACCAGCGGCAAGCAATTCGCCAACCACCGACGGAACGCCACCGGCACGGTGGTAATCCTCACCCAGATACTCACCAGCCGGCTGAAGGTTCACCAGAAGCGGCACCTTGTGGCCAAGTTGTTGCCAGTCATCGTTGTCCAGCGGGATGCCAAGATGCCGCGCGATTGCGTTCAGATGGATCGGCGCATTTGTCGATCCACCGATTGCCGAATTGATAACTATGGCGTTTTCAAAGGCTTCGCGGGTCATGATGTCTGCGGGCCGCCTGTCCGACAGCACCATTTCCACCGCCTGTTTGCCCGTCTCATAAGAAATCTGTCCGCGCTCGCGATAGGGCGCCGGAATTGCCGCCGCACCGGGAAGCTGCATACCCAAAGCCTCGGCCAGCGAATTCATTGTCGTTGCGGTCCCCATCGTGTTGCAGAATCCGACCGAGGGCGCAGATGCAGCGGCAATATTCATGAATTCTGCATCGGTTATTTCGCCCGCTGCCAGGCGTTCGCGGGCGCGCCAGATCACCGTGCCGGACCCGGCCCGTTTGCCCTCGTACCAGCCGTTCAGCATCGGCCCGACGCTTAGCGCGATTGCCGGAATATTTACCGTTGCTGCGGCCATCAGAAGCGCCGGCGTGGTTTTATCGCAGCCGATGTTCAAAACCACGCCGTCAATGGGATAACCAAACAAAGACTCGACCAGCGACAGATACGCCAGGTTCCGGTCCAGCATCGCGGTAGGCCGCTTGCCGGTTTCCTGAATGGGATGCACCGGAATTTCGAGGACCGTTCCACCGGCCGCGACAACACCGTCGCGCACCCGCTTTGTAAGCTCGATGTGGTGTCGATTGCAGGGGCTCAGGTCGCTTCCGGTCTGCGCAATCCCGATGATCGGCTTGCCGGACTGAAGTTCGTCCCTTGTCAGGCCGTAATTCAGATATCGCTCGATATAAAGCGCTGTCATTTCCGGGTCGTCGGGATTGTTAAACCACTTCTGGCTGCGCAGCGTCGGCTTGGTCATGGGCCATTCTCCCAAAGGCGTCGCATCCGCCCTATTCCAATCCCAAACCGGTTTCTAGGGCTGGCCGCTTACACTGCGGTTTAACGCCTTGTTCAGAGCTCACCGCTAGACCCATCGACGGGTGGCTAAGGAGGGGTGGTGTAATGACCGCGCAATCCAACGCGCCCATTATTATCAAGCGCAAGAAAATTATTGCGGCCGGCCACCACGGCGGCGCCTGGAAGGTGGCTTATGCCGACTTTGTCACCGCAATGATGGCGTTTTTCCTGCTGATGTGGCTGCTGGGTGCGACGAACGAAAAACAGCGAATTGTCCTTGGCGGTCGATATTTTCTTGCCGGCGGCAATCTGGTTTTGGATGTCTGTAAGGTTGCGGTTGACGGAACGCAGGTTCTGCAAAGCGACCATCGCGCTTGTGTTGGTTAGAATACTAGCCATTTGGCTGTCTCCTTCGTTGGGCGGGTTTCCGCCACGTTTCGGAAGCGTCATTTAGACGCGTGAAGCCATTCTGACTGTTGCGCACACCGCCCCCGGGCAAACGCGCGCCATCCCTAAGATGCGAGGACGACATTCCGGGGAAAGTCTTAACAAGGTCTCAAAAAGCAATTCAGCAGCGGCCACCAATCATCGAAAGTTTTCAACAAATTCTACAGACGCTGAAGCAACTTTCCCGCGCGGGGCGAGATCGGGTTGCGGGTGCCATCGGCGGCATAGGTCGTCTGATCGCTCAGTGACCGCGCGTCGGAAAGCTGCTGCAACGCCGACTTCAATCCCTGCGCGGCGGACTGCAACAAGGCGTCGTTTCGCGCCGCAGCCGTCCGCAGTCTTTCGACGTGCCCGATGTCGGCCTTGCCAGCCTGCCCGATCCTGACCGCCAGCGACGATTTCCGCGTTGCCAGCCGCTCCAGATCATCAAACCGCGCGGACAGGATCAGATGACGTTCCTTTTCCAGAATGTCCTCAAGCTCACCCAGAACTGTCATTGGTTATTCCCCCTTTCGGTCAGCGACCGATAGATCGCCTCCGCCAGACCGATACCCCCAGACTGGACCATCGCATTGGCCTGTTCCGAGGCCAGCAGCCCGGAAAACTGATCTTCACCAGCGCCGCCGCCGAAGGCTTCGCGGGCTTTCCCCAGACCGGCGGACCTGAGCATTTCCGACAGGAAACTTGCCTCCAGCGCCTGGGATTGTTCCCAAAGTGCCGAGTCGCGCGGCGGGCGCGCCTGCGGCTCAACCGCCGGGCGGAACGAAATGTCGGGCATTCTGCAATCCTCATCTCGTGAAAATTCTCCGCACTATGCGCGCGCCGGGTAAAGAAGCTGTAACTTTGCCGGATTACGCCGATTGCAAAGGCATGGGCAGAAGGTCCACACAATGCAGTTACCAGTATTCTCCGTCGATCCGCAGGGCGGTGGCGCAGTACCGCCAAAACCCACCGTCGCCCTAATTCTGCCCGTCGATCAGGCTGACGACTTGTTTGCCGAGGCGTTCGTCGGCGCCGACATCGCCGAAATTTCCGCTGAAAAGACGATCGCGCCCGAAACTGGTTCGAAACGCGGCCTTCCGGTATCGTTGGACGCTAAAGGCATAATATCCGCGCCGGGAACTGCGCGGCAAAATATTGGGCCAACTGCGGAAACTAGACGCGCCAACCGGCCCACAACAATGTCTGCCACAACAATTGCCCGCCCGGTCGCGGATAAGCCGGGCAATCCGGTCGTCCAGAAAAACGATGCACCGAAACCGCTCGCGACCCGCCAGGTAGATGCCGCGATCCCGCAAGGTCCATCGCACCCTGAAGTGGGCCGCGTGGCAGGTCTTATACCCCAAGACCACGACGACATGATCAGGCCGTTGCCAGACCGCCAAGCACCGCGCGCGAATGCGGAGGCCAACGATCAACTAGTCAGGCCGGCGGCGGCCATTCCTTCGGCTCACCCAAAATCCGCGCCGGTTGAAACCACCGGCAATCAAGTGACCACGCCGTTGGGCGCGGCTGAGGGCAGCAATCGCGGCGCGGAAATTGCCACAACCGAACCGCAAAAACAGGCACCCCCCGAGACCCGGTCTCCGCCCATATCCACCGCCAATACCCGCGCAACAGCTGATCCAGAGGCAACCCCGGATACGGATCGGGCACCCGCTTCCACCCGCCGACCGGTGATGCATGACCGGCAACTACCGGACGTTCCCGTTCGGCAGGTGCGGCACGAAGGCGACCGGTCGCATGATCCCCGTCCCGTTCTAGCAACCGATAGTCGCGAACCGGCAATCCGGCAATCCGTGGTCAAACCGGATCCGAAACTGGTCGTCAGACAACCCGCCAGCATTAAGACGCCTCAACCGGTCACCTTGCCGACCGTCAGGTCGGATCACGCAACCCGGCAATCGACGCCGGTTGCCCTGCCTTCAATCACGTCTGACAAGGGTGAGATCACAGTCAGGATTGAAAATCGACTGATAGTTCAGCGGTCGCCAAAAGCCGCCGATCGCCCGATCCTTGCACCGCCTGGCCCGACGCCAATATCCCTGCGCACGCCCCCGGTATCGCCGCATCAAGCGCCACTTTCACCTTATCCAACGCCAATTTCACCTTACTCAACGCCCGCATCCGGTTATCCAACGCCCGTATCCAACCACGAATTTCCGGACCAGCCTCACCCGATCCAGACGCCAACGGCGCGCGGCGCCAGCGCGCCCTTTCCCGGTGCAGATGCGTCTCCGGCAGCGAAGATCATCGCATTGGATCGCTCCCCGCAACCGGTGCTGCCAAATCAGGTCGCGATTCAATCTGGCGCGGAAGGCTCCCGGCATGTTGCGGCACCGCAGGCCAGGGTCCCTGCCGTGTCCCGAGCGGCCCCGTTACCGACCCCGTCCAAACCGACGCTTTCCCATATGCCTGAAAAACTCGCCCGACCGCCTGGCCAGAATGCGCTCGATCCCATTGAGCAATTCCTTACCTTGAATAGTTCTGATGGACCAACATCGACGGACCGGACGCCGTCTCTGGGTATCCCGGGCCGCTCTGACGGGGGATCGGCCCGGGCAGAGCTTGCGCGGTCGGTCGCAGCGCAGATCGGCGATGCCGCGCGCGCCACGACCGACGGCAAAATTGAAGTGCGGCTCGCGCCGGAGGAACTTGGGCGCGTGCGCCTGTCGATGAGCCAGTCCGAGCATGGGTTCATCGTGACCATTACCGCCGAACGCCCCGAGACATTGGATCTTATCCGCCGGAACACTGACTTTTTTGCTCAGGATCTGCGCCATCTCGGCCATCAGAACATCGGCTTTTCATTTGAACAGGATGCCGATCACCAGCCTTTCGATGACGACGCCAGCGATCCCGAAAACACACCTGAAAACCCGAACGCCCCGCCTGCCCCCGGCTCGCAACGCACGCGCGCATCCGGTCTGGCAGATGACGGGCACCTCGACATCCGTCTCTAGCAAAGGAGTTGACCCTTGGAGATACAAGCGCAACAATCGCTCGCCACGCAACCCGTGGTGGCGCAGTCGCAGGCCGAAATTTCCGCAAGCGCGCTCAGTTCGGATTTTGAGACCTTTCTCAAGATGCTGACGACGCAATTGGAAAATCAGGACCCGCTTAACCCCGTCGAATCGTCTGAATTTGCCATGCAACTCGCAACCTTTTCCGGTGTCGAGCAGCAGATACGCACCAACGATCTTCTGGCCGACATGATTGGCGGTCAGGGGGCGTCGGGGCTTTCACAACTGGCCGGTTGGGTCGGGATGGAAGCGCGGGTCAATGCTCCGGCGTTATTCGACGGCGCACCTATCACGCTTGCACCTGTTCCCGACGCAGCGTCCGACGCCGCCTATCTGGTGGTGCGCGACGCGACCGGGGCGCAGGTCTCGCGCGAAGCGATCCCGCTGAGCGTCGACACCATCGAATGGGCCGGAATGACCGATACCGGTGCGCCGTTTCCCACCGGGTCTTACACCTTCGAAGTTGAAAGCCAGAACCAAGGTCAGGTGACCAGCACGCGGGCCGTCGACCACTATGGGTTGGTGCAGGAAGCGCGGCTCGCTGACGGCGGTATCGAGCTTGTTCTGAAAGGTGGAAATGCGGTGCCATCGGGCGATGTCCAAGCGCTTAGAACCCCGGCCGCAGCGCTTTAGTGCATCAAAGGTAAGTCCCGATCACCACGCCAAGCCCGACCAGCAAACCGCCCAAAAGCATCCACCAAAGCCGCGACCCTGAGTTTGTTACGCGGGTCTCGGTCTGTGGCTGGCTTTGACGGATCAGCGCGGCCTCTGCCAATTGCGGCAAACGCGGCCCGAACCGGCCCACCACCCGCGCGGTATTGGCCAGATCCCGCATCATCGCCTTCGGGCCGACATTGTCGGAAATGTATTTCTCGACAATCGGCCGCGCGACGGTCCAGATGTTGATATGCGGGCTAAGCGAGCGGGCGACGCCCTCGGCCACAACCATGGTGCGCTGCAACAGGATCAACTCGGTACGCGTTTCCATCCCGAACCGTTCTGTTACCTCAAAGAGATAGGTCAGCAAACGACCCATCGAAATGCGGCTGGCCTCAACTCCGAAGATCGGCTCGCCCACCGCGCGCAACGCCCGCGCGAACTCATCGACATCGCGGTCCGCAGGCACGTAACCTGCCTCGAAATGTACCTCGGCGACGCGCCGGTAATCCTTGCGGATGAACCCGAACAGGATCTCGGCATAGACCCGCCGGGTGTATTCGTCGATCCGCCCCATGATGCCGAAATCCAGTGCCACCAGCGTGCCGTCGTCGGCAACCTTCAGGTTCCCCTGGTGCATGTCAGCGTGAAAATACCCGTCGCGCAGCGCGTGGCTTAAAAACATCGTCAGAATGCGCTCGCCAATGGCATCCGCGTCGTGTCCCGCCGCCTTGATCGCGTCCACTTCACCTGCGGGCAGGCCGTCAACCCAGGCAAGCGTCATCACACGGCGCGCCGACAGCTCCCAATTCACCTGCGGAACGTGAAATCCGGAATCGCCCTCGGTATTTGCGGCGAATTCAGCGGCCGATGCGGTCTCCAGCAGCAAATCCAGTTCGCCCATCACAACGCCCTCGAAATGCGCAATCACATCTATCGGTCGCAGGCGCCGCGTTGAGGGAGCGAGCGTTTCGATCACCCTCGCCGCGAAATAAAATGCATCAATGTCGCGCCGGAATGCTGCTTCAATCCGGGGCCGCAATACCTTGACCGCAACCTCTTCGCCGGTGTCTGAAAGGCGCGCTTTGTGAACCTGTGCAATGGAAGCTGCCGCAACCGCATCTGAAAATTCGCTGAAACATTCGTCCACATCCACGCCGAGTTCGCGTGAAACCGTCGCCTTTGCCACTGCGGTCGAAAACGGCGGCAACTTGTCCTGTAATATGCGCAGCTGCAACGCAAGTTCGTCGCCCACAACATCCGGCCGCGTCGAAAGAATTTGCCCGAACTTGATATAGGCCGGGCCCAAGGCTGTCAGCGCGCGGGTTGCCGGCGGAAGATCGGGGTCGCCCTTGTAGCCCAGCCATTTGAACGGCCAGCCAAGAATGCGCGCGGCAATCCGCAGCGGTGTCGGTGCGTCGAAGGCTTCCAACACGACGCGCATCGCGCCTGTGCGTTCAAGCGTGGCCCCGGTGCGGATCAGGCGCAGAATATTATGCGGTCCGCGCACTTAAAGTTTCCAACCCGAATGAAGCGCCGCAATTCCCATCGACAGGTTGCGGTATTTCACTTGTGCGAACCCGGCGTCGCCGATCATGTCGGCAAACGTGTCCTGATCCGGGAAATTGCGGATCGAGTCCACCAGATACTGATAGCTGTCGCGATCGTTTGCGATCATCTGGCCCATTCGCGGGATTACGTTAAAAGAATAGAGATCGTAAAGCCTCTGCAATCCAGCATTCGGCAGTTGCGAAAATTCCAGCACCATCAAGCGCCCGCCGGGCCGTAAGACGCGAAATGCCTCGGCCAAAGCATCCGTTATGCGGGTCACATTCCGAATGCCGAACGAGATCGTGTAGGCGTCAAAGCTCGCGTCTTCAAACGGCAACGCCATCGCATCACCCGTGACCCAGTTCAGCCGATCCGCCAACGCCTCTGCTTCAGCGCGCCTTCGCCCTTCGACCAGCATCGCTTGCGTCAAATCCAGCACGACGGCCTCGGCCCCGGGCGCGCGCTTCAGGAACCGAAATGCGATATCGCCGGTGCCGCCCGCGACATCCAGCAATCGCTGGCCCTCTCGCGGCACCAGCCAATCCATCATCGCGCCTTTCCAAAGCCGATGAACGCCCGCCGACATGACGTCATTCATCACATCGTAATTCGACGCGACCTTTGAAAAGACCCCGTGCACCAGCCCGGCCTTGTCGGCCTCGGGCACATCGCTCGCGCCAAAGTGCGTTGTTTTCTCGCCAATATCTTCGGTCACGTCTTTGCGTCCAGGTTCCGTTACTTTCCCGATATAACCTGCCTGACCCAGACACAAACGCGTTGAATGGACGCGTTCCAGACGGCGGGAATGTGTGACCGGGCGAATTGACACGTAAAAAATTGAGTTGTTGGGCGCATTCCGGCGCGTGCCGGGCAATCGGATGCGGTTTCGCATCGCTTGAAAGTTGCGTATCCCGGTCTTTGATGGCGAAGCAGGTTTTCGACGAAAATGCCCGAACTTCCCGAAGTTGAAACGATCCGACGCGGTCTGTTGCCGGTGATGGAAGGGCGGATTATTGCGCGCGCATTGGTTCGCCGCCCCGATCTGCGCTGGCCATTTCCCGCGTCCATGGCCGAACGACTGACCGGCCAGCGGGTCACGACGCTTCGCCGCAGGTCAAAATACATTCTTGCCGATCTGGCCTCGGAAGAGACGCTGATTATTCACCTTGGCATGTCGGGCCGGATCCTTATCTCGGGCGAACCGCTGAGCGATTTTCACCACGACCACCCTCCGCCGGAAAAGCACGACCACGTTATTTTTGACATCGCGAACGGCGCGCGCGTGACCTTCAACGATGCGCGTCGGTTTGGTGCGATGGATCTCGCGGAGACCGACCAATTGGAGCATCACCGGCTTTTGAAGGTTCTGGGCCCCGAGCCTTTGGGGAACGCCTTCAGCGAAGACTATCTCGCAGCCGCGCTCGCCGGTCGCAGAATGCCGATGAAAGCCGCACTTCTCGACCAGAAAATAGTCGCAGGTCTGGGCAATATATACGTCTGCGAAGCGTTGAACCGGGCGCGGATTTCGCCACGCCGAAGAGGCGAAAATATGTCCCCTGCGCACATCGAAAGGCTGGTCCCCGTCATTCGCGATGTCCTTCAGGAAGCCATTCAAGCCGGCGGCTCGTCGCTGCGGGATTACCGCCAAGCCGACGGCGAACTGGGCTATTTTCAACACTCGTTCCGGGCCTACGATCGGGCAGGGAAGGCGTGTCAAACTGCTGATTGTAAAGGAGAAATAGAACGCATTGTTCAATCCGGGCGTTCGACTTTTTACTGTCCGTGCTGCCAAAGATAACTTGAACCTCAGCGCTAGGCTGATAAGCCTTGCCTTTGTTCGCGGGCCACCAAAGCGGGGATCCATGGCTTACAACACAATCGTCGTCGATGTCGAAGACCAGGTCGCAACCATCCGCCTGAACCGCCCCGATGCGCTGAACGCGCTTAATGCCGAGCTTCTTTCCGAACTGAGCTCCGCCGTCGCTGAAGCCCAGGCAAACGACAAAGTCCGGTGTCTGATCCTGACGGGTTCGGAAAAAGTCTTCGCCGCCGGCGCCGATATAACCGAGATGGCGGAAAAATCGTTCGTCGATGTGTTTACCAGCGATATGTTCAACGACGAGATCGAAGCGATCGCCCGCTGCCGCAAGCCGATCATTGCGGCGGTTTCGGGTTACGCATTGGGCGGCGGCTGCGAGATCGCGATGATGTGCGATTTCATTATCGCCTCGGACACCGCGAAATTTGGGCAACCCGAGATTAACCTGGGCGTCGTCGCCGGTATCGGCGGGTCGCAGCGCCTGACCCGCTTTGTCGGAAAATCAAAATCAATGGAGATGCACCTGACCGGTCGTTTCATGGACGCCGAAGAGGCCGAACGCTCAGGATTGGTCAGCCGTGTTGTGCCTGCGAAGAAATTGCTGGAAGAAGCCCATGCCGCCGCGCGGAAAGTTGCAGAGAAATCCATGATCGCGACGATGGCCGTCAAAGAAGCGGTGAACCGGTCCTATGAAACCACGCTTCGCGAAGGCTTGCTGTTCGAGCGCCGCCTCTTTCATTCGCTTTTCGCAACTGACGATCAGACCGAAGGAATGAACGCCTTCGTCGAAAAACGCGAGCCGCAGTTTCGCGACAAGTAGTGATGCTGCAAACATTAGGCTTCCCTTTCCGCTGATTCTCCCTTAAGCGGCGCGCCAGACATGCGCGTGCGGCCCGCTTCGGCCAGAAACGACCGGTTTTCCAAACCCGGTGTTGGGCGCTCGCGCGAAAATAAATGCTAACGACCCAACGAAGGGAAATTCCCATGGCAAATTCACCGCAATCCAAGAAACGCGCCCGCCAGAATGACCGGCGCGAGGCTGTCAACAAATCGCGCCGCTCGCGGATCCGCACCCATCTTCGCCAGGTCGAAGAAGCGATCGCATCGGGCGACAAGGATGTCGCCGCCGCGGCACTTCGCCAGGCCCAGCCCGAGCTTATGCGCGGCGTGACCAGGGGCGTCTTTCACAAGAATACCGCGTCCCGGAAGATGTCGCGCCTCGCCGCCCGGGTAAAAGCGCTCGGCTGACGCGAAAGACTGCGAAAATAATTTGCGCGCCCCTCGGGGCGCGTTTTTTTGTTTGCTGAATTTGGCATAGGCGAATGCGCAATAGCAAAGCCCGTGGGATTCGCTTCGCTATTCATCGAGTCAAGCGCAAAGGTCTGTTGCCGGACCGCCGTCTCAGCGTTTAGCGTGACCAAGCGATTCATATCGTCCTTGGGGGGACATGGTTAATGAGCGGGGCATCTGGCCCACGTGTCGGCGAGGTAAATCCCGACGAGGCGTGGCGGATACTGGTGGAACAATCCGCCGCCCGGCTTATTGACGTCAGGACACGCGCCGAATGGGGATTTGTCGGCGTTCCTGATCTTGCGGAAGTTGGTCGATCACCTGTTCTGATCGAATGGGCCAGCCTGCCGGACATGTCTGCCAATCCGCGCTTCGCGGCTGAGGTGATGGAAGCACTTGGGGATGAACAACCCGAGACGCTTCTGTTTCTCTGCCGGTCCGGAGCACGGTCGTTGCAAGCGGCCTTCGCAGTCGCTGATCATATCGGGAAAACCGGGATATCAGCGCACTGTCTGAACGTCGCCGAAGGCTTCGAGGGCGATCTGGATGCAGAGGGACACCGGGGCGGCCTCAATGGATGGAAGGCCCGGGGGCTGGCATGGCGCCAGTCTTAACAATAACAACAAGCGCACGGGTCGAAGGCAAATGCATGACGATACATGGGGCACAATTCGCGAAGAACTTCTCGAGTCTGTCGGTAGAAATAATTATGTGAACTGGATCGAACCGCTCGAATATTCGGGCCTGGACGATGGCGTGGTCAACTTCCTGGTGCCAACACAGTTCATGGGAAACTGGGTCAGCCGGAACTTTGGCGAGCAAATTCTCCAGCAATGGAAGAACGCCGGGATCGAAGTTTTGCGCGTCAAGTTTTCGGTACCGGAAATCGCCGTGCGAAGGCCAAATAAGAACGGTGCCGCAAAATTGGGCCGCACCGCCGCCTTCGGTGACCAGCCCGGCGCCCCGATTGATAGGCGTTTCAGCTTTGATTCGTTTGTTGTCGGTAAACCGAACGAACTTGCCCACGCCGCCGCGCGCCGTGTCGCCGAAGGCGGCCCCGTCACCTTCAATCCGCTGTTTCTTTATGGCGGTGTCGGGCTTGGTAAAACCCACCTGATGCACGCCATTGCCTGGGAACTTCAGAACCGCGATCCCGGCCTGCGCATCGTTTACCTGTCTGCCGAACAGTTCATGTACCGGTTCGTCCAGGCACTGCGCGACAAGGATATGATCACCTTCAAGCAACTTTTCCGATCGGTCGACGTGCTGATGATCGACGATGTGCAGTTCATCGCGGGCAAGGACGCCACGCAAGAAGAGTTCTTCCACACTTTCAACGTGCTGGTGGATCAGGGCAGGCAGATTATCGTCTCGTCCGACCGCGCGCCAACCGAAATTTCCGGCATCGAAGACCGGATCGTCAGCCGCCTGCAATCGGGTCTTGTTGTCGATCTGCACCCGACCAATTACGAGCTTCGCCTCGGCATTCTTCAGCAGAAAGTCGAACAACACAGCGCGCAGTTTCCGAACCTGGAAATCGCCGACGGCGTGCTGGAGTTTCTGGCCCACCGCATTTCGACCAACGTCCGCGTGCTGGAAGGCGCGATGATGCGGCTTTTCGCGTTCGGTGCGCTGGTCGGGCGCGAGATAACGCTGGAACTGACCCAGGACTGTCTGGCCGACATCCTGCGCGCCTCGGACCGCAAGATCACGGTCGAGGAGATCCAGCGAAAAGTCAGCGACCACTTCAATATCCGGTTGTCCGATCTGATCGGTCCCAAGCGCGTCCGGACATTCGCCAGGCCACGTCAGATAGCCATGTATCTCTCGAAGAAACTGACAACGCGATCGCTTCCCGAGATCGGTCGCCGTTTCGGTGGCCGTGATCACACCACGGTCATGCACGGCGTCAGGAAAATCGAAGAGCTAAAGCAGAAGGACAGCCAGATCGCCGATGATCTGGAACTTCTTCGCCGTTCGCTCGAGGCTTGAACGACGCTTAATGATGCTGGTTGGCCGGGTGGGCGATCCCTTTTGGCGCCACCTTTGCCTGGCCCTTGACGCTTCGGGCCGGATAGCTAAATAGTTCCGCAAAACCATTGCGGTCGGGCCGAAAACCGATAGGTTGTCGGTCCCCGACTAAGACGGAGCGAGGGCTATGAAATTCTCGATCGAGCGCGGCGATTTGCTGAAGGCAGTCGGCCAGGCACAGTCTGTGGTTGAACGCCGGAACACGATCCCGATCCTGGCCAACGTGCTGATCGAAGCCGAAGGCGATCAGGTTAGTTTCCGCGCCACTGATCTGGATATCGAGATTGTCGATCAGGCACCTGCGAAGATCGAACGTTCCGGTGCGACGACGGTAAATGCGGTGACACTGCACGAAATTGTTCGCAAACTTCCCGACGGTGCTTTGGTCACGCTGACCGACGATGGTGCTGCGGGTCGGTTGTCCGTCGATGCCGGGCGGTCGAACTTTTCGCTGGCAACACTGCCGCGCGAGGATTTTCCGGTCATGGCGTCGTCGGAATACGAGGGGAATTTTGCGGCCTCGGCACCAACACTTCGCCGCCTTTTTGATAAATCGAAATTCGCGATTTCCACTGAAGAAACAAGGTATTACCTGAACGGCGTTTATATGCACGTCGCGGATTCGGGCGGGGCACAAGTGCTGCGTTGCGTCGCCACCGATGGCCATCGGCTGGCGCGCATCGACGCTGAACTTCCGGCAGGTGCCGAGAACGTGCCAGGCGTGATTGTGCCGCGAAAAACCGTGGGCGAGCTGCGCAAACTGCTTGACGACGATGAAACCGAGATCGCGGTCAGCGTCAGCGAAACCAAGGTGCGATTTGCCGCCCCAGGCATCACGCTGACCTCGAAAGTGATCGACGGCACATTCCCGGACTACACGCGGGTCATTCCGGCCGGCAACACGCGCCGGCTGGAAGTTGATGCCGCCGAATTTGCTCAAGCCGTGGATCGGGTGGCGACGGTGTCGTCGGAACGTTCGCGCGCGGTGAAATTGTCGCTTGATGAAGACCGGCTGGTTCTTTCGGTGAACGCGCCCGACAGCGGGGCGGCGGAAGAAGAACTGGCCGTCGCCTATTCTGACGACGCACTGGAGATCGGGTTCAACGCGAAATACCTCCTGGAAATTGCAAGTCAGGTGGATCGCGAAAACGCCGTCTTTATGTTCAATTCCTCGGGCGATCCGACGTTGATGCGCGAAGGCAATGACGAAACGGCGGTCTATGTCGTGATGCCGATGCGCGTCTGATATCCTGCCTGTGGCGGGAAAATTTCCCACGAAGAAAGGCATGAAATGCCTGGCCTTGCCGTCACCGCGTTGACGCTTTCGCACTTTCGGTCGCATCGGGTGACACGGCTGGCGCTCGATGGTCGACCTGTTGCTATCCATGGGCCAAACGGGGCCGGCAAAACCAACATTCTTGAGGCTGTGTCGCTGCTTTCTCCGGGGCGCGGCCTTCGGCGCGCGACCGCGGACGAACTGATCCGCCGCCCCGAGGCGATCGGCTGGAAAATTGTCGCCGACGTGCAAGCGCAGGACCAGATCCACGAACTTGAGACCAGCGCCGAACCCGACCAGCCCCGGAACGTACGGATCAACGGCAAGACGCAGCCCCAGACGGCACTTGGCAAGATCGCCCGCATTGTCTGGCTTGTCCCGGCCATGGACCGGCTCTGGATCGAAGGCGCAGACGGGCGGCGGCGGTTTCTGGATCGTGTCGCGATGAGTTTCGAGCCTGCGCACGCGAGCGCTGTTCTGACCTACGAAAAGGCCATGCGCGAACGAAACCGGCTTTTGAAGGACATGGTGCGCGACGCGCATTGGTACACCGCGCTTGAACGCAATATGGCCGAAGCAGGTGCTGCGATCATGCGTCAAAGGCAAAGGGCTCTGTTGCGGTTGGAGGCGGCGCAGGAAGATGCGGACACCACCTTCCCAAGCGCGGACCTGTCCCTGACCCATCCGGATCGCGACCTGCCCGACAGCGCCGAGGAACTGGCCACCGCTCTGGCCGACAGCCGGGCAAGTGATCTTCGCGCCGGTCGAAGCCTGATCGGGCCGCATCGGGTGGATCTCAAAGCTATCTACGCAGCAAAGGGCGTTGCCGCCGGGCAATGTTCCACCGGCGAACAGAAGGCGCTTTTGATTTCGCTTGTTCTGACAAATGCGCGTGCATTGGCCGAAGACACCGGCGCACCGCCCGTCATCCTCCTCGACGAGGTCGCCGCCCATCTTGATGCCGCGCGGCGCACCGCGCTTTATGACGAGATTTGCGCGCTTGGTGCCCAGGCCTGGATGACCGGAACCGGTCCTGACCTTTTCGAGGATCTGCGCGACAAAGCGCAGTTTCTCGCGGTGACGGAACGCGATGGCACGAGCGAGGTCACCCAATGACCATCTCGGCAATTGATGCCCTCTTCTACGCGGGCGCGCTTCTAATCCTATTCCTGACCCCGGGCCCCGTCTGGGTCGCCCTGACCGCCCGCGCGCTTTCCGGCGGCTTTCAGGCCGCATGGCCGCTGGCTTTGGGCGTCGTCGTCGGGGACGTTCTGTGGCCGCTGCTGGCAATCCTTGGGGTCACCTGGATCGTCTCGGTCTATGCGGGCTTCATGGCGCTGCTGCGCTGGGTCGCCTGCCTGACGTTTCTGGCCATGGGCGTGCTTTTGATCCGGCACGCGGGCAAATCCATAACCGGTGACAGCCGCCTCACACGCCCCGGCCTTTGGGCCGGTTTTTTCGCAGGTGTTGCGGTGATCCTGGGCAACCCCAAGGCCATCCTGTTTTACATGGGCGTGTTGCCCGGTTTCTTCGACCTGACCCGCCTCACGGCCCTCGATATCGCAGCAATTTGCCTGCTTTCGCTCGTGGTACCGCTGATCGGTAACCTGTCGCTCGCGGTTTTCCTCGGTCGCGCACGCCGTCTTCTGTCCTCGCCCACAGCACTCAGGCGCACAAACACCGTCTCAGGCGTTCTTCTGATCGGTGTCGGCCTGGTGATCCCGTTTGCCTGAATCGCCACCGCCAGAATACCGTCGTTCCGACTGAAAACGCACCGGCCCCGCCCTTTCGCAGCGCCGCAGAACCACGCCCGCGACCCGCGACCTGATTAACACAAAATCTAGGGGGTAATCCGTGACATTGCCGCCAAAAACCGCTATATCTAAGGCTGGAAAACCAAGGAAAAACTGCATGGCAGAAGTCGCTGAAGCGCAGGGCGAATACGACGCCGATTCCATTAAAGTTCTCAAAGGGTTAGAAGCGGTCAGAAAGCGCCCCGGTATGTATATCGGGGACACGGACGATGGCTCTGGCCTGCACCATATGGTGTACGAGGTTGTGGACAACGGCATCGACGAAGCTTTAGCCGGTCATGCCGACCGTGTGACGGTGACGATCCACGCCGACAGCTCGGTTTCCGTCAACGACAACGGGCGCGGTATCCCGGTGGATCTGCACGCCGAAGAAGGCGTTTCGGCCGCCGAAGTGATCATGACCCAGCTTCATGCCGGCGGGAAGTTCGACCAGAACTCCTACAAGGTCTCGGGTGGCCTCCACGGCGTTGGTGTCAGCGTGGTAAACGCGCTGTCCGAATGGCTGGAACTGCGCATCTGGCGAAATGGAAAAGAGCATGTTGCCCGCTTCGAAGGCGGCGATACCGTTGAGCATCTGAAGGTCGTCGGCGATGCCGAAGGCCGGAAGGGAACTGAAGTTCGGTTTCTTGCCGCGACCACCACGTTTTCGAACCTGGATTACAGCTTCAAGACGCTGGAAAACCGCCTGCGCGAGCTTGCGTTCCTGAATTCGGGCGTGCGCATACTGTTGCGCGACGAGCGACCCGCAGAAGCAATGGAAAGCGAATTTTGCTACGAAGGCGGCGTGCGCGAGTTTGTCCGCTACCTTGACCGCAACAAACAGCCGATGCTGGAAGAACCAATTTTCATCTCGGGCGAGCGCGAGGGGATTACCGTCGACGTCGCGATGTGGTGGAACGACAGTTACCACGAAACGGTTCTGCCGTTCACTAACAACATCCCCCAGCGCGATGGCGGCTCTCACCTTGCAGGCTTTCGCGGCGCGCTGACGCGGACGATGAACCACTATGCGGGGTCGTCAGGGATCGCGCGGAAAGAGAAGGTCAACTTCACCGGCGACGATGCGCGCGAAGGGCTGACCTGCGTGCTGTCGGTCAAGGTTCCTGATCCGAAGTTCAGCTCTCAGACAAAGGACAAACTGGTCAGTTCCGAGGTTCGCCCTGCAATCGAAGGTCTGATGAACGAAAAGCTGACCGAATGGTTCGGCGAGCATCCCCAGGAAGCGCGTCTGATCGTCGGCAAGGTGGTCGAAGCCGCACTGGCCCGCGAGGCGGCACGTAAAGCCCGCGAAATGACGCGGAAGAAATCGGCGCTCGATATTGCGTCGCTTCCCGGGAAACTGGCGGATTGTCAGGAAAAGAACCCCGAGTTTCGCGAGCTTTTTCTGGTCGAGGGCGACTCGGCCGGTGGCTCGGCGAAGCAGGGGCGTGCGCGAGCCAACCAGGCTGTGTTGCCGCTTCGCGGTAAGATCCTGAATGTCGAGCGCGCGCGTTTTGACCGGATGCTGTCGAGCCAGGAGATCGGCACGCTGATCACAGCACTTGGAACCGGCATCGGTCGTGACGAGTTTGATATTTCCAAACTGCGCTATCACAAGATCATCATTATGACGGACGCCGATGTGGACGGCGCGCATATCCGCACGCTTTTGCTGACTTTCTTTTTCCGGCAGATGCCACAGGTCATCGAAGGCGGGTATCTCTACATCGCGCAGCCGCCTCTGTTCAAAGTCAGTCGCGGAAAATCCGAAGTCTATCTCAAGGACCAACCGGCGCTGGAAGATTATCTTGTCGAGATGGGTGTTGAAGGCGCGATGCTGCGACTGGGTACCGGCGAAGAGCTTGCCGGACACGACCTGGCGCGTGTCGTCGATGACGCCCGACAGGTCCGGCGCGTTCTGCAAGCCTTTCCAACGCATTACCCGAGTACAATTCTTGAGCAATCCACCATCGCCGGCGCTTTCGTGCCGGGGCAGGTGGACGCTGATCTGCAAGGTGTCGCTGATGCCGTGGCCGCGCGGCTTGATCAGGTGGCCGCCGAATACGAACGTGGCTGGCAAGGCCGGGTCACGCAGGACCACGGCATCCGGCTGGCGCGCAGTTTGCGCGGCGTCGAAGAAGTACGAACGCTGGATGGCCCGGTTCTGCGATCCGGCGAAGCGCGGCGTCTGGGCGGCTTCACCGCATCGCTTCAGGAAGTGTACGCAGCACCCGCGAAGCTAATACGTCGCGACCGCGACACAGCAATCCACGGGCCGCTTGATCTGTTGAACACAATCCTCGGCGAAGGCGAAAAGGGGCTTAGCCTGCAACGCTATAAAGGATTGGGCGAAATGAACCCCGGTCAGCTATGGGAAACCACGCTGGATCCAGAAGCGCGAACGCTGTTGCAGGTCAAGGTCGACGATCTGGCTGAAGCGGATGATCTTTTTACCAAGCTGATGGGCGACGTTGTCGAACCACGCCGCGAGTTTATTCAGAAAAATGCGCTGAACGTCGAGAATCTGGATTTTTGAGTATTTTTGCCAGGAAGAACGTCTAGTCGGATCCCAAATGCGTCGTGCCTCGCGCCGCCGCCAATTCAATCTGGCGCTGGCGCTCGCGAAATCGCTCGCGATCATCGTTTGAAATTTCGTTAATACAGCGCGCGCACGAGACACCCTCTTCAAAGTGCGGGTGATCTTTGTCGTCATCGCTGATCGGTCGGCGGCACGCATGGCAAAGTTTGTAAGGGCCGGGTTCCAACCCATGCCCGACCGAAACCCGGTTGTCGAAGACGAAACATTCGCCATCCCAAAGGCTGTCGTCTTCGGGAATGTCTTCGAGGTATTTCAGAATGCCACCCTTCAAATGGTAGACATCGCTGACACCCTGGCCGATCAGATAGTTCGTCGCTTTTTCGCAGCGAATGCCGCCGGTGCAGAACATGGCGATCTTCTTGCCTTGATATTTCGTAGCGTTCTCGGCCCACCATTCGGGAAATTCGCCGAAACTTCTCGTCCGCGGATCAACCGCACCTTCAAAAGTGCCGATCGCAACCTCGTAGTTGTTTCGGGCGTCGATCAAGGCCACATCTTCCGCCCGGATCAGGTCGTTCCAGTCATTGGGTGATACATGGCGGCCAACGCTGATTGTCGGATCGACATCCGCCTGACCCATCGTCACGATCTCGCGCTTTAGCCGCACTTTCAGCCGTCTGAACGGCATGGTGTTGGCCTTGGATTCCTTCCAGTCGAGGTCGCCGCATCCGGGAAGCGCTCGAATGTGCGCAATCGCCGCCAGGATCCCGTCACTTGAACCGGCGATCGTGCCGTTGATCCCCTCACGCGCCAGCAATAGCGTGCCCTTGATCCCATGTTCGCGGCACACTTTTTCCAACGGCGGCTTGAGGACGCCGGGGTCCGCAAACGGTGTAAACTTGTAGAACGCTGCGACAGTGATCATGGCCCCGCGCGCTTAGGCCATTCCGGGTGCCGCCTCAACCCCGCCTGTTGACGCCGACGAACGCGCTGAATACGCAATGGCCACCGAAGGAGGCCCGCCCATGCGCCCAGATGACGAAGCAATTCTGGTCATTGATGTGCAAAACGACTTTTGCCCCGGCGGCGCGCTGGCGGTGGCGGGCGGCGACGAGATCGTGGCACCGATCAACGCCATGGTGCCGGATTTTGCGGTGCGGGTTTTCACGCAGGACTGGCATCCGGCGGATCATCTGAGTTTCGCTGCGCAACATGGCGGCAAGAACCCTTTTTCCGTGACCGATATGCCTTATGGACCGCAGGTATTGTGGCCCGATCATTGCATCATCGGGTCCGAAGGTGCGGCCTTTCACGAACGCCTGAATACGCGCCCGGCGGATCTGATCATCCGCAAAGGTTTTCGCCGCGAGATTGACAGCTATTCGGCATTTTTTGAAAATGACCAGACGACGCCGACGGGGCTGGTGGGTTATCTGCGCTCGCGCGGTGTCGAGGCGGTGACGCTGGTCGGATTGGCGACAGATTTTTGCGTGAATTATTCGGCCGTGGATGCAGCGAGGTTGGGGTTTCAGGTGACGGTGATCGAAAGCCTTTGTCGGGCGATTGATATGGAAGGGTCGCTTGACGCGGCGAAAAACGGGATGGCGGCGGCGGGCGTGCGGCTTCGTTGACGCGAATACAAAGTCGCAGCCCCGGGCGTCGGAATATTTTTGCCAGGAAGAATTGCGGCTTTAGATGTTTCGCGCGCGAAACATTTTTGCTGCAAGTCACTGGTTTGGCTGACCGTGACTGGCTAGTTGATTGAAAGTAAAGAGGAAGTTCGGTGGCTGTTAGATTGTGCCTTGCGCGGAATTCGCCCGACTTTACCAGCCCGACCATCGCGAGCGCCAACTTGACCGTGTATGCAATCCTTGAACGAACGGTCTAGGTATGGTAACACCCATCCATGACCCGTGGACCGGAAAAGCAGTTTGACCCTGACGTGGCGCTGGAAAAGGCGATGAATTTGTTCTGGGCCAATGGCTATGCGGCGACCGGGATGAGTGAAATTCAGGCTGAACTGGGTATCGGTCGCAAAAGCCTTTACGATACCTTCGGCTGCAAGCGCGATCTCTATATCAAAGCGTTGCAGAAATACGGGCGATATTCTGCGGCGATGCATCTTGGGGCGCTGAACGGCGAAGGACCCGCGCTGGATCAAATCCGTGCGCTGATGCGCGATGGCGCCGATAGCCACGCCGAACCGGGCAGTTTGGGATGTATGTTGGGGGTGTGTTCGGCTGAGTTTGGCCGGAGTGATCCCGAAATTGCGGCGATTGCACAGAAGCATCTCGGGGTGGTTGAGGAGGCTTTTTTCAAGGCCTTCGAGCGGGCGAAGACGTCTGGTGAACTGAACCTTGAGACCGACAGTCGCGATCTGGCGCGGATGTTTGTCGCGCTTGTTCAGGGGATGGCGGTGACCGGGCGAACCAATACCGACTCGGCCGTTCCCCACAGTGTCGTCGAAGCAGCGCTGGGATTACTCACCAGCTGCTGAAATTTTTTTGACTTAACCTAGACCGAACGATCAATGAAAGGGAGAGAAAAGATGAGAACCCTGTTAAAGAGAAGCGTAATTGTGGCCCTTAGTATTGTGCTGCCGTCCGGCGGTGCACTGGCGCAGGACGAAACGTTCGCGCCGGTGCCTGAAACGGCGGTCGGTCCGGCCATTGACCAGGCGGTCGGCTATGTCGTCGAAGAACTGGGCCGGGATCTGTATGTGGTCTACGATGGCACGTATCAGATGATGTTTCTGACCACTGGCGAAGGCGTCATCGCGGTGGATGCGCCGCCCAGCATGGGTCAGAACATTCTGGCGGCAATATCGAGCGTGACGGATGAGCCGATCACCCACGTCATCTACAGCCACACGCATAACGACCATATCGCTGCGGCGTCGGTTTACCCGGATGACGCGATCATTATCGCGCAAGACGCGACAACGGCGCATCTGGCCGGCAAGAACGACCCGAACCGGCCGATTCCGACGCAGAGCTTTGCCGACAGCATGACGCTTACGGTCGGCTCGCAGACCGTTCAGCTTGACTATCGCGGTCTTGGTCACAGCCCCGGCAACATCCATATCTACGCACCGGAGCAAAAGGTCCTGATGGTGGTCGATATCGTCTTTCCCGGCTGGGTGCCGTTCAAGGATCTTGCGATAGCCGAGTCAATCGACGGTTTTTTCGAAGCGCATGACCTGATCCTGGCCTACGATTTTGACCACTATATCGGCGGGCACCTGACCCGGTCCGGCACCCGTGCCGATGTCGAAACTCAGCAAGCCTATATTGCCGACATCGTTCAGGCAGCCGGTGCCGCTAATGGCTCGATGGATTTTGGTGCGGCCTTTGGCCAAGCAGCCGCCCGCGATGGGCAGGGCAATCCTTATGCCTTCATAAACATCCTGTTCGACAATATTGCCCAGCAATGCGCTGACGAAGTTGAAGAAAAATGGCGCGATCGCCTTGGTGGCGTCGACATCTTCACATTTGGCCATTGCATGAGGATCGCCTGGCATCAGCGGCTCGACTGATCCAGGGCTTCCGTTGGTGCTAAAAATGGGCAGGCAGTGTCGCGGTCGCTTAGGGGGCCGCGTCATTGTCGGCTATGCCCGCGAATACATGATCGCCTGCATTGTCATGGCTTGCGCGGTCCGCAGGATAGAGGGATATTTGCATGGCTGCGAGGCGAGCGGAATTGTTCGCCACGCCAACCAAGGCCATGTGATCCGGTATAATTGCCCTATTGCGAGAGAACCCGCTCAGGCGCTGCGCTGGGCTTTCAGGTCCCACGAGCGAAGTTCGTCGAGCGAGACCGGCATTGAAAAATGATACCCCTGCAAAAGATCGGCACCCATTTCGATCAAAATATCCCGTTGCGCGGGCGTTTCGACGCCTTCGCAGACCACGGACTGACCCAGCGAATGGCCCATGATGATCATTGCGCGGACCATTTCGCGGTCACTCTCGCCGTTCGACAGCGGCGCGATAAATGATTTGTCGATCTTAAGCGTGTTGAACGGAAGCGCCTTCAGACAACCGATCGACGAGAACCCAGTTCCAAAATCGTCAAGCGACGTCGAAAATCCGGCCTCATGCAAGATATCGAGCTTGTATGCGGCCAGATCGACGTTGGACACAACCAGGCCCTCGGTCACTTCGATCTCAAATCGAGATGTTTCCAGAGATTCCTCCGCGAGCGTGTTTATCAGATCCCTCACATACTGCCCGTCGTTCAATCGCGCGGGCGATATGTTGATGCTTACCCTCAGTTCCGGCCATTTCTTGAGATCCTGGCAGATTTTTTTGAGAAGAATTTGACCGAGCGGGATGATCTTTCCGGTCTCTTCGGCCACCGAAATGAATACTTCGGGTGAGATTTTTCCAATTTTTTCCGATATCCAGCGCGCCAGCGCCTCGGCTTTTACCATTTCGCCAGAAGCGGGGTCGACGATAGGTTGATAGGCGATAGAAAATTCGTCGCCGCGCGCAAGTTCTTCGTGCAGCGCTTCTTCGACGATCCGCCGCTGGCGGGTCTCGGATTCAATAGCGGGATCATAGGCAACGGGTTCTGAGATACCAAGTTTCTTGGCCTTGTACATCGCGATATCGGCGCAACGCAAAAGTTCTTCGAAACCAATGTCGTCGCGATCGCGATCCGCGCTTCCCATCGCCATGCTGACGTGGAATCCGCGGCCCAGAATGCGAAACTCCGGCAAGAGCGCGATGCGAATTTTCTCGGCGATTTCCTGAATGTGCCTGCGACTTTCCGGGCCTTGAGCCACAAAGATAAATTCGTCGCCGCCGACGCGGGCAAGGAATATCGACGCCTTCGCGATGTCACGAAACTTGTTCGACATCTGAACAATAAGGTCGTCACCGCCCTTGTGGCCAACGCTGTCGTTGATGTGTTTGAAACCGTTCACATCGAGGAAAAGTATCGCCGCCTCGCCGTCGCCGACCCGCTTGCCGCTGGCGGTCAGTTCCTTGAACGCAAAGCGATTTGGCAATCCTGAAAGCGTATCAACGCGCGCGGCGGTCGAGGCGCGGGCTTCCTGGACCGCCAGTTCACTTGCGCTTCGTTGAGCGGCAGTCGTCACGAGTGCGGAGATCAGCACGAAAGCAAGGATAATACCGCCAATCGGAAAGCCGACCTGGCTCATCAGATCGTCACCCGGGCGCGGCGGTTCCCAGACAATATTAGTCAGGTGCGTGCCATCCGACGCACTCAAAGATATCGCGGCCTGTCCAACAGGAACAGTATTGTTTACCGTCAGGCCGCCCAAAAGATACTGCGCCGCAGCGGCACCGAGCGCGTCGTCGCCGAGGCGGTATCCAAATATGGCCAAGGCAAAGTCTGACACGGATACGTTTGACATCTCGGTGATGTTTTCGGGTTCGATCAGCGTGCCCACAAATGCGTAGAGTTCGCCTTCAACGACACCAAAACTTGCGACTGGAGCATCCGCCCCCAATGGCACCTCAGCAACCGCCGCGCGCAACATCGCGATAATTTCGGCGGGCACTTTATCTGGCACTGGTGCCTCTTCTCCATCGTCGGACCAGGACCAGACCGCCGGTAGCGGCCCGTCAGTAACTGCAAGTATCTGAAACAGGTCGCCAGTGGTCGCGCCGCTGCCGAAATTGTCGTAGAACGATTGCACATCGAGCGCCTGAATGTCCTCGACGGCCTGGTCCCACTTCGTATAGTCCAATGAGATTGTAACAAGGTTCGATTGGGTCAGTTCCAGGTAACCTTGGACCATGACGACGCTGTCCTGCGCCGCGCGAATGTTGTGCTGGCGCGCCATCCAACTGACTGTGCCCAGGACTGTTACCATGAACAACGCCACTGATACCGCCATCAATAGCGCAATTTTTCTTGGAATCGACTGCAAGCGCATTGGACGCGGCCTTTTCATTGTGATCGGGCCGACCGCTAGCAGTCAAATCCCTAGAAAAGGTTGAAATCCGCGCAAATGGCGCTGTTCTTCCGAGGAGGATATGCAGAATTTCGTTTCGAATTTAGTAAAATTAAGTACGGTCAGGCACGCCTCACTCCATCCCTTCCAGCTCATCAATGAACCCCGAGATCATGGCGAGACCCTTATCCCAGAACGCCGGATCGCTGGCGTCCAGACCGAAAGGCGCCAGCAGCTCTTTGTGGTGTTTTGAACCACCGGCTTTCAGCATCTCGAAATACTTCGCCTGAAAGTCGTCGCCGCTTTCTTCGTAGACGGCATAGAGCGCGTTCACCAGGCCGTCGCCGAAGGCATAGGCGTAGACGTAGAAGGGCGAGTGGACGAAGTGGGGGACGTAAGCCCAGAAGGTCTCGTAGCCGTCCATGAACGTGAAAGCAGGGCCGAGGCTTTCGCCCTGCACAGACATCCAGAGCGCGCCGATGGCATCCGGCGTCAGTTCGCCCTGACTGCGAGCGTCGTGGAGTTTGCATTCGAAGTCATAGAAGGCGATCTGGCGGACGACGGTGTTGATCATGTCTTCGACCTTACCGGCTAGCAGGACTTTCTTTTCGGCAGCGCAGGGCGCGTTTTTGAGCAAGCGCCGGAAGGTCAGCATTTCGCCGAAGACGCTCGCGGTTTCGGCGAGCGTGAGCGGGGTTGATGCGAGCAGTTCGCCCTGGCCTGCGGCAAGGCGCTGGTGAACGCCGTGGCCAAGTTCGTGCGCCAGCGTCATCACATCGCGCGGTTTGCCGAGGTAGTTGAGCATGACATAGGGATGTGCGTCGGCGACGGTGGGATGCGCGAAAGCACCGGGTGCCTTGCCGGGTTTGACCGGCGCGTCGATCCAGCCTTTGTCGAAGAATGGCTCGGCGAGTTTCGCCATCTCGGGGTCAAACTCGGCATAGGCCGAGAGGACAGTTTCGCGCGCTTCGTCCCAGCCGACAAGACGGTCGGATTCCATTGGCAAAGGCGCATTCCGGTCCCAGACCTGCATTGTATCAAGGCCCATCCACTTGCGTTTCAGCTCGTAATAACGATGGGAGAGCTTGGGATAGGCGGCGACGACGGCGTTGCGAAGTGCCGCGACCACTTCGGGTTCGACATGGTTCGCAAGGTGCCGCCCGGCCTGCGGGGTCGGCATCTTGCGCCAGCGGTCCTCGATTTCTTTTTCCTTGGCGAGTGTGTTGTGGACGCGGGAGAATAGTTTGACGTTGTCGCCGAATACGCGCGCCAGTTCGCGGGCGGCAGTTTCGCGCGTCGCGCGATCCTGATCGGTCAGGTCGTTCAGCGTGGCTTCAAGCCCGCGAACCTCGCCGCCGATGATAAATTCGAGCCCCGCGATGGTTTCATCGAATAGCCGGTTCCACGCGGCGGCGCCGACGGTGGACTGGTCGTGCAGGAACTTTTCCAGCTCGTCCGACAACTGATGCGGCCGCATCGCACGCATCCGGTCAAAGATCGGTTTGTAACGGGCCAGATCGGCGTTCGCGGCGAACCAGCTTTCCAGAACGGTGTCTTCGATGCGGTTCACTTCGAGCGAGAAGAACACCAGCGGCGTGGTGAAAGCGGTGATCTTGTCTTGGGCATCCGACATCGCCTTGGCGCGGTCGGCGTTGGTGGTGTTCTGGTAGTAACGCAGGCCAATGAACGACATGACGCGCCCGGCTTTCATGTCGATCTTTTCGTAGCGATGCACACATTCGAGCATTCCCGCCGCATCGAGCCCGGCAAGTTTGCCTTCGAAATCCGCCGCGAAGTCCGCACATGCCTTTTCGAGCCAGTCCATATCGCGCGCCAATTCAGGGGCGTCGGGCGAGGCATAGAGATCGGACAGATCCCACTCTGGCAGATCGCCCAGATTGCGGGCACCGGTCGAGTTGGCGTCGAATAGAGGGCGGTGGTCGAAACGCATGTGTGGGCTCCTTTTCGTTGCCGCTTAGACATAGGGTCGGTGCAGTCGGATCAAAAGCCGAAAAGCGACGGTGGCGACGGCAAAACCGGGTCAGAACCCCAACCGGTCACGTAGCGAAAACCAGGTCATTCCCAGCGTTAAAAGCGGCATACGCGCGTGGCGGCCACCCGGGAACATCTGGCCCGGAAGGCTGGACATCAGATCAAAGCGGCTGGCGTCTCCGGCGATTGCTTCGGCAAGAACCTTGCCGGTCAATCCGGTGATCGCAACACCGTGGCCGGAAAATCCGCCTGCTGCGAGCGTGGTTTTCCCAATGCGGCGCACCATCGGCAATCGCGTCATGGTAATCCCCAGTGTGCCACCCCAGTGATAGTCGATGCGCACGTCTTTCAGCTGCGGAAAAAGCCGCGTCATGCGGGCGCGCAACGCGGTTACGATATCGGCGGGATAACCGATCGAGTAGCTTTCGCGCCCGCCGAAAAGCAGCCGCTTGTCTTCACTCAGGCGAAAATAATTCACGACGAAACGGTCGTCGGCCACGGCGATATCCTTGGTCAGAACGTCGTCGGCCAGATCGCCCAGCGGTTCGGTTGCGGCGATGAAGGAATTGATCGCCATGACGCGGGACGAGACCTGGCTGTTCAGGTCCGGCAAATACCCGTTTCCGGCCAGAACAACGTGGGAGGCTTTGATTTTGCCGGTCGGCGTTCGCACAACGCCATCGGCAACGCCGATTGCCTCGGTACGCTCGAATATCCGCGCGCCTGCGGCTTCGGCGCCGCGCGCCAGCCCAAGAACATAACGCAAGGGGTGGATATGCCCGGCATCCCAGTCCAGCAAGCCGCCCTGATAGACCTCAGACCGGCAAACCTCGCGCACGGCATCGCGGCCCAGATACTCGGTCTCGAACCCATAAGTATCGCGCAGCCAGTCACCATAGCGGCGCGCCTCGTTCGTGCCTCTGTCGGTCCACTCGGCGTGCAGCACGCCGGGTTTATAGGCGGCGTCCGGCGCGTGCTTCGCTGCAAGCTCGCGGGTCAGCGCCTTAGCCTCGACCGTCAGATCCCAAAGCCTGCGCGCATCTTCGCGCCCGAGCCGTTTTTCAAGCCAGTGTTGGTCCTTGTTCCAGCCGGTGCCGACCTGACCGCCGTTACGCCCCGAGGCACCGAACCCGACCCGGTGGGCGTCGATCACTACAACGTCCAGACCTTTCTCGGCGGCGTGAAGTGCGGTCGAAAGACCGGTATAGCCCGCACCCACAATCGCGACATCGCACGTCAGGTCACCGTCGAGCGACGACCGTTCGGCACCAATCTCGGCGGTCGCGGCGTACCAGCTTTCGGGATAGCTGCCGGGTACGTCGTTGCGGTAAAGCGGGTTCAAGGACGGAATTCCAACATCTTTTCAAGGGAAATCATCAAACGTTCAACAACAGATGCTCGCGCTCCCACGGGCTGATCACCTGAAGAAATTCGTCGTATTCCGCCAGTTTGACGATCTCGTAGACGCGGGCAAATTCTTCGCCAAGGGCGCCCCTGAGCGACGCGGCCCGGCCGAATTCTTCCAGAGCCGTATAGATGCCGCGGGGTATTTCTTCGTCTGCATCGTAGGCGTCGCCGGTAAACGCCGGTTTGGGCGCGATCTTTTCGACCATGCCTAGATATCCGCAGGCGAGCGACGCCGCGATGCCAAGGTAAGGATTGCAATCCATGCCCGGCAGGCGGTTTTCGACCCGTCGCGCGGACGGGCTTGAGACCGGAATGCGGATGGCGGTCGTGCGATTGTCACGGCCCCATTCCAGATTGATCGGGGCTGCGTGGTCTTTCACATAGCGGCGGTAGGAATTGACGTAAGGCGCGAAAAGCGGCGTCGCGGCGGGGATGTATTTTTGCAGGCCGCCGATGAAGTGCAAAAACGCCGGGCTTTCTTCGTCATCGGCGGTTGAAAATATATTCTTCCCGGTTTTGTTGTCCAGCACCGAATGGTGGACGTGCATTGCCGATCCCGGTTCGCCTTCGATTGGCTTGGCCATGAAGGTTGCGAAGCAATCGTGGCGAAGGGCGGCTTCGCGGATCAGGCGTTTGAAGAAGAATATCTCGTCGGCCAGTTTGATCGGGTCGCCGTGGCGGAGGTTGATCTCGAGCTGTCCCGCACCGCCTTCCTGAGTGATGCCGTCGATCTCAAGGCCCTGCGCTTCGGCAAAGTCGTAGATGTCGTCGATTACCGGGCCAAATTCGTCCACCGCCGAAATGGAATAGGCCTGGCGCGCCGCAGCGGGACGACCCGAGCGCCCGACCATCGCGGTGATCGGCTGGGCGGGGTCGACGTTGCGGGCGACCAGATAGAACTCCATTTCGGGCGCGACAACCGGGGTCCAGCCTTGTGCGTGATAAAGCTCGACCACGCGGCGAAGCACGTTGCGGGGTGCGTATGGCACGCGGTCGCCTGCCTTGTCGAAGGCATCGTGGATGACCTGAAGGGTCCAGTCACCGGTCCAGGGGGCGGCGGTCGCGGTTGCGTATTCGGGCATCAGGACCATATCGGGTTCGGTGAAACCGCCTTCGCCAGCGGCTTCGCCCCAGTCGCCGGTGATCGTCTGAAAGAAGATCGAGTTCGGCAGATAGAAGTGGTCCTGCGTTGCAAACTTAGACGCAGGCATCGCCTTGCCGCGCGCGATGCCCGACAGATCAGGGATCAGGCATTCCACTTCGTCGAGGCGGCGACCGCTCAGGTATTCAGTGGCGGCTTGCGGGATTTTTTCCAGCCAGTCAGACATGGGTTTCGCCTTTCAGGAACGCCGCGATGCGGTCGGCCATGGCTTTGTTGTTGTTGGCTTTCGCGATGTCCGATCGGGCGCTGTCGATGATATTGTCAGGAACAACTCCCGGCGCGCGCAGGTCCAAAAGCGTTTCCATCTCAAGCTGGTTAAACTCGGGGTGGGGCTGCACAGAATAGGCGCGGCCCTTGTAGGCCAGTGCGGCATGTTCGCAAAATTCGGTTGAAGCGATGGTCCTGGCGTCGGGTGGCAGCTTTGTTACCTGATCCTGATGCCAGGCATTCAATGCCACAGTCGCATCGCCGAAGTCGTATTCGGTATGCCCGATGGCCCAGCCACCGCTGAATTTCTCGGCCTTGCCGCCCAGCGCCTGAGCCATGATCTGGTGGCCAAAGCAGATGCCGACCAGAGGCACCGAGTTGGCGTAAGCGTCGCGGATGAAGCTTTCGAGCGGTGGGATGAATGGCAGGTTGTCGTAAGCACCGTGCTTGGAGCCGGAGATTAGCCAGCCGTCGGCGTCGCGAATGGTGGCCGGAAACGCCATGTCCACGACATCCCAGCCGCGAAATGTGAAACCGTGGCCGTCAAGAAGATCAGCGTAAAGCTGGGTATAGTCGCGGTAGGGCACGCCTTCGCGTTCGACGAAGTGGCCGCATTGTAGGATGCCGATCAGCATGAAACACCGGTGAACTTGGATTTTGCGGACCCTAGCGGGACGGCAAATCGCCGGCAAGTCAATATTTGATCAAATTCTGGGAGCGCGCCGAAAATGAGAAAAGCGCGCCCCGATATGGGACGCGCTTTCAATCTGTAGGCCGGAGATTATTCCGCAGCGGTTGAGTTGGAGCCCTTCTTGATCGGTGCCCAGATGCGCTTGTTCGTCAGATACAAGAGCACACTAAAGACGATCAGGAACAGGACGGCGATGAAGCCAACTTCTTTCCGCGAGTTCAGTTGCGGCTCGGCGGTCCACATCAGGAATGCAGCCACATCCTGTGCGGTATGCTCAATCTCTGCGGAAGCGCCGTCTTCAAACTCGACATCATCGCCGAAAAGCGGCGGTCCCATCGCGATCCAGCCGCCGGGAAACGCGGTGTTTTCGTAGAATATGGTGCCAAATTCCTCTTTTTCCTCGCCGGTATAGCCCGTCAGGATCGAGGCGATGTATTCCGGCCCACCCATGCCCTTGAAGAACTGGTTGATGCCCAGACCGATGGGGCCGTGGAACCCGGCCCGTGCTTTTGCCATCATGCTCAGGTCGGGTGCGTTGTCCAACGAAGACAGCGGGAAATAGTCGGTAGGAATTGCGGTGCGGAAATCGTCCAGTTCGGCGTCGAAAACCTCGTAAAACTCGGCATAGGCGCGAACCTGATCGCCTGGCAGATGCGGACCACCTTCATAGCCGAGCGAACGGAACGGCACATACCGCAATCCGTGGCAGGCCGAGCAAACCTCGGTATAGACCTGAAGCCCGCGTTGCAGCTGCATCTGGTCATAGGTGCCGAACGGCCCCTCGAACGAAAACGCGAAGTCTTCGACATGGGCTTCGTCACCTGCGGCCAAAACCGGACCGCTGGCTGCGAGCACAAAGGCGGTCAAAGCGGAAAGAGCGATCTTACGGATCATGTCTTTTGTTCCTTTCATTCCGCTGGCGTGGCGTCGGAGGCACCCGCACCGCCGTTTGCCTTGGCCTTGTGGGCCTCGAAATCGGCTTCGATGGTTTCCGGTTGCGGCAGCGGTTTTTCGAACACGCCGAGAAGCGGAAGAATGACCAGGAAGTATCCAAACCAGTAAGCGGTGCCGACAAGCGACATGCTGGCATAGATGCCCTCGGCTGGCTGAGCGCCCAGCCACATCAAAAACACGAAATCCAGAACCAGTATTGCAAACCACCATTTGAACATCGGGCGATAGCGGCCCGAGCGAACTTTTGAGGTGTCAAGCCACGGAACAACCGCAAGAACGCCGATTGAGCCAAACATGGCAAGAACGCCGAAGAACTTGGCGTCGATGATGCCAGCGGTCAGAAAGCTGGCGATTTGCACGACCCAGACCTCGCCCGTGAAAGCGCGCAGGACCGCGTAGAACGGCAGGAAATACCATTCCGGCACGATATGTGCGGGCGTCGCCAGCGGGTTGGCTTCGATATAATTGTCGGGGTGACCAAGATAGTTCGGCATAAAGCCAACGATCGCAAAGAATACCGCCAGGATGACGACAAGCGCGAAGACGTCCTTGATCACGTAGTATGGCCAGAACGGCAGCGTGTCTTTTTCAGCTTCTTCTTTCGAGCCGCGCCGCACTTCGACGCCGGTTGGGTTACTGTTGCCGGTGGTGTGGAAAGCCCAGATGTGGACGACAACCAGCGCGGCAATCATGAACGGCAAAAGGTAATGCAGGCTGAAAAACCGGTTGAGCGTCGCGTTGTCGACCGCAGGACCGCCCAGAAGCCAGGTCTGGATGGGTTCGCCAATGAATGGAATGGCACCAAACAGGCCGGTGATCACTGTGGCACCCCAGAACGACATCTGGCCCCAGGGCAGCACGTAGCCCATGAAGGCGGTGCCCATCATCAGCACGTAAATCAGCACGCCGATAATCCAGGTCACTTCGCGCGGTTCCTTGTAAGAGCCATAGTAAAGCCCGCGGAATATGTGAGCATAAACGGCAAAGAAAAACAGCGACCCGCCGTTCATGTGCAGATACCGCAGCATGTGGCCGCCGTTCACGTCGCGCATAATGTGTTCGATCGAGGCAAACGCCATGCTGACCTCAGGCGTGTAGTGCATCGCCAGAACGACTCCGGTGACGATTTGCAACACCAGGCAGAAGGCCAGCACAATGCCCCAGACCCACATCCAGTTCAGGTTCTTCGGCGTCGGGATCATCAGCGTGTCATAAAGCAGCCCGACGATCGGCAGGCGACGGTGGAGCCACTTTTCAGCCCCGGTGGTCGGCTCGTAATGATCGTGAGGAATTCCGGCCATCTTTCTGTTCCTTATCCAAGGACGATGGTGGTTTCGTCGTCAAACCGGGCAACCGGGACGGCGAGGTTTTCGGGTGCGGGCCCTTTGCGAATGCGGCCAGCCGTGTCATAGTGCGAGCCGTGGCAGGGGCAGAACCAGCCGCCAAAATCGCCCGCGCCATTGCCCAGCGGCACACAGCCAAGGTGCGTACAGACGCCCGTCATCACCAGCCACTCGCCCGTCGGGCCGTCTTCGGTCGGCGCGGCGAGGAAACGGTTGACGTCAGCGCCGTCAGCGCCCTCACCCGCGTTTGGGTTGCGCGCTTCGTTATCCGGCAGATCGGAAAGATCAACGGCATTGGCGGCGGCAATCTCGTCTTCAGTGCGACGGCGAATGAAAACCGGCTTGCCAAGCCATTTTACTGTCAGTTGCGTGCCGGGTTCGATATCGGCCACGTCAACGCGGATCGAGCTAAGCGCCTGCACGTCCAGCGACGGGTTCATCTGGTGGATCAGCGGCCAGACCGCGGCACCGGTGGCCACGGTACCTGCTCCGGCGGTGGCATAATACAGAAAGTCGCGGCGGGTGCCTTCGAGATCATCTGCGTGCGACACGGGGCTTCTCCATCTTCATTAGGGACGGCGCGTCCAAGACCATGTGGACGGCAAAGTAATCCGCCCATTTGATGGGTTTGGATAGCGTCTTGTCCAAGGGTCGTCCAGCGGACATTCCGGCGCACCATGGGGTTTTTTTTGGTCGATTAAAGCGGTTTGCGTTTTCAATGAGGCACAGGGCATCGAAAATTGCGTTCGAGATCAGCAGAATGTTGATGGAGAGGCAGCGAATATTGATTCAAATTGAACGCAATCCGCTCTAACCGGCAGGAAGCGTGGCCTGCATGGACGGACGGTCCTCGAACGCACCAAACCAGGCGCTCAACGGGTCGCGCCCGCCCCGCCAGTCACGCGCGGAATGGCGGAAATCCAGATAGCCCAACGCGCAGGCAACTGCGATCTGCCCCATGGTCACTGGCCCTTGAAGATGGCTCATCCAACGGTCCTCGATGGCATCGAGGGCCCGCTCGATTTTGCCCCATTGCGCTTCGACCCAGGGCGCGTGCTGTTTGTCCTCAGGGCGGAGGCGGTGCTCGTAGACCATCAACAATGCGGCATCCAGGATGCCGTCGGCAGTTGCCTCAAGGGTCAGGACTTCCCAGATCCGGCTTTCAGGATAAAATTTCCCGCCGCCCAACGTATCAAGGTATCGGCAAATCACCCGGCTGTCGTAAAGCGCCGGCCCGTCATCGCGAAATAGCGCCGGTATCTTGCCAAGCGGGTTTGCAACAACGGTATCGGGATTAGGCTCGGTCGGGGTGCCGCTGCCGGAAACGTTCTCGACCCTGTCGCGCAGCCCGCTTTCCCGCAAAAGAACATCAACTTTGCGGACGTATGGCGAGGTTCCGCCAAACAGCAATTTCATGGTCACTGGTCAATTCCCTTCAATCTTCTGGCTGGATCAATTCAAACCATCAGTGTCACGCATCAAAATGGCGAGCGCCTCAATTTCAGAACCGAAGCCGTCCGCGACCGCATCCGAGGCGGCGCGGCGGACCTCATCGTCTTTGTTTTGACCAAGCTTCCAGGTGCCGTCGATTTGTTCGATGTGAAGACGAAACGGCTGGATCATCCGCAGGAAGCGCGCGAGGACATCGGCAGACATCTTGGATGCTTCCCACGGATTTTTGGGCAGCAGCCGCGCCTCGTAATCGGCGGATTGACGGTCAAGCATGTCGCGAAGCGCTTCGGCCGGCAGCGGCTGGAGTGTGCCGCGCAAGTGGACCGCCACATAGTTCCAGGTGGGCACCTGATCGTCGATGCCATACCAGTCAGGCGAGATATAAGCGTCAGCCCCACTGACGGCGATTACAGCAGGCGCCGCCCCTTGCCGAGCAATGGGATTTGACCGGATAAGGTGCAAATCAGCGTCCGTTGCATCGTCGTTCAGAAGAAACGGTATATGTGACAGCATGGGTCCGGTGTCGCCGTTAACCGTCAGCGTGCCGAAAGAGCGATGCCGCGCGAATGCGATGTTGCGCGCTTCGGTTTCGCTGCGAAATGCTGGATTTGGGTGCATCTGTCAGACCAATAGCGACCGGTTATCGCAGCCTGCGATAAGGGTTTGGACAATTTCGCCTTCCGGCTGCGGCGCGGCAAAGCGGACTTCGGCGAATTGTTCGGTGCGGCCAATGTCTGGCCCCTCTAGCAGCACGCGGTGCAATTTGCCGACCTGCGCTGACAAATGGCGCGCAATGGCCGCGTCGCCTACCGCGCGCAATCTGGCGGCACGGTCTTTAATCGAGCGCCCGTCGACCTGCGGCATCCGCGTTGCCGGTGTGCCGGGACGTGGCGAATATGGGAAGACATGAAGCCAGGTAAGGTTGCAATCGTCGACCAGTTTCAGCGAGTTTTCGAACATCGCATCAGTTTCGGTCGGAAAGCCCGCGATGATATCGGCACCGAAGGTCATTTCGGGTCGGAGCTTCTTCGCATCTTCGCAGAAACGGATCGCATCATCGCGCAGGTGCCGGCGCTTCATCCGCTTCAGGATCAGATCGTCACCGGCCTGCAAGCTGAGGTGCAAATGCGGCATCAGGCGCGGTTCTGTCGCGATGGCTTCCATCAGCGCCTCGTCCACCTCGATCGAGTCTATCGAGCTGATGCGCAGGCGCGGCAGGTCTGGCGCAAGCTTCAGAATGCGCCGAACAAGTTCGCCAAGTTTCGGGTCGCCGGGCAGATCCGTGCCCCAGCTTGTCAGGTCGACGCCGGTCAGCACCACTTCGTTAAAGCCCCGGTCCACCAGGCGTTTGATTTGATCGACGACGACGCCTGCGGGGACCGACCGCGAGTTGCCGCGCCCGTAAGGGATGATGCAGAACGTGCAGCGGTGATCGCAGCCGTTCTGGACCTGAACGTAAGCGCGATGGCGGCCAAACCCGTCGATCAGATGCCCTGCGGTTTCGGTCACTGACATGATGTCATCGACCTGCACGCGTTCGGTTTCGCCAATGAAATCAGCGGCACGCACCCAGGTTTCGGGGGCCATTTTTTCGGTGTTGCCAAGGATGAGATCAACCTCGGCCATGGCCGAGAAGCGTTCGGGCTCAGTTTGTGCGGCGCATCCGGTGACGATCATCTTTGCGGTCGGGTTTTCGCGCCTGAGACGGCGGATTTCCTTCTGGCTTTTGCGAACCGCTTCGGCAGTGACGGCGCAGGTGTTCACAATCACGGCGTCTGAAAGCCCTGCGATATCCGCCATTTCACGCATCGCTTCGGACTCGTAGGCGTTCAGCCGGCAGCCGAGGGTCGCGAATGCGGGAACCTTGCGATCCATCAGATTGCCACCAGAAAAGCGTCGGTCAGGTGGCCCGAGAAGACGTGCGCGGACGGGCCGGTCATCCAGACGCCATCGTCGCGCCAATCCACTTCGATCCGGCCACCATCCAGATCGAGCGTGACGCTTTTCCCGGTGATGCCACGGCGCGATGCGGCGACAGTAACCGCGCAGGACGACGAACCGGACGCCAGAGTCGCGCCGACACCGCGTTCCCAGACCCGCATCCGCAAGTGATCCGGGCCGATAAGGCTTGCGAACTGCACATTGGTCCGCTCGGGGTAAAGCGGATGGTGTTCGAGCGCGGCACCTTTGGTTTCCAGGTCAATCGCTTCGGCGTCATCGACGAAGAATGTGCAATGCGGGTTGCCCATGCCGGTGGCGACCGGATCGCCGTCGATGGGCAGATGCAGGGTGTCGACGTTTTCGGACAACGGAATGCTCTGCCAGTCAAGAAACGGCTGACCCATGTTCACACTGGTGGCACCGTGACCTGCGTCCCTGCATTCAAGCGCCCCGCGCATCGTCCGAAGAACAACGCTTTTGCTGCCGTCCTCGTCCATGAGATGCCGAGCAATGCAGCGGGTAGCATTGCCACAGGCAGCACTTTCGCTGCCGTCGGCGTTGTAGAATGTGAGGTGCGCGTCCGATGCCTCGTCCGTCTCAATCACCGCAAGCTGATCAAAGCCGACCCCGCGATGCCGGTCCCCGATCGCGCGGGCCAGCGCAGGTGTCACAGGCGCGCCGCCCAATCGGTGGTCGATGACAACGAAATCGTTGCCAAGGCCGTGCATTTTCATGAAATCCAGGCCGCTATGCGCGTGGGTCGTGGTCATGGCGCGCCATATACGCCTGTCGCCGGGGTTCTGCAAAGGCGGGATCGTGGGCTTCCTATTATTCGTTGGACTACAGACCGCCACCTTTCACTCTGCACGACCGCAAAATGCGTTGGTTTCTGCCACCAAGTAGTATCGATACGCCATTGGCTCGGGGCTCAATGCCTGACTGAATGCGTCCCGTGAGTAATTCTTGCCCAAACTTAACGTGGTGTTGCGGCGCGGTGATTTTTCGTGGATGGAAATGAATGCCGGAAAATGTGCCCTTGGAAGTTCAAATGCAACAACGTGGAATTCTGTTCGAGCCACTGGAACTGCCCTGCGGAGTAATCCTGAAAAACCGGATTGCGAAATCGGCGATGTCGGATTCCTTAGGCGACGGAACCGGCCATCCGACAACTGAACAGATCAGGCTGTATCAGCGTTGGGCCGAAAGTGGGTTGGCGGTATCCATAATCGGCGAGGTGCAAGGCACCTCTTGTTATGCCGAGAAGCCCGGCAATCTGGTGCTCAACGACGCATCCGAGCTCGACCGTTTCCGGGAGCTTGCCCAACGGGGCGGCGAAAACGGCACTCAGCTCTGGCTGCAACTCGGCCACGCCGGGGCGCTTGCTTATGCGCCGACCAGCACCCCCAAAGGCCCGAGCGCCCTCGATCTGCCCGGCCTTCGCTGCGCGGAATTGACACTAGACGAAATACGTCAATTGCCCTTGGCGTTCGCACGAACAGCCCGATTAGCGCAGCAGGTCGGTTTTGGCGGTGTGCAAATTCACGCGGCGCACGGATTTCTGCTCAGTCAGTTCCTGTCACCATTGTTCAACATGCGAAGCGACGAATACGGAGGGGCAATCTCCAATCGTATGCGTCTTCTGCTGCAGGCCGTTGATGAGACCCGCGCCGCTGTCGGGCCGGATTTCCCAATTGCTGTGAAACTCAGTTCCTCAGACCAGCTCAAGGGCGGGTTCGACGAAGAAGACGCGCTTGAAGTTGTGGCCGCGCTGGACCGGTCTTCGGTCGACCTGATCGACATCAGCGGTGGGACATATTTCCCCGGCGCTAAGTCCGCCTCCGACGGGGCAGGACGCGGCCCTTATTTCATTGAATTTGCGAAGCGCGCCCGCGCGGTGACAACCAAGCCGCTGATGCTGACGGGCGGTTTCAAGACGCGCGCGCAGGCCGAGGACGCTGTGGCCAGAGGCGCGGTCGATATCGTCGGCCTTGCCCGCGCGCTCGTCCTTGAGCCGTCACTTCCCGACCTCTGGAATGCGGATCTGAAACCCGAGCCGGTCTTTCCGAGGTTTTCTGATGCTCCAGAGGGCGGGATAACTGCCTGGTATACAATGCGCCTGACCGAGATTGGCGCTGACAAAGAAACGTCGGTTGTCGGCGACCTCGGGCAGGCTATCCGAGGCTATGAGGCGCGCGACAGCGCTCGAGCGGAAGTTTGGCTGCGTCACTTTGCAAATGAAGTTTTGGGGCAATCGTAAAAGGGATCCGTAACTGCGCCCGGATTGTCCGCGTCGCGGACTTTAGCCACGCTTGACCAATAAGTCCTGACGCTTCCTACCTCAGAATTTCCGTCGCCAGCCGCAATTCTCGCGCGCGCTTGGCATCAACGATCCAGATCTGACCGAAAGGTATCTGATATGCCGCCTCGTTCACCGCGCCAAAGCCGAAACCTTTCCAGTAAGGTCGATCAATCGTAATGCCAAATTCGGGGTCCGATGCGGCATGGAGGCCCAGTTCGGCGCCCTCGGCAATTGACCGTTCGCGGCCAGCGATGAAAACGTCGACGCAGGCAGAGCGGCAACTGACCAGAACTGCCGTATTCATTCGATTACTGGCAATCGCACGACCGATCTGATGCGCGGCCAACAGGTTTCCGCCCGGGCTTTGCGCAATGACCAGACCGTTCAGGTCGACCGCTTCGGTCAGAGCCTGAAACTGAAATGCCGTTTCCGGGGTAATCTCGCCGTCGAGAACAAGAACCTGCCCGCCATCAATCAAAGCCTCGATAAACAGGTTTCCACCAACCGGTTCGGCGCCGGGGCTGACCAGCAGCCCATTTGTCGGCACGCCGCAGGCCGAAAGGCCCAGCGACACAAAGGCCGCGAGAAGAAATTTGCGCATGATCGCCCTGTTCGTGGAATGCTTCGGAAACTGTGTGTGACCGGGCCCAAAACTGTCAAGCGCTGGCGCTGCCGAGAAGGCTCCAGCGTTGTCTATTTGCCCTTGACGCCCTACCCTCCGGAGTTTACGTCGAGCGCCCGAGTGGGCCGTTAGCTCAGTTGGTAGAGCAACTGACTTTTAATCAGTGGGTCGCAGGTTCAATCCCTGCACGGCTCACCACTGAAATCAATAAGTTACGAAGTTTTCTTGCCTAATCCTGATCGCCAGTTAGCCTCAGGGGTAACATATGGGGTAACAAAGGCGCTCTTGGCGTTCTCGAAGCCAAAGACTTCGAGTTGACGTTCATTCATTCTCTCACTTGTAACGTACTGAACTACCGAGAATGTCCGCTAAACGCGATTAAGCGGACATCTGACGAAAAGAGTCAGATGACGGCTATGAGCCCGTAGCGGACGTAAAAACGTCGATTACCTATGCAACCGCAGCGAACGGCTGCTTCGAGTATCCGTTTTGGTCAAGTCTGTTTTGGATCCCATTCGCGGTCAGCTTTGACCAAAGTGTTTGCGAGCTCAATTAGCTTTCGCATTATAGCTGTTAGGGCGACTTTTTGCGGTTTGCCCTGATCAATCA
>CAXMNX010000059.1:0-3033 GCA_964194845.1 uncultured Boseongicola sp.
TGATTGGTCTGACGGGCGTGGCCTACGTGATGTTTGCCTGGTGGTCTGATGTTGTGACCGAATCCAGCATCGGCGACCACACACCGGTCGTCCGCTTAGGGTTAAGGTACGGCTTCGTCATGTTCATCATGTCCGAAGTGATGTTCTTCTCGGCTTGGTTTTGGGCATTCTTCAAAAATGCGCTCTATCCGATTCACCCCGATGGCCTTAGCCCGGCCGTTGATGGCATCTGGCCACCGGCTGGAATTGAAACATTCGACCCTTGGCACCTGCCGTTGATCAACACGCTGATCCTTCTGTGCTCCGGCGCGGCGGCGACCTGGGCCCACCATGCGATCGCGCATGAAAACAACCGCAAGGATATGGCAAACGGCCTGATCCTCGCGGTCGCGCTGGGCGGGCTGTTCACCTTTTTCCAGGCCTACGAATACAGCCACGCGGCATTTGGGTTCGCGGGCAATATCTACGGTGCCACATTCTTCATGGCGACCGGGTTTCACGGCGCGCATGTGATCATCGGCACCATCTTCCTGTTCGTTTGCTACATGCGACTGCGCGCTGGCCACTTCACGCCCGAAAAACACGTCGGCTTCGAAGCGGCGGCCTGGTATTGGCACTTTGTCGATGTTGTCTGGCTGTTTCTCTTTTCGGCGGTTTATGTCTGGGGCGGTTGAACAAGCGATGCTTCGGCTTCCGGCTGAACGGTCATCATAGCGGGTGTTTTGGGCGCGGGCATTTCGCGCCCTTTGCATGAAAGACAGGCGGAATGCGGCGGCTTATCGTTCCATTCATCTTTGGCATTGGCGGTTGTGCATTGCTTTTGTCGCTCGGAGTTTGGCAGCTTTTGCGGCTGGAACAGAAAGTGGCGCGTCTCGCGATGATCGAGGCGCGGATCGGCGAAGCGCCGGCGGCACTTCCCACCAATCCCGATCAGGACGCAGATGCATTTCTGCCGGTGACGGTGCGTGGTGATTTCGACGGCACCGATCTGGCGGTCCTGACCAGCATTAGCCAGATCGGCGCGGCCTATAGGCTTGTCGCGACGTTCGAGACCACAGACGGGCGGCGGATCATGATCGACCGTGGCTTCGTGCCAGTCGCCGATGCCCGCCGGACCGAACGTGCCAGCGACGTCGAGGTTACCGGAAATTTGCACTGGCCGGACGAAGTGGACCGCTGGACGCCCGAGCCGGATCTGAAAAACGGCATCTGGTTCGGACGCGATGTAACGGCAATGGCGGACGTGCTGAGAACTGAACCTGTTTTGGTCATTGCACGCACGTCGATCACCGTCGATCCAGCGGCGACGCCAATTCCGGTCGGAACCGAGGTCATCCCAAACAATCATCTGGGTTATGCCGTGCAATGGTTCGGCCTTGCAATTGTCTGGGCGGGGATGACGGCGTATTTGATTTCGCGTATCCACCGTCGAACAGTCTGAGGGACGACGCTCATGCACTACGTATCTACCCGGGGTAAGGCGCCAAGGCTCTCGTTCGAGGATGCGATGCTCACCGGTCTTGCGCGCGACGGCGGGCTTTATGTGCCGGAAGCGATCCCAACAGTCTCAAAAGCCGAAATTGCAGAACTGGCGGGCCTTTCCTATGAAGAAGCGGCCTTTCGGATCATGCGCCCCTTTGTCGGCGACGCCTTTTCGGACGCCGAGTTTCAGCGCATCATTGCTCAGGCTTACAAAGGTTTCAGCCACGAAGCCCGCGCACCGTTGGTTCAGCTTGGCGCGAACCACTTTCTGCTTGAGCTTTTTCACGGACCAACGCTGGCATTCAAAGACTTCGCGATGCAGCTTATCGGCCAGATGTTTCAGACCTCGCTTGCCCGTCGCGGCGACAGGATTACGATTGTCGGGGCAACCAGCGGTGATACCGGCAGCGCGGCAATCGACGCGTTCAAAGGGCTCGACAACGTCGATATATTCATTCTTTACCCGCATGGCCTCATAAGCGACGTTCAGCGTCGGCAAATGACGACAGCAACCGAAGGCAATGTCCAAGCGTTCGCGCTGGATGGCGATTTTGACGATTGTCAGGCCCGCGTGAAGGACATGTTCAACGACCACGCATTCCGCGATGAAGTCGGGTTGGCGGCGGTCAATTCGATCAACTGGGCGCGGGTTCTGGCGCAGGTCGTCTATTTCTTTACATCCGCCGTGTCGCTCGGCGCGCCGAAGCGCGCGGTCAGCTTCGCGGTCCCCACTGGCAATTTCGGCGATATATTCGCAGGCTACATTGCCAGGCGCATGGGATTGCCGATGGATCAATTGATCATCGCGACAAATCAGAACGACATACTTCACCGCACATTCACCGACGCGGCCTACACAACCAAAGGCGTGACCCCCTCGATCAGCCCGTCAATGGACATCCAGGTCAGTTCCAATTTCGAACGCGCGCTTTTCGACGCCTACCACCGCGACGGGAGCGCAGTCACGCAGCTGATGGACGAATTAAAGGCCGAAGGTGGCTTTCCGGTCAGCCAGGGCGCGATCGAAGCGCTTCGCGATATCTACGGATCGGGCCGCGCGTCCGAGGACGAAACCCGCGCCACCATCAAGGCAATGCACGCAAGGACTGGTGAAGTGATCTGCCCGCACACCGCCGTTGGGGTTAAAGTCGCCGAGCAGCAGGCTAAATCGTCAACACCAATGATCACGCTCGCTACCGCGCACCCCGCCAAATTCCCCGATGCCGTCCACGCGGCGACAGGAATACGGCCACCCCTTCCAAACCGGATGGCGGATCTTTATCAACGTCCTGAACGTGTCACCCAGGTGGCAAATGATCTTGCGGCCATCGAAGGTCTGATCCGGGAGCGACGACAAACGTGACAGTTGAACTGCATCGCATGGCGAACGGCGTTCGGGTTGTGACCGAGCACATGCCGGGATTGCAATCGGCGTCCTTGGGCGTCTGGGTGGCGGCGGGTGGCCGCCACGAACGCGCCGATCAAAACGGTGTCGCGCATTTTCTCGAACATATGGCGTTCAAAGGCACGACCACGCGGTCGTCGCTCCAG
>CAXMNX010000060.1:0-43963 GCA_964194845.1 uncultured Boseongicola sp.
GCACCATAAGGCATGGCCAGTGCCGCCAGCCGTTCCTCGGTCGCGTTAATCTTAGCTTGCGGGATCGCCATTACGCGACCTCGGCCAAAAGATCGGCATAGCCGTTATTTTCAACCTCAAGCGCCAGTTCCGGGCCACCGGATTTCACAATCCGCCCGTCTGCCATGATGTGAACGACGTCTGGCTTGATGTGATCGAGAAGCCGTTGATAATGCGTGATAACCACAAAAGCACGGCCTTCGCTGCGCAAGGCATTAACGCCCGCGGCCACAAGCTTCATCGCGTCAACATCAAGTCCTGAGTCCGTTTCATCAAGAATGCACATGCGCGGCTCAAGAACCGCCATTTGCAGAATCTCGTTGCGTTTTTTCTCGCCACCCGAGAATCCGACATTAACCGCGCGCTTGAGCATATCTGCGTCAATCTTCAGGGACTTTGCTTTTTCCCGGATCAGCTTCAGAAAATCCGCCGCACTAACTTCGTCTTCACCGCGCGCCTTGTGTTGCGCGTTCAGCGCGGTGCGAAGGAAGGTCATATTCCCGACGCCGGGTATTTCGACCGGATACTGAAATGCCAGAAACAGCCCGGCGGCGGCACGCTCTTCCGGCTCAAGTTCAAGGATATTCGCCCCCTCAAGCGTCGCCTCACCGCCGGTCACCTCGTAACCTTCACGACCCGAAAGCACATAGCTAAGCGTCGACTTGCCCGAGCCGTTGGGCCCCATAATCGCATGAACGCTGCCAGCAGGAACCTCCAGGTCCACGCCTTTGAGGATCTGCTTATCCTCTTCTTCAAGTTTTACGTGGAGATCTTTGATCTTAAGCATTATTTCCCCTCAAGCACCAAAAAGGGCGCCGCCAAACCGGCGGGCCCCAGGGTGGAATTCAGAATTTGATAGGTCGGTTAAGCGTTGCCTGCCAGCGCGTCGGCGACATAGGCCTTCGAGAAGAAGTTGGCGTATACGTCCGGGAACTGCTCGATCACCTGAACTTCCCAAACCAGCATGGCCGCGAACCCTGCGATCACTGCAAGCTTGCGCATTTTGCCCGAAAACCCAAAGGTCCAGGTGAATATCATTGCCAGCAGCGCAGCAAAGAAAATGTGTGCGTAGATTGTATAGGGTTCCAGCGCAGGCACCGGCAGCGTCAATGGCATCAGACCGCCTTCGGTGAAGAAGTGATACGCCGCCGCGCGGCCCGCGAACACCGAAAGCGCGCCGATCATCATGGCCACGGGGACCATGACATAGTTCGAACCTTCGCCGATGCGAACCTTTTTGTTCTTTTTCTTCATGCGCACGGTATTGGTGTGCTTGCCCGTACGGGCAATTTCCTCGTCCCGCGGGCCAATGTGAACTTCGCCCATCGTATTTGGTCCGTCGGTACCGATCCGCTTGATCCGATCCTCGAACGATTGGCGCTGCGCCGTTCCAATTGACATGCCTGCCATCCCCTTCACTGCTCGATTGGGAAACAATCAGCCCATCGTGACAAAATGAGGGCAATGATGAGGAAAAATCTGAGCGATCCGTAAGAATCTTGCTGGATCGACTAGCGGTAAACGCGCCGCAAATTACGCTAGATGTGCGCAAACTGGATATATTTGGTGTAGCGGGCGACATATTAGTCCAAAACAACTGCTGTGCCGCTGGCCGAGACCATCAGCATATTGTTGATAACTTCGTAGTCCAGATCGACGCCGACAACCGCATTGCCACCGACGGCGATCGCGCTATCTTCCAGCTCGGAAAGCGCAGTTTTCCGTGCTTCGCCAAGCGACTTTTCATACGCACCCGACCGGCCACCAACAATGTCGGTTATCTGCGCGAACACATCGCGAAAAATGTTGGCGCCAAGAATGGCCTCGCCAACAACAACTCCACGGTAATCCTTGATGCTGCGGCCTTCGACCGAGGGCGTCGTGGTGATGATCATCGCTCAATCTCCCGCGACGCAAGGCGGCGCTTTTCTTTCCAGCGGCCAAGCACGGTCTGCGCGAAAAGACTGCCAAAAAAACCGGACGAAAAGCTGGCCACGATAATGTTTGTGCGGTCCAGCATGTCAGTCAGCAGGTCGATAGCGATAGCAAATCCGCTGCAAAATATGCCGGTCAAAATGGCGATGGTGAGGATCTTACCAAGCACGACTATTCACCATCGTCCTTTGACGCGCCCGAGCCCGAAACGTACTTCTGCACAAGGGCGAAAAGGCCGCCCGCCAGCATTCCCATCAGCGCGCTAAAGATCAGGTTCGGCAAAAACAACCCGCCCATGCCGGTCGACCAACCGACGAAGAAGATCGCACCGAAGACAACGAGGCCGTATTTGGTAGCGGAACTTAACATTGCGCTACCCCACTGACCCCTCAAGCGAAATCGCCACCAACTGCTGCGCCTCCATCGCAAATTCCATCGGCAGAGCCTGCAACACTTCCTTACAAAACCCGTTCACGACCAGCGCCACGGCCTCTTCCGGGTCGATGCCCCTTTGGCGGCAATAGAACATCTGGTCGTCATCGACTTTGGATGTCGTGGCCTCGTGTTCTACCCGGCTCGAATTGTTCTTCACCTCGATATACGGCACCGTGTGCGCGCCACATTTATCGCCGATCAGCAGGCTATCGCACTGCGTGAAGTTGCGTGAATTCTTCGCGCGCGGGTGCATCGACACCAGCCCACGATAGGTATTCTGCGCCCTGCCCGCACTGATCCCCTTGGATACGATCCGCGACTTGGTGTTCCGACCCAGATGCACCATCTTTGTGCCGGTATCGGCCTGCTGCATGTGGTTGGTGATGGCAATGGAGTAAAATTCACCCTGACTTTCGTTTCCGCGCAAGATGCAGGACGGGTATTTCCAGGTCACAGCCGATCCGGTTTCAACCTGCGTCCACATCACTTTCGACCGGTCGCCCCGACAGTCGGCCCGCTTGGTCACAAAGTTATAGATGCCGCCTTTTCCGTTCTCGTCGCCGGGATACCAGTTCTGAACGGTTGAATATTTGATCTCGGCGTCATCCAGGGCGACAAGTTCAACCACAGCTGCGTGCAACTGGTTGGTGTCGCGCTGGGGCGCCGTGCAGCCTTCGAGGTAAGACACGTAAGCGCCTTCATCAGCGATGATCAAAGTGCGCTCAAACTGGCCGGTATTTTCGGCATTGATGCGGAAATAGGTGGAAAGCTCCATCGGGCATCGCACGCCCTTCGGCACATAAACGAAAGACCCGTCCGAAAAGACTGCCGAATTCAGAGTTGCGAAATAATTGTCCGACTGCGGCACGACGGTGCCGAGATACTTTTTCACCAATTCTGGGTGTTCCTTGATCGCGTCGGATATCGAACAAAAAATGACGCCCGCCTTCGCAAGCTCGGCCTGAAAAGTTGTGCCCACGCTGACGGAATCGAAGACCGCATCAACGGCAACCTTACGTCCCTCGGCGGGTGCATTTTCTGCCCCTTCGACGCCCGCCAGGATCATTTGTTCTTTTAAGGGGATGCCGAGTTTCTGGTATGTTTCCAATAGCTTCGGGTCGACATCATCAAGCGACTTCGGCTTTTCAACCATGCTTTTCGGCTTGGCATAATAATACAGGTCCTGATAGTCGATCTTCGGATAGTTGACCATCGCCCAGTTCGGTTCGTCCATTTTCAGCCAGCGGCGATAAGCCTCCAGCCGCCAGTCCGTCATCCACTCGGGCTCGCCGTTTTTATCCGAGATCAGCCGTACGATATCTTCCGAAAGACCCTTCGGCGCATACTCCATCTCGATGTCGGTTTCCCAGCCGTGCTTGTATTTGCCGGAAAGCGAGCGGACGGCATCGACGGTATCCTTGTCGACGCCTTCCTTGGCCTGAGATGTGTCGAGCGCTGTCATGATGATCCCCGGTTACGCCGCACGATTGCGGGCTTTCTTTGCATTTTCGAGCCACGTTTCAGCGAAACGCAGCACGTCGTCTTCGCTCGTGGTCGGCCCCAGCGATACCCTGAGCGCGCATTCCGCCTGGTGGTCATCCAGACCCATTGCCCGCAATACACGCGGCACTTTGACCTTACCCGAGGAACAGGCCGATCCGGCCGAAACGGCGAACCCGGCCAGGTCCATCTGCATCACCTGCGTTTCCCCTTTCCAGCCAGGCAAAACGAAACAAGAGGTGTTCGGAAGCCGCGGAAATTCATTCCCGACAAAAATAGTCTCTTTTTCGCCAGCTACCAGAGCCTTTTCTAGAATATTTCTAATTTTTTCAACCCGATCCCAAACACCATCGTTCAAATCACGCTCAGCAGCGGCACATGCCGCACCAAAACCCGCAATGGCAGCCACGTTTTCAGTGCCCGAACGTCGACCCAGTTCCTGCCCGCCGCCAAGCTGAAGCGCGTCGAATTCGTGGCCATCGCTTACGACGAGCGCTCCGATCCCCTTCGGTCCACCGAGCTTATGCGCTGTGGTGATCGCGAAATGCGCGTCGGACCAATGAAAGCTGAACGGGATCTTCCCCGCCGCCTGGGTAATATCCAAAAACAGCATGTGGCAACGAACCTGACCATAAGCCCATGCGCCATCGACGGCTTGAGGCGGTTCGGTGACTACCCCGGTTTCAGCATTGGCAAGCCCCATCGCCAGCGTGTGGCCCGGACCCTCGGGCCGGTCCCTGGCGCCAGTCAGGTCAAATTGCGCCCACAGACAATCGTGCGCGGTATCCTGAACGCAAACGGCATAGCCCGGCGGAATGTGCCGCAGAAGGCCCGCGCCTTCGGTCGCACCAGAAGTGAAAACGACTTCGCCTGGCTTGCAGCCCAACAGCGACGCCACCTGGCCCCGCGCCCGCTCGACAATCCCGCGCGCCGTTCGACCTTCGGCATGAACGGACGACGGATTTCCAACTTCGTTCATGGCAGCGATCATGGCGTCCCGCGCCTCGGGCCGAAGCGGGGCGGTGGCATTCCAGTCGAGATAGGTGCGATTTTCAGTCATGCGTCGTCCACCACTTCAAACAGCGCCGGAACCGCCGGACAGGGGGCCAGCTCGTTCTCAACGATATCGCTTAGCCGGGTCTGGTGCAGAAAGACGTAAACATGCGCTGAAAGTCCTTCCCAAAGCCGGTTGGTCAGCGATTGGGCCTTCGACCCCGAATGCCCGCCCGACGCACCCGCGCCGGTGTGAAGCGCGGATACGGTTTCATCGACGGCGCCCAGTATTTCACTGACCCGTATCTTGGCGGGCGGGCGGGCCAGGCGGTATCCCCCACCCGGCCCGCGGACACTTTCGACCAGTTCCGCGCGACGCAACTTCACGAAAAGCTGTTCAAGGTAGGGAAGCGAAATGTCCTGGCGCTTGGAAATCTCGCCAAGCGACAACAGCGCGCCTTCCGGCGCGGTTGCCAGGTCGGTCAGCGCGACCATTGCATAGCGGCCTTTGGTGCTGAGCTTCATGAGCCCCCGCGCCCTTTCCTATTTTGTTGACCTTTGAACCCATGCGGCTTACCTCAGCCGGGTCCGCACGGGGCCACTCCCCCGATTTAGAACGTTTCTAAAGACCCTGACCAAATTCGTCAAGAATTGTGGGCGCGGTGAAAGAAGGAATAAGGGAACATATGCCCGAAGTAATTTTTCCCGGACCGGAAGGTCGTCTGGAAGGCCGCTATCATCCGCAGAAAATCAAGGATGCGCCGATTGCGATCATCCTGCATCCGCATCCGCAGTTTGGCGGAACGATGAACAATCGCGTGGTCTATAACCTGCACTACGCCTTTTTCAACATGGGCTTCACGGTTCTTCGCTTCAATTTCCGCGGCGTCGGCCGCAGCCAGGGCGAATATGACCAAGGCATCGGCGAGCTTTCCGATGCTGCCTCGGCTCTCGACTATCTTCAGTCGATGAACCAGAACTCTAAGCATTGCTGGGTTGCCGGTTTCTCGTTCGGTGCCTGGATCGGCATGCAATTGCTAATGCGACGCCCCGAGATTACCGGATTTATCAGCGTATCGCCGCCAGCGAATATGTATGACTTCTCGTTCCTTGCCCCCTGCCCGGCGTCTGGCCTTGTCATCAACGGGACCGCAGACCGCGTGGCCCCGCCGCGCGATACGCACACGCTGGTTGAAAAACTTCACGAGCAGAAGGGCATCACGATCACGCATACCGAAATCGAAGGTGCGGGGCATTTCTTCGAAGACCCGAACATGGAGATTATGATCGGCAATGTGACCGAATACGTTGAGCGTCGACTGACCGAAACCACGCGCTAGTCCGGTCGCGCCAACGCGCGGCAATTTGGTATACTTTCGCATACCGACTTTCAATTTCTCGATTGGTGCGGTAAGGGACGGCCAACGCATATCCATCCCAAACGGAGCCGCCGCACATGTCGAAGATCAAAGTCGAAAACCCGGTCGTTGAACTTGACGGCGACGAAATGACCAGGATCATCTGGCAGTTCATCAAAGACAAGCTGATCCTGCCGCATCTTGATATCGACCTGCTCTATTACGACCTCGGCATCGAAGAACGCGACCGCACCGATGATCAGATCACCATCGACGCCGCCGAAAAGATCAAGGAAATCGGTGTCGGCGTGAAATGCGCGACGATCACCCCGGACGAAGACCGCGTCGAAGAATTTGGCCTGAAGAAGATGTGGCGCAGTCCAAACGGGACGATCCGCAACATCCTTGGTGGCGTCATTTTCCGCCAACCGATCATCTGCAAGAACGTGCCGCGGCTTGTGCCGGGCTGGACCCAACCCATCGTCGTCGGCCGCCACGCATTTGGCGATCAGTATCGCGCAACGGATTTCCTGTTCCCTGGACCTGGAAAACTGACGATGAAATTCGTCGGTAAAGACGGCACCGAGATTGAACGCGAGGTGTTTGACGCACCCTCGTCCGGCATCGCAATGGGCATGTATAACCTGGATGCGTCAATCTACGACTTCGCCCGCGCCTCGCTCAACTATGGCCTGAACCTTGGATGGCCGGTGTATCTGTCCACCAAGAACACGATCCTCAAATACTACGACGGGCGCTTTAAGGACATCTTTCAGGAAGTCTTTGAGAAAGAGTTTCAGGAACAATTCGAAGCGAAGAAGATCTGGTACGAACACCGGCTTATCGACGACATGGTCGCGGCATCGCTGAAATGGTCGGGCGGTTACGTCTGGGCCTGCAAGAATTATGATGGCGACGTGCAATCCGACATTGTTGCGCAAGGTTTTGGCTCGCTTGGACTGATGACGTCGCAACTGATGACGCCGGATGGCAAAATCGTCGAAGCCGAAGCAGCCCACGGCACGGTGACGCGCCACTATCGCCAGCACCAGAAGGGCGAGCAGACCTCGACAAACTCAATTGCGTCTATCTACGCCTGGACCGGTGGGCTCAAGCACCGCGCCAAACTGGACGACAATGAACAGCTCGGAATTTTTGCCGATACGCTGGAGAAAGTGATCGTGGATACTGTCGAATCGGGTGACATGACGAAAGATCTGGCGCTTCTTGTCGGGCCCGATCAACGTTGGCTGACGACAACCGGGTTCCTGGAAAAGATCGACGAGAACTTGCAAAAAGCTTTGGCGTAACGGTCAATCTGGGAAAATTCTGCGGCAAATAGCGCGCTGATGCCAGAAAATTTCGCCAGTGGCACACCGGCTGCCGCTGGAATAGCGCATGGCCGTGCGCCAAACTAGGCCATGCTCGTCCGCGCGCTCGCCATATTATTCATCGTCGCGTCAATCTCTGTCGGGCTGACGTTCTACTTCGGGCAAGACGTTCTGGTCGCTCTCGGCCTGATCCTGCTCCAGCTAAAATTAATCGCCAAGAAAATGGTCGCGGTCAAACTGCCGTCCATTTTGGCATGGCTGAAAGTGGAATCCGCAATGTTTTTCCGCATCGAGCTTTTGAAGAAATGGGCGTTGACGACGTTGCTACCGCTTCTGATCGGCAACGCCGTGCTGAAGAAATTCGCGGCCTTTGTGAAAGGGTATCGCGCTGCTTTGCGCGGCCACTACGACGCCCTGCTGGATTGGTATGGCGGCCTTGATCTTCCGGTCAAAATCGTCGCCGCACTAATTGTGCTTTTCGCGATGCTTGGGCTTTCTGTCACGTCGCTGGGACTTTGGCTGGTTTTGTTTTCAGTCAAATTACCGTTCTGGCTGCTTGCCGCTTTCACGTCAGCGATGAAAGTGACGTGGCTCTCGACGCGCAAAATGGCGTTCAAGACCATCGCGTTTTTGCAACTTGGCTGGTTTTGGCGAATTGTCCGACGGCGCTTGCCGCAGGCCTATCTGGAACGAAAACGTCGGTTTGATTTTCGCATTGCACGGATGGTCGTGCGGCGGTGGCGGATGACGCTTCGCCAACTATCGTCGCGCAAAGACAGCCTTGCATTGCGTCTGGCCGTTATCCGGGAAGGCTGGCGGCAACGGAAAAACAGACCAGCCGCCGAAGATCGTCCGGCGGACTGACAGCGCGCCTCAGAAAATCAATTGCTATTCGTCTATCTCCGAAGAAAACCCCGCAGCGCCGATAAACTGATAGCCCTCACCATCACCCGGACCGGCGACGGTTTCGTCAAATCCAATGACACCGCTAATCTCGGCACCGCTCGGCCCGTAAAAGGCACCGCCGACGTAGGTGTCCGATGTGCAGCTTGCACCCGCCGGACACGTCATGTCGGCGGAACCGACAAAACCGTTTCCAACGATTGGCGCGCCAAGGAAAATCAGCTCGTATTCCGTACTGTCGCCGGTGGGATCTATGAAGCCCGTCAAGCGGCCGGACACATGCGCTTGCGAAAAGTCGGCCTCCATATTTATGGCGCCGATTGTCTGCTGCTCGGCCGCGGTCAACGCACCTTCCAGGTCGTAGGTCTGAACATAGCCAAAATAGCTGCCGGTGTAGGTGGCGCTGCCCGATATCGCGGCAATCTGATCCGGGTTCGTTTCAAACCCGATCGCGAAGAACCCCTCCATGTCGATCGGATCATCAACACCTGCGTTATATTTCCCGTAGGTATAAATGGCGCCTGTCCCGGACTGAGCCATCCGGTAGTTCATATAGCTCTGAATGCTTTGACCGCTCGGCAACGCGGCCGCTCCGCCAACAAACGTGAGCGTTTGCCCGTCAAGCGTTATGACGATGTCGGTGTCGCCGTAATCCGTGAACGTGACCGGAACCGTGACCGTTTCGTCGCTGATCACGATAAGAGTCTCACCCGATATGGGATCACGGACAAAACGGGCCAGCTTGACCTGCATTTCGCGGCCCTCAACACCCGCGACAGATTGCGTGCCGTCTGCGAATTCAAGGCCGTTGGCCGAAGCGTCTGCGGTTTCTGCGCCAATGAAAAATGCGGGGTTCGCTGCGCGCGAGGGCGCGATCGAAGCACCACCGCACGCCGAAACGGCCAACAGGGTAAGTGCTGCAAGTAAAATTTTGAACGGCATAAATGGCCTGCGCAATTACGACCGCGATAGTTCGATCGGCTTCCCGCTATCCATCAAATTTGAGGAAACTACGATTGAATTGTGGCAATTGCGCCTTCGCGCCAAATTCCGCTGAAAATACGCCCCTAGTCCTTTGTGGGCAGGCGAACAACGTCGCCGCTTCCTGCGGCCGGAAGTTCTTCAAAGTCGAAGTTATCAAGGCGTTGCGCACGGCGTCCGGCCTTGTCTGCGCTGATCTTGATCTCGGATATATCCTTCGCCGCCTGCCCAAAATGGCGGTCCAGGTTCTCGACGCGCGAGGTCAGTCGTTCAACGTCAGTGTAGAGCAAACCAAGCTCGCGCCGTATCGCGCCAGATTGTTCTCGCATACGCGCGTCTTTCAGGATGGCGCGCATCGTGTTCAGCGTCGCCATGCAGGTCGTGGGCGACACAATCCAAACCCGCGCCGCAAAGCCTTCACGCACTATCTCTGGGAAGTTCGCGTGCAATTCTGCATAGACCGCCTCGGAAGGTAAAAACATCAACGCGCCATCGGCCGTTTCGCCTTCAACAATGTATTTCTCCGAGATCGCCCGAATATGCGTTCGCACGGCGGTCTTTAGCGCGCGGGCTGCTTCTTGCACCTCGCGATCAGATTTCGCATTTCGAAGCATTTCATAGGCTTCCAGCGGAAACTTCGAGTCGATAATAATCGGTCCCGGAGGATTTGGCAGGTGGATCAGACAATCCGCGCGCTTGCCGTTCGAAAGCGTGGCTTGCAACGTATAACTGTCCGACGGCAGCGCCTTTGTGACGATATCGTTAAGCTGTATCTCGCCAAATGCGCCGCGAGTTTGCTTGTTCGACAGGATGTCCTGCAAACTCAGCACGTCGCCCGATAGTTTTTCGATATTCGCCTGAGCCTTATCGATGGTTTGCAGCCGCTGCTGCAACTCGCCCAGGGACCGCGCCGTTTTGGTTGACGAACCTTGCAGGTTCTCGGTCATCTTCATCGACACATCGGCCAGGCGCTGTTCCATGAGCTTGAGCATGTTCGCCTGACTTGCCGCCTGCGCTTCGCTGACATGCGTAAGACCGCCCGAAAGTTGTTGCTGGCCATCGGACAGGCTTTGCACGCGCTGACTGATTGCCTGCATGTCGTACGCAAGCGGCGACATCAGCGCCGCGGAACGTCCGGCGCGCCTGACGGCCATAACCAGCAGGACCAGCACCATTAAAAGAAAAACCGCACCGATCAGCGCGGCAATCACCGTCGGATCGCTCAAAACAAACTCTGTGGCACCAATCCGGATCATGTCCGCCCGAACAGCCTTTCGATGTCTTTCAACTTAAGCTCCACGTAGGTGGGGCGCCCGTGGTTGCATTGGCCGGAATGCGGCGTTGCCTCCATTTCGCGAAGCAGCGCGTTCATCTCGTCGGCGCTCATTCGACGCCCTGACCGCACCGATCCGTGGCAGGCCACACGGCTGAGAATTGCGTCGATACGGCTGTGCAGCGCATCGCTCGCGCCGATATCTTGCAGTTCGTCCAATATATCGCGGACCAGGCTTTCAGCATCAATCTGACCCAGGATCGCGGGTGTCTCGCGAACTGCGATTGCGCCGGAGCCAAATGGCTCGATGACCAAGCCCAGAACCGCAAGATCATCTGCCAGAACAAGCAGGCGCGCGGCATCGCTTCCCAGCTCGATAATCTGCGGAACAAGAAGCGCCTGCGCCGCCACGCCGGTGTCAGCAAGTTGCTGTTTCAGACGCTCGTAGACCAGTCGCTCGTGGGCCGCGTGCTGATCGACGACGACGATACCGTCCGCCGTTTGCGCAACGATGTAGTTTTCGTGCAATTGCGTGCGGGCTGCCCCCAGCGGGAAGTCCGTCGAGACGTCTTCCGTCGGTTGATCCACGCGCGCCGAAGCCCCCGCAAAAGATTGGTAGGCTTCGGAAAATCCGGCTTGTTGAACCGTCTGCACGGTCGGGCGATCCATCTGATAGACCCGCGGTCCGTCAACTGGTGTCAAAAATGCGCCGAGCGTTTCGCCAGAAACCGTGGTTGACGCGCGATGGCCCGCTTCCGCCAGCGCATGACGCAGACCCGAAACGATCAGGCCGCGAACAACACCCGGGTCGCGAAACCGGACTTCGGATTTTGCCGGATGCACGTTGACGTCCACGAGCTGCGGGTCGCAGTCAATGAAAAGCACCGCCGCCGGATGGCGCTCGCGGCTGAGAAAATCCATGTAAGCGGCGCGAAGCGCTCCGATCAAAAGCCTGTCCCGGACCGGTCGCCCGTTGACAAACAAATACTGCTGAACCGCGGATCCACGGGAATAAGTTGGCAACGCCGCATAACCCGTAAGGTGCAGCCCCTCGCGTTCGGCATCAATTGCCAGAGCGTTTTCTGCAAACTCGCGGCCCAGAACGGCGCGCAAACGCCCGGCCAACGCCGCCATCGGCTCTCCGGCCTCGGCCATCACCGAAAATACCTGGCGCGGTTTGTCTGTGGCCTCGGTCAAGCTGAAGCGGACATAGGGTTCTGCCATTGCCAACCGTTTAACGACGTCTGTGACCGCCTGCATCTCAGCGCGATCGGTGCGAAGAAACTTGAGCCTCGCAGGTGTCGCGAAGAACAAATCCCTTAGCTCAACAATTGTTCCCGGCTGGCCATGGGTTGGCCGCACAGCGCCCTGTTTGCCGCCGTCCACTGCCACGGAATACGCACCTGATCCGGCGACACGGGACGTGATCGTCAGCCGACCGACCGCGCCGAGCGACGGCAATGCCTCGCCGCGAAATCCAAATGTATGGATATTCAGCAGGTCGCTGCCGTCAATTTTCGAGGTTGCGTGCCGACTAAGCGCCAGCGGCAGGTCTTCGGCTGAAATTCCGCAGCCGTCATCCACGACACGGATCAGTCGCTTGCCACCTTCTGCAACGGTCACGTCGATCCTGCGCGCACCGGCATCAATGGCGTTTTCAATCAGCTCTTTAACGGCAGATGCCGGCCTTTCGACAACTTCGCCAGCTGCAATCCGGTTGACAGCGGCTTCGTCCAATTGGCGAATTTTGGGCGTAGATTGGCTTATGTTGGGGTCTGGGGCGTGCATCCTACTAGGGATAGCAGTTCGGCGTCAGAACGTCCACGGCGAAAGACGCCATTTCAATTCAAACTAGCGCCTGTTACCGAGGCCGAAATTGATGAACCAGAGACGCATGGCCAACTCCCGCGCAATCCTTTTGATGACCGCCGCCATGGCAGCCTTTGCCATCAGCGACGCATTCATCAATCGCGCTGCCGAGACATTGCCTACCGGTCAGATACTCGCCATCACCTGCGCGCTAAGCCTGCCTCCATTTTTGTATATGCTTCGAAGATCAGGCGAGCGGGTTTTTTCCGCAAATGTTTTGAACCGCGCAGTTTTGCTCCGAACAACCGGAGAAGTTCTGGGCTCGCTCGGTTATGTGATGGCGTTATCGCTGGTGCCGTTGGCAACCGCGTCAGCAATGCTTCAGGCGCAGCCGCTTGCAGTCACATTAGCCGCCGCTGTTTTTCTGGGCGAGCGTGTTGGCCCACGGCGGTGGATAGCTGTTGCATTGGGGTTTGTCGGCGTCTTGATGATCGTAAGGCCAGGCGCCGAAGTCTTTGACCCAAACGTGCTTTGGACGCTGCTTGGCATTGCCGGCCTCACGGCCCGCGACCTTGGAACACGGCTGCTCCCCAAAGACATTTCGACGCCATTCGTCTCGTTCTGGGCACTTTTCGTGCTTGCTCCGCTTGGGCTTGCCATTATGCCGCTCGATGGCGCGTGGCGCCCCATCGAGGGCGTTACCTGGCTTTGGCTAATTGGCTGTTCGGCATCCGTCGCGGTCGCATTTGTCGTCATCACAGCCGCGCTGCGGATCGGTGAGATCTCCGCAATAGCTCCTTTCCGCTACACCCGGATGGTCTTTGCGCTGGCCATCGCCATCCTGCTGCTTGGTGAAAGTCCCGATGCAATGACATGGGCTGGAACTGCGCTGATCGTTTGTTCAGGAATTTACGCGTTTTGGCGCGAAAGGCGAAGTCAGACTTCCGCGCCAAATCTCGAGAAATCAGCCTAGTCGTTCCCGCCTCCATTGTCGTTGTCGGGGTTCGGTCCGTCGCTCACTCTGTCGAGATATCCGCCAAGATTGCCGTCCGGGTTCGCGACCGTCCCATTGGCCTTGTCCGATACCCGTTGCCCCCACCCGCTTTTGTCACCAGTGGCGTTCTGCCAGTGCTCGCGGGATTTGTTTACTAGGTCGCCGCGTTCTCCCGGTGTATCCGGTGCGCCGGCTAACGCCGGAACGGCAGCGAATACCGCAATAGCCGCTAGCCCCGCTGTAAGTGCCTTGTTCATTGAGTTCTCCTTGGTTGTCCGAGTGCAGATTGGTTTTCAGGCGCTTCGTGCCGCTCTCGTGGCAATATTGCGGCGAAACTCCGACTGCGGTGAAACAGTGTGGTGATGCGCTATCGCGCCCATAATTGGGTCAACAGTTCCATTTCTTCGCAGGCACCTGATACGAATGCGAAACTCAGCAATAAAACTTTAACCTACTGATTCCCAAACAATATCTTCTGAACGCGGTAACTGTTCACTGTAGAAATCAGGAATTACCATCTGCTGCCCTTTAAGGGACGTTTTCCTTACGTCTTGTCGCTGGTATAGAGCCCGCAAGAACTGCTTGTTTGAGGGACCCCATGAGCACAATCATCGATATTCATGCGCGCGAAATACTCGACAGCCGGGGCAACCCGACCGTCGAAGTCGACGTTATGCTTGAAGACGGCACAATGGGCCGCGCCGCAGTGCCCTCGGGCGCGTCTACCGGCGCGCACGAGGCGGTCGAAAAACGCGACGGCGACAAGGCACGCTATCTTGGCAAGGGCGTGCTTGGGGCCGTCGCGGCAGTCAACGGCGAGATTGCCGAGGCGCTGGTCGGATTTGACGCGACCGAACAAGAAGCCATCGACGCGGCAATGGTCGAACTTGATGACACGCCCAACAAAGCGCGGCTTGGAGCAAACGCCATTCTGGGTGTTTCGCTTGCCACCGCGAAGGCCGCGGCGGACTTCACCGCACAGCCGCTTTTCCGTTACGTCGGCGGCACATCTGCCCGCGTCCTGCCGGTTCCGATGATGAATATCATCAATGGCGGCGAACACGCCGACAACCCGATCGACATTCAGGAATTCATGATCATGCCGGTATCGGCGGACAACATTCGTGAAGCCGTGCGCATGGGATCGGAAATATTCCACACGCTGAAAAAAGAGCTTTCGGCGGCGGGTCTATCGACCGGCATAGGCGACGAAGGTGGCTTCGCGCCCAACCTGTCGTCAACGCGCGATGCATTGGATTTCATCCTTCAAGCGGTTGAAAAGGCCGGGTATATACCGGGCGACGACGTGATGCTGGCGCTCGATTGCGCATCGACCGAGTATTTCAAAAATGGCAAATACGAACTTGCCGGCGAAGAGAAATCCCTGTGTTCTGATGAGAATGTCGCCTATCTCGGTGCGCTGGTGGCCGATTACCCGATCCTGTCAATCGAAGACGGCTGCGCCGAAGACGATTGGGACGGCTGGATTTCACTGACCGCCGAATTAGGCGAAAAGGTGCAATTGGTCGGCGACGACCTTTTCGTGACAAATCCAGAGCGTCTTTCTCGCGGCATCGCCGACAAGGCCGCAAACTCGCTTTTGGTCAAGGTTAACCAGATCGGCACTTTGTCCGAGACATTGATGGCCGTTGATATGGCGCACCGCGCGGGAATGACCGCCGTCATGTCGCACCGTTCGGGCGAGACCGAAGATGCCACAATCGCCGATTTGGCGGTCGCCACTAATTGCGGACAAATCAAAACCGGATCACTGGCAAGATCGGACCGGCTGGCGAAATACAATCAATTGATCCGAATTGAAGAATTGCTTGAAGAAACAGCAATTTATGCCGGAAAATCAATCCTTCGTTGAGGCGCGCATATGGTAGTCCGCGCTCTTATATTCGACGTCTTTGGGACTTGCGTCGACTGGCGTGCATCTGTCGCGCGCGAGGTGGCCGAGGTTCTGCCGAATATTGACGCTTTCGCGTTTGCGGACGCCTGGCGTGGAGAATACCAGCCCGCAATGGAGCGTATTCGCGCGGGCAATCGCGACTATGTCGCGCTGGACGACCTTCATCTCGAAAATCTTCTGTGCGTGCTGGAAATGTTCAACGCAGCCTGCCCCGACCCAGATGCGCTGAACCGCGCTTGGGAGAAGCTTGATCCCTGGCCCGATGTGTGTGGCGGCCTAAAGCAACTCAAAAATCACGCAATTATTGCCCCCTGCTCCAACGGGTCGATTGCGATGATGGCGAGCCTTGCGAAATTTGGCGGTTTGCCGTGGGACTGCATCCTGGGTGCGGATATCGCGCGGGACTACAAGCCGAAGGCAGAGGTCTATCTGGCGTCAGCAAATGCGCTTCGGCTGGCACCCATAGATGTCATGATGGTTGCCGCGCATAATGACGATCTGGAGGCGGCTAAGGACGCGGGGCTACAAACAGCGTTTGTTCCGCGACCGATGGAGCACGGCGACGGACAGACAACCGATCTTCAGCCGACCGGCAACTGGACGATCACCGCGCAGGATTTTCACGATCTTGCGCGGCAGATTTGTCGATCAGAATCGGGTTGGAACTGACTCAGAAGAAGTCCAGCAATCCGTCAAGCATTTCATGCGCATCGTCAGATTGGTCCGGGAGATCTGCCGGAACTTGCTCGGCGGGAATCATCGGAAGAAAGTCTGGCGTCTCATCGGGCAGGGAAGTAGCTTGAGTGGGCACGTCTGCTTCAGTAGTGGGAAGATCGTCGGTGCGCGGCACTGCTGCCTGCGGAGGCATGTTGTCAAATCTTGCCATTTTATTTCTCCTGCTCTCTTTTTCCGGCAACCTAGCTGTGGTCGCGATCAGCCGCAACGTTGCGACGAAATTGTCGCGGTATTGTGGCTGGCGGCACACAACAAAATCGGGTGACTTCTGCCAAAATGACAGCCCGTGAACGCAGCCATTGGCATCGTGTGAATGCAACCGAGGTCTGGCACTTTATACTTTTTTTTGCGGCGCGCCGCTGTTGCTGCGAATGCCACCAACCGCCGCCGGAATTTGACATTCCCGAGGCGTAAGTGGGAACAATCGCGGTCAGTCCGCGCCTGACGCTGCTAATTCGCCGGGTCTGCTTAACCTACCACCACCAACCGGTGCAGCAACACCGGTCGTGCCGGGGGCCGACGTTGGAAGGCCGCGCATCACGCGTACAGCGAGGTAAGCAAACGCCTGGGCTTCCAGCATGTCGCCATCCAGTCCGGCTTCCTCGACCGGATCGACCGTAAAATCGACAAGCGCACGGATCATCGCCATCATCACCGGGTTTTTTCGCCCCCCGCCGGTCACCAGCATTCGCGCCGGCGGCACCGGGCAATGCGTGATCGCATTGGCAATCGCGCCTGCCGTCGCGGCCGTCAGCGTCGCGACAGCATCCGCATCCGACAGGTCCGCGACTTCAGCGCCCCAGTGATGAAAATCGCCCCGATCCAGCGATTTCGGTGGCACACGGTGAAAGTAACTTTCGCCCGTCATTAGCGCGTCGAGCACCGCATCATTGACCGCGCCACTTGTCGCAAGCCGACCGCCATCGTCCATCCTGAGGCCAAGCCGCGCCTGTACAAGATCATCAATTTCGGCGTTTCCGGGGCCGGTATCAAACGCCAGACAGGCACCAACGGCTTCGGCCACAGGTTTTTGCGGGTCAACCCAGGTCAGATTGGCAACACCACCGATATTCAGAAACACCGAGGCGTCAGTGGCAGCAAGCCACTTTGCCAGTGCGAAGTGATAAAACGGGGCAAGCGGCGCGCCCTGCCCGCCGAAATTCATGTCGCTTGATCGAAAATCCCAGACCACAGGCGTGCCCAGAACTTCGGCCAAAATCGCACCGTTTCCGGCCTGATGCGTCGCACCCGCCTGTGGTCGGTGCGATGTGGTTTGCCCGTGAAATCCAATGACATCGGCCCCGGTGAATTCGGCCAGAAGTTCTGCGTGCGCAAGCTCAACGACTTCCGCCGCGGCATCCACCGCAGGCCCGTCCCAATGACCCAAAGCGGCGCGCAACACACCTTGCTCGGTATCGGAATAGGCCCGGTAAGCGCTGTCACCAAACTCGAATACTTCCGCGCCATCGGTCAGAAGCATTGCGGCGTCAACACCATCGAGCGACGTTCCCGACATCGCGCCCAGCGCCCAGATCGGCTCGGCCTTGCTCATCCCTTTCCCTCCCGCGTGCGGGCAAGTATAGAAGGCCGCGCACCCATGGCCGACCTGGGGCGAAGCATAGACGAAGGCCCATGACCTACCACCCGAAATCCGATTTCATCACAGCGGTCACAGAGCGTGGTTTCCTTGCCGATTGCACGAATTTGCAGGAATTGGACGAGGCATTCGCGAACGGGGTCGTCACCGGCTATATCGGCTTTGATCTGACCGCCACCAGCCTGCACATCGGAAATCTGGTTCAGATCATGCTTTTGCGGTGGATGCAGAAGACCGGGCACCGGCCGATTACGCTGATGGGTGGTGGAACGACCAAAGTCGGCGATCCGTCTGGCAAGGACGAGATGCGGAAGATCCTGTCGGTCGAGCAGATCAACGAAAATGCAAACGGCATTCGCAAGGTTTTCTCGCGCTACATCTCATATGGTGACGGGCCAACGGATTCGCCGCTGGTGAATAACGCCGAGTGGCTGGACAAGCTTGGCTACATCGACTTCCTGCGCGACATCGGCAAACATTTTACTATCAATCGGTTGCTTGCGTTCGAAAGCGTGAAATCGCGTCTCGATCGCGAGCAGGCACTGTCGTTTATCGAGTTCAACTACATGCTCTTGCAGGCCTATGACTTTCTCCAGTTGCATCGCCAATATGGTTGCATCCTTCAGATGGGCGGCTCGGACCAGTGGGGGAATATCGTGTCAGGTGCCGATCTGATCCGTCGTGTCGAGGGTAAGGACGCGTTTGGACTGACGACACCGCTTGTCACGCGCGCGGATGGCAAGAAGATGGGGAAATCTGCCGACGGCGCCGTCTGGCTGAACGATGACATGATGTCTGGCTATGAGTTTTGGCAATGGTGGCGCAACATTGCGGACGCCGATGTCGGCAAATTCCTGAAAACGTTCACCGAATTGCCGGTTGACGAATGCGACCGGCTGGGCGCGCTTGAGGGATCAGAGATTAACGAGGCAAAAATCCGTCTGGCAAACGAAGTGACAACGCTTTGCCGGGGGTCCGATGCCGCAACAACCGCCGAGACGACCGCGCGCGAAGTTTTCGAAAAGGGCGGCATCGGCGACGACCTTCCAACGCTTGCACTGAGCATGGCAGATGTCGGCGATGGCATTTCGGTGGTGCAGCTGATTGTGCGGTCTGGCCTTGCAAAGTCAGGCAAGGAAGCCAAGCGGTTGATCGCCGAAAACGGCGCGCGCCTTGACGACAAACCGGTGACCGACGCCGGTTTAATGCTTGACGCCACAGCGTTGTCGTCGCCGGTCAAGCTTTCCGCCGGGAAAAAGCGCCACGCTCTGATAACGCTCGAAAACTAGACAAATGTAGGATTGCCGAAGCGCGCGTTCGGTGCGGGACTTGCCGGGACCGCGCCGGAGCCTTGCATGGAACTTCAGGACACACACACACGATACGAAAATAATCGCATCAATCTGCTTCGCCTATTGTTTGTGTTGCTTGTCCCGATGGTCTTCATGTCACGCCCGGTTCTGGAGGACACGCCGTTGTCCGAGGTGTCAGAGATATTGGGCCTTCTTTTGATTTTCTCAGGCGTCCTTGGGCGCGCATGGAGCATTCTTTATATCGGGGGGCGGAAGAACACCTCGCTCGTCACAGATGGCCCCTACTCTATTTGCCGCCATCCGCTGTATCTATTTTCCACGCTTGCGGTCGTGGGTTTTGGGCTTTTGCTCCAAAGCATCGTGGTTACGTTGGTTTTAACCGCCGTATTTGGTGCGGCTCTGGCAGTGAACGCTGCGAAAGAGGATGCCAGGCTGCGCGCCAATTTTGGTCAGGATTATCTGGACTACGCGAGGACCACGCCCGCGTTATTTCCAGCCGTCGACAAGTTTCGCACCGACGAACTGGTCACGTTCGACGTAAAACATCTGAAAAGCAATTTTTGGGACGCAACCGTCCTGATATTCCTGATCCCCCTCGCCGAAATAATCGAAAGCGTGCAAGAGGCGGGATGGATTTCGACGGTTCCAGTCTATTAATTTTCGCGCTTTTGTGGGTCAGGGTCCAGACCCTAGTTGATCATCCACTCTCCTTCGGGAAAGAACGCGTGAAACGCAAAGGCGAACATCACGTCGTGTGGCAGATCATTGCCGCCTGCATCGCGTACCCGCACGGTTCCGACGTTTCTGCCCTCTGAAATCTGCCGGTGATCGAGCGCGGATGTCTGACCACTGGTCCAACTTAGTGTGAGGCCTGCTTCGCTGATCGTCTCTTCCTGGCGCAGTCGGTCAAATGTCCAGGCTTTATCACCAACGCGAATGACCCGCATGAGTGCCGGAATATCGTGCGGCGGCATCTCACCGTTATAGAGGAACGGTCGTGTTGAACTGTCATAGCCGACATAAGGGTTCCGCCCGTACGGACGCCGCGCGTTTGGCTGATCCATAACCAGCCCGTTTGGGTTGCGGGTTTTGAACTCGGTCCAGCTTTCCATCCATGTCGGCAATTGCGTCAGTTCAACCCCGGTCATCTCGCCGACAATTCCTGTGCCAATCGCTTGCTGCCACCAGCTTTCTGTCTCCCGATCAAACATGACCATGTCCGAGTTTCTGAGCTTGCCGGAAACACCAAAACTCAGCACGCGCCCATCGACGCGCCTGTCAAATGTGATCCCGGAATTGCAAAGCGGGCAGAATGTCACCGCCACCGGGACGCCGTCCACGGTGTCATTCACAATTTCATGCCACGTCAGGTAACGGATCGGATAGGCCCGCGGTGTGAACTCACCTATTTCGACAGTAATAACTGGTTCATTCTCGCCAAGCCGGGTTTCGTTGCCTGCCGGGATGAAACTGACTTCATTCAACGCCGGAATGCCATCCTTTGGTGGCCCGCCGGACAGGATCTCACCCCAATTTTCGATAGTCGTCATCTCGAAATCGGTGTCTGGCCACTCGTGGCGCCAACGTGACGGATCAGCCTGCACAGCCGAACCAACCAAACCGACGACAATTGCAGCAGCACCTGCAAGGCGGTTGATGCGCATTGGTATCCCTCCTGCCAATTACTTTGGGCAAATGTGGCAGGTCGTCAGCCCGGCGGATACCCCAGTTCACGGGGGGTTGAACAAGCGTATGGTGTTCTGGGGCCAGAACCCTACCGCTCAACCGATACACTTTCCATGAAGTCGGGCGCACCTATCACCGCACCGTTGGCACCCATCCCGAGCTTGATCGTATCAACAACCTCCATGCCCTCGATCACGCGACCGACAACGGTGTATTGACCGTTCAAAAAATGCCCATCATTGAACATGATGAAAAATTGCGAGTTGGCCGAATTCGGATTGTCTGAGCGGGCCATGCCGACGACCCCGCGATCGTAGGGAACATCCGAAAACTCGGCCGGAATATCTGGTCGATCCGAGCCACCACCGCCGGCCGGGCAGCTTGCATCCACGCGACCGCACCGAACATCACCAGTTTGCGCCATGAACCCTTCCATCACGCGGTGAAACACGACACCATCATAGGCGCCCTCCTCGGCCAAAGCCGCTATTTGCGCAACGTGCATGGGTGCGACGTCTTCCAACAGATCTATAACGATGCGGCCGTTGGCATCGCCAGAAACCTCGATTACCAGATTTGGACCGGCACTGTCTTGTGCCATCGCTGGGGCCGAAATTATCGCCAGAATAACAGCAAGTTTACGCATCCGAGGCGACCTTCACGCTGATCATTCGATCCGGATTCATCGGCGGCTCGCCCCGCGCGATAGCGTCCACATGCTCCATGCCCGACACTACGCGGCCATAGACCGTATATTGCCCGTTCAGGAAATGATTGTCCGAGAAATTGACGAAAAACTGACTGTTGGCCGAATTTGGATCTTGCGAACGCGCCGCGCCAATTGATCCGCGATCATGTGGGATTTTTCCGAATTCAGCAGCCAGATCGGGTCGATCCGAACTGCCGGTCCCAGCCCGGCGCAAATTGAACCCATCTTCAAAGTCGCCGTGTTCCACATCGCCCGTCTGCGCCATGAACCCGTCGATTACGCGGTGAAATACAACGTTGTCGTATTCGCCTGCACGCGCCAGCTCTTTCATTCGTTCGCAGTGTCCGGGTGCGATGTCCGACAACAGTTCAATCGCGACACTGCCGTCCTTAAGCTCGATAATGATCGTGTTTTCGGGGTCTTTGTACTCGGCCATGGTGGCTCCTCTAATTCAGTTTCCCGGGACCCTAGTCAGCTACCGCCGCAAGGAAAAGCCGAAACGCGAAAATCGACCGGTTGACGGCAGTCACAAGCTGGTTAGGGAGGGGGCGAACTCAAAGGGCGGAGACGGCAATGGCCTGGAAAACTCTTGATGACATGGAGCTTGGCGGACAGGTTGTTTTGACCCGCGTCGATCTGAATGTCCCCGTCAGGGACGGAATTGTGAGCGACGCCACGCGCATCGAACGCATTGTCCCGACGATCCGCGACATTCTGAATGGCGGCGGCAAACCGGTGTTGTTGGCACACTTTGGCCGCCCAAACGGCAAACCGGTCCCGGAATTAAGCTTGCGCATCACGGTTCCCGCGCTGGAAGCCGCCCTTGGAGCAGCGGTCACATTCGTCGAAAAACCCGACCGCGCGACGATTGATGCGTTGCCCTTGGGCGCTGTGGTTTTGGTGGAAAACACCCGCTTCACAGCGATGGAAGAAGCCAACGACCCGCGCATGGCGCAATTTCTGGCCTCGCTGGGCGACATCTATTGCAACGACGCATTTTCCGCCGCGCACCGCGCACATGCCTCGACCGAAGGTGTCGCGCATTTGCTTCCCGCCTGCGCAGGTCGCTTGATGGAAGCCGAATTGCGCGCGCTAGAGGCGGCATTAACCGAACCCACGCGCCCCGTGCTCGCCGTTGTTGGCGGCGCTAAGGTGTCAACAAAGTTGGATCTTCTTGGAAATCTTGTGCGCAAGGTCGATACTTTGGTCATCGGCGGTGGGATGGCCAATACATTTCTGGCGGCCCAAGGCCACGAGATTGGCAATTCGTTGGCCGAGCACGATAGGACAGACACCGCGCGCAATATTCTGCGCAAAGCCGAAGAAGCAGCCTGCAAGGTGATTTTGCCAATCGACGTGGCGGTGGCGATCACTCTCGAAAGTCGCGACACCGCAAGGTATGTGACGCTTTCCGAAGTTGGCCGCACTGACTGTATTTTTGACGCAGGCCCCGAGACGGTGGCGCTGATCAAGGTGGCACTTAAGGCCAGCAAGACATTTGTGATGAACGGCCCACTGGGTATTTCCGAGGTGATGCCGTATCACAAGGCGACGTTCGACGTGATTGATGAGGTGGCGCGGTTAACCGAAGCGGGGGCGCTTGTTTCCATCGCAGGTGGCGGCGATACGGTGGCGGCGATCAACCAAACCGGGCGCAGCGATAAATTCACTTACATCTCCACCGCAGGCGGCGCATTCCTCGAATGGATGGAAGGCAAGACGCTGCCGGGTGTCGCCGCGCTTGAGGGTAACTGAACAGCCGTTGGCACACGCATGATTGCAACGCCGCCCATGCTTGCCTAAGACGGGCGCGAAACCAGAGACGAGGGTCACATGTCACGAGAACGCCAAGCAGAACAGGTGCGCACCGGTAACGGGTTTGTCGCAGCGCTCGACCAAAGCGGCGGCTCGACCCCGAAAGCGCTGGGGCTCTATGGGATTGACGGTGATGCTTTCGGATCGGACTCGGAAATGTTCGATCTGATGCACCAGATGCGTTCGCGCATAGTTGCAGCGCCGGCGTTCACAGGCGACCGGGTTGTCGGCGCGATCTTGTTTGAGATGACCATGGATCGCGATTTCGCGGGCAAACCGGCAGCAAGCTATCTGTGGGAGGACCGGGGCGTTGTGCCGTTTCTGAAATGCGACCAGGGCCTCGCATCCGAGGCCAACGACGTGCAACTTATGAAGCCCATGGGCGATCTTGACGGTCTTTTGTCACGCGCCGCCGAGAAGAGTGTCTTCGGCACCAAAATGCGGTCGGTCATCAATGCGGCCAACCCAACCGGCATCGCGGCCAACGTCGCCCAGCAATTCGAGATCGGAAAGCAAATCCTCGGCCACGGACTGGTCCCGATTATCGAGCCCGAAGTGACCATTTCAATCTCAGACAAGGCCGAGGCCGAAGCGATCCTGCGGGACGAATTACTGGGCCAGCTTGAGAATGTGCCCGATGAAATTATGCTGAAACTGACGCTGCCGTCCGAGGACAATTTCTATCGGGCCGTGATCGACCATCCAAACGTGATGCGCGTGGTCGCTCTTTCCGGCGGGTATTCCCGCGATAAAGCAAATGACTTGCTTGGCCGAAACGCGGGCATGATCGCAAGCTTCAGTCGCGCGCTGGCCGAAGGTCTGAAATCGCAACAATCCGACGCCGACTTTAACGCGATGATCGGCGACACGATCCAGTCGATCTACGACGCCTCGATCACCTAGGGTCTGGACCCATTAATCCTAGGCCAGTGCGCCAATCCGCCGATCGTTGAAAATTGAGATTCCCAACAGCGATCGGCTGTGGCATTCTTTGCGCACAAGCTCCGTCAGAGGGCTTAACAGGCAGGTAAATGAACAGCAGCTTAAAACGCCCGGCACTTGGTTTGATTTTTTATTTTGGCCTGATGTTTTCATTGGGTCTGTATTTCACATTTGCCAGCGTTCAGGGCGATTTTGGCCTGTTCCGCCGCGTGCAGATCAAAGCCGAAGCCGAGGCTCTGAACATCGAAAAGGCACGGCTCGCGGCCGAGGTGAAAAGTCTTGAAAACAAAACCCGAAGGCTGAGCGACGACTATCTTGACCTTGACCTGCTGGATCAGCAGGCGCGCGACATTCTTGGCCTGATCCGGTCCGACGAGATCGCCCTCAATTAACCTCTACTTCTCGCTTTGAACCTTAGGCCTGGCGGATTTGCCGCCGGATCCCGACTTTGCGCGTGCGTTCTGCCGCGTCATCGTGTAAGAGATAGTTTAACGGTGAACTACTTCGATCCGGCCAGGGAGGACGCTGACCATGGCGGCAAAGCGCGCCACTAAGAAATCGACTGCCTCGAAAGAGGAATTGCTCAAGTTTTACCGCGAAATGCTGCTGATCCGCCGGTTTGAGGAAAAGGCCGGCCAGCTTTACGGAATGGGTCTGGTCGGCGGTTTTTGCCACCTCTATATCGGGCAGGAAGCGGTCGTCGTGGGGCTTGAAGCCGCCGCTGAGGAAGGCGACAGACGCATTACCACCTATCGCGATCATGGTCACATGCTGGCGTGTGGCATGGACCCAAAGGGTGTGATGGCCGAACTTACCGGCCGCGAGGACGGGTTTTCAAAGGGCAAGGGCGGCTCGATGCACATGTTCTCGAAGGACGCCAAGTTCTATGGCGGCCACGGCATCGTCGGTGCGAATGTGCCGTTGGGCGCGGGGCTGGCCTTTGCCGACAAATATCAGGGCAACGACCGCGTGACATTCACCTATTTTGGCGATGGCGCGGCGAACCAGGGCCAAGTCTACGAGGCCTATAACATGGCCGAACTTTGGGAATTGCCGGTGATCTTCGTGATCGAGAACAACCAATACGCGATGGGGACCTCGGTGAAGCGCGCCACCAAGTCGCCGTCGCTTTGGGAGCGCGGCGCTGCCTATGGCATTCCCGGCGAAGAGGTCGACGGCATGGATGTTCTGGCAGTCAAAGCCGCAGGCGAAAAGGCCGTTAAACACTGCCGCGCCGGCAAGGGCCCCTATATCCTCGAGGTTATGACCTATCGCTATCGCGGCCATTCAATGTCGGACCCCGCCAAATACCGAACCCGCGACGAAGTGCAGAAAATGCGCGAGGAACGCGATTCCATCGAAGCGGTCCGCAAGCGGGTTCTCGAAGCCGATCCCAAAGCCGAAGACGAGCTGAAGGCAATCGACAAGGAAATCAAAGTGATCGTAAATACCGCCGCCGAATACTCAAAAGAAAGTCCCGAGCCTGCGCTGAGCGAGCTTTGGACCGATATTTACGCCTGAGATCGGGAAGGAAGACGACATGGCAACGGAAATTCTCATGCCGGCGCTTTCTCCCACGATGGAGGAAGGCACGCTGGCAAAATGGCTGGTGAAAGAAGGCGACACCGTGTCGTCGGGTGACATTCTGGCCGAGATCGAAACAGACAAAGCGACGATGGAATTTGAAGCGGTTGACGAGGGGACCGTTGGTAAGATCTTCGTCGCGGAAGGCACCGAGGGGGTTAAAGTGAACACTCCCATCGCGGTTCTTGTCGAAGAAGGCGAAAGCGCCGACGACATTCAGGTCTCCGCCCTTGCCCCGGCCCCCGAGCCGGGGCCTCCGCAAACACTCTCCGATCCCACCACTCAACCAGCAGCACCCGCCGCACCCAGGGCAGTCGTTTCCGTTGAACCCGACTATCCCGAAGGCACCGAAATGGTGCCAACAACGGTGCGCGAAGCATTGCGCGACGCAATGGCCGAAGAAATGCGCCGCGACGAGACGGTTTTTCTCATGGGTGAAGAAGTTGCCCAGTATCAGGGCGCCTATAAGATCAGCCAGGGTCTTCTCGACGAATTTGGCGAAAAGCGCGTCATCGACACGCCGATCACCGAACATGGCTTTACCGGAGTTGCCGTTGGCGCATCCTGGGGCGGGCTTCGACCCATTGTCGAGTTCATGACGTGGAACTTCGCGATGCAGGCCATCGACCACATCATCAACTCGGCGGCCAAAACGCTTTACATGTCGGGCGGTCAGATGGGCTCGCCCATCGTATTCCGCGGAACAAACGGTGCCGCCGCCCGCGTCGGCGCCCAACACAGCCAGGATTACGCCGCGTGGTATGCTGCCGTTCCGGGCCTTTACGTTTGCCAGCCCTATTCCGCTGCTGACGCCAAAGGCCTTCTGAAAACCGCCATCCGCGACAATAACCCGGTCGTCTTTCTGGAAAACGAGATCCTCTATGGCCAGGCATTCGATGTGCCCAAGCTGGATGATTTCACCATTCCATTTGGCAAAGCACGTATCTGGCGCGAGGGCGAAGATGTCACCATCGTCAGTTGGGGCATCGGGATGAAATACGCGCTTGAAGCTGCCGATGAACTGGCCGGGGAAGGCATCGCTGCCGAGGTTATCGACATGCGCACGCTGCGCCCGCTGGACATCGAAACGGTCGTGCGTTCGGTCCAGAAAACCAATCGCTGCGTCACAGTGGAGGAAGCCTGGCCCATCTGTTCGATGTCCGATCACATCGGGTCCGAGATCATGCGCGAGGCATTTGATTATCTCGATGCGCCGGTTCTGAAATGCACCGGCAAGGACGTTCCGATGCCCTATGCGGCAAACCTAGAAAGGCTGGCGCTGACATCGACCAAGGAAGTCATCGACGCCGTCAAAGCTGTGACCTACCGGTAGGCGACAAAATGGAGATCAAGGGCCGCGATCCGGCAACAGAAAGCTATCGCATCGTCGTCCAGGTGGACGGGCGCAATGTCACTGCGCTGGTACCTGAACGACTTGCTGCCGATTTTCGAATGATCGGCGCGCGACCGTCGCATCAGACGGCCTATGTCTGGATTGCCGCCCACCGAGAGAAGATCGAGGCCGCAATCGCCAAGCTGGCGCGCGGATCGACACGCCTGAAATCGCCGTTCGACCAGATTACGCTTGTTAAGGAACACTGAGATGCCAACCGAAATCCTCATGCCCGCGCTCTCGCCAACAATGGAAGAAGGCACGCTCGCCAAATGGCTGGTCAAGGAAGGCGATACGGTGTCGTCAGGCGATCTTCTGGCCGAGATCGAGACCGACAAGGCCACGATGGAGTTTGAGGCCGTCGACGAAGGCACGGTCGGCAAACTGCTGATTGCCGAAGGCGCGGAGGGCGTGAAAGTGAACACGCCGATCGCCGTGCTGTTGGAAGATGGCGAAAGCGCCGATGACATTCAGGCACCGGCACTCACACCAGCGGCCGCCCCGGCCAACGTGCCGGAACCTCCAGCGCCCACCGCTGCGCCAGGCACCGCCGCAGTCCAGGCCCCCGCTGCATCTTCAGCCGCAGATGGGCAGCGCATCTTCGCCACACCGCTTGCCCGAAGGATTGCCAAAGACAAAGGGCTCGACCTCACCCAGCTCAAGGGTTCCGGCCCGCACGGGCGCATCGTCAAGGCAGACGTCGAGCGTGCCAAGCCCGCAGCCAGCGCACCTGCCGCCGCGACTGCCGCCGCACCGGCCGCCGGACCCGCTGCCGATCAAATCCTCAGGATGTACGAAGGCCGCGAGTTTGAAGAGGTCAAACTTGATGGAATGCGAAAGATCATCGCCACCCGCCTGACCGAGGCCAAACAGACGATCCCGCATTTCTATCTGCGCCGCGACATTCAGCTTGACTCGCTTCTCAAGTTCCGTGGCCAGCTGAACAAACAGCTCGAGGCCCGCGGCGTTAAGCTGAGCGTCAACGATTTCATCATCAAGGCCTGCGCCATCGCACTTCAACAGGTGCCGGATGCAAACTCGGTGTGGGCTGGTGATCGGATGCTGAAGCTAAAGCCGTCCGATGTCGCGGTCGCCGTCGCCGTCGAAGGCGGCCTGTTCACGCCGGTCCTGAAAGACGCCGAAATGAAGTCGCTGTCGGCGCTCTCGGCGGAAATGAAAGATCTCGCGGCCCGCGCCCGCGACCGGAAATTGGCACCCGAAGAATACCAGGGCGGCAGCTTTGCCATCTCGAACCTGGGCATGTTCGGCATCGACAACTTCGACGCAGTCATCAACCCACCGCATGGCGCAATCGTTGCTGTCGGTGCAGGCGCGAAAAAACCGGTGGTCGGTGCGGACGGCGAACTTGCGGTCGCAACGGTGATGTCCGTGACACTAAGCGTCGATCATCGGGTCATAGATGGCGCGCTCGGGGCTCAGCTTTTGGCCGCAATCAAGGACAATCTGGAAAACCCGATTGCGATGCTGGCATGAGGGCAGCGATCCTTTTAGTTGGAGCGGCAATCGCGCTCGCGTCCTGTGCCACGGAAGTCACGACGATCTATTCGTGCGCAGGGGCACCAACGATCGCGGCGACATACAGCGGCGATAAAGCCCAGCTAAGGTTCGGCAATGGCGAACGCCTTCAGCTACCGCTGATTCCAAGCGAAACCGGCCAGCGATACACTGACGGCAGAGTCAGCTGGTTGGCAAGCGGACGCGATGCGCTACTGATGCGAAACGGAAATACAACGCGCTGCGACGCGCTATAGGTCAGTCGCCGCCAGCGTCAGAAAATCACTCCATCTGATATCCCGGCGTCGATTCTGAGAGCGCGACCTCGTCGTCGGTCATATCTTCGGGAACGCCTTCGAAAAGTGGTGTCGACAGGTATCTTTCGCCGGTGTCGGGCAACATGCAAAGGATGACCGATCCCTCTGGCGCTGTTTCCGCGACCTTGACCGACGCGGCAAACGTCGCTCCGCCCGATATCCCAGCAAAAATGCCTTCCTCGGCGGCAAGCCGACGTGACCAGGCAATTCCCTCTGGTCCCGGCACCGGAATAAGATCGTCGTAGTATTTGTTGTCCAGCGCCTCTTGCATGACGTATGGAATGAAGTCTGGCGTCCATCCCTGAATTGGGTGCGGCTCGAAATTCGGATGGCTTTCAGTCGGCTGATTATCGTCATTGCGGGTATTCACATAACCCGATGCCACCAGCGCCGCATTCGCAGGCTCGGTCAAAACGATCTTGGTCTCGGGCCGTTCTTTGCGCAATACCCGCCCAACGCCGGATAGCGTTCCCCCGGTGCCGTAACCTGTGACCAGATAGTCGAGTCTTGAACCGGCAAAATCGCCAATGATTTCGCGCGCGGTTGTGCTTTCGTGAATATCTGGATTGTCGGGCGTCTCAAACTGGCTTGCAAAGAACCAGCCATTGGCATCGCAAAGCTCCTTCGCCTTTTGATACATCCCGAACCCCTTCTTGGCGCGCGGCGTCAGCACAACTTTTGCGCCCAGGAACCGCATCATCCGCCGCCGCTCGATCGAGAAGCTGTCGGCCATTGTCACCACCAGCGGATAGCCTTTCGCCGCACAGACCATCGCCAGACCGATGCCGGTGTTCCCCGAAGTGGCCTCAACCACCGTTTGACCAGGTGCCAATCGCCCATCACGCTCGGCGGCCTCGATGATGTTCAAGGCAAGCCGGTCTTTCACCGAACCCGCCGGATTAAAGGCTTCGAACTTGACGTAAATCGTTACGTGATCGGGCGCGATGCGGTTTACGCGGATGACCGGCGTATCGCCTATCGTATCAAGAATGCTGTCGAAGCGGCGGCCACGGCCGTTAGTTTGTCTGATCCCCATAGAAAGATCCCCCTAGAATTCAGGCTCCATGCCATTCAAAATTTGATCCATCGTCAAAGAAGGCTGCGCGCAGCCCGCCTCTCCGACGGTTCGCGCCGGCACGCCAGCGACGGTTTTGTTCGGCGCGACTTCCTGCAATACAACCGAACCTGCGGCGATGCGCGAGCAATTGCCAACGCGAATGTTGCCAAGCACCTTTGCACCAGCGCCGATCAAAACGCCGTCGCCAATCTTCGGGTGCCGGTCGTCGTCTTCTTTGCCAGTACCGCCAAGCGTCACCGAATGAAGCATGGACACGTTGTCGCCGACAACCGCGGTTTCGCCGATCACAATCGAATGGGCATGGTCAATCATCAGACCCTGGCCAATGACCGCGTTCGGATGAATGTCGATACCAAAGACCTCGCTCACCCGTGCCTGAATGAAATATGCGATGTCTTTTCGCCCGGCTTTCCAAAGCCAATGCCCGACGCGATACGCCTGAACCGCCTGAAATCCTTTGAAGAACAGCAATGGCTGCATCAGCCGATGGCAGGCCGGGTCGCGCTCGTAAATCGCGACAAGGTCAGCGCGCGCCGCCCCTCCCAACCGCCGGTCGTCGCTATAGGCTTCCTCGGCAATCTCGCGAAGGATTTGCGCCGACATCTCGGACGACGACAATTTCATCGCAATGCGATAGCTAAGCGCGCGTTCCAGCGAAGCGTGGTGAAGAATGCTCGAATGCACGAGGCCGCCGATCAATGGCTCTGCTGCGATCGCGGCGCGCGCGCCCGAGGTAATCTTGTCCCACACAGGGTCCAGCGATGTTGGAACTAGCTTTTTCTCGGCCATCGTCTGATCCTTGTTTTGTCCGTAACTTATACTAAAGATAGGTCGGCAAAACAAATCGCAATGGCCGCAGGTCATTATTTTGGGGTCAGAATGGATCTGGATGTATATCAAGCAGCCCTGAAAGCCGAACTTGAAGCGCTGGATCTGGAAGATTCTATGGGGGAAGATGACAGACAAACCGTTGAACTCGATCAACAATCTGTCGGGCGCCTAAGCCGTATGGATGCTTTGCAAAGGCAGGCGCTGGCACAGGCGACCGGGCGCCGAAGATCGGCGCGGCGCACGCGAATTTACGCGGCGCTTGAGCGAATGAGGCAAGGAGAGTTCGGCTATTGCCAGGATTGCGGCGAGCCGATCCCAAATGCTCGCCTCAAGCTCGATCCCACGCTTCCAAACTGCATTGAATGCGCAACCGGTGCGTGACCCAGCGCTAAGCGCGCGGCAGCGTCAGTTCAGCAAAATGCACGGCCAGTCTAATGGTGCCCGAACCATCGAATGACCCGCCGGTTGCCGTCAAAATCAGATCGGTTGGCGAATAATAGGCCAAAGGATTGCCGGTCAGCCCGCGCGCCCATGATCCCGTACTGACGCCAATGCCGCTGCCGTATCTGTTGCTGCTGCCAGCGACACCGATCTCAAGGCTCGCAGCCCCACCAATATTCGCCAACACAAGTCCGGTAACGCCGTAAACAATTGCATTCGCCGGAATAATTCCGGTCAAAACCGATGTAGCACCCGCCGCCACCGCGTGATCGCTCTCGATTGACCGATGGACAAATCCAGCGCCATTTTACGTAAAGGCACCGCCGCCTTCCACCCAGTCCACACCGTCGTAGGTGACAGCGCTACCGGTATCCGACCGCCAACCGCGCCAACCAACGTTTGGCTGAACGAACAGCCACCCGCCGTTCAGAAACAGCGCAAGTTCGCCATCGTGCGCAGCCCAATCCGCCGTGGCTCCGGTTCCAACCGCATGAAGCTCACCCTCGACAGGTGCCAGCGGCGGCGTCCCGCCACCGACAGCGCCGATTGTAATTTGTGCAAACGCATCAATCCGTTGAAAGGCGTCGTTCACAGTCACATGCTTCTGCGCTTGCGCCGGTTGCACAAGCGGCAAACCAAGTATTGCAGTTTCAGACATCGACATTCACCTTTCCTGCCAGGCCAGGACCAAACCGGTCCGAGATCTGGGCCACTTCAATTGAAAACGCGCCGGATATACTGTCAGCCAGTTGCTCGGCAGCCGTGTAAATCCACTCCGAAGCGCCGACGATTACTTCGCGCCGCACCGCGCCGCTGACGATCACACGTAGCTGATAGCTCTCGGCAGCCTCGCCAAGCGGAACATCCAGCGCATCCCAAAATTCACCGTCGATCCGCGCCTGCCGAACCCAGGCAATACGGACATCCGAACCACCAAGCCGACGCGCATCAAAGTGAACGGGGCGATAAGGCCGCAGTCCAATTCCATGCGCCACATGCGACAACGTTTGATATGCCGAATGATCGACAGGCTTCGCGGCCGGGCCAATCCGATACTCCCGCGCGACGCCACGCTGCGACGGCGCAATCGGGATCTGGCGAGGCGCTTCGTCGACAATGACAACCGTTGATCCTATCGGCCAGGTTGTCGGGATGATCCCGTCAGTACCCCTCTGCCCCCGAAGCCGCATCGAAAGCGCCCAGGTGTCCTGATCCACCAGAATTGCGTCGCGGTACTGAAATACTTCCCAATCGGCGATGCTCGGGTGACCGATCAGCGCGACGTTTCCGCCCGATAACAACGCCTGATCCGAAATGCTGCTCAAGGCACCGCTGGTCAGACGAACATCCAACGGCGTGCCGCGGTCCCAGGTGCCAGCTTCCGCGGCATTTAGCTCGCTCAGCGACTCGCCCATCGTGGCACGACTGCTCAACGTGACCTCATAACCCCAGGATGCCCCCAATGTTGAACCATAGACCGCAACCTCGCCGGGCCATGGAACAGCCGTCGCCGCGACCCAAGGCGCCTCAGGGTCCTCGTCTCCGCGCAACAATGGCATGTCCATCACCACCGGCCAGACCGGCACCGGCGCCGCGACAGGTCGAACGGGAACCACAACCTCGACGGCTGGCGCCCGCTCGTAAATTCCCGGCTCAATCCTGACCGCTTCGGCTTTGCGCAGACCAAACTCCTCGATCCGGTCAATCCTGAATAGAACCGCCAGACTTTCGGTTTCCAGCTCGACAACATCGCCTGCGGAAATATCGACCGACGGCGGAACCGCAAACGTCGCGGTATCCCGCCCCACGCGCACTTCAGAAAGCCAGCGCTCGGTCGCGGCCTGGCCTTCGGATTGCGTCAACACCAGCGGCAGCTCAGTTTGCGACAACCCGTCCACGGATGCGTCCGGGAACACGCTTTCTTTTGCCCGAATTTCATAGTCGCCGTCGGCTTCCAGGAAATTAAGCCGAACGCGATCTGGAACCTCGATCAGGGGTTCTCTTGATTGCGACGTGATCGCGCCGCCCTCAAGCTCGGCCAAATCTCCGTCGCTCAATACAATATCGGCACTTGTAGATCGGTTGCTGAAAACAAGCGTTCCAAATTTTTCGACCACATCTATCGAAGCCGCCAGCATCAGCGGTTGCAATGCCTGGCGAGCCGATGCGTCGCCGGTTTGCAGATACCCCCGCACGAACCCATAGATCTCCGATACGTCGATATCCGACACACCATTTTGCGTGCAAATCTCGGTGATGACACTCGCCAGCGATCTGGCCGACATGCGCCCGGAAAGCCAATGCCCACGCGCATAGTTCGCTCCATCGCTCCAAAGCGTTTGGTTTCCCGGAAAATGAGGAAACGGTCGTGCATCCCACGCCCAGGCAAACTGACGATCCGTGTCCACCATTTGCCCCGAATAAAGCGTGGCGTCAGGGTTGTTTACCGGGTCCGCCCAATATTCAGATATCGCCCGAATGTATTGCATCTGAACCAGGTCGTCGCGCGCGCCGTTGGAAAAATTCGGCAAAGCGCTCTCAGACGATTTGGCGTCAAGAAACTTGTTCGGCTGGTTACTACCCTTGTCAATTGCGGCGCAACCAATTTCGTCCGCCCAGGCGGCATCAAACTGCGGTCCGCGAATACCTTCGAAATCACTTGACGAATAAAGCTCGGCCTGAGCCCCGTTCGGCCATTCCAGTTGCCGTCTGGTTGCAATCCATTTTGGCTTTCTGTCGGCTGGCGTGCAGGCCAAAATCCCGCTGTCCCCAAAGACCATAACGTCACGCGCCTGATCGTAAGTCTCGGCAATCAACGCAATGCGCTTCGATCTGCCCGGATCCGTCGGCAACGCGCCTTCAACTTCGCTCCGCACCCATTCGGCACCGGCACGGGTCTTTCCCGCACCACGTCCACCAAGAATAACCCAGGTCCGCCAACTGCCCTTGGGTGGAAGCTGATGGGGCAAAGCCCAAAAATCAAACAAATAAGGAAGCGCCCGCAACTCTTGTTTCGAAAGGCCGCTAAGGAACTTCTTTCGCTTTGTCTTGCTCAATGAGGCTATCAATGCGGCGCCCGATGTCCGTTCGAGTGGCGTCGAAGTTGATTGGAGCTTCGTCGGTGAGCCCTTCAGACATGAGGACACGTCTTTCATGCTTTTGAATCTCCTCCATCAACGTGGCGCGTACCCGTGCAAGCGTGAAACAGGCGCGCGCCAGATCGCGTTCCGCCGGCATGTTGCCGTCTAGAATCTGTTCGGACAAAAGATCGAACGCGATCAGAAGATCGCGCAAAGCCTTTTCACCGCTTTCCAGCAACAATCGCGCATCACCAGTCCCAGCTTTGACTGATGGTTCGTCTGCCATGGCGCGCGCCCCAATATGCAAATCTCCCCGGGCAAAATAAAACAGCGGCCGGGTGCATCCCCTGCGGCTGTTCCACCTGTCCTAGCTTGCCTGAAGGTATACGTCGAAAAGTTCGCTGCGTCAAGGGTTAAGTTATTGATAGAATTGAAAAATAGCGTTCTCTGGAATTAACAGAGTACTAATCCCGCATACCCCAAGTAACTTGGCGATTTCGTCACTCTGACGGCCAGTAATGTGTTATATTTCAGCATGTTAAAGCGGTGGGAGGTGGGGTTTCATGGATCACCCGGAGGGTGCAGGCGAAACGGGCGATGTTCGGCTTGGTTTTGACCGTCGGGTGCGGCTGGAATTTCATGGTTCGAAGATCAGTTCGGATGGTGGTTTGCTGTTGTTCCGGGAACTGGATGAGGTGCTCGGCTTGCACGACATCGCGGGCGGCTTGCTGAGAGACACTCGCACTGGGCATAATCGCCTGCATTCTCTGGTCGGCCTTTTGCGCCAGTCGGTTTTCGGTCGGTTGGCCGGATACGACGATGTAAATGACGCGGATCGTCTGGCGATCGATCCGGTGATGCGGCAGGTGGTTGGCGGACGGGCCGTTGATGCCAAGGCCGCATCCACAAGCCAGATGGGACGGTTCGAGACCGAGGTTTTGGCAACGACCGACAATCGTGCTGCGCTGGCTGATTTGTCAGGACACTGGATCGACCGGGTTCATGAGCGCAAGTCTCCCAAATGGATCACGCTGGACATGGACAGCTCGGTCAGCCCGATCCACGGCGCACAGGAAGGCACGGCGTGGAACGGCCATTTCGGCTGCATGTGCTATCATCCCTTGTTCGTCTTCAACCAGTTTGGTCATCTTGAACGCTGCGCTCTGCGGCCCGGCAATGTGCACAGCGCTGATTGTTGGGAAGACGTTCTGAAGCCGGTCATTGCGCGCTATACGGGCCGTCACCTGATGCGGTTCTTCCGTGCCGATGCCGCCTTCGGCATCCCTGACCTCTACGAGATGCTGGAAGCCGAGGGCTACTTCTACGCGATACGGCTCCGCGCCAATCGTGTTCTGCAAGGCAGGATTGCGCATCTGCTCAAGCGTCCGGTGGGGCGCCCACCCAACCATGTCCGCCGCCTCTTTGGCGACTTCGAGTATCAGGCGGCATCATGGGCCAAACCTCGTCGTGTCGTCGCCAAGGTGGAATGGCATCCAGGAGAGTTGTTCCCCCGCGTCGGCTTTGTCGTCACCAACCTGCCGATGGAGGCGGACTGGATCATCCGCTTCTACAACCAGCGGGGCACCGCCGAACAGCACATCAAGGAAGGCAAGCAGGCGATCAACTGGACCCGGCTGTCCTGCAAGGGGATGGCGCAGAACGAGGTGCGGCTTCAACTCCACGCGCTGGCCTACAATCTCGGTGTTTTCCTGCAAGGCACTGATCTTCCCGAGGAGATGGCCGACTGGTCACTGACCAGCCTGCAAACCCGGCTGATCAAGATTGGCGCAAGGATCGTCCGACATGCCCGCGCCATCACTTTCCAACTCGCCGAAGTCGCCGTCAGCGGTGATCTGTTCACCCGCATCCTGGCGGCCATACATCGCCTGCGCTCGCCACCGGTTCGCGCATGAGGATGTCAGCAGCAAAACCTGAAGGAAAGCGGCTCAGCAGGTTCGTTCGGAATTCGCTCCATTCACCAAATCGGGCGCTGCAATACGATGACAAACCAAAATCCGAGGTGCAAAACAGCCTTCACGACAGTGACGAACGCCCAAACCGTTGTCACAGCGCGTTGGAACACCTAACCTTGCCGGTAGGCCCCGCTACTTGGGGAATGTCGGTTAATGTGACCCTGCATTCGCTCACTGATTTTCGCGCTCTGCTTCGATGCGGCGCCAGCGGGCTACGTTCTCGTTGTGCTCATCAAGCGTCTCGGCAAAGGCATGGCCACCGGTTCCGTCGGCCACGAAATATATATAGTCCGTGTCTTCGGGATCCAACGCCGCCTCGATACTGGCAAGCCCCGGATTGGCAATCGGCGTCGGCGGCAGGCCTTCAATGATATAGGTGTTCCACGGCGTTTCCCTTCGCAGTTCGCTTTGGCGCAATCCACGCCCAAGAGCACCCTTGCCCTGAGTGACCCCGTAAATGACCGTCGGGTCCGTCTGAAGTTTGATGCCGCGCGCCAACCGGTTCGCGAAAACGCTTGCAACAACGCGGCGCTCCTCGGGCAGACCGGTTTCCTTTTCAATGATCGACGCCAGGATCAAAGCCTCTTCGGGCGTTTTGACCGGCGATGCGTCCGATCTCGCCTCCCAGGCTTGTGCAAGTCGTTCAGATTGCAGCGCGACCATAGACGCCAACAACGCATTTCGGTCATCACCCGTGCGCACCTCATAGCTATCAGGTGCCAAAGAGCCGTCCTCCGGCACCCCCTCAACCTCGCCCGCAAAAAGATCAGATACGTTCAAAGCATTGACAATCTGCCAACTGGTCGCGCCTTCGGCAACGGTGACCCGGTACCGCGTGGCAATATCTTCGCGCGCTTCTGCATAGGCGGCAGGAACTTCGTCGGACGCAGGATTGAACTCGGCCGTTACCTCGAATTCCTGCGTTGCCGCATCCAGCTCCCTCACGCGAACGCTCTGGCTACCTACTGACACGCGATAAATCACCTCGGTGCCGCACGTTGAAAGCCCGTCGCCGGTGATGTGGTCTACAATCTCACCCATCGAAGCTCCGGTCCCGACCAGAAACGAACCTGCTTTCAAGTCTGACGCTTTTTCAGAATAGTCCGCCCCAAGACGGAATATTGTGGCGTTGGTGATCGCATTTTCAGCCAGCAATTTTTCGGCGACACCGCTCATCGTGCCGCCCTGGGGCACCTGAAGGCAAATAGCTTCCGCCAGCGGCCCCGGCCCGCTATATTGCCGCTTGGCCCAGGTCAGGCCCCCGATGGCAACGAAAAGACCAACGATTATCAGCGTCAGAGCATTCGAGGCCAGGTTGCGCCACATCAGCGATCAATCCGCCCGATGACCAACGACGCGTTCGTGCCGCCAAATCCGAATGAATTTGAAAGGACGACGGCTATTTCGCGCTCGCGTTTCTTGTTCGGTGCCAAATCCAACTTCGTTTCCACCGCCGGATTTTCCAGATTGATCGTTGGCGGCGCCACTTGATCACGAAGCGCCAACATACAAAATATCGCCTCTACTGAACCGGCGGCACCAAGCAGATGCCCGATCGAAGACTTCGTTGAAGACATAGTCGCTTTGCTGGCAGCCTCGCCCATCAACCGCTCTACCGCACCAAGCTCAACTGTATCCGCCATCGTCGACGTTCCATGTGCGTTGATATAGTCAATCGCCGAAGGTTCCAGCCTGGCTGACCGAAGTGCCGCCTTCATCGCGCGCTCTCCACCTTCGCCGCTCTCGGAAGGTGCCGTGATGTGATGGGCGTCCCCGGACATTCCATACCCAAGAATTTCCGCGTATATCTTTGCGCCGCGCGCCTTCGCGTGCTCGTATTCCTCCAGCACAACAACGCCCGCCCCTTCGCCCATGACAAAGCCATCACGATCCGCGTCATAGGGACGGCTCGCGGTTTTCGGATCGCTCCCGCGTTTTGTCGATAGCGCTTTGCAGGCATTAAACCCGGCAATACCGATCTCGCAGATCGGGCTTTCAGCACCTCCTGCAACCATCACGTCGGCGTCGTCCAGCACGATCAGCCGTGCCGCATCACCGATGGCATGGGCTCCGGTTGAACAGGCCGTGACCACCGCATGATTTGGCCCCTTGAAACCAAACCGGATCGAAACCTGCCCGGACACCAGATTGATAAGTGATCCCGGAATAAAGAACGGCGACACCCGGCGCGGTCCACGCTCCTTAAGAACAATTGCAGTTTCCGCGATAGTTTGAAGGCCACCGATACCAGACCCGATCATGACGCCTGTGCGCTCCAGGCTTTCGGTATCGGTCGGGCGCCAGCCTGCGTCATTCACCGCCTGGTCTGCAGCCGCAACACCGTAAAGGATGAACTCGTCAATTTTCCGTTGTTCCTTGGGTTCCATCCAGTCGTCTGGATTGAACGTGCCATCAGCACCGTCACCGCGCGGAACTTCGCACGCATAAGTCGTTGCAAGATGCGAGGCATCAAATCGTGTAATTTGCCCACCAGCGGACTCGCTTCCCAACAGGCGCGCCCATGTTTCCTCGACCCCGCACGCAAGCGGAGAAATCATTCCAAGTCCGGTAACTACAACTCGACGCATCCCCAAACCCCGCGTTCGTTTCTTTCGTTGAGACATACACGCCGCGATTTCGCCGTGCAAATAGTCGGCGCGCGTTAATCCGCCAAGACAGGGGCAAATTTACCTAACCCGGCGCCCGGATCCCAGATACAACGAAAAATCAGTCGGTCGCTTTGCCAACCGGGGCATTCATCAAAGGACATCTGAAACGCGCGCGTCGAAATCCTGCGCGAAAAGGGGAATTCAGAAAACACAAACGGCGCCAGCTTTAGGCGCCGTCAATTATTAATTTTCAAAAGCTTACGAGGCTTCGTTGATAAATTTTACGGCATCGCCGAAGGATTGAATGGTCTCGGCGGCGTCATCGGGTATTTCAATCCCGAATTCTTCCTCGAATGCCATAACCAATTCAACCGTATCCAGGCTGTCAGCACCCAGATCGTCGATAAACGACGCGTTTGCAGTCACTTTTTCCTGGTCGACGCCAAGGTGCTCGACAACGATCTTTCGTGTGCGATCTTCAATGTCGCTCATGTCATTTCCTCACAATTCTTTGGGACGTTGCCCGTTCGTTATTTCATGCCGCGCAAGCGAACGTTAGTGCGGAACATGCTGGTCCCGCCGAAGATGTGCGCCGCCTATACCATATCATCTTAAAAGGCAAATAGTATAACCCGCCCAACATCGGTCGCTACAACATGGCCATTCCGCCATTGATATGCAACGTCGTGCCGGTCGTATACGCCGCTTCATCGCTCGCCAAATACAGCACCGCCGCTGCTATTTCTGCCGAGGACCCCATGCGACCCATGGGAACTTGCTCAAGGATTTTTGACTTCTGATCGTCGGTAAGTTTTTCAGTCATCGCAGTCTCGATGAAACCGGGTGCAACGCAGTTCACGGTTATCCCGCGGCTTGCCACTTCGTACGCCAAAGACTTTGAAAGTCCGATCAATCCCGCCTTCGACGCGGCATAATTCGCCTGCCCCGGATTACCCGTTACCCCCACGACCGAGGACATATTCACAATCCGTCCCCATCGCGCCTTCATCATCCCCCGGATCACGCCCTTTGACAGCACCATCGCCGCGGTCAGATTCACCTGAAGAACGCTCGCCCATTCTTCGTCCGACATCCGCATGAACAGGTTGTCGCGCGTGATCCCGGCGTTGTTCACAAGGATATCGACCGCGCCCATAGCTTCCACCGCACGCTTGGAAAGCCCGGCCACAGCCTCGGCATCGCTCAAATTGCAGGGCAACACAAATGCCGTCCCGCCCAGTTCACTGGCAAGCGACTCTAGCGGCTCCACCCGTGTTCCGGACAGTCCAACTTTCGCGCCGCTTTTGCAAAGTGCCCGTGCGATAGCAGCACCAATGCCGCCCGAAGCACCGGTGATCAAAGCGGCTTTGCCTGAAAGATCGAACATGCGCCTCACCTTTCGTCTGAGTTTTCTGGAATTGTCAGTTCAGATCGGACGCCGCAGCACGAACGTCTTCCGGATTTCCAACGGCGCGCGTTTCAGCATCCCTCGCAATCCGCCGGATCATGCCAGACAATGCTTTCCCCGCCCCGATCTCGAAAAACTGCGTCACACCACCTTCTTCCACCATCCACTCGATGCTCTCGCGCCAACGAACGGTTTGGGTAACCTGTTCAACCAAAAGCGAAATAATTGTCGAAGAACTGCCGCAAGGCCGCGCCAATACATTAGAAACCAACGGAATAGGCGGATCAGCGATCTCGACGCGGCTAAGTGCCTCCGCCATAGCCCTCGCCGCAGGCTCCATCAGGCTGCAATGAAACGGCGCCGATACTGGCAGCAGCAACGCTCGTTTCGCGCCCTTTTCCTTGGCAATAACGATCGCTCTTTCCACAGCCGCCTTGTGTCCCGAAACGACAACTTGCGCGGGATCGTTGTCATTGGCGGCAGCGCAAACATCGCCTTGCGCCGCCTCGTCCGCCACGGCCTGAACCGCTTCAATATCCAGTCCAAGGATTGCCGCCATTGCCCCCTCGCCGACCGGAACCGCAGCTTGCATGGCCAATCCTCGCAGCCGCAACAGCCGGGCCGTGTCGGCAATCGTGATTGCTCCCGAAGCCGCAAGCGCGGAATATTCTCCAAGCGAATGCCCGGCCACGTAGGACGCCCTGGCAACCTCGACGTCTTCCGACGCTAAAGCGCGAAGTGCGGCAATCGACGTCGCCATCAGCGCTGGCTGGGCATTCTCAGTCAGCGTCAGCGTTTCCTGCTCGCCTTCCCAGATGAGCGTGGAAAGTTTTTCCCCAAGTGCGTCGTCAACCTCGTCGAATACCGCCTTCGCCGCGGGATAGGATTCAGCCAGATCGCGACCCATGCCAATTGTCTGTGCCCCTTGTCCCGGGAAAACGAATGCTACGCTCATGATCTGCTCCCACCCTCACTGTCCCAAGGGTCGTAGCCCAGAGCGTATTTGGGAACAAGTTGGTCCTTCGGTGAACTGTCGCTACTAAAGGGCATGCAATTGGGAAATACCGCCAACAGCTATGGGCTTTTCGCCCGCGCGCTTCACTGGCTGACGGTGCTGGTGATTCTAACGGCGTTTCCCCTTGGCCTGCTTGCCAACGGCCAGGATCTAACGACGGACACCGGCATTCAGAAGGCATTTCTGCTGTTTTCCGTCCACAAAACAACTGGCATTCTCGCTTTCACCCTAGGCGTCATTCGGCTTTTCTGGACGCTTTCCCAACCGCGCCCCGCACCAGTTCATCAAGACCGCCCGATCGAAAACTTCGTGGCCGCCATGGTCCACTGGATGCTCACAATAGCCCTGATCGCAGTCCCATTGGCCGGATGGATTTCCCACTCTGCAACGTCAGAACTTGCACCCATTTGGTGGCCATTTGGTCAGGCCCTGCCTTTCGTTCCGAAAGATCCCGCGCTGGCGGAAGGATTTGGCGCAATCCACCGGCTATTTACAAAGGTGCTTTTGGCAGCGGTCACCCTCCATATCGCCGGTGCCCTGAAGCATCTGATTTTTGACAACGACGCGATATTTGCCCGCATGTGGCGCGGCACAGCATCGGGTGCCTTGACGCACAACAGCCAGATTAAACCGATTTCCGCCGCTGTTGTAATTTGGTCTGCCGCCCTCACCGCGGGACTATTGTTCGGCCTCGCACAATCCTCGCAAACAAGCGCAGAGCCAAGAGAATGGCCCCTTGCGGATGCTAACGTGGCGCTCCTCGACGGCAATGGTGAACTTTTGGCGACGGCGACCGCCTATGGATTTCTTCTTGTTCTCAACACCGAAAGCCGAAATGCCGAAAAGGGGACACTTGATCTGACTGTTCCACTTGATGCGCTGGACGGACCCGCAGTCGACGCCATCATTAATTCCGCGCCATTCCCGCTACTTCAATTTATCGCCATCGTGTCCGGCGACCCTCCGAGCCTTTCAGCCACGGGCGCGATCACCGTGGGCAACTCGCAGGATCAAGCAGAACTCAAAGTTGAGATTGTTCCGACCGGCGCAAAAGTTACTGGCACCTCCCCAGTTCCCGGCCTGGCAGACGCATTCTTATCCATCAATGCTCTGGCCCTCAGACCCTAAGCATTCACGTCCACGACGACCCTGCCTTTAACCTGCCCCTTCAGAATGTCGGACCCAAGCTTCGGCAGATCCGCCAATGTTGCTGGCCTTATCATCGCCTCGAGCTTATCCATCGGCAGATCCGCCGCGATCCGATCCCAGGCGCGCACCCGGTATTCAAATGGCTGCATGACACTGTCGATACCAAGCAGGTTTACCCCGCGCAGCAGAAACGGGATGACCGTCGCGGGCAATCCCGCACCACCTGCCAGCCCAACAGCCGCAACCGATGCACCATATTTCATCTGCCCCAAAACCCGCGCCAGCATCGCGCCGCCAACTGCGTCCACACATCCAGCCCAGGCTTCGGCCTCCAACGGCCGCTTGACGGTCTCGTTCAGCCCTTCGCGCGCAACAATCCGGCTTGCCCCCAACGCCCTGAGATAGTCGCCAGTTTCCGGGCGTCCGGTAACAGCGGCAACTTCGTATCCCAAATTCGAAAGTATGGATGTGGCGACCGACCCAACCCCGCCAGCGGCACCCGTGACCAGAACCTCACCATTTCCGGGCGTTAGCCCGTGATCTTCAAGCGCCATGACCGCCAACATCGCGGTAAAGCCCGCCGTGCCGACTGCCATTGCCGCGCGCGTCGTAAGTTCGCTTGGCAAAGGCACAAGCCAATCCGCGTTCACGCGGGCTTTTTCGGCATAGCCGCCCCAGCGAGCCTCGCCCACGCGCCAGCCGGTCAATACAACTTTGTCGCCAGCTGCATATCGGCTGTCCTCCGACACCTCGACTGTTCCGGCAAAATCTATACCCGGCACATGCGGATAGTTGCGAACAAGCCCACCGCCCAGTCCGATGCACAACCCGTCTTTGTAGTTTACCGTTGAGTATTCGACTGCAACCGTGACGTTACCGTCGGGAAGGCGGCTTTCTTCGATATCCTGAACGCTGGCATTGGCGGCACCTTCTTCGCTTTTTTCCACGACCAAAGCCCGCATGATCCATCTCCCGCCATAGTGTCGATTTACTGTCTCGGCGTTTCACAATCCAAACGAATTGCCGTCCGAATCTGAAATGCCCAACCACCGCCGTATGGTATAATCTGATGCTATCGACAAGTGCCGCAGCGACCGACAATAGCACTGCCAAAGACGCACACAATGACAGCAACATTTAAGAACTATCCAGCCACGCGGGCAATAAGCACTCTTCCAATATTAACCCTAAGCCCCTATATTCAAAGCGTTCCGGCAACGGGACTATGGACATAAACGCGCTCGTAATAAGCGGATCGGACCCGGGGGCGGTACCCGGCGGCTCCACCAACATCCCTTATTGGGGGA
>CAXMNX010000061.1:0-4103 GCA_964194845.1 uncultured Boseongicola sp.
CGGGTTACTGCGGTCGAGTTGCAAGCGGACTATGATCAGGTCGCGCGCGATCTGACAGCCCGCGTCGCTTTGAGGGGTGCCGTCGATCATGTAAACGCCGATTTCCTTGACTTTGAGACGCCCAAGGCTGCGTTTGATCACGCGGTCAGCTGGCTCGCCCTTTTTCACATTCCGCGCCGGGAGGTTTATCTCGGTAAACTGAACCACGCTCTGAAGCCTGGCGGCTTCCTATTTGCCGAGGACCTGTATCTGATCCGGCAGCCCGACGAGCACGAGGCCGAGGATTTTCGCCAACACCTGCGGCCCGGATCGTTGGTTGATCGCGCTACCTACCTGGCCGATCTGGAAAGTGCCGAGTTTGATGTGATCAGCCAGACCGATATGACAATCGATTGGACGAATTTCACCGCGATCCGCTTGCAGGCGTTCCGCGATGTGCGCGACGAATACGAAGCCGTGCATGGGGCAGACGGATACGCCGGAATCGAGGTATTTTACGCCAAGATGGCCGGATACCTCGCGCGGGGGTTGGTCGGGGGAATTCGGTTTGCGGCGGTTCGGCGCGGTTGAATCGGGCTTTGAACCGATCTGTTGCTGGTCAGGTCTGGGGTATTCTTGCGGCATATCGCTTGCGCCGCTTTGACGACCAGCCGGGAGAGCGCGGCCTGCGTTCGGGCCGCCAATTGTCTGTTTCAAATTTCTGACGACGGTGGTTGGCAGCAATTGCGGTCCTGGGGAAAAGCAGGTCAATAACGCCGGACAAAGGTGAAAATCGGCGGGTCATGGCATCGGCTCCTGGCTGATAGCTCTTGTCCACAATTATTTCAAACACAAACGTTCGCTCCACCGCTGTGATCCGCAGACCCAGAAGAACCCGTAAGTCATCCGTAAATCACTTGGCAGATCGGCATGGATCGGGTCATCTTGGCCGTCATCGCGCGCCCGAAGAAAACCAAGGTCAATTTATGGAAGCCACATCCCTATTTGCCCGAAAATTACGTGCCTGGCGGGCCGCAAGCGGCTCTCACGGGCGACAAACCCAAGAACAGCTTGCCGAGCTACTTGGAGTCAGCGTCGATTCCATCGGCAAATACGAGCGGTCGGTCTCGTTTATCCGTGGCGATCTGGAACATCGGCTTGCCGACCGGCTGGGCTGGAGCCGGGACGAAATACTGGCCTGTCGCGAAGATTGGGAGGCCCGGAGCCGACGACCGGACCAGAGCATCCATCGCCTGCTTGATGAGGCCGTGGTGAACCAGGTCTTTGACGGTTCCTGGCGGCAAGCCTGTCTTGCATCCATTGAAATGGCCGACGCCGCGCTCGGTCCGCTGCCTGATGGGCTAGAGGCGAATGAAAAAGTTTTCCTGCCGATCTATGAAACCTATCGGGACCACTGGTCGGCGGTCATGCACAACAACCAGATGGTGGCGAAGTGGGCGTTGCCATTTCTGCTTCCAGAGGATGAGGCGTTGTTTCGCAAGGGGTTTTTGATTGAATCAGAACTCTCGGTTGACCGCATCCGCCAGCCGATCCTACCTGGCACCTACTTTGGCTATTGCCCCGCGCTGATCGTTTGCCACGGCCACGAAGCGGCAAGCACTTTGTTGATGTCGTCGTTCGTGCGTTTCCTCGAACGATTGGCCGAGCGCGATGTCCTTCTGCATGGAATAGGAACGGTATCGTGCACACCCGGCGGGGCGCAGGTGTGCCGCGAACTTGGAATGACCAGGCTTGGCCACCATTGCCTCGATCCTGATTTTGGGGTTTGGGAGCTTCCGGGCGAAGCGGTGCCAGAGACTATATTCGGTCGACGCAGCAGCTTGTTACGCCGACGTTACGCCGAGGCTTTTGCGACCTGAAAGCGAATGCCGACGACTTGCGTTCACTGGGCGCCGCGCTAATGAAATCGGCCTACGACATTTTCGTTCAATACCGGTGGGTAATTCGAAACCTTCTTGCGCTGCAGATGCGCAATCTCTAAACCTTCGCAGGTGCAGAAAACGGGGCCGCACTAATGCCGCACGACCAAGCCGTGACGATGGATGACACACCAGTTCTGAACGACATTCTTGCGCTGACCGGCGAGGCGCTTCCCGCCGCGGAAAGCCTTCTGGCACGGGCGACCGAGGCGGTTCGTGCGCAAGTCACCGATGGCAGCAAGGTCACCGGCGCGCTGATTGAAGAGCACCAGACGGCCGTTCATGGGTATGCCTGGATGGCGACCTATGTGCAGGCCCTGAGGCAAATGCAGAGTTGGGCCGAGCGGCTGCAGGCGGAAGACAATTTCGGCGAGCTTGAGCAGCTTATCCATCAGATTGCCTTTGGCGAATACCTTGCCCAGCTGACCGGCGGCATCCCGATGAGCCAGGGCGAAATTGTGCGCCCGTCCGACCTTGGGCTGACGCAAGAAGATCAACGCGCGATGATGGTGTCTGCGGTCACAAAGCTGACCCGGGACGGCAACACCCAGGCCGCGCGCGTGCGTCTGGTCGAGATCATGCGCGAACGCACGGGCGACATCACCTATGGGCGCACCGGTCTGGATGATGAGCTGGAAATGATCCGCGAACAGTTCCGGCGATTTGCCAGGGATCGCGTCGAACCGAATGCGCATAGCTGGCACCTGAACGACGAACTGATCCCGATTGAGATTATCGAGGAAATGGCGCAGATGGGTGTTTTCGGGCTGACAATCCCGGAAGAATACGGCGGGTTCGGCCTGTCAAAGGCGTCGATGTGTGTCGTGTCCGAGGAGCTTAGCCGCGGGTATATCGGCGTCGGTTCGCTGGGCACGCGGTCCGAGATTGCCGCCGAGCTGATCCTTTGTGGCGGCACCGAAGACCAGAAGGCAAAGTGGTTGCCGGGGCTTGCTTCGGGGGAAATTCTGCCAACGGCCGTCTTCACTGAACCCAATACCGGGTCCGACCTTGGCAGCCTTCGCACCCGCGCCGTGCGCGAGGGCGACGACTGGTCGATCAAGGGCAACAAAACCTGGATCACCCACGCCGCCCGCACCCATGTGATGACGGTTCTGGCGCGAAGCGTGCCCGACACCGACGATTATCGCGGCCTTTCGATGTTCCTGGCTGAAAAGACGCCTGGTACGGATGAAAAACCATTTGTGGACGAGGGACTGTCGGGCGGCGAGATCGAGGTTCTCGGCTATCGCGGCATGAAAGAATACACCGTCAACTTCGACGACTTCCGCGTGAAGGGCGAAAACCTTCTGGGCGGCGTCGAGGGGCAGGGCTTCAAGCAGCTTATGCAAACGTTCGAGTCCGCCCGCATCCAGACCGCCGCGCGCGCCATTGGTGTTGCGCAATCGGCGCTGGATGTGTCGATTGCCTATGGTCAGGACCGCAAACAGTTCGGCAAGGCGTTGATCGAGTTTCCGCGCGTCGCTTCAAAGATCGCGATGATGGCGGTCGAGATCATGGTCGCGCGCCAGCTCACGTATTTTTCCGCGCGCGAAAAGGACGAGGACCGGCGCTGCGATCTTGAAGCCGGGATGGCGAAACTTCTTGGCGCGCGCGTCGCCTGGGCTGCCGCTGACAACGGCCTGCAAATCCACGGTGGCAATGGGTTCGCGCTGGAATACGCGATCAGCCGCATTCTTTGCGATGCGCGTATCCTGAGCATCTTCGAAGGTGCCGCCGAAATTCAGGCGCAGGTCATCGCGCGGCGGTTATTGGCCTGACGGCTTTCGCCGGGCCAGCACGTCGATAAACCTTTGGCGCGCCTGCGGCAGCGGTCGGTCGCCAAGTGCGAGAGCCAAATGGGTCGCCAGAAAATGCCCGGTCACCTTCAATCCTTCCAAAAGCTCCCCATCGCTGCCATCGCCGCGGCCCAAAAGCGCGGGCGACAGCGGCAGCAGCCGTTCGACCCAATCGCCAGCACCGACTTCTGATACCGCGCGGCCGGTTTTGGGCGAGACAAATGCCAGATTGTCCGATGTCCCCGTGACGGTGCAACGCGACAGATCAAGGCCAAAGCCCAGATCATCCAACAGCGTCTGTTCCCATCTAAGGTAGGCCAGCGCCCAAACCGGCCCTTCGCCGATTATGTCCAGAAGCGCGCATGTGCGGCCGTAAAGTGCTGCGTGC
>CAXMNX010000062.1:0-3268 GCA_964194845.1 uncultured Boseongicola sp.
AGCGTGACTCTTGGATCTTCTAAGCGATATACTGTCCCGCCTGCAGTTACAGGGAACGCTGTATTTTCGGACATCGTTCACGTCGCCGTGGAGCGTTCAGGTGCCGGCGTTTGAAAACGTTTCCCGGTTCCACTTTGCCCATAAGGGTAGATGCCTGGTTCGGATCACAGGACACCCCGATCCGGTTCTGCTGGAACAGGGCGATCTTTTGATCATCACCCGCGGTGCCAGCCACGCGCTTTACTGTGATCCGAAGACAGAACATCAGGCCGTGCAGTTAGAGCAGGTGGTCGAAGAATCCGGTTTTGACGGGACCGGCGCATTGGTGATCGGCGAACTTGGCAGCGACCATGAAACCCAGCTTGTGTGCGGGCACTTCGCTTTTGCCGCCGAACTGACCCACCCATTGGTCGAAGCGTTGCCGGCCTATATTCACATCCGAAACTACGGCGAGACTTCAGGCGCATGGATGGAAAGCACCCTTCGCCTCATTGGCACCGAAGCCGGACAAGACCGGCTTGGCGGTGACCTTATCGCGCTTAAGGTTTCTGAAATAATATTTGCCCAGGCACTTCGGACCTATCTGAATGCCGAAGGCAGTAATCAACTGGTTCTGGCCGGGTTCCGCGACCCTGGAATTGCCCGCGTTCTAACGGCAATACACGCAGCACCATCAAAAAATTGGACGGTCGAGGATCTTGCCAAAGTAGGTGGCTTATCGCGCACATCCTTCGCCGCGCGTTTCCTGAAGTTCATGGGGATGACCCCGATGGCCTATTTTACCCACTGGCGTATGCAAATTGCCGCCGACAAGCTGCGCCGCACAAACGACCCGATCATCAAGATTGCGGAAGAAGTGGGCTATGGCTCGGAAGCCGCATTCGGCCGCGTATTCAAGAAATACCTGCAACTTTCACCGGTTTCGTTCCGCCGCTCGTTTTGACCCAGCCAATCGGGGCATGAACCAAGGTCCGGCCCCCGCACCCTGAGCTTAAATTCCGCTCGCCAAAGTGTTTGGTGATTGTGATCGGACATTCAGTCACTGTGTGCGCAACTCACGCGGAGCAAACCAATGATAACCCGCCGACACGCCACAGCCCTTCTTGCCGCCGCCGCGGTGCTGCCAAATGCGGCAGCGGCGCAGGCACCCGATCTCTACCAGCTTCAGCGCGCCGTGGTTTTCGGCGCACCGGACGAATTTGACGCCGCGCTCAAGGCAATCAAAAAGCGCGGCAACGCCGACATGGCGGCTGGTTTGATATCAAGCCTGCGCTATACCCAAGGGTCGCGATCCGCCATTACCGAAGTTCTCGCCGCGATCACCGGCGAGGCGGACGCGGAAACGTGGTACGACTGGATGCTCTGGCAAGAACGCCACCCCGAAGTTGTGCCGCACCCGTCCTACGCCGAGTTCAAACGCGAGCTATTCCTCTGGATTGATCCGAACTTCGATGTTTTCATGCGCGCCAAGCACACACGCCGCGAGGCGATGCGCATCAGGCTTGAGGAGATTACCTGGGGCGGGGTGAGTAAGGACGGCATCCCGTCTCTCGACAATCCCAAGCTGATCCCGGCAGCCGATGCGGAGTTCATGCGCGACGACGATCTTGTCTTTGGCGTCTCGATCAACGGCGATACCCGCGCCTATCCCTTAAGGATCATGGGCTGGCACGAGATGTTCAACGAGGTTATCGGCGACGTTCCGGTCGCGCTGGCCTATTGCACGCTTTGCGGCTCGGGTATATTTTTCGAGACCAAAGTGCCCGGGCGCACCGAACCTCTGGTCTTCGGATCGTCGGGCTTTCTTTACCGTTCCAACAAGCTGATGTTCGACCGCGCCACACATTCGCTGTGGAACCAGTTCACCGGGCGACCGGTTCTGGGCGAACTTGTCGATAGCGGTATCGAACTCACGCAGCGCCCGGTCGTCATCGACACCTGGGCCAACTGGCGCACGGCCAACGCGGACACGCGCATTCTGTCGCTAAAGACCGGCTACCGCCGCGACTACGGTTCGGGCGTGGTTTACAGCGCGTATTTCGGTTCGGACGACCTGATGTTCCCGGTCGATGTCGACCAAAGCCAGCTTTCGCAAAAAGACTACGTTTTCGGCGTGCGGCAGTTTGGCGGGGCCAAGGCCTGGCCGATCAGCGCCTTCGTGGACACCCCGGTTATCAACGACGAACTTCTCGACCGCCCGCTGGTCCTGATCGGCAACGCCGCCACCCGCACCGCGCGCGCCTACGAGCGTGGCGACTTGAGCTTTAAGGGCGACGCCGGTGGGGTCACGTCAAAGGACGGCACCCGTTGGCAAATCACCGAAGACGCCCTGATCGCGCCCGACGGCCGCAACCTGCCACGCGTCGCAGGCCACATCGCGTATTGGTTCGCCTGGGACGGCTATCTTGGAGCTACGTCGGAGCTGTACGGGCGCTGAAACCCCCGCGTTCTGGATCGGGCAGCGCGGGACTCGCGGCGACGATGCATTGGGCCGCGCAGCAAAGCCGGATACACATCGGCAACCGTGATCGCGGTTCCAGAGCCAAAGCAGTCCGTCGCACAAAACCGCGTGCAATTGCCTCCTCACACAGGACAATAGTGCCCAACTGAAATAATTGTACGGCAATTCATAAAAATTTTATTAGCCTTTGTCCCTATTTTTGCCGGAATTGTCCGATAAGTTCGAAGCGTTACGAGTTTGATTAGTTACCGAGTGGTTTGTGTAGAATGCCTTGTGTATTGAAAGATCTGATCCGGTCCAGAGTCTCGCGTGATGAACGCGGGTCGGTTGCGCCGGAATCGGTCCTTTCACTTCCGGTTTATCTGATCTTTTTTGCCCTCATTGCTGATGTATCCCTGTTGCTTCTCGCACAGGCCAAAGCCACGCGTATCGCGCAGGACGCGAACCGCCACGCTTCCACCAGCAATTTTATAACCGAGACAGATCCTGAAGACATGAGCGCCGCCAGCATGGCAACGATCAGTCCGAATCCGACGATGGTATCGATGCCAGCGACGTTTGATCTGAAAGTAAAGGCACAACGAGTTTTGGAGTACCAGTCATGAGTCCTACGTCATTGAAGAATTTTGAAACGCCCAAGCCATTCGCCCGCGACGAAACCGGGTCGATGACGGTTTTGAACCTGTTTTTTATCATGGTCATGGCAATCTTTGCGGGCATCGCCATCGACATGGCAAATCTGATCCAGGCGCGCGCCCAGCTTCAGGTCGCGGCCGATACGGCAGCGCATGCAGCGCTTTACACGCG
>CAXMNX010000063.1:0-42539 GCA_964194845.1 uncultured Boseongicola sp.
CAGCGCATATGCCAACATCTTGCTGGCCCGGAGGTGGCGGTCGGACAAATGATTTTTCAACATCACCATTGGTCGAAAATCTCCGGATCGCGCTTGATGGGATGCAGCGTTCGGCGATCATCGTAATAGTCCCGGGCAGCCTTCTGTTTTGTCGTCCGCGGCAATAAGCGCCCATTTGGCCATGTGTCGGCGTGATGGCTGTTTGCCGGTGGATTAATCCATTTGGATTTCATCGTGTTTTGTCCCCGCACAACACTTCGTCGACTTGGGCCTCGATCCAATATAGGCGACCGCCGAGTTTGATCGGCTGCGGAAGTCGGCCAAGCTCTATATCGCGGTAAACGGTCGTGCGTCCGCGATTGCCGAGTTTTTGGCGTAGTTCTGGGAAGCTAAGAAACTGCATTTTGAACCCAATGGTGCCGCGACGGGACGTTGGCGGCGGGTGAATGTCCCGATGGGTTCAGATGTGCGCGCTGAATTCGACTAAATCATGCCGCTTATTCTTCGGTATTTTCCGGCACGAGGCGACGTAAGAAATTGTCCGGGAGGGGATTGCTGGACGCCCAATGCAATGCTGAATCTAGTTCGGACATTTCTTGCCTTGTCGCACCATCGCCCAGAATTTCGCGTATCGCGCGCTGGGTCACGTCATGCACGCCGTGCTGCACGAAGGCGTCAGATACGATTTTCGCGGCGCTCGGAGGCCTGGTGCTGTTTAGGGACCGATATTCGTTTTGGGTCGCCGCGAGCGAGAATTCCTTAACGAGCTTGTCGACCAGCAATACAATAAAGTGATTGCGTTCCCACCTTGTGCTTTTCCTCACGCCCGGCTTGGCATTTGGCACGGGAAATTTATCGCGAAGCAAAAGGCCCGCCATCTTGCACATCAGGGGGCTCATCGGACTCTGGGCGGCCACATTCGCTCCAAGAAACTCGCGTAGTAGTTCGAGCGCCTCGGGTTCCTCGTAGCTCGCGGCCGCTAATTTCTGTTCACACAACGGGTCATGATCAATCCACTGCCTCCCCGACGGGTCCGTCCTGTATGCCATTCGGCACCGATACCATAGTAGTTGCCGAATAGGCCCCCAGCTGGGTATGTGCACCTCCAGGAATCGACCAACTTCGCTGTTTGCCGTTGCCGACGCTTCCTTTACGCCTGTCATCTTGCAATCCTCACAACTTCACCCGTCCCACCAATGACATGATCCGCCCAGCGCTCCATTAAGACGCGGCGCTGTTCCAAGTAATCCGTCCGGCGATAAGCACGCTCAACGCTTGATCCAGTCGAATGGGCCAATGCTGTTTCCGCGACTTCCCTCGGCACGTCGGTCGCCTCGGCACACCACGTCCTAAAACTGGACCGAAAGCCATGCGGACGTGCTTCCATTCCCAATCGTTCCATATATCGGCTCATGGTTGCATCAGATATTACGCTACGCCGAACATTTGGAAATAGATTGCCGTCACGAGCGAGCGGCTTGGCCTGGTCAATGACTGCCATGGCTTCGCTTGATAGCGGCACCCTGAAATCTTCCGCTTTGCCTTTGAGGCCCTTCATATATTCAGCAGGCACCGTCCATATGTCACCGTCAATCTGGTCGAGGTTGGCGAACCGAATGGGCTTGGATCGCAGAGCGGTCAGTATCAGCAGCCTTAGCGCAAGCTGGGTGATAGTTCCCTCGCTCAGACTTTCGTAGAAAGCCGGGACCTCTTTCCAGGAAAGAGCCGGGACATGCTTTGGAACGTGTCGAGACTTGCCGAGAAGCGCCTTGGCTTTCTCGGTGGCGATTAGGTCAACATCCAACCCCATCGCCGCAGCATACCGCAGAACGATGCCCAAGCGGTTCATTGCTTTCCGAGCCGTGTCGGCCTTGTCGTGCCAGATTGGTGCAAGTGTCAGTTTAATATCGTTTTGGTCTATGTCTTCGATCGGCGTCTTTCCAAGTCGTGGCAGGACGTGAAGCTGTAGAGGTGAGAACCAGCGCCCGGCTTTGCCATCGCCCTTCAATTCTGCCTTGCGTGCTTCAAAAGCCTGTTCAGCGACAGTCTCAAGTGTGTGACGTTCCCGTGCTGCCTCTCGGCGCTGGCGCTCTCGTTCCTTGATCGGGTCTTTCTCCTGCTTCGCAACCGCCCGCCATTTGTCAGCTAGTTCACGGGCGTCCTTCAGAGATACGTCCCTAAACGAGCCGAGCCCCATCTCGCGACGATTGCCATGAACAGTCACGCGCAGGAACCATTGCGCCCCGCCGTCAATGCGCTTGTGAAGCCACAATCCGCCGCCGTCCGAATACTTGCCTGGGGCTGCGTTCTTGACCTTTGCAGATGTAAGTCTGTGAAGCGCTCTCATTTCCGTCCACCCCAATATCCACCTCCAGATATAGTATAGAATGGGGCAGGATGGAATAGAGTGAAACAGGCATAACGCTGATTATCAGCGATTTCTCAATCAACTGGAACAAAATGGAACGGGTTGGAACTGTAATGCATTGCCGGTCAGATGCACCGCCCTGCCGACGGCTTCAACGGTTTTGGCGTCCAGGTTCACCGCGACCTTGCCGGTATGGATGATGGACTGCGCGTGGCCCTTCGACCGCCGGATTATGGCATGAATGCGCGCGACCAGTTCTTCGCGGTGAAACGGTTTGGTCAGATAATCATCGGCACCAAATCCGAAGCCTTTTATCTTGTTTTCGGTATCGTCCGAACCTGTCAGGATCAAAATGGGCGTCTCAACACGGCTTAGCCGCAACTGGCGCAGCACCTCGTGCCCGTCCATATCGGGCAGGTTCAGATCCAAAAGAATCAGGTCGTAGTCATAAAGCTTGGCAAGGTCGATCCCTTCTTCGCCCAGGTCGGTTGCATAGACGTTAAGGTTTGTGTGCGTCAGCATCATTTCGATGCTGCGCGACGTCGTTGGGTCGTCTTCGACCAAAAGTACGCGCATGTCACTTCTCCGAAGTCATTCCTTCACTTGTCTTAACCTGCCGTTCATTAGTTAATTGCCGGTTACCGATGCGGATTTTTACACATCAACCTTAGGTTGTCTATAACGTTGAACAGACGTTGCTTTCAGCGCAACTTCGCCGTGCCGCTCAACCATTGCGTGCCATGCGTCAAATTCCTCACCGGAAAGATCGTAATTTTCTAGCGCTTCTTCACGGGTGATCAGGCCGCCTGAGACCGCGCGAACGACGGCTGCCTTGCGGCTGGCCACCCATCGGCGCGTGCGCGCGCCCGGCAGATCGGCGCGGGTCATGACAGTGCCATCGCCAAGCGTTACGGCCCGTGGCCCGTTCACTTTCTTAAGATACATTGCACCGTTCCTTGGTCTTTGCGTGTGGCGAGCTTGCCAAAGAGCCCTTAAAAGGGCGTGAAGGCGGGGCTTGTGACTGGATGAAATTTTCCTATATTTCTGCCGACCCGCCCGGATAATGGTTCGCAAGATATGGCACGCGATTACGCGCACGATCTGAATTCACTTGGATTTCCGAAGCCGCCTTCGGAAACCCGCGTTGTCGTTGCGATGTCCGGTGGCGTCGACAGCTCGGTCGTGGCCGCCGAATTGGCGCGTGAAGGCTACGATGTCGTAGGAGTCACGCTTCAGCTTTATGATCACGGCGCAGCGCTTGCCAAGAAAGGTGCCTGCTGCGCTGGCATCGACATTCACGACGCCCGCCGTGTCGCCGAAGACATGGGCTTCCCGCATTATGTGCTGGATTACGAGAACATCTTTCGGGATGCCGTCATCGACGAATTTGCCGACAGCTATCTGGCAGGTGCGACGCCGGTGCCGTGCATCCGTTGCAATGAACGCGTGAAATTCAAGGACTTGTTGGAAACCGCCAAGGACCTCGACGCCGATTGCATGGCAACCGGGCATTACATCCAGCGCGCCAACGGGCCGCACGGCCCCGAGTTGCATATGGCTGCGGATGCCATTCGCGATCAAAGCTATTTCCTCTTTTCAAGCACGCCCGAGCAACTGGCCTTTCTGCGCTTCCCGCTGGGCCATCTGGTGTCGAAATCTGAAACCAGGGCGCTGGCCGCCCGGCACGGGTTAAGCGTGGCAGACAAACCCGACAGCCAGGACATCTGCTTCGTGCCCGATGGCAACTACGCCGCCGTCATCGAAAAGCTGCGACCCGGTGCCGCCGAGGCGGGCGAGATCGTGCATGTCGACGGGCGCGTGCTGGGTGAGCACGCAGGCGTCATTCACTACACCATCGGTCAACGCCGCGGCCTGGGCATTGGCGGGCTGGAAGAGCCGCTCTATGTCGTGAAGCTCGACGTCGACGGCCGCCGTGTGATCGTCGGGCCGAAAGAACTGCTTTCGACCCGCGTCGTCCCGGTGCGCGAGATCAACTGGCTGGGCGACACGCCGTTCAATTCAGCATCGGAATGGCCGCTTTCCGTGAAAGTCCGATCGACCCGGCCACCGACCGAAGCAACGCTGCGCCCACTTTCTGACACCGAGGCCGAAGTTGAACTTGTGACCCCCGAAGAAGGCGTGTCACCCGGCCAGGCTTGCGTGTTCTATGAAACCGGAGGCTCCCGCGTCCTGGGTGGCGGCTGGATATGGCGGGGCCGCTAAAAATCAGGCGCTCAGATTTGAAGCCCGTCCAGAACCGCCCGCGCCGCACGCATTCCGGGCGGTTCGTCCCCCTGCCCCAGCCGTTGCATCGTTTCCGCCATCGCCGCGATCTGGGCGGCGCGAGCAGGCTCGTCCGACAAAAGTAGTCCCAGCGCGCCGGCTATCGCTTGCGGTTTGCAGGCAGGCCCGAGGAATTCCGGCACAACATTTTGGCCCGCGATCAGATTGACCAACGTGACCGTGTCAATCTTCGCCATCCGCGACATGACCTGCCAGCTCAGCCAGTTCATATCATAGGCCACCGCCATCGGTGTTCCATTAGCGGCAAGCTCCAGCGACACAGTGCCCGAGGCAGCCAGCGCCACATCGGCTGCCCGGAAGGCCGCGCGCTTTTGGTGTCCGCCAGCATCCACTTCGCGCCCGTCAAGCACCAATGCGGCTCCGGGCCAGTTCCGAACCGCGTCGATCACCATAGAGGCGACCGGGGCAGCCGCAGGCACCACGACCCGCGCACCCGGTATTTGCGCAAGCACCGGGCGCAATGCCTCGCCAAAGATCGGTGCAAGGCGATTGACCTCGGCCCGCCGCGACCCCGGCAACGCAAGTATGATCGGCGCACTGCCAATGCCCAAGCTGCCCCGGAATGCTTCAACTTCCGCGTCGCTGGCAATTGGCTCGGAAACCACCGGATGCCCGACAAAATCGCAACGCATCCCAACGGCCTCCATATACGGCGGCTCAAACGGCAACAGCGCCAGCACCTGATCGACATAGGCCGACATTTTTTGCGCGCGCCCCGACCGCCAGGCCCAGACCGAGGGTGCCACATAATGCACGGTTCGCACATTCGTCTGCGCTTTGACAATCCGGGCCAGACGAAGCGAAAAATCCGGCGCGTCGATGGTAATCAGCGCGTCCGGACTCCAATCCGCTGCATCGCGCGCCGTCTCAAACAGCCGCCGCCGCAAATCAGTGTAACGCGGCAATACCTCGGCAATCCCCATGACACTCAACTCGTCCATCGAAAACAGGCTTTCCATGCCCGCGGCCTGCATCAATGGCCCGGCAACACCGCGAAATTCGATATCCGGTTCAAGCGATTTAAGCCCTGCAATCAATGCCGCCCCCAATTTGTCGCCCGACGGCTCGCCTGCTAGTATGAACAGCTTCATCGCGTTCGGCGCGCCGCACGCCGCTGCGGTGATTGCGTATTTTGAAAAAGATGAAAATTCACGACTGCCGGACCCAGATATACAATCCCGTCGCATCGGCTCGCCGGATCGCCTCTTGCCCGTCAAGCAACATGACCCCGCCGGCCTCGATGGCAATGCCGTCCAGACCGGCAGCGGCGGCGGCGTCGACAGTTTCGGGTCCGATCACCGGCAGATCCACGCGCCGGTCCTGCCCGGGTTTGGGCGCTTTGAAAAGCATACCTCCGCGACCATTCGGGCGCCGGACCAGCGTGCCAAGCATCCAGTCGGTGCCAAAGCTTGCCTCCAACGCCAGAACCTGACCTTTGTGAACGACGCACGATTGGCCAACGTCCGTGGTCCCGAGCGCTTTCAGCACCGACGCCGCGCGGATCGCCGCTTCGTCATCGTCCCGGGTCGGGGAAATTAGTGTCTGTGAGCCCGCGTCGGGCAATAGTTCCGGCAACAACTCGTGCGCCGCGCGTATCCTCAACCCGGCTTCCTCGAAAATCGTCAACACCAACCGCAACGCAGCATCATCGCTCGATTGCAGGGCTTGCATCATCCGTGGCACCAATGCCCGCGTATTTTCATCGACGGCATCGGGATCAAGCGACGGACGGTGGATCGCGCCAGCAAAACAAACGTCCTTGATGGCCCGGCGGCCAAGCTCGTCAATAAAACTTCCGAGATGTTCGATCCGAAACGTCTTGTCGGGGGTCAGCTCTTCGGGCGGGAACCCGTCAAGCGACGCAACGAACATGGGTTCAGCATAGCCCTCGCGAAGCAGTGTCGGCAAACGTCCCTGGCCCGCGATCAACGCCAGCACTGGCGTCACCTTTCGGGCGTCAGGAACGAGCGGTCCGACGCCGCATGGACAAACTCGACGATATCCCTGACATAGGCGCTGTCGGTTTCTTCGCCCAGACGTCGGACACGATCCTGAAACGCCCCCTCGCCCTGCGCCAGCATTTGAAACGCCGCGCGAAGCGCTGTGATGTCGCTGCGCTCTACGCCTTTGCGCTTGAGGCCGACAAGGTTCAACCCGTCCAGTGTGCCGCGCGGCCCCTGAACAAGCCCGTAAGGGATGACATCGTTTGTCACCATCGTGACCGCACCTATGATCGCGCCTTTGCCGACACGCACCCATTGATGAATGCCCGAAAGCCCGCCGATAATAACATCATCTTCGACTACACAATGCCCGGCGATGGCACCCTGATTGGCAACAATCACCCGGTCGCCGACCTGAGCATCATGCGCCACATGCGCGCCGGTCATAAAAAGGCAATCATCGCCCACACGGGTCACCCCGCCGCCACCTGCGGTGCCGGTGTTCATCGTGACACCTTCGCGGATGCGGTTGCGCTTGCCGACAACCAGTCGCGTCGCTTCGCCCTTGAACTTCAGATCCTGCGGGATTTCCCCGATGACGGCACCGGGGAATATGACCGTGCCGTCGCCGATCCCGGTTTTCCCTGTGACAACGACCTGTGGCTTCACCTCGACGCCGTCGCCCAACACCACTTCCGGGCCAATGACCGAAAACGCGCCAATCTTCGCATTCGCGCCGACAATCGCGCCCGTCTCGACCACTGCGGCGGCGTGAAGTTCTGCCGTGGGATCAATGCTCACTTCGGAATATCCATCATCGCGGTGAACTCGCACTCGCATGCCACCTCGCCGTCAACCGTTGCCCGGCCCTTGAATTTCCAGACCTTTCCACCGCCACGCAGCGTTTCAACCTCCATCCTTAGCGTGTCGCCGGGGCCGACTTTGCGACGGAACTTTGCGCTGTCGATGGCCATGAAATAGACGCCAAATTTCTTGTCGGCCAGGTTCAGCCCGACGCCCGCGATCACAGCCGCCGTCTGCGCCATCGCCTCGACCATAAAAACGCCGGGAAACACCGGCATCCCCGGAAAATGGCCCTGAAACTGCGGTTCGTTCATGGTGACGTTCTTGATGCCGACACCGCGCGATGTGCCGTCGATCTCGACCACGCGATCCACCAGCAAAAATGGATAGCGATGCGGGATGATCCTCTGGATCAGCTCAATATCGGCGCTGGCGAGCGGCCCGGTCATATGGCAGATCCTCTGCTCGTTTTCTGACGGATATCAATCCGATGCAGGTCCGGCAAGGCGATCACTCTGATACGCTTTCTTCGGCCGCTTCGTTGATCCGCACGATGGCCTCGTTGGTTATGTCGATGCTGTCCGCCGACAGGAAGACGTCGCGCCGGTCCAGCACAACTAATGCGCCCCGTTCGCGGACGATGCCCGATATGATCCCGGCAACATCGCCGACAAAGTTCAGCCGCGCCGTTTCGCGCTCGCGATTTAGCACGCGCGCTTTCTCGTCCTGCTCGGCCCTGATCCGTTGAACGTCGACATCAAATTCATCCGCCAGGGCGCGAAACTCGTCCGGCGGCAGCGACGGGCGCTGGTCGGTCAGCGCCTGCTCTCGCTCGATTAGCTCGGCCTCGATAAGTGTATTTTCCTCGGCCAGTGCGGCGGCCCTGCTCTCCAGTTCGGCATTGACCGTCTCGCCGGGCCCGGTTTCGGCAAAAAGCCGATCCTGATCTATCGTCAGAATAGGCGGCGGAATATTGAACGAACCTTCCTGCGCGGATGCCGGTGCGCCAAGCCAAAGGCTCGCACCGACAACCAAGCCCGCAACAAGCCGTGCAACCGGCATCAGAATTCGGTTGAGATTGAAATGTCGAATGTACGCTCTTCGTCCAGCGGATTCTTCTGGATGGGTGTCGCGAAATTCAGGCGTAACGGCCCAACCGGCGTGGTCCAGAATATCGAAAATCCAATCGACGAACGAAGCTCGAAACTGTCGTCTACGACGACACCGGCGACACCAGCTGTGTCATCCAGCCCCCAAAGCGACCCGAAATCCAGGAATACGCCGCCGGTTAACCCGTACTCTTCAGGCAAACCCAGGGGGAAATCCGCCTCGAAGCGAGCCGAGACATAGTTGTTTCCACCAAGCACATCCGAGATGACTGCGCCAATATCGCGCGGGCCGACACCGCGCGAACTGAAGCCCCGAAGATCGCCAGAGCTCAGGAAAAATCGGTCGCTGACCCGTGATCCACCCCCGCCAAGCGCGGATACGACGCCGCCTTCAAAGATTGCCCTGAGCGTCACTTCTTCGTTCAGAATATCGCGCTGCGCGACCACCGATCCTGTGGTTTTGACAAATTCCGTGTCGCCGCCAAGCCCGGCAAACTCCTGACCAAATGTGTAACGCACGCCACGGTTCGGGTTTAACCCGCCTCTGAGAAGGTCAAGCGTATAGTTATATCCGACCGAACTCCGCCAAAGATTGCCTGCCTCGGCCATCAATATCGGCGAGGCATCGACCGAGACATTGAAAATGTCTTCACTGGCAATCTCGTAATATGTGGAAAGACGTCCGTTTTCGCTAACCGGAAAACCAAGCGACGGGCTAAATGAACTGACCCGCGTCTCGTAGGCGGCGGAATCGAAATCGGTTGTCAGGTGCCGTGCAGTCAGTCCAAACGTCAGATCGCGGCCCAGAAAGGCCGGTTCGCGGAACGATATGGACGAGTCCGAATTTTCCGCGCCAGAATCGATCCTCACAGACAACGACTGGCCGCGCCCAAGAAAGTTTCGCTCCGAAAACCCAACGGTCAGCGCAAATCCGGTATCGGTGGAATACGCACCACCAAAGGTCAGTGAACCGGTCGCCTGTTCCTCCACATCCACATCCACAATAACCTGATCCGGCGCCGAACCTTCCCGAGTCTCAACGCTTGGCGGGTCGGTGAAAAACCCAAGAACGCTTATGCGTTCAGCCGCATTACGGATCTCGCGCGGATTGAACGGGTCCCCCTCAACCGTATCGAATTGCCGCCGGATCACCCGGTCCAGCGTCGTTGCGTTTCCTTCGATATCGATCCGCTCGACGAAAACCCGTGGTCCGCGAACCAGCGCAAACTCGACGTCCAGCGTCAAAGTGCGGTTGTTTCGGTTGATCCGTGGATCGACGCGCAGAAAATCAAATCCCTGTTGCAACGCCAGTTGCTCGAGCCGCGCAATCTGTTCTTCGATCCGGGACGGGTTCCAGGTTTCACCCGGCCGCAAGCGAACCGCCCTGCGGTATTCTTCAATGTCGGTCTCGGCAAATTCTGACGTGACCGAGATCTCGCCAACACTGTATTGTTGCCCTTCGCGGAGGTTAAATGTGATGAAGCTTGCATCTCGCTCGCGCGAAAACTCGGTCGTGACATCGAGTATTTGAAAATCGACATACCCACGCGAGTTGTAGAAATCTCGCAAGGCTTGGCGATCAAACGCAATGCGTTCGGGCGAAAACGTGTCGGCACGGATCAAAGCCCGCAGAAACCCGGCCTGCTTGGTGCCGATGGCACGACGCAGGCGTCGGTCGGAATAGGCCCTGTTGCCAACAAAACTGACCCGCTCATTTTCAACATTCCGCCCTTCGGCCACCTCAAATACAAGATCGACCCGGTTGTCGGACCGGCGGATGATCTTCGGCGTCACGGTCGCGGCCAGCCGGGCTTCCGCCGCGTAGGCGTCGGCAATAAGCGATGCGTCCGCTTCGGCCACCGTGGGCGAATACACGCGGCGCGGCTGCGACGAAAGGATCGACATCAGCTGCTCGTCCTCCAGGCGCCGATTGCCCTCAATATTTATCCGGTTGATTGTTGGCCTTTCCACGACAACAATCCTCAGGCCATTTCCGGTCGGCACTGCATTGACCGATTCAAAAAGCCCCGAGGTAACGATCCGTTGAACGGCGTCATTGACCTGCGCGTCGCTTGCCACCGCACCTTGTTCCAGATCGGCCAGACTGATGATGGTTGATGCGGGAATGCGGAGGTTGCCCTCGACGGCGATCGCATTGACGCGCGTCTGCGCATCCGATGGTCCTTGCGTTACCCAAAGACCCAGAAATATCGACAGCACCGCGGCCAACCCGCGAAATACTCTGAAAGAGTTTGCCCCAGCCATATTCCCTCGCCCGCGTTGTCCGCTCGTTCGGGACTGTGAGTAAAGGGATTCTAGAGGGGTGTCAAAAACACGAAACCGCCCCTAAGGACGGCTTCGCTCGAGTGCATTAAGCGGGTGCGGATTAACCGGGCGCGCCGATGTAAGCGGCCAGGAAAAGCGCGCCACCAAGCGCCAAAAGCGAGATCAAACGGTCGAGGTTCAGCTCGACAAGCAATTCAAGGCCCTTGTATCCGGTCTGAAGTATTCGCATCTCGGTCATCCGTCTATTTGATGCCCTTTGATTATTGGTCAAATAGGGCTGAAATACGGCTCGTAAGCGGCGTTCCGGCGGCACTTGGGTAAACTTGAAACGATTACGGACAGAAAATATCGTTCGTCACTGCAAACAGCATTAGCGCCAGCATAATCGTTAACCCGCCCGCCATCAAATATTTTAACGCCTGATCGCTGGGCGGACGACCCGTTACGGCCTCGAAAGCATAAAACACCAGATGTCCGCCATCCAACACCGGGATCGGGAAAAGGTTCAGCATGCCCACAGCCGTTGACAGCACGGCAATAAACCAAATGAACGTCAGCCACCCCTGGCTGGCGGCCTGTCCGGATACCTCGGCAATGCCAATGGGCCCCGAAATATTACACGTCGAGATTTTACCGGCAATCATGTGATAGAGGCCGGAAATTGACGACTTGGTGATATAGATAATCTGTCCGGCACCATACGATAGCGCTTGACCGATCGCTGGTGTTTCGGTCGCTGGCTCAAAAACCAGCCCGCCGCCAAGGCCAATCATGAAATGCGTTTCAAAACCGCCGTCCGGCTGCGGCAAGTCCATGCGCCGCGGCGTCAGCGTGAACGACATAATCTCGCCTCCCCGCCAAACTTCAAGGCCAGTCGGCGCGCCGTCCGACGCACGCACCATGTCGCGCAATTGATCAAAATCGAATACCGGCGTCCCGTTTACGGCCGTCACCACATCATCGGCAAACAATCCTGCTTCCTCGGCCGCTGATCCCGGTGTTACCGATGTTGCCAGGGGGGGATAAAGCCACGGTCCTTGGACAGTAACTTCAATGTTGTCGCGCAAAACGGTGTATGTCAGCGACCTTTTGGCTTCCAAAGCCCGCCCAAACGCTGCGAAGTCTTCGATGCCAGGCACAACCTTGCCGTCGATGGACAGCAAAACGTCACCGCGCTGCAAATCCTCCTGCGACGCGGCCGCTGGCACAACACGCAAAGTTTCAACTGTGATCGGGTCGCTGGCCACGCCACGCACCATCAGCAACAGTGCAAACACCAGAAATGACAGCACAAAATTGAATACCGGCCCCGCCGCTACCGTTAATGAGCGCGCCCACAAAGGCGCGCCGTGCATGGTCGCGCGCAGGTCGTCATCGCTTAGCCCCGACATCGCTCCGGCGTCCTTGCCCGAAGCCGCATTTGCATCGCCACGGAATTTTACAAATCCGCCAAACGGAATAGCTGCGACCTGCCATTTCGTTCCATATTGGTCCACACGGGCGTAAAGAACCGGGCCAAACCCTACCGAAAAGATATCGGCCTTTATCCCGGTCCAGCGCCCGACAATGTAGTGACCGTATTCGTGGACCGCGACGATGATCGACAACGCCAGAACGAAAAACGCAATCGTCCATATTAAATTGCCAAATGTCGGAATTAACCCAGCCAGATCCATGATTGCCCTTATCGTTGCCGTCTAGTGATGGACGCATCAGCGCGTTGTCGTGCCATTTGGTCCGCCTCGCGCACGGTATCAAGGGTAATCGCGGCCAAACCTAGACCTTCGCCTGACATATTTTCGATCACATCTTCAACAACCGCCGCCATATCCAGAAATCCGATCTGACCGCCAATGAAGCCGTCAAGCGCGCGTTCCTTCGCAGCATTAAAGACCGCACCGGCCAATCCGCCCTCGTCCATGACCCACCGGGCGAGCCTTAATGCTGGATATCGATCTTCGTTTGGCGCGTGAAATGTCAACTGGCCAATCTTCGCCAGATCGAGCCGCTCCACTGGTAAATAAACGCGCGCTGGCCAGTTCAAGGCATAGCCGATCGCGTGGCGCATATCGGGTGGACCAACGTGCGCCATAAACGCGCCATCGTGGAAACCAACTAGCGCGTGGATAAGGCTTTCGGGATGAATGACAGTTTCGATCTTGCCAGGATCAATATCGAAAAATTCATGCGTTTCAATAAGTTCTAATGCCTTATTAAACAAACTGGCGCTGTCGATGGTGATCCGCTGCCCCATATCCCAGTTTGGATGTGACGAGGCTTCTTTTAATGTTGCAGTCTTCAACCGCTCGGCAGGCCAGTCGCGAAATGCGCCGCCAGACGCGGTTATGACAACTCGCTCGACCGCCTCGATCTCCTCGCCTTGAAGCGCCTGAAATACCGCCGAGTGCTCGCTGTCGACCGGCAGGATTGTGGCGCCATGGCAACCTGCCGTGGCTTTCATCAACGGCCCGGCCGTGACCAGGCTTTCCTTGTTGGCCAGCGCCAGCGTTGTTCCCTGCTCCAACGCTTTCAGCCCCGGCAAAAGACCGGCCGCACCAACGATTGCCGACATAATCCAGTGCGCGGGGCGATCTGCCGCGTCACAAATCGCGGCGTCGCCTGCCGCAGATTCGATGCCAGTTCCGGAAAGCGCGTCGCGCAGATCGCTCAGACATTCCTCGTGCGCCGTCACCGCCACGTCGGCTCTGAATTCCTTCGCCTGCTCGGCCAGCTTTGCGATATTGTGGCCACCGGTCAGCGCCACAACGTCAAAATCGTCGGAATTTCGGCGCACAAGGTCGATTGTATTGCAGCCGATTGACCCGGTTGACCCGAAAATCGAGATCTTGCGCATCAGATCGGCAGCGGCGTTGGCGGAAAATCGATCACTCGCTCGACCAGCAGCAGAAATATAGACGCGCCAAGCATACCGTCGAACCGGTCGAACATGCCGCCGTGTCCGGGCATGATCGCCGAGCTGTCTTTGACACCCATCCGCCTTTTCACGGCGCTTTCGGCAACATCCCCCAATTGCGACGCCATTGAAATTGCAATGGAAATGGCGATCAATTCGCCACCCGCCTGGCCGTGCCAGACAAATAGCGCACCAATAAGTGCCGCACCGACCCAGCCGGCCACAGTTCCCGACCAGGTTTTCTTCGGGCTGATTTTCGGCCAGAATTTCGGCCCGCCAATGAAGCGACCGGCGAAATATCCCAGAATATCCGTCGCGATGACGACAAGCGCCAACCACGCCATCCAACCGAACCCGAAATCGTCGCGCAGCGCCATCAATCCGAAACCGGCGACCAGGATAGCGGCCGAAAATATTGCGTAGGTGAACCGGTGTTTGTCCACCAACCCCACCCCCAGCATGGCCGGGGCCAGCAAAAGCGGAAGCGCATAGCCGCCCGGCAAAGCCGCCGCGACCAGCAGTGCAATTACCGAGGCCACCGCGATGGGAACGGCAAGTCGGTTTGCACCGATCATCCGCAATAGTTCCCAAAGGATGATGCCCGATACTGCCGCAATCAGCAGGTTGAAGGTCAGCCCGCCGACCCACATCACCCAAATCCCGACGCCAGCAGCAACAGCGCCCGACATCAAACGCGGTGTCAGATCACTCCACTGCGCACCCCCGGCATGGCTCATCCAGGCACGGCCCCGTATCGGCGTTCGCGATTGCAATAGCTGTTCAGTATCCGGCCAAACTCGTCGCGGGTAAAATCGGGCCAGAGTGTGTCAATAAATTCATATTCCGAATACGCAGTCTGCCAGAGCAGAAAATTCGAGATCCGCGCCTCGCCACTGGTGCGGATCACCAGATCGGGGTCCGGAAGAACATAGGTGTCCAGATGACGCGCCAGCATTTCGGCGTCCACTGCCTCGGGGTCAACGCGGCCTGTCGCAACTTCGCGGCATAACCGCCGCGCAGCGCGCGTCACCTCGTCCCGCCCGCCATAGTTCAGGGCAACCGTCAAATGGATCTGATCGTTGTCGCAGGTCAAAAGCTCCAGCTCGTCCATAAGTGCGACAAGCGTTTCGTCCAGTTTGATACGGTCGCCAATAAAACGCACGCGAACGCCCGCTTCGAGCAATCGCTTGGTCTCGCTCGTTAGGTAGCGCTTAAAAAGCTTCATCAGACCGGAAACCTCGGCCTGCGTGCGCTTCCAGTTTTCTGTCGAAAAAGCAAATATCGTCAGATACTTGACGCCCAGATCCGGGCACGCCTCGACAATCTCGCGCACCCGTTTTGCCCCGGCGTGATGGCCAAACAGCCTTGGCTTACCGCGCGCCTGTGCCCAGCGACCGTTTCCATCCATGATAATCGCCACATGTTCGGGCGAAGCCTTAATACGTTTGCCCACTAGGGGTCTCCTCGATAATTGCCCCGCCCCGCGGTGTGTTTACACCTGCATTATTTCTTCTTGCTTACTTTCCAATGAAGAATCAATTTTGGCTATCCCTGCGTCCGTCAGCTCCTGTACAGCAATTTCCCAAAACTTCTGGTCGTCCTCGGACATTCCGTCCGATTTCGCCTTTTTGATCTGATCCATCCCGTCGCGACGAACGTTGCGAACCGCGATGCGGGCGTTTTCGGCATAGTGACCCGCAACTTTCGTCAGTTCACGGCGGCGTTCTTCGTTCAATTCGGGGATCGGCAGGCGAATGATTGTACCGTCCACAATCGGATTGATGCCCAGCCCACTTTCGCGAAGCGCTTTTTCGACCTTGCCCGTCAAGGCCTTGTCCCAGACGTTGATCGTGATCATCCGCGATTCCGGGACATTCACCGTACCCACCTGATTGACCGGCGTGATCGTGCCGTAAGCATCAACCATAATCGGCTCAAGCATCGACGCCGACGCGCGCCCGGTTCGAAGCGTCAGAAATTCCTGACGAAGCGCCGTCATTGCACCGTCCATTCGACGTTCCAGGTCATCAAGGTCGATCTCTATTTCATCTGCCATGACCGTCACTTTTGTCTTGGTGCGGCCGGTTTCACCGGCTCTGAGCATCTATAGCGCCAGTCAGTCTGGGTTGTATAGACCAAGGCGTTTCGATCCATGTGCAGCGCCCGTGCAGCAATTCATCTTTTCGGGCAATACGGCCAGGATCTCTCGTGCATTGCTGCATGCAATGCACTGCCGACAGGTGTTTGCTAGCAAACACCGAAAGGGGGCAGCGCCCCGGGCGTCGCTTCAATCGCGAACGATAGTATAGGTGCCTTCGCCCGCCAGGATGCCCCGAAACCCGCCCGGTTCATCCAGCGAGAAGACAAGGATCGGCAGACCATTGTCCCGCGCCAGCGCGATGGCGCTTGCGTCCATCACGCCAAGGTGCCTGGCCAGAACCTCGTCGTACGAGACTTCCTCGTATCGCACGGCGTCATCGTGCTTGGCCGGGTCCTTGTCGTAGACGCCATCAACCTTGGTGCCTTTAAGGATCGCTTCGCAGGACATTTCGCTGGCACGCAGCGTCGCGGCTGTGTCGGTGGTGAAATACGGGTTTCCGGTGCCAGCCGCGAAAATACAGACGCGCTTTTTCTCCAGATGCCGCACCGCGCGGCGACGGATATACGGCTCGGCCACCTCATCCATGCGAATGGCAGATATCACCCTTGTGTGGATGCCAAGCCCTTCAAGCGACGATTGCATCGCAAGCGCATTCATCACCGTCGCAAGCATCCCCATATAGTCGGCGGTGGTCCGTTCCATGCCCTGCGCGCTGCCCTGAAGCCCACGGAAGATATTGCCGCCGCCGATCACCATGCAGATCTCGACCCCAAGCTCGTGTACGGTTTTCACTTCTTCGGCGATCCGCGAGACCGTCGGCGGGTGTAATCCATACCCCTGATCGCCCATCAGCGCCTCGCCCGAAATTTTCAGAAGCACTCGGCCGTAAGCAGGATGGGCATCAGTCATTTTGGGTCCCTCGGTAAACAACTTTTGCACTGGTCGCGAAAATGTCCGAAAACGGCGGCAGGTTCAACGCGCAAAGGATGCTTGGTGGCCATGGACTGGATCGACAGCGTTAGCAAGACCGTATCCGGCAACGTCCCCGTGCTGATTGCCGGACCAACGGCCAGCGGCAAGTCAGCGCTGGCGCTTGCGATTGCGCGCGACCTTGGCGGTCCGATCATTAATGCCGATGCGATGCAGGTCTACGCGGACTGGCGCATCTTGACGGCGCGACCGTCCGAAGCCGAAGAGGCGCGCCACCGGCACGAACTTTACGGGCACATCGCAGGCGATGATCCCTATTCGGTCGGGCGATGGCTGCGCGACGTCGCACCCTATCTCGAAGGCGATAAACCGGCTGTCATCGTTGGTGGGACGGGCCTGTATTTCTCGGCCCTGACCGACGGGCTTGCGGATATACCGGCCATACCGCAATCGGTTCGCGCAAAGGCGGACGCGCGCCTCGCCACAGCCGGTCTCAATGCGCTCATCGAAGATCTCGATCAGGAAACGCGCCAAAAGATTGACCTCAAAAACCCGATGCGCGTGCAACGTGCCTGGGAAGTCAGCCGAGCAACCGGTCGCGGTCTGGCCGCGTGGCAGTCAGAGACAGGCGCGCCGCTTTTGCCCTTGACGCAGGCCGACGCATTTGTCGTGAACGGCCCGACTGCGTGGTTGAACGACCGCACCGAACAGCGCTTTATTAAAATGCTGGACAATGGCGCGCTTGACGAAGCGCGCGCCAACGAACCCGGCTGGCACGCCGGTATGGCATCTGCCAAGGCGATTGGCGCGGCGGAACTGATCGCGCATCTGCGTGGTGAAATGACTCTCGTTGAGGCGCAGAATGCCGCCATCACGCTTACCCGGCAATACGCCAAACGACAGCGCAGCTGGCTGCGCGGACGGATGCAGAACTGGCGCTGGGTCGACCCTGCGGCGGGCATCGGATAATTTGCTGGTCAGGCGCGCGCTTTCCACTGGCGAAGCCATTGGGCTTTTGCCATAAGGCGCGCGATGACCAACAGGATCGCAATTCTGATCGGTCTGATTGTGGCGGCGTTTTTCGCGCTCGATCTTGTGCTGGGACTGGGCATTACGGTCTTTCTCGGGCGCAAGTTCCTCGATCTGATCCGGGCAGTCGCCATTTGGCGCTGAATGCATCCGCGATGTGAAGGAGACAGGCATTGGCAGTCAAAGTTGCAATCAACGGATTTGGCCGGATCGGTCGGAACGTGCTTCGGGCAATCATCGAGTCCGGGCGTACCGATATCGAGGTTGTTGCCATCAACGATCTTGGCCCGGTTGAGACGAACGCGCATCTTTTGCGCTACGATAGCGTGCACGGACGGTTTCCGGCCACCGTGACCACCACCGAGGCGACGATCGACGTCGGGCGTGGCCCGATGGACGTGACTGCCATTCGCAATCCAGCCGACCTGCCCTGGGCGCACGTCGATATCGTGCTGGAATGCACCGGTATTTTCGCCTCGAAAGAGAAATGCCAGGCGCATCTGCAAAATGGCTCCAGTCGGGTTCTGATCTCTGCACCTGGCGCCGGTACCGACAAGACAATCGTCTATGGTGTGAACCACGACACGCTGACCACTGACGACGTTGTCGTCTCCAATGCCTCCTGCACCACAAACTGCCTCAGCCCGGTCGCCAAGGTGCTGAACGACGCAATTGGCATCACCAAAGGCTTTATGACGACGATCCACAGCTACACCGGCGACCAGCCGACACTCGATACAATGCATAGCGACCTTTATCGCGCGCGCGCCGCGGCGATGAACATGATCCCGACATCAACCGGTGCCGCCAAGGCCGTCGGGCTGGTGTTGCCCGAACTTGCCGGAAAGCTCGATGGTGTGGCAATCCGTGTACCGACGCCCAACGTCTCGGTCGTTGATCTGGTGTTTGAGGCCAGCCGCCCAACCAGCGTTGACGAAATCAACAACGCTATCCGCGCCGCTGCCGACGATGGCCCGCTCAAGGGCATTCTCGGCTACACGGACGAGCACCTCGTCAGCCAGGATTTCAACCACGACCCGCATTCCAGCATCTTCCACATGGATCAGACCAAAGTGTTGGACGGCACCATGGTGCGGATCCTCACCTGGTATGACAACGAATGGGGCTTCTCGAACCGCATGTCGGACACCGCAGTTGCCATGGGCAAGCTGATCTGACCGATCTTCACTGTCGCGCATGGCGCTTGGCCCCCGCAATGACCGGATTTTCACTGGACCCGTTTCGCAGACGGGCCTAGCGTCGCGCGATGGAAAAAACGTCCCACGACAGCCGCTATTCCTGGGCGCGCCTCGCGCTCAGCCTCGGGCTGTCTATCGTCGGAAGCGTTGGCATGTGGGCCGTCATCGTCGTGTTGCCCGATATGCAGGCCGAACTTGGCGTCAATCGCGCCGACGCGACGCTGCCCTATATTTCGATGATGATCGGCTTTGCGCTGGGCAATCTGACGCTGGGCCGGGTGATCGACCGCTACGGAATCACGCCGGTGCTTATCGGCGCGGCATTTGCAATCGCCGTCGGTTTCGGTGGCGCTGCATTCACAACGCACATCGTCTTGCTGACCGTGATGCATCTCTTTCTTGGCGTCGGTGCTGCGGCCTGTTTTGGCCCGCTCATTGCGGATGTGTCACAATGGTTCATGAAGCGTCGTGGGATCGCAGTCGCGGTCGCTGCAAGCGGCAACTACCTTTCCGGTACGGTCTGGCCGCCGGTCATCGTCTGGATATCTGAACGGGCGGATTGGCGGGCCGCTTATCTTTTCCTGGCCGCTGTCAGTCTTCTGGTCCTGATCCCCGGCGCGCTGTTCCTGCGCCGAAAGATCGACGAGGTTTCAACCGCGCGCGCCACTGAAAACGCGGCAGCCCAGGCCGCCAGCACCGGCCTCAGCCCGCGCAAGTTGCAGTATCTGCTGGCGCTTGCCGGTGTTGGGTGTTGCGTCGCAATGTCGATGCCCCAGGTTCACATCGTCGCACTTTGCATTGATCGCGGCTTTGGCGCGCGTGCCGGCGCCGAAATGCTCAGCCTGATGCTGGCCGGAGGAGTCGCGTCGAGACTTGTTTCCGGTTGGGCGGCTGACAGGCTTGGCGGCTTGCCGATCCTAGTGATCGGGTCGGTCCTGCAAACTGCCGCACTGTGTCTGTTCCTGATCGAAGGCGGCATGGCATCGCTTTACATGATCTCGCTTGCCTTCGGGCTAAGTCAGGGCGGGATCGTACCAAGCTATGCAATCATCGTTCGCGAGTACATGCCGCCGCGCGAGGCGGGCCGCCGCGTCGGTGTTGTGATGTTCGCGACCATCCTCGGCATGGCATTGGGTGGATGGCTTTCCGGCTGGCTTTACGATCTTACCGGAAGCTACGCCGCCGCAATCTGGAACGGCATTGGCTGGAACCTGATGAACGCGGCGATCGCGCTTACGATTCTGTTCCGCATCGGCCAATATCAGGCTGCGCGCACCGGATAAGGGATCCGCCCAGAAAAAAACGCCCGCACAAGGCGGGCGCTAAGTTATTGAGGCAGGTTTCATACAGGCAAGAAACCTATCGAGCAGTAAGTCCTTTATACGCAACGATTTGCCGGTGGCCAAGCTAAAAGTTTGAAAAGGTTTAACAGCCGGAATAGCCTGTCATTCCAACGAACATTGAGCAGCAAGAGGATTGTCGCCAAAATGCGTACGAACTATTTCGCGGTCTTTGCCGTGTCGATCACGCTAATTGCAAATACCGCGACGGCAGAGCCCAGCCACGGCATAGCTATGTATGGCCAGCCTGCTCTACCACCGGATTTTGTGTCTCTGCCCTATGCGAACCCGGATGCGCCAAAGGGCGGAAGCATCGTTCAGGGCGAGGTGGGAAGCTTCGATTCCCTCAATCCGCACATCCTCAAGGGCCGTGTTCCCTGGCAGCTAAGGTTCCTGGCTTACGAGTCGCTGATGGGGCGCAACTGGGACGAACCCTTTACGTTATATGGACTTCTTGCCGAATCAGTCGAGGTGCCGGACGATCGCAGTTGGGTCGAGTTTACGCTTCGCCCCGAGGCCCACTTTTCCGATGGCTCTCCAGTGACGGTTGAAGACGTGCTCTGGTCCTACGAGACGCTCGGAACCGTTGGCCATCCCCGTTATCACGGATCCTGGGCAAAGGTTGCAAACGCCGAAGCAGTCGGCGACCGGAGCGTCCGTTTCACCTTCAATACCGAAAACGACGAGCTTGCGCTGATCATGGGACTGCGTCCGATCCTGCAAAAAGCCCAATGGGAAGACCGCGATTTCACCGAATCGGGTATTGCTATCATTCCGATCTCGACCGCGCCCTACATCATCACCGATTTCGAGGCGGGCCGTTTCGTTTCGCTGACCCGCGACCCGAACTATTGGGGCAATGATCTGAACTTCCGGCGCGGCACCAGCAACCTCGATGAAATCCGCATGGAGTTTTTCTCCGACGGCACCGCGATGTTCGAGGCTTTCAAGGGCGGCGTCCTGAACACAATGCGCGAATCCAACGTCCAGAAATGGGACAAGCAATACGGGTTTCCAGCCGTTACGACCGGAAAAGTCGTCAAGTCAGTCATCCCACATCAGCGCCCGACCGGCATCCAGGGTCTGGTGTTCAACACCCGGCGCGAAAATTTCCGGGACTGGCGTGTGCGCGAGGCGCTGATCACGGCTTTCAACTTCGAATTTATCAACACGACGATCAACGGCGACCCGCAGCCGCGTATCGAGTCATATTTCGCCAACTCGGTCCTTGGCATGGAGCCCGGTGCAGCCGCTGCAACAGTCCGCGATCTGCTGGATCCGCTTTCCGCCGACCTGCTGCCCGGTGCCATGGAGGGCTATCAATTACCGGAAGGCGACGGCACTGAACGCAACCGCACCAACATCCGCAAAGCAACTGCGCTGATGGAAGAAGCGGGCTGGACGTTTCAAGGCGGTGTATTGAAGAACGCTGCCGGTCAGGCATTCACATTTGACATTCTGCTCCAAACCGGTGCCTCCGAGCCGCAGCAGATCGTCGATATCTATGTGGTCGCACTGGATCGGATGGGCATCACCGCAACGGTGACTGCGACCGACAGCGCGCAATATAAAGAACGCACCAACACCTTTGACTTCGACATGACATGGTATCGTCGCGGCGTCTCACTCAGCCCCGGCAATGAACAGCTGCTCTATTGGGGGCCGGAAGCGGCAATTACCGAAGGCAGCCGCAACTGGGCCGGCATCACCAGCCCCGCCATCGCCTCACTAATTCAGACATTGTTGACGTCGCCCAGCCAGGACGATTACCGCGCGGCGGTCAAAGCGCTGGACCGGGTGTTGATCTCAGGTCGCTATGTGATCCCGATCTGGCATTCGCCGATCGCGCGTATTGCGCACGCGAGTGAGCTTCGCTATCCCGCCGATAACCTGCCGATGTACGGCGACTGGATCGGCTTTCAGCCAGATGTCTGGTGGCATGAGGAATAGAACATGAAGAAACTAGCGATACTGTTGGGCATGACCCTGGCGCTTGCCGCCTGCAACACCATCGAAGGCTTCGGCCAGGACGTCTCCGGCGGCGCGCGCGCGATTGATCGGGCGATTTAAGATAGCCTGAAGGCGCCTCGTTCCGGCGGCTTCTCTTCACCATCGGCCGATCAATCGGTGCTTTGAATTGGTGCGGCTGTGACGACACGCGCATCAATCAGTTCGGATATTTCGGGAAACCACATCTCTGACGCATCGCTGTCGAACATCTTGTCCACGAACCAAATGGCAACCCCAGATGCCAGAAAGATGGCGCGGTCGCGGGTTTGCTCGCGCACCGGGTCCGCATTCAGAACCGCGTAGTCGGCATCAATTCGGTATTGATGAAACCCAAGTTTTCCGCCCGATGCCAATCGCCTTTCGGCACCGCCAATGAATACGGTTGTGCAAGCCGAACTGCATTCACCAATCACCTTTGTGTTCAGACCATTCTGCCTGATCGCGTTTGCAAGCCCTCGGGCCTCGTAGATATTGCCGCCGGTGCTCGCCAGCACAATCTGCTCAACATTCGGATGAACCTCAAGCTGGTCTTTCAGGCGGGCGGTAATTCCAAGTTCCAACGAACCGGTCAACGTCAAAGACCGCCCGTCAACACTCGGCTCGATATTGTATTTCGCCGCGCGCTCGGCATTGAGCTCGGCCTGGCTTGGGACCTTGTCTGAAGCAGGCAGCGTTATTTGCCAGGCTTCAATCGTATAGGAGATGGTCCAAAAAAAGGCGACGATAACGGCCATTTGAACGCCCCACACAGGTGCCATTGACCCGCTGGAGCGAACGTGGAACCCAGCCGCACGAAGCACCCCAATGACCTGCCAGAAAAACAGAATTCCGTGAAATACCAACACCAAAGCAGGTATCAGCGCATTGCAGTCGATACTAACGTGTCCCGTGGCCGGGCTGATCCATTCCTGCGCCAGAAAAACCAGAACGCGGATCAGAACCAGATTGACCCAGAAAGACCAGGCGAGCCCGTGGTGACCCTGCCAATGATCATTCACATATCGCACTAATGTCTGGATCAATCTTCCCCACAAACCGGCCACGGGTAATTTGCACTGAATGCAAAAAGCCCGGGCGATGCACGCCTCTTCCGGAGCCGACATACCACAGACAGCCGCCCGACAAACTGTCCCGTCGCCGTCAACAACGTGTTTGAAGGCTTCGGCCAAGACGTGTCCGGCGTCGCAAGTGCCATAGACCGAGTGAATTGAGCGGCGGCAACCATCATAGTGTTCTCTGGGCTGTCTGCCCGGTGGGCAATTTTAGGCTTGGGTGCCGGATCGCCGGAGTGTTGTCTTGCTGACCGATAATTGCTGGCGCAGCGACCATCTATTTGTGCCCGGCAATTTAGTGCCGGGCTGTATTCTGACATTTGAGAGGCAATGCAGTTAATAGGTGGGCTTCCAAGCCGATTAGCGGCAAGTTGTCAGGTCGGTGATTGGAAGAACAGTGCATTACTTGATCTGCATCAATGCGAAATTTCGTTTCTGCAGCAATAATTTGTACCGGGCGCTCTTGATGCCCAGTGTGAATCTGGAGGAACGATCATGAGACTTTTATTGCTATGCACTGCGATCACAGCCCTCGGAATCGGCGCGCCTGTAATTGCTGCGGGCGATCTGACACGGGCGGATGTTCAGGAAGTGGTCCTGACCATGGGGACCGACGACGCTGGTAGGATGTATTTCGAGCCGAGCGAGTTCGTTTTCGAGACCGGCCAGGCCTACAAGCTGAAATTGGTCAATATTGACCCGATCAAACACGAGATCACTTTCGGCGAGGCGGGCGAAAAGATGTTCACCCGCAAGGTCGAGGTCGAAGATGCCGACGGCGAGATGATCGTCGAGGTAAAAGGCGCGGTCCACGAAGTTGAGGTTGGACCCGGTCGCACCGTGGACTGGTATTTCGTGCCCGTTCAGACGATCGAGGTCGCCGAGCTTGCCTGTGAGCTCGAAGGCCACCGCGAGGTCGGCATGCACGGGTTGGTGACCTTCAAGTAAAAGCAGTATGAGTCCGGCCATAGCATCGTTGGCCCCGGGGCCGCCGGCTCCGGGGCCAGTTTGCTCGGCGAATTGTGTTTCAAATTGAACGCAAAACGCTTCACCCCTTCCCCAACGCTGTCACCCAAAGGATCGTCGCATCCTCATCGCTCGTCGAAATCACATTATGCCCCATCGCCGCGTCATAGTAAGCGGTGTCGCCCCGGCGAAGATCAATCGGCTCATAAAACTCGGTGAACAGACGAATGGTCCCCGTCAAAACCATCAGAAACTCTTCGCCGTCGTGCCGCACCCAGCCGTCAAACTCATCCATTGACCGCGCATGGATCTTGGTCCGATAGGGCAGCATCGACTTCTTGGTCAGCGCGCCTGCATAAAGCTCATGTTCATACGTGACGGTGGCAAGCGCCTGCCCGTCACCTCCCTTGGTTACGGTCAATCGCCCGGTCACCTGATCGCGCGCGGGTGCCGTGAAAAGCTGCGGGATCGAGATATCCAGACCCGTGGCCAGCTTTTTCAACGCCTCATAAGTCGGCGACATCTGGCCGTTTTCGATTTTCGAAAGTGTTGACCGCGCCAGCCCGGCACGTTTTGCGGCCTGCTCTAAGGTCCATTCCCGCTCTTTGCGCAGTTCGCGCACCGTTGCCCCAAGGTCTAGCGACTGCGGTTCAGCCGCCTCGTCCGCCCCCAACGCCAGCCGGATCAGTTCGGGTTGGTTTTTCTGCACCATCTGCAGCCTATAACTCACCTCGCGCGCCCCTTGCAACGCGGGCGCGCGGCGGCGTATTTCGATACCGCTCAATCCGGAAATGCACTAGGCGGGTCATATGCTCTCCGTCGACGATCAAGGCCCGATTCTGCCCTGCCCCGCGCCGTTCAATCTTGCAGCCTACGTGCTTTGGGCGAACGGCGCCGACAACGACAAGATTGCTATGGCTGTATTGCGCTCCAGCAGCGCCGAACGTTGGAGCTATGGGCGACTGCGCGAGGCGGTGCTTCGAACGGCGGGCGGGCTGCTGAAAGTCGGGCTGAAACCGGGCGACAAGCTGCTTCTCAGGCTGGGAAATACGCCTGATTTTCCAGTCACATTCCTTGCCGCCGTCGCCGCAGGCATCCTTCCGGTGCCAACCGCCGCCGGGATCACGGGACAAGAATTTGCGCGCCTTCGCGATATCATACAACCCGCCGCTATAATCGGTGACGGTAATGGCGAAACTATTGACCCCGCCGCTCTCACCCGTGCAGACCCGATTGACGCGCCGGTGATGGGCGACCCGGTACGCCCGGCCTACATCATTTTCACCTCCGGCACGTCCGGCAAGTCGATGGGTGTGGTTCACGCCCACCGGGCGATCTGGGCGAGGCGTGCCATGCATTATGGATGGTACGATCTGTTATTTGCCGACCGCCTGCTGCACGCGGGCGCATTCAACTGGACCTATACGCTCGGCACCGGGCTTTTCGACCCATGGAGTGTCGGTGCCACCGCGCTGGTCGTCGCCGAAGGTACCGATCCTGCGCTTTTGCCGCAATTGATGAAGCGCCACGACGCGACACTCTTCGCCGCCGCTCCGGGTGTATTTCGCCGCCTCCTTCGGTCCGAAATCCCGGCGCTGCCAAAACTCCGCCACGCGTTCTCTGCCGGTGAAAAGCTCCCTGAGACACTCCGCACGCGCTGGAAACAAGCCACCGGCACTGCAATCTACGAAGCATTCGGGCAATCCGAGTGTTCGACCTTCATTTCCTCTGCTCCAGCCCGCCCCGCTCCTGAAGGCGCGATTGGGTATACTCAGCCCGGTCGCCGTGTCGCAATCCTTGACAAAAACGGCCCGGTTTCCCGTGGTGATCCCGGCGAGATTGCCATTTCCGCCGACGATCCAGGTGTGATGCTGGGATATCTCGAGGCCCCGGATGCCACAGGTGAACGGTTTCGCGATGGCTGGTTTCTGACCGGCGACACCGGCCAGATGGCCGCTGACGGTGCCATCACTTACCTCGGACGCCGCGACGATATTCTGACCGCGGGCGGGTATCGCATCTCGCCGCTCGACATCGAAGACGCCATGATGCGCCACGCCGGGATCGACGATGCCGCCGCCGTTGACGAGAAGCTGGATGCAGAAACCACGGTCGTCGCCCTTCACTACGCATCTGAGACCCCGCTCGATGCTCAGACGCTCGGGTCCCATGCCGCCGAACACCTCGCGCGCTACAAGCAACCCCGCATCTTTCACCACCACCACACACTTCCGCGAGGCCGCGGCGGAAAGCTCTTGCGCGCCCGGCTCAAGGCTGCGACAGAAAATCCCTCATGATCAAGCTCGACATCCTTTCCGACCCAATTTGCCCCTGGTGCTATATCGGCAAAGCGAACCTTGACCGCGCTCTCGAAGCACGCCCCGATCATCCTCTGAACATCGAATGGCATCCGTTTCAGCTAAACCCAGACATGCCGAAAGAGGGCATGGAGCGCCGCGAATATCTCGAGACGAAATTCGGCGGCAAAGAAAGCGCCACCCGCGTCTATGCAAATATCGCCAAAGCGGCCGAGGCCGCAGGTCTCGCCATTGATTTCGCCAATATCAAACGAACTCCAAACTCTATCGACGCCCATCGCCTGATCCACTGGGCCGGGCTCGAAGGCCGCCAAACCGCCATCGTATCCCGACTATTCAAAGCCTATTTCGAGGAAGGTCGTGACATCGGCGACCGGACCATACTTCTGGACATAGCCCAGGGCGCAGGCCTTGACCGCGCCATGACCGACCGGCTTTTCGAAAGCGATGCCGATCTGGAGGAAATCCGCTCCCGCGACCTGCACGCCCGCGATCGTGGCGTCACCGGCGTGCCGACCTTTGTAATTGCCAATCAACAAGTTGCTCCCGGTGCGCAACCGCCCGATCTCTGGCTCCGCGTCATCGACGAACTTGCGGAACAGGCGCGAAAGACCGACGCATGATCGCGCGGACCTCTCATGTCTTCTGATCCCAAACTCGCCATCTCACGCACCGAGCTGATCGCGCTTCTGGCGATGCTTTCCGCCACGGTCGCCTTTTCAATCGACGCGATGCTGCCGGTTCTGCCGGGCATCGCCGACGCGCTGACCCCCGATGCGCCAAACAAAGCGCAGCTTGTCATTGCAACATTCGTTGTGGGCATGGGCGCCGGCACCCTGATCGCCGGTCCGCTCAGCGATGCCTACGGTCGCCGCCCGATCGCGGTCATCGGAGCCGTGATCTATATCATCGGCGCGCTTCTTGCCGCGATGGCGCCGACGTTCGAGATGATGCTTGCTGCGCGAATGCTCCAGGGCTTCGGTGCCGCTGGTCCGCGGATTGTTGCGCTTGCGCTCACGCGCGATCTGTTCTCAGGCCGGGAAATGGCGCGGATCGTCAGCTTCGTGATGATGGTCTTCACGCTTGTCCCCGTCATCGCGCCAACGATGGGTGCGGCGATTGCCTGGGCGTTTGGCTGGCGCGCAATTTTCTTATCATTCGCCATTTTCTCGGTCATCTCAATGGCCTGGCTCCTGATCCGCCAACCCGAAACACTGCCGCCCGAACGCCGCCGCCCGTTCCGACCTCACGAGCTATGGGAGGGTGTCACCGAGGTTGCCCGAAACAAGCAGGTCATGCTGTCCACCGCTGTTCAGACGCTGATATTTGCGATGCTTTTCATCGCGCTGATGTCATCACAGCAAATCTTCGACCTGACATTCAACCGCGGCGACAGCTTTCCGCTCTGGTTCGGTGCCATCGCCGCTGTGTCCGCATCAGCCAGCCTTCTGAACGCGTTCGTGGTCGTCCGTCTTGGTATGCGGTTCGTGGTTCGATGGGCGCTGTTCGGCCTTTTGACAATCACGCTCATATACATCCTGACGCTGACCGTATTTGAACTTTCCGCAGGTATGCCATTTGCAATGTATATCATCTGGCAGACCGCAATCTTCTACATGGCCGGTCTCGGCATCGGTAATATGAACGCGCTTGCGATGGAGCCGATGGGCCATATCGCAGGAATGGCGGCGTCGATAATCTCTGCCACCGCCACCGTATTGGCGGTTCTTCTCGCCGTCCCGGTCAGCCTCGCCTTCGACGGCACACCGCTGCCCGCCGCATTTGGCGTTCTTGCGGGGTCGGTTCTGGCGCTTCTCTTGATCTCGATGCTCCAAGACATGCCGTCTCAGACCGATGCCCAACTGACACCCGTGATCAAGTAACCCTTCATCTTTTCCTGAAATACGCACGGGCCGCAGTTCCAAACTGGCGCAATCACCCGGTTTTCTGAACCGCCCGGGCATATCGCGCCAGATCCTGTGCGACCGAAAAGGCGCCCTTGATTCGGTCGCCGGCGCTCTTCCAGTCGCGCCGAATGACGATCTTGTTGTCCTTCACTTTGGCAAGACCGCGCTGATCGGTGATGAAATCCACCAGCCCGGCGGGATTGGCATACTTATCGCCGTGAAACTGAATGGTCGCCCCTCTGGGTCCGGTATCCAGCCGCGCTATCCCGGCTTTCTTGCACTCGCCCTTGATCCGCACGACCAGCAACAGCGTGTTCACTTCTTTGGGCAGCTTGCCGAACCGGTCGATCAGTTCCGCGGCAAACCCTTCCAGTTCCACCTTGTTCGACAATCCCGAAAGCCGCCGGTAAAGCCCCAGTCGCACATCCAGATCCGGCACATATGCCTCCGGGATCAGAACCGGCACACCCAGGTTGATCTGCGGCGCCCATTGATCGTCGGCATCCGACAGCCCTTCCATCTCACCGGCCTTGATCTTGGCAATCGCCTCTTCCAGCATCGACTGGTAAAGCTCATAGCCCACTTCGCGGATATGACCGGATTGTTCCTCGCCCAGAAGGTTCCCCGCGCCGCGAATATCCAGGTCCTGTGACGCCAGCGTGAACCCGGCCCCGAGCGAATCCAGCGATCCCAACACGCGCAGCCGCTTTTCGGCCTGCGGTGTCAGCCGTGCGCGCGGTTTTGTGGTCAGATAGGCATATGCCCTCAGTTTCGACCGCCCCACCCGACCCCTGATCTGATAAAGCTGCGCCAGCCCGAACATGTCGGCGCGATGCACGATCATGGTGTTCGCGGTCGGTATATCCAGCCCCGATTCCACAATCGACGTCGCCAGCAGCACGCCGAACTTGCCGTCGTAAAAGGCATTCATCCGGTCATCCAGTGTGCCCGGCGCCATCTGCCCGTGGGCGACCACATAGCTCACTTCGGGCACCTGATCTTTCAGCCAGTCTTCGGTCTCCGGCAGATCGGCAATGCGCGGCACGACAAAGAACGACTGCCCGCCGCGATAATTCTCGCGCAGCAACGCTTCGCGCAGCGTCACGGTGTCGAACTCGCTGACATATGTGCGGATCGCCAGGCGGTCGACGGGCGGCGTGCAAATGATCGACAGGTCGCGCACGCCGGTCAGCGACAATTGCAATGTGCGCGGGATCGGGGTTGCCGTCAGCATCAACACGTGAATATCCGAACGCATGGATTTCAGCCGCTCTTTATGGCTCACACCAAAATGCTGTTCTTCGTCGATGACCAGCAACCCAAGGTTCTTGAACCGAACCTGTTTGGCCAAAACCGCGTGCGTGCCGATCACAATATCAACTGTGCCACGCGCCAGCTCGTCCCGTGTAGTCTGCGCCTCTTTCGCACCGATGAAACGGCTAAGCTGCCGCACTTCAATAGGAAAACCCCGGAACCGCTCGCGGAAACTTAGCGCGTGTTGCCGCGACAAAAGCGTCGTCGGCGCGATGACAGCGACCTGAACGCCCGACATCGCCGCCACAAATGCGGCGCGCATTGCAACCTCGGTTTTACCGAACCCCACGTCACCGCAGATCAGCCGATCCATTGGTCGCCCCGATGCCAGATCGTCCAGTGTGTCGTTGATCGCGCTCAGCTGATCGTCGGTTTCCTCATATGGAAACCGCGCCGAAAACGCGTCCCACATCCCATCCGGCGGCTCCATAACCTTCGCGGATCTGAGCAACCGCTCCGCCGCCACCCGAATAAGCTTATCGGCAATCTCGCGAATGCGTTCCTTGAGCTTGGCCTTTTTCGCCTGCCAGGCCCCGCCGCCCAACCGGTCCAGCATCCCTTCGTCGTGGCCATACCGGCTCAATAGCTCGATGTTTTCGACCGGCAGAAACAACCGGGTTTCGCCTGCGTACTCCAGATGAATGCACTCGTGCGGCGCACCAAGCGCCTCGACTACCTCAAGCCCCTGATACTGCCCGACACCATGATCGACGTGAACAATCAGATCGCCCGGCGACAGCGTCTGGGTCTCGGTCAGAAAGTTCTCTGCACGCCGTTTCCGTTTCGGCGCGCGCACCAACCGGTCGCCCAGAACATCCTGTTCCGAGATAACGGTCAGCCCATCTTTGCCCTCGAATCCGTGTTCTAGCGCCCAGACAGCCAGGAAAACGCCACCATTTCCGCCAGGCACATCGCGCCAGTCGCCAATTGGCGTCGCACCATGGATCTCCTGGTCTTCCATCAAACCCTGAAGCCGCTCGCGCGCGCCCTCGGAATAAGACGCGACCACCACTTGCCCGCCCTTGCGCCGCACCTGAACATGATCCGCTAGCACGCCGAAAAGGCTCACCGATTCTTGGCTGCGCTCGGGCGCAAAATCGCGCCCGATCCGCCCGCCCGCATCTGTCACACTAACCCCCGTCGGCTGCGGCAACGCGACAAACTGCAACATCCGGCGGCCGGTCACGGTGGCATTCCAGGTGTCATCGTCCAGATACAGCAGCCCCGGTGGCGAAGGCTTGTATACGCTGTCGATCCGCCCCTTTGCCCTCATCGCCTCGTGGCGCGCGTCGTATTGGTCGTCAATCGCGTCCCACCGCGCCAGCCGCGCCGGGGTCGCATGGTCATCCAGGGCGAATGTCACATCCGGCAGATAGTCGAACAGCGTCTCCAGCCGCTCGTGGAAAAACGGCAACCAGTGCTCGGCACCTGCGTGCTTTTTCCCGGCACTAACCGCCTCATACAAAGGATCGTCGGTGCCAGCCGCGCCAAATTCCAGGCGATAATTCTGCCGGAACCGGGTGATCGACGCCTCGTCCAGAATGATCTCCGACACAGGTGCCAGTTCCACCACCGTCAGCGCCTCGGTCGTCCGCTGCGTCACTGGATCGAACCGCCGCGCGCCTTCCAGAACATCGCCGAAGAAATCCAGCCGCACCGGCCCGCCCTCGCCCGGCGGAAAGATATCCATGATCCCGCCCCGGATCGCATAGTCGCCCGGCTCGGTCACTGTCGGCGCCTGCACAAAACCCATCCGCACCAGAAAAGCGCGCAATCCCGCTTCGTCCACCCGGTCACCAACCCGCGCCGTGAACACCGCCTCGCTCAACAATTCGCGCGCGGGCACCCGCTGGGTCGCGGCGTTCAGCGTCGTCAGCAGAACGAACCGCTTCGGCATCCCATGAACCAGTGCCGCCAGCGTTGCCATCCGCGTGGCCGAGATATCCGCGTTCGGCGACACCCGGTCATAGGGCAGGCAATCCCAGCCCGGAAATGTCATCACAGGCAGGTCTGGCGCAAAGAACGCCAGCGCCTCGCGCATAGCCGCCATGCGCTTGTCATCCCGCGCCACATGGCAGACCGCACCGCCCGACTGCTCCAGCTCGGAAAGGACAAGCGTCGCGTCAATGCCTTCCGGCGCACCGCTGATGGTGATGTGGCGGGGATCGGTCATTGGCCGGGACGTAACCGCTCAGCAGGCGCTGTCAACCAATTGGGCCTAAAAGCCAAGCGGTCCGACATAAAAGTTTTTGTACATCCCGAACATCGCGGTCACAAATATCGCGAGAACCCCGATCATCTGCGTGAAAAAACGGTGTTTCATCAGCCGCCGGATCAACACCTCACCTTGGTCCCCGCTGATCCGTATCTTTCGGGATGTCCACACCGATAGCGCGCCAATTACCCCTAAGGGTCCGGCCAAAAGCAGAACCGCTTGTGCAATCTCGACATCATAAAATACCGAAAGCAGCAGAAGTGCGGTGAAAGTCGCCGAGCCAAACAGCAAAATCCAGGAACCCGCAGTTTCGGCAATATACAGAATCCGCCGCACGTTGATCCCCACCAGATCGTGCAAATCGGCCATCGATTCGTCGTCTTTCTGGCGACGCGCGCGAATGATCATATCGAAGGGAACGCCCAGAACCCAATGGCTGACCGAAGACCACAGCACCGCCAGCGCGATCCAGTACCAAAGGTTCGAGAAGGATCGCATTTCGATCACTTCAAAGACGGTTTCGTACCAATCCACGCGCTGCCTCAAAAGTCAATTTCGGCGGACACTAGGAAAAGCGCCCGGTCTTGACCAGTGCCGAACCGGTCGCTACCGCAAAAGAAAGCAATCCGGTGCATGAAAGTCGGCAAACAATGACAATCGGCCCCTATCCAGCGACAAGGTTCCGCCGCACCAAGCGGCTGGATGCGCTGCGCCGCCTGGTGCGCGAGGCAACGCTCAGCGTTGACGATCTGATCTGGCCGATTTTCCTGCGCGAAGGCGACAACGCAGAAACGCCGGTTTCCTCGATGCCGGGTGTCGCACGGCTGACGATTGACCGCGCCGTCCGAGCAGCCGAAGAAGCCGCCCAACTTGGCATACCGGCGATCTGCCTCTTTCCCTACATCGACACCACGTTCAAAACGGAGACTTGCGACGAAGCCTGGAGCCCCGACAACCTCTCGAACCGGGCAACCCGCGCCATCAAGGCGTCGTTCCCCGAGATTGCGGTGATGACCGACGTCGCCCTCGACCCCTATAACATCAACGGCCACGACGGGCTGGTTCGTGACGGCGTCGTTCTCAACGACGCATCCGTTGAAGCGCTGGTGAAAATGGCTGTCGCTCAGGCCGAGGCGGGCGTGGATATTCTAGGCCCCTCCGATATGATGGACGGTCGGATCGGCGCAATGCGAACCGCGCTCGAAGCCGCGGGCCTGCACGACACCTGCATTCTCAGCTATGCCGCCAAATACGCGAGCGCTTTCTATGGCCCGTTTCGCGATGCGGTGGGCGCATCCGGGTTGCTAACCGGTGACAAGAAAACCTATCAGATGGACCCCGGCAATTCCGACGAGGCGCTGCGTCTCGTGGAACGCGACCTCCAGGAAGGCGCTGACATGGTGATGATCAAACCCGGACTGCCCTATCTCGATATTTGCCGCCGGGTGAAAGACACCTTTGGCGCGCCCACATTCGCCTATCAGGTCTCGGGCGAGTTTGCGATGATCCGGGCGGCGGCACAGAACGGCTGGATTGACGGCGAAAAGGCGGTCATGGAAAGCCTGCTGGCCTTCAAGCGCGCAGGCTGCGACGGCATCCTGACCTATTTCGCGCCCGAGATCGCCAAGGCGCTGAAATCCGCCTGATTCTCTCGCAACTGCTACTATAGAGGGTGACTCTGCGATATTGCTCCCCTATACTTAGCGCCGAACGGCCAGATAAGGCCGTCGCGAGGCAACTGAGAGCAATGAGGTTTTCCAAATGACACGCATACCCCGCCGCGCGGTGCTTTCCGGCACCGCCGCCACGCTGGCCCTCGCGGCCTGCGGCAACGGCATTGGCAGCGAAGGTCCGGCTAAATTGGACGCGCGCGTCGATGCGACACTGAATTTCCTTGATAATCAATATCCCGGAACGCGCGACCTGCACGACAATTCCGCTGGGATGTTGATCATGCCACTTGTCACCGAAGCCAGCTTTGGATTTGGCGCTTCCTACGGGCGTGGCGCGCTGCGCGTGAACGAGACGTCCGTGGATTATTATTCCGCAGCGCAAGCCAGCTTTGGCATCCAGGCAGGCGCCCAGCAATACGCCCATGTGCTTTTCTTCATGACCGAAGAAGCGCTGGCCGAGTTTCGCGCGTCCCAGGGCTGGGCGGCTGGAGCGGACATGGAATATGCGATCAATGATCGTGGCGCGAACCTGTCGGCGGAAACAACGACCGTCCTGACCCCGGTGATTGCGGTCATTTTCGGTCAGGCCGGGCTTATTGCCGGGGCGTCGGTCGAAGGCACAAAATATACGCGGATCATTCCTTAAAGCGGATTGCGTTTTCAATGAAACACTATGCATCAGGATTTGCGTTCGAAATCAGCAGGATGCTGATTGAGAGGCAGCGAATTTTGATTCCAAGCTAACGCATTCCGCCTTAATAGTGCGAACTTTCCGTTAAGTTTCTGATAGTTGGACCGTGACGTTCAGCCAGATCAATGACTTGTAGCAAAAATGTTTCGCGCGCGAAACATTTTTGGTGCGTCATTTATTCGGCCTGACGTTCATTACCTGAGGCCTCGTTAACCATTGCCACGCGCCCGAAGCCCAAAAGCGCGATCAACGCCGCCAGATGGAACGCGCCACCCAGATAAAACGCCGCTGCAGCGGTTCCGAAGGCATCTGAGAACACTCCGGCCAATACCGGACTGCTGACGAAACACGCATAGTAAACGACAAAGAAAAGGCCCATGCCCATAGGCCGCGGCTCGGGTGGCAATGCGATGGCGGGAAGGCTCATGATCGCTCCGGCAACCGCACCGACGGCTGCCCCCAGCCCGATGAGGACAAGCGGATTTCCCGGCAACAAAGCCACCAGCGGGGTCAGTGTGGCCATCGCGACAATTCCAACTGCGATCAGCAATTGCCGACGCCCGAAGCGGTCGGCAAACCATCCCCCGAACGGGGTAACCAGCGCCGTTGCCTACAGGACCAGACTGGTGCGGCGCGCGGCTTCTTCCAGCTCAAAACCCTCTTCCACCAGAAATGCGGCGCCAAACCCGAAGACCACCGCAAAACCGGCGTTGGTGAACCCCCAAACCAGGCCCGACAGCAAAGCGGCATATGTCTCGCGCCGATCCAGCCGCCGCTTCCTGGACGCAGCACTTTGCTTCGCGGGCGCGCGATAAAGCACCAGCACGAGCACCGCGAAAATCGCCGATAGGATTGCGATCCCCAAAAATACTGCTGTCAGTCCAAATGCCTGGAACACCGGCGGCAAGACGACCAGCGACAATGCGATCCCCAGCGGCCATGAATTGATGTAAATGCCCATCGCTGTGGAAATTTCACGGCCCGCAAACCAATCTGCCACCATTTTGGTCATCAGCATATTCAGCATGATGCCGCCGACACCTGCGATAAGCTGGCCCGTCAGGAATAATGCCCAGTCCGGCGCGACGGCCATCAAGGCACCACCAAAGGCCATCAGCCCAAGCGATGCCGCGACAACCTGGCGTTCGCCAAAACGTGCGCCAATGGCCGAGCCCGGCAGTGCGACTACAATACCCGGCAGGAAATAAAGACCAATGGCAAAGCCGATCTCGGCAAGACCGACCGAGTATACCTGGGTCAATCCCGGGCCAAGCGACCCTACGGTCTGAAATTGCACAGCCATGATCGTTCGCGCCGCGAATAGCAGCGCCAGAATGGCCCAGCGATTGGTCATCTGATGAACTCAGCCAAGTGCTCGCAGCCGTCTGAACAGGCTCGACGTATCCCACCGCCCGCCGCCCATTTTCTGCAGGTCCTTGTAGAACTGGTCAACCAGTGCCGTCACCGGCAGGCTGGCACCGGTATCGTTGGCCGTCGCCAGACAGATCCCTAAGTCCTTGCGCATCCAGTCGACCGCGAACCCATGTTCAAAATGATCGTCCAGCATGGTTTCGTACCGGTTCGCCATCTGCCATGACCCCGCCGCGCCCTGGCTGATCACTTCGATGACTGCGCGACCGTCCAGGCCGGCTTTCTCGGCGAAATGCAGGGCTTCAGACAATCCCTGCACCAGCCCGGCAATCGCGATCTGATTGGCCATTTTGGTCATCTGGCCCGCGCCACTGTCACCGATGCGCCGACAGATCTTGGCATACGCCTGCATGATTGGTTCGCTGCGGTCATAAGCGCCCTGATCACCGCCGCACATGATCGAAAGCTGGCCGTTCTCCGCCCCCGCCTGCCCGCCTGAAATGGGCGCGTCGACGAATGAGACGTTTAGTTCGTCCGCCGCTTTGTAAAGCTCGCGTGTGACCGCAGCGGATACCGTGGTGTGATCAACAAAGACCGATCCGGCGGCCATGCCCTGAAGCGCGCCATCTTCGCCCAGACAGATGGACCGCAGATCATCGTCATTGCCGACGCAGGCCATAACGAAATCAGCGCCCTGCGCTGCCTCGAGCGGCGTTCCGGCGTCGTTGCCATCGTGGGTTTCGACCCAGGCATCGGCCTTTGCGCGGGTGCGGTTATAGACCGTGATTTCGTGGCCTGCGGCCTTCAGATGCCCGGCCATCGGAAACCCCATTACTCCAAGCCCGAGAAATGCGCATTTTGCCATTCGGTCCTCCCTTGTGTTCGTCCGGCGTGCGGGCTTTACCTAAAGGACCCTCAACCGCAGTCAACAAGGCTCATATGGTTCATCTCTTTCGATGGCTAGTCCGCATCGCCACAGGCCTTATCCTTTTGGCGCTGGCGATGGGCGTTTTGCTCTATTGGTTTTTCTCGCGTTCCATCCCCGATTACGGAGAAACGCTGAGCGTTGCCGGAATTTCTGCCCCGGTCGAGATCGTGAGGGACAACGCCAGCGTGCCGCATATTTTCGGGGCCAGCGATACAGATGTTTATTTCGGTCTTGGACTTGCCCATGCGCAGGATCGCTTGTGGCAGATGCTGATGCTGCGGCGCACGGCGCAAGGGCGTCTGTCCGAAATGTTCGGGCCGAGTACTGTCAAAGTTGACGACCTTTTGCGGCGTCTTGATCTTTATCCGCTTTCGGTGAAATCGGTCGAGGTGCTGGATCAATACACTCAAGGCGCGCTCGACGCCTATTCGGCCGGGGTCAACACCTGGTTGAAGGAAGTCAATATCGGTGCCCGGGGCAGAGGCGCGCCCGAATTTTGGCTGTTTAAGCCGGAGATTGCACTCTGGCAGCCCGCCGACAGCGTTGCTGTCGGAAAATTGATGTCTTTGAACCTGGCCAGTCATGTTCAGGCCGAGGTCTTGCGCGCCCGTGTATCGCTATTGCTGCCTGAAGCGCGGTTGGCCGACATTCTGCCGGACACACCGGGACAAGGTGTGGTCGAGCTTCCTGATTATGCCAGCCTGTTCGATACGCCGCTGCCGCGTTTCGCTGCGAAATCAAATGGACCCCGCGACCGGCTTTCGCCGTTGCCGCCGCGCGGCCTGGCGGGGGCTTCAAACGCCTGGGCCGCCGCACCGGCGCGGTCTGCGGCAGGTGGCACGCTTTTGGCCAACGACCCGCACCTTGGGTTCACAGCACCCTCGATCTGGTATCTTGCCCGGCTTGAATTAGCCTCGGGCGGTATCATCGGTGCGTCGATTCCCGGCGCGCCAGTGCTGTTGGTGGGGCGTTCCAACGATCTGGGTTGGGGGCTGACCTATGCCTATGTCGACGATCAGGACATATATTTCGAAAAGCTGAACCCGGATAACCCCGAAGAGGTGCTGACCCCCAAAGGCTGGAAACCGCTTCGCTCGCGTCGCTCCATTGTCAACGTCAAAGGCTCGGACCCCGTCACGCTGACGCTTCGCTGGTCCGAGAACGGACCGATACTACCTAGATCACATTTTGACCTGAAAACAATCACCCCGACCGGGCATGTGGCGTCGCTGGCCTGGACCGCGCTTTCACCTTCTGACACGTCTATACAGGCTCTGATGTCGATCATGCGGTCGGGAAATGTGGACCAGGCCATCGCGGCGGGTGAGGACTTTCTTGGGGCGGCGCAAAATCTGATGTTGGTCGATCGCGAACGGATCGCGATGAAGGTCATTGGCGCAATTCCACGCCGTGCGGCGCGACACCAAACCAAAGGTCGCCTGCCCGCACCCGGCTGGCTGGCAGTGAACCGTTGGCAGGGGCGATTGAGTTATTCTGCCAACCCTGAATACCTCGACCCCGAGGGCGGCATTCTGGCGAACACTAACAACAAGACAATCGACCGTCCTTTCCCGCTGCATGTGAGTTACGAATGGGGCGATACCCAACGAATTCAACGGCTTAGAAAACTGATGCAGACCCGTGAGGTCCACACGCGTGAAAGCTTTATTGAAGCACAGCTCGATACCGTTTCGGTGACCGCGCGCACGCTTTTGCCGCTGGTCGCGCGCGATCTTTGGTTCAGGGGCGAAGCCGCGCCCGTAGGCACGATCGAGCGGCAACGCAAACGCGCACTGGACCTGCTTGCTGAGTGGAACGGCGAGATGAACGAGCATCTGCCGGAACCGCTGATTTATTCGGCCTGGATGCGCGCACTTCAGGATCGGCTGATCAAAGACGAACTTGGCCCGCTGAGCCAGGAGTTTCCACGCCCCGGACCGATTTTTCTGGAACGGGTGTTTCGCGACATCGACGGCGCCGCCATATGGTGCGATGTGATCCAGTCGGCACTGGTTGAGACCTGTTCGGACATGGCGCAGCTTTCGCTGGATGACGCGCTTCTTTGGATCGACGAGCGATACGGCCAGGCACTGGAATCGCTTCGCTGGGGCGATACCCATCAGGCGACGCACGACCATGCCGTTCTTGGCGATATTGGCTGGATCGGCTGGCTGGTCAATATCCGGCAATCCACCAGCGGCGGCGATAACACGTTGCAACGCGGAAGGTCGGCTGGCAGCGATCCAGATCCGTTTCTGAATGTGCATGGTGCCGGATATCGGGGCGTTTATGATTTTGCTGACCCCGACAGCTCGGTCTTTATTATTTCAACCGGGCAATCGGGGCATCCGCTTAGCCGACATTACGACGATCTGGGCGAGCTTTGGCGGCGCGGCGAATATATCCCGATGACGCTGGATCCGGCACTGGCGCGGGCCGGTGCGGTGGGCGTGACCCGGCTTATTCCCGAGAACTGAGGCGCGGCAACGCACTTTCCCCTTTGTTACCTGTTTCGCTGCGGCTACTATCGCCGTAGGGCAAGGAGCAGGACATGCCGTTTTCCGTTTGGGCGCGAGGGGACAGTTCGACCGCGAATAATTCGTCGTTGAATGTCCAAGGCACCGGTCAGCAGCCCACTGTTCTTCTGACCTTTCAGGCCGCTTCCGGCGGCGGTGACGAAAAGCTGGAGTTCAACGACGGCAATCCGGATCCCGATACCGTTGTCCTTGCGGACCTCGACGGAGACGGGATCGACGAGGAATATACCTTTACGCTGGAATTTGGCGGGTATCTGCCGCAGTCCAATAAACTGAACGGTGTTGGCCCGAACAACACCGATCTGCGCGGCGAAGAGATTATGGTGCTGACGCTTTCTGACGGCACGCGGTTGTTTTTTGTAATCAACAGCGACGGGTCGATGGAATGGTTTGATATCATGGAGGATTTTCCGAACGGTGCCCATAGCATCGGCAACATCTACATGTGTTATGCGGCCGGAACTATGATCGAAACGCCAAAGGGACTGATCGCAGTTGAAGACCTTGGCGAGGGTGATTTTGTCACGACGCTTAGCGGTCAGGCTGCGCGGATCGTTCACGTCGCAAGTCGCGATATTCGCGCCAGCGAGATGCGGGCATTTCCGGGCCTGCGGCCGGTGATAGTCCCCGGCGATCCGGCAGTGGGTGGTGACCTGATTGTGTCGCCGCTGCACCGGGTGATCGTGCGGGGCGCGGAGTTGGAGCAACTTTTCGGTCTAAGCACCGCCTTTGTTGCGGCGCGTGATGCACCGAACGCGCGACCCGCGCCGGTTGGCGATCTGACTTATGCGCATTTTCTTTGCGAGGACCACGTTGCGGTGATGGCAAACGGCTGCGAAAGCGAAAGCCTGTTTCCGGGCGATGTGGCACTTTATGCCATGGGGCCGAGTGAGCGCGATGCGGTTTTGTCAAAGTTAAGCGACTGGCCGCAACGAACAGCTTTTCCCTGCCTGACATCGCGCGAGGCGGCGGTATTGCGCGAGGCGGTTCAAAGCCGTGAGAAACGTTCGGCCTGAACATCGCTCCAGCGCACGGTGAAACGTGTGCCGGTTTTGGTCTCGGTTTCTTCGACAACTACACCCTGCTCGTATAGCCAGGCCCGGCGGCGTCCGTCCTGGTGTTTGAGCGTGACTGTGTGACTGCGATTGTCCCTGTCCAGCTGCTGCGCAATGGCCTTGGTCAGCGGGTCGAGGCCGTTTTTGGTGACCGCTGACGTCACGATGATGTTTCCCAACCGTTTTGCCGTAGTCCGAAGCGCTGTGCGGTCTTTGGGCGAAAGCTGATCAACTTTGTTCCAAACCTCGATCACGGCACGGTCGGAGCCGACGCCAAGCTCTTCCAGAATGGCGACGACATCGCCCTGCTGCGCGTCAGTTTCGGGATGGGCGATATCGCGGACGTGAAGGATGAGATCTGCCGAGAGCACCTCTTCAAGAGTGGCGCGGAATGCGGCGACAAGCTGGGTGGGAAGATCCGAGATGAACCCAACCGTGTCGGACAGGATCACATCGGGTCCGGTGGGCAGTGTGATCGCGCGCATGGTCGGGTCGAGCGTCGCGAAAAGCATATCCTTCGCCAGCACATCTGCGCCGGTTAGCCGGTTGAAAATGGTTGATTTCCCGGTGTTCGTGTAGCCGACGAGCGCGACGATAGGGTAAGGCACTTTGGCACGCGCGGCGCGGTGGAGGTTGCGGGTTTTCACTACCTTGGTCAGCTGACGCTTCAGGCGGGTCAGTTGGTCGTCAATGGCGCGGCGGTCGGCTTCGATCTGCGTCTCGCCGGGGCCGCCGACAAAGCCCAATCCGCCGCGCTGGCGTTCCAGGTGCGTCCAGGCGCGCACGAGGCGGGTTCGCTGGTAGCTGAGAGCGGCCATTTCAACTTGTAGCACGCCTTCGCGGGTCGCGGCGCGGTCGGAGAATATCTCGAGGATCAGCCCGGTGCGATCGAGAAGTTTTGTCTTCCACGCGCGTTCGAGATTGCGCTGCTGGACCGGTGTGACCGGGCCGTCAATCAGAACAAGCTCGATCTCCTCGGCCGCGATTTTCCGGGCCAGGTCGGCGATTTTGCCGGTGCCAAAGAGCTTGCCCGGACTGAGCTTCGCCAGACGAACAATGCTTGCGTCAATGATGTCTAACCCGGGCAGCGCCTCGGCCAATGCCACGGCTTCGTCCAGCGCAAAACCCGCATCGCGGCGTGCGGAGTTCGACGTAAACTCGGGATGCAGAACGAGCGCGCGGGTGAGCCGCGCGTCGTCACTGTTCACGCTTATTCTTCGCCGTCGTAAAGGTTGATCGGCTGCGAGGGCATAATCGTTGAAATGGCATGTTTATATACAAGCTGTGATTGCCCGTCGCGCCGCAAAAGCACGCAAAAATTATCAAACCAAGTGATGACGCCTTGAAGTTTCACACCGTTAATGAGGAAAATTGTGACCGGAACCTTCGTCTTTCTGACGTGGTTCAGAAAGGCATCCTGTAAATTCTGTCTGTCCGTCGCCATGAGTTTCATTGCCTATTTTTCTTGCCACCGGTCGCGCCTTCTGACGCGCCGGGTTTTATGGGCATACTATGGATCGTCAAATCTCTGGTGGCCAGCCCAAAATGTGGCCGAAACGGACCCGATATCTACCGAAAATCAGCTATTTCCGGTGCCTCACCGCCAGAACTCGGGATTGAGTAGCGCGATGATTGCAAGCATCTCCAACCGGCCAAGAACCATCGCTGCTGTCGCTATGGTTTTGGCCAGATCGTTGAACTGATTGACCTTGAGCGGTGTGGCCGCCGCAACCTCGGTCAGCGGACCGGTTGTCGAGAGCGTCGCGACCGTCATCACAAGGGCGTTTTCGAACGACAGTCCGGCCAGTGCGAAAAGCACGGCGACGCCTGCGACCGAGAGCGCGAACAACATAAAAAAGATCCATGCAACATAGGCGCCCTGGCGACGAAAACGGCGGGCGGAAGCGCCAGAACCACCAACAGATGACGGCAGAACCAGTTTGTCCATCTCGCGCGTGCCGTGCTTGAAAAGTGCGAAGACGCGCAAAAGTTTCACCCCGCCCGCCGTCGTTGCCACGCCACCGCCAAGAACCGCGAGGCCCATCAGCACGATGCCCGGCGACGACAGCCCCGACCATGCGCGCGCTGCGCCCCAGGTGTCGGAGACAAATCCGGTGGTGGTCAGAAACGATGCGACGGTAAAAAGCGCGCCCCAAAGCCCCTGAAAACCTTCGA